>JBBRPL010000009.1:0-104711 GCA_038228205.1 Chthoniobacterales bacterium
AGCGCGTCCCTCCGAGCCGCTTTGCCAGTCCCCAGTCCATCACCAGCACCAAGCCGAAGACATACAGCATAATATACTCCCGCATTAGGTCGCGGTGAAGCACTCCCTTGAAGTGGGCGAAGGCGAAGGCGTCGCAGACTTTCTGAAAAAGCGTCAGCAGGGCGGTGAGCGGATATTTCCGCACCGTCTCCGGTTCGCACTCGGCCAGGAGTTCCAGCACTTTGCGCAGCGTGATGCCGCGCACCATTTTCATCGTGTAAAAGGGCTGCCCGTTCTCGTCCACACTCAGCTCGTAAATCGGGACGATGCTCGGGTGTTCGAGCTGCGCGGTCACCCGCGCTTCGGAGACGAAGCGCCCGAGATCCGCCGGGCTGGAGCCGTCGAGCATCACCTTCATGGCCACCCGGCGCTCGGTCGTCGCATCCATCGCGTCGAGGATCGCGCCCATCCCGCCCTGTGCCACCACCGCCCCGATGTCGTATTTCCTCTCGCGCAGAAATTCCTCCGGCAGGAGTTCCTGCACTGCGGCCGTCTGCGGAGCCAGGGTGGCATCCGGTGACGGCGCGGCCTTGACCCGGCGCAGCTCGACCGTCGCGGCGCCGATCTGGATTTTCTGGTTGGGCCACAGCCGCGTCGGCTCGGTCACGGCCTTGCCATTGACGAATGTGCCATGGCTGCTCCCGAGGTCCTCGATGAGGACATGATCGAAATTCACCGTGATCTGCGCATGCCGCCGCGAAACCAGTTCGGCCTCCACCTGCACCTCGCACGCCGGCTCCCGTCCGATCACATAGTCACCGGGCCGGACGGTCTTGCGCAGCAGCTCCACGCCATCTTTGCGGACGATGATCTCAGTCTCGGGAATTAGCACGGCGCGCCAGTCGTTAACAGGTCGACGCACACTTGGCGAGTACGCCACTCGCCCCGAGGCAGTGGCCTCTCCTCATCCCCGCTCCATGCGCTGCATCAAATAGCCATGAACTGAGTTGGCTCTGTTGGGCATCGGTGCGACGCGCAGGTTCAACGCTGCCGTGGGCTGGCCAGGTCTTGATCGCGTTGCTGAGGTATTGCCCTTCCCGTTGCGCGCCATACGCTGGCTCTCTCCCCTATGAACCGCTCCCCCTTCCGATGCCTGTGTCCGCTCATCGCGCTCGCCGCAGTTTTTGCCACCTGTCTGGCTGCAAACGCCGCCGTGATTTGGATGGAGGGTGAGGCTCCCGTCAAGGCCAGCGTCAAACGCATGCCGTTCTGGTACGACAAGGTGAACAAGAGCGAGCTTTCGGGCGGCGATTTCATTACCAACTGGGGCGCTCAGCCGGGTGAGATCGAATATTCCATCGCGGCGCCTGCGGCGGGAGAATATGAATTCTGGGTGCGAGCCAATCCGCAGGGCGCCAAACTTTCCTTTCGACTGAACGACGCACCGGCGGCTGAGATCGATCTGGCCCACGATCCGCGCGAGAACGTCAACATTGCCGCCGATGGCAAGCCCGATCTGCGTTTCCTCGCCTGGGTCCACGTCGGGCACGTCACCTTGCGGCAGGGGGGCAATGCGATCGTCTTCCGCATGCAAAGCGCCAATAACAACCATGGCATGCTCGATTGTTTCGTGCTGGCCAATGAGCCTTTCGAACCGCACGGGATCAGCAAACCGGGCGAAGTCACCAAGCCGGCCCCGGCGGCCGGAGGCTGGTTTGCCTTTGCCCCGCCGGCCGATCCTTTCACTCCCGATGCGGGTCTTGATTTGCGTTCGCTCAATGAATCCGTGGCGGGTGCAGGCGGCTTCATCGCGGCGCGCGATGGGCATTTCGTTCACTCGAGCACCGGAAAGACCGAGCGCTTCTGGGGCGTGAACGCAGGGCCGCAGAAAGGTGACGATCGCCAGTCGATGGCCGCTGCGGCGCGCATGCTGGCCAAGCACGGCGTCAACTGCGTGCGCGTGCTCACGTCGATCTACGACAAATATGGAGAGATCGAGCCAGCCCGCGTGCAGCAGATGATCGACCTCG
Organism: Chthoniobacterales bacterium; assembly: GCA_038228205.1. Classification (GTDB taxonomy): domain Bacteria; phylum Verrucomicrobiota; class Verrucomicrobiia; order Chthoniobacterales; family Chthoniobacteraceae; genus Chthoniobacter. The sequence goes on from JBBRPL010000009.1 coordinate 2,010, forward strand.
TCGAGACGCACGAGGCCGAGGGCATCTACACGATCTTTTCCATCTACTGGTTCAACATGCTGTCCCCCAAGCCGGATGACCCGATCCTGTTCGGATACGATGGCAAGACGAGCCCGATCGAAGTGCTCTTTTTCAATCCGGAATTTCAGAAAAAGTACCAGTCCTGGTGGACGGCCTTGCTCACGACGCCCGGTAAAGTCAGCGGCAAGCGCCTCATCGACAACCCTGCTGTCGCCGGCCTGGAAATGCAGAATGAGGACGGGATGTTTTGGTGGTCCTTTTCCAAAGGCCCCATCCCCGAGCCGCAGATGCAGAAGGTGGAGAAGCTCTACGGCGACTGGTTGATCAAAAAATACGGATCCATCGACGCGGCCGCCACTCATTGGAAAGGCCGACCCGATCCGCGCGATAACCCGGCGGAGGGCCGGATGGGTTTCCGCAACTACTGGAACGTCTTTCACGAGCGAGCGGAACGCGATAAGGATGGCGTCACTTTCCTGGCCGAATTGCAGCGGCAATTTTATCAGCAGATGATCGGCTACTTCCGCACCACCGGCTTCAAGGGCGTCATCTGCACGTCCGGGTGGACCACCGCCGACCCGCAGTACCTTGGCCCCATCGACAAGTACACGAACGTCGTCGCCGACTATATCGACCGTCACGGCTACTTCGATTGCGATCGCAAGGGCCCGAACCAGGGGTGGGCGGTGATGAACAATCAGACCTATTATGATCGCAGCACCCTTCGTTTCGACGCCGAGGCGCCGGACAGGCCCAAGCTCTTTTCCCACCCGGTGATGGATCCGCATTACGATAACAAGCCGTCCTTCATTTCCGAGACATCCATCGAGCGGCCCAATCGCTATCGATCGGAGGCGCCGCTCTACTTTGCCTGCTACGGCGCGCTGCAGGACAGCGGCGGCTTCGCGCATTTCGCGATGGATACCAACCATTGGTCGGCCAAGCCCGGATTTTTCATGCAACCCTGGACGCTGATGGCCCCGGATTCGATGGGACAGTTCCCTGCCGCCGCTCTCATTTTCCGCCAGGGACTGGTCGCCACCGGCGAGGTGCTGGTGGACCTGGATCTGAAAATTGCGGACATCGAGAACCTCAAAGGCACGCCGCTGCCGCAGAACGCCGCGCTCGATGCCCTGGGCCTCAAGGCCATTCCCACCGGCACGACGCTCAAGCCCGACAGCGTGATCGATCCGCTGGTGCACTACGCCGGCCGCGCGGACGTGCGTTTCTCCGAAACCGGCGGCCCCGCTAAGCTCGTCGATCTCGCTCCCTTCATCAATCGATCCGCGCAAACGGTCACCAGCAGCACCAGGCAACTCCTGCTGGACTACAGCAAAGGCATCCTCACCATCAACGCCCCCGCCGCCCAGGGAATCAGTGGCGATCTGCAGGCGGCTGGCCCGACCGGGACGGCGGATCTTTCCATCTCCAGCGATCTCGATCTCGGCCATATCATCGCGGTCAGCCTCGATGGAAAGCCCCTGGCGACCTCGGGCAAAATCCTGCTTCAGGTCATGTCGGAGGATAAGGCCAGCCAGTTCCACGCCGAGCCGGCTCAATCGGCAGGCTCAGGGCAGGCGGGGAACGGCCTCCAGCGCATCGTCGAGATCGGCCGCGACCCGTGGCTGGTGAAAAATCTGTCGGGCGTCGTCAAATTCAAGCGCGCCGATGCGGCCCAACTGAAAGTCACCGCGCTCGATTTCAACGGCTATCGCAAGGGCGAAGCCGGGACCGCCGCGGAGATCAAGCTGAAGGCCGATACGGTCTACTATCTCGTGGAGCAGTGATGGCGAAGCATCTCAACAGAAATGGAGAAGTGATCATCGAATCCAACGCCGGCCTGACCTTCTGTCATCCGCCTGTATCACAATGACTTCCCACTGTTCGCTATTCCTTACCCTTGATCTCCCCAATCGAGTCCTGGAGTGCGGGCTCGACGGATTTGATGATTTTCTCGATCGCACCTTGATCGCCCGAGTCCGCTGCTTCCTGCAGGCTCCGGAGCGCGCTTTCGAAGCGCACACGTAGTTTCGGATTGTCAGTCCGTTTCGCAGCGTCGCCGATCGCGCGCATCTTTTTCTTTAAGTCCTCGCCAGAGATCGAACGCGCCTCCTCGTATTTCGGAAGCAGCATTTTGCCCGGGCGCTTGACGTCGGCCAGCGCGCCGGAGCCCGCTCCGCTCCGTAGCTCGCGCAGCAGGGCGTCGATTTGGGCTCTGGCCTCCGCCACACGGCCCTGCGCCGCCGCGCGCTCGATTTCCTCGACTCTGGCCACGACATCCGACGAGGGTTCGCCCGCCACCGAGCGCTCGCGGATTTCGGCCCGCAGTTGCTGGAGTTTCTCGTCCAGGACCCCGGACGTTGCCGCAATGCCGGATGCCTTATCTTTCGTCACCAGCGGCAGCAACTTTGCGATCTGCGGGGGAGTCAGCAAACTGCGCATCGCAAGCCCGTTGCGGAACTGGAGCGCCTTCATTTCGTTCTCCGCTTTCAAGACGCTTTGGAACAGCTCCATCGCTTTCGCGGGATCGATGGGATCCTGAGCCATCGCTTGTTGAAGCGCCCTGGTGCGCTCGCGCCTTTCTTCGTCGAGAGTGAGAGCGGAGTCGCGCATCTGGTCCGCGAGGCGTTGCATTTCACGCACTTGCTCGTCAGTCAGGCCGAGTTCCTCCCGGTGCCGGGGATAGAAATCGAACGGGACAAATACCGGCTTGCCGGCGGCGGAGTCGCGCGTGGGCTCCTCGGCGGCCGAGGGCAGACTGGAAAGACTCACCGCACCGATGGCAACGAGGAGCGCTGGGACGCAGTGGAGTTTCATGGTGACAGATCGACGCCCGCCTGAGTGAGCAGCGCGTCGGTGGGGTAAGAGGAAGAGGAAATCACTTCGTCGAACTCGAAGTGTTGCTCGATCGAGGTCAGCAACTGTTCCACGCGTTGCGCCGAAGCGACTTCGAGCGTGTTCGCAGGGGTTGACACCGGCACTCGACCGCTCCACCAGAGCGCGACCGTCGCGACGCATATGGCTGCCGACGCACCCGCGAGCCATGGCAGCCCGGTCGCGCTTCTGGCGGAAAACCGCCGGTCACCGGCTTGATTGATCGCGCGCTGCCGCATTGCGCTCAAAGGCGGCGCCGCCGCCCGCTCCCTACGGTGCAATTCCGCGAAGGCCGCTTGCAAATTTGGTTCGTCGTCACGTGGCATGGTCACAAAGGGGTTCGCGCAAGTTGCCTATCAGCAAGATACGGAGTTTCTTTTTGGCGCGTTCGTAATGTTGGCGCGCCGATCCCACCGACACACCCATCACCGCAGCCGCCTCGCTCACGCTCAGGTCGTGCTGAAAGCGGAGTCGTAGAATCTCGGCCTGCCGGGCCGGAAGGTGAGCGAGCGCCGCCAAGAGCTGAACGGGATCGGGCGCCGGGAACGCATGCTCGGGCGGTTCTGGCGATTCCCGGCCAAACAGCGTCAGCCAATCGCGAAAAGCATCCACTCTCCGCTGCCAGCGCTGCTTTCCTCGATGCTGTTCGAGCGCGGTCAGGCGGATCACCGCCAGCCACCACGTCTTCAGCGAGGATCTGCCGGCAAATTTTGCGCGGCCTGTGGCCACCTTGACGTAACATTCCTGGAGCGTGTCCGCTGCCGAATGCGCATCCCCGCCGCTGCACGCCACTGCCCAACCAAAAGCGTCTGCGTGGAAGGCAGAAACCTGGTCGATCAGCTCGGTGGGCGAAGCCATGCATTTCCAGATTAGGGTTAATTGCGCTTTCTCGGAGGATAGTTTTCCATCGCTCGCGGGCTAGGCGAGCAGCTCGCTGATCAGGCGTTCGCCCTTGTCGACGATGCGCACCGGCCGGCCGGCGGGAGTGTCGACCTCCTTTTTGTAATCGATGCCCAGCAGGTGGCACGTCGTTGCCATGAAATCCACGACCGACACCGGCCGATCCTTCACTTCGTTGCCCGTCGCATCCGTCGAGCCGATGACCTGGCCGCCCCGGATGCCGCCGCCAAACATCACCGTGGACCAGGCCCGCGAAAAATGATCGCGCCCTCCTTCGTTATTGATGCGCGGAGTGCGGCCAAACTCACCCATCCAAATGATGAGAGTGCTCTCGAGGAGCCCCCGGCTTTGCAGATCGGTGACGAGCGCCGACATGCCGAGGTCGACCTGCGTCATAAGATCGCGCGTCTTCTCCGCCACGGCGCGCCCATGCGAATCCCAGTTCGCCAGGTAGACCTCGACAAAACCGATCCCCGCCTCCACGAGCCGGCGCGCCAGCAGGCAGCCACGGCCGAAGTCCGTCTCGCCATACCGGCTGCGGGAATCGGCCGGTTCGCGGGAAAGGTCGAAGCAATCGCGGCGGTCGGAGCGCATGAGCTGCAACGCGCCCGTGAGACCCGCCTGGTGAGCCAGCGCGGCAGGCGCCTGGGTCGTGCGAGCGAAACGCTCTTCCAGCGTGCCGAGCAGGCGCGTCCGGCGGTCGAACTCCTGCTGCCCGCTCGCGGGCGTCGCGTACTCCAGACCCTGGCTCAAGTCTGTGAGCACGAGTGGTTGATGCCGCGGCCCGCGATACCCGGGGTCCCGAATGACGTCGTGTTTGTTCAGCGGCGTGCCCGTCACCACAAAATTTGGCAACGGTGAATCGGACCGGGCCAGCTCCGCGGATACCGTCGAACCGAGCCCGGGATACGTAATGCCGCCAGCCCCCGGACGATAGCCGGTGTGCATGTAAACGCGAGCCCGGCCATGGTCCGCTTCCGCCGTGCTCATGCTGCGGATGATCGCGCCATGCTGCATGAGTTTCGCCAGTTGAGGGAACTTTTCGCTGATCTGGATTCCGGCCACGGAAGTTCCGATCGCGCCGAGATCGCCGTGGATGTCTGCGCCCGCGGAGGGTTTCGGATCGAAGGTATCCACGTGGCTGGGACCACCGTCCATCCAGAGCAGGATGCAGGACCTGGCCCGCGGCGCACGCGCCTGCTGCTGGGCCGCAGCCGCCAGAGGCGCCAGCCAGCCGGAGAGCGACGCGCCGCCGACGCCGGCCGCGAGCATCTGCAGAAGTTCACGACGACTCGGATGATTCTTGGGAAATCGGGTAGGAAGATACATGGCGTAAGTAGGGGAAACCGTTCAGTGGTTGGTCACGAATTCGGAGCTATTGAGCAGCGTCCAGAGCAGCCCGATGGAGGGATCGTGACCGGCCTCGGACGAGGCGAGAAACTCCTGGGACAGCCGGCGCTCTTCATCGCTCGGCCGGCGCGAGTAGGCCGCCAGGTAAATGGCATCGGTCATCCCTTCGGTCTTGCCGTCGGATTTGGCAAAGCGGGCGCCGGTCATTTCGGTGGCATTCAGGAGCGGGCTGTTCATCATGCGCAGGAATTGCGGAATGCCCTGGTTGACCATGCTCCCGGAATTTTCATCCGGGCGGGAGCCGAAGAAGCGCACGAACTCGTCCCTCGGCACCCCGTTCAGAGGCTGCGCCTTCTCAAAGCCAGGCGTTCCCGCCGGGCCTTTGTGGCCGGGCTGCTGCAGCGCCGCGCTGAGCGAGTTGTACAAGACCTCCGGGCGCATCACTTTCACGAGGTGGTGGCTCAGCAATTTCTCATCACGCTCGTTGCCGGCCACCACCCGGCTGCTGCGCTGGTAGGCGAGGCTGTTGCAGATGCATCGGATGACGTGCTTGAGGTCGAAACCCGAATCGACCAACTCCTTCCGCAACAACTCCAGCACCTCCGGGTGCGACGCCGGATTTTGATCGTTGAATCCATCCATCGGCATCACGAGTCCTCGATTGAAGAAGTGCGCCCAGAGCCGGTTCGCGGTGTTGGTGGCAAACCAGGGATTCTGCCCGCTAACGGCCCACTGAGCAAAGCGCTCGCGGAAAGGGCCGTCATCTTTCCAGCCGGTCTCCTGCCCTCCTAAAAATTTGGCCTTCACCACTTTTCCGGCGACCTTGCCCGCAGCCACGGGTATGACGATGGCTGGCCCCGCAACTCCAGGCGCTGCGACAGCAATTGCAGCGACCGGATCCACCGGCGTCGCCGCCGGGTCAGGCGCCGCTTCCGTGAATGTCCAGGCCGCGGGATTCTTCCCGTCGGTCGATCCTTTGCGCAGCCGGCTGAAAAAGGCTGCGGTCCCCCAGAAGTCCTGCTGCGTCCAATGGGCAAAGGGATGATTATGGCACTCCGCGCAGCGGAGTTGCACGCCCCAGAAAAGGCGTCCCGTGGCATCGGCGAGCAATGCGGGTTGCGGCTCGAAGTTCTCACTATTCGCCATGATGAAACCCGATTGGGGGAGGTCCCGAATTTTCCCTTCCACCGTCAGCATGTCCGCGACGATGCGATCCCATCCGCGGTTGCGGGAAAACTGTTCACCGAGCCAGGGAATGAACTCGTCGCGCCCGCCTTTCACCCCGTTGTCGCGCGGCAGCATCAACTCACGCCAGATCGTCGCAAAATGTTCTCCGTATGAGGGTGCGGCAAGGAGGCTGTCGATCCAGCGGGCGCGCTTCTGCGGTTCGTTGCTGGCGAGAAAGATCGATGCCTCGTCCACCGTGGGCACCCGTCCGATGATGTCGAGCGTCACCCGCCGGAGAAACTCCGCATCATCCGCCTGAGGCGACATGGGAAGCACGGCCTTGGCGAGCGCAGCCTCCGCCCGCCGGTCGATCTGCGCGGCGACGCTGATGAAATCACGCGGCGGCCGCGCTTCCTCGGCCAACTTGGGCGCCGAATTTTTCCCCGGCGCGAGAGGATCGAAAGCGGGCATCTTCTCCATTTTTTCCGTCTTCCCAGTCATGTCTCCCTTCGGATCTTTCATCGGACCTTTGACGAACTTGTCTTCGCCCCGTGAGTCGAGGGCGAGCAAGGTGGCACTGGCGAGCGCACCATGAAGGAAAACTCGAAAACGCATGGCGTGAGAGAGGCGAATACCGGAGGCGTTCATGGGAGGATGGCTACGGGTAGTAGTGCCAAATCCGTGAAGTTGTATGACAGCCCACGCGAACCGCGTGTGCCTGCTTCTCCCTTCCGAGGTCAATCCGCTGCCAATGATGCACCTCGCCCCGCGTCATCTACCCTCACTTCCCTTTCAGCGTCTCCAGGTAAGCGATGAGGTCGACGAAGTCCTGCGCCTTCAGGCTGAGGGTCAGGCCTTGGGGCATGAGCGAGATGGGGATGGCGGTCCTGGTTTTTACGTCGGCCTTCTTGATCACGTGGGCCACAGCGTCGACGCCGGTGATCGTGAGCGTTTCGGCGGTCTCCTGGCGGAGCGCACCGGCTACCGTTTCGCCGCCCTTCGTCTCGACCAGGAATTGCTCAAAACCCAGTGCGATGGTCTTGCTCGGTTCGTGGATGCTCGTGATCAGGTCCGGGCGCTTGTAGTTGGCCGCGATTGCGCTCAGGTCGGGACCGACCTGGCCGCCCTTGCCATTGATCGCGTGGCAGGTCGCGCAAATGGCTCCGAGTGGGCCGGTCTGATCAAAAAAGAGCTTCTCCCCATTCTTCGGGTTGCCCGCGTTGGCATAGGATCCGTCGGGCTTCGTGGCGAGGGCGAAGAGGCGCTGCTTCTCGTCGGGCAGCGGCTCCTTGGATTTGATGAACTTGCCGTTGTCGAATCCGGGGATGCGCGCGTGGAAGACCCAGGAGGCGGCCTTATTGCCGATCTTGAGAAAGAGTTGGTTTTTGCCCGCGTGGAAATGCACCGGCGTTTCATTCTTATCGGCTTCGTAGCCATGTGAGCCGGGCAGATCGAGAATCTTCTGGCCATTGAGCCAGACGGCGATTTCGTCATCGGCGCTGGTGAAAAGCTTGCCGTCCGCGGCTTCCGGCGCGTCGATTTCGGTAAACGCATAGGCGCAGACCATCGCGTTGGTCTTGAAGACCTTTTCGAGATCCACACGGCCGGCGTCGGCGTCGGCAGTCACGTCGATCCAGCCCACGTCTTTGCCTTCGGCGTTGTGATACTTCTTGGTCAGAAACGGGGCGGGAGTTGCCAGGGCGCCACCTCCGCCCGGAGGAGTCCCACGGTCATGGACCGCCGCTCCAGCTTCGAGAGCGTCCTTTTCGGGCGGGTGCACGGCGTCCCAGACGTTTTCGAAAACGCCGGCCATCTTCCATTTCGTGATCGCGCCGCTGTCGAAGGCGTTGCGAATCTCCGGCACGAGTTCCTCGGGGACTCGTCCGCTGGCGAGGAGCGCCTCGACCTGGGGCCAGGCCTTTTCGCGCATGGACTTGAGTGCCTTGATGGCACTGCGGCGGAAGGTGGTGTTCTTGTCGCGCAAGGTCTCCACGAGCACGGGGATGGCGCTTTCGTCGGGCATATTGGCCAGGGCGCCAGTGGTCTCCCGGAGCGCTTTTTTCTTTTCCAAGAGCGCGATGATCGCGGGCAACGCGGCTTTGTCGCGGAAGCTGCCGAGCGCATCCACCGCCGCGGCGACCACCTTGCCATCCTTGTCGGCCAGCGCCTCGATCAAGGCGGGGCCGGCGTTGGACTTCGGCCCGAGCTGCTGGAGCGACCGCGCCGAGAATTCGCGGTTGCCCGCGTCCGCATCCTTGAGGTGTGCGATGAGCAGCGGGGCTGCCTCGAGGACTTTCAGGTCGCCGGCCGCGGTGATGATCTTGCGCGTGGCGGCTGGAGACAGAGTCGCGGCGGCAAGCTGCGCGATGGTCTGCTTCGCGGCGTCACCGCCGATGTTCGCCACGGCGGCGATGGCCGTCTCGCGGAAGTCGGGATCGGCCTTTTCGTCGAGGGCGATCTGGCGGAAGACGTCCATCGCCTTGGGATCTTTTTGCACACCGAGGCTTTCGAGGAGCTGGCGCCGGATCGCGGGTTCGGTTTCGCCCGTGAGGCGGGCGCGCAACGCGGCAGTGGCGGCTTTCTCGGCGGTTTGCAGGTCGGGGATCGCAGGGGATCCACCGCCTCCGCCCGCGGATGCTGGGGATGCGACGGAGCGCATCCCTCCAAGGGTGAACGTGGTGAACGCTTTGGCGGCGGACATGCGCACAGCGATATCGGGATCGGCAAGAGCCGATGCGAGTGCGGCGAGCGCCTGCGGTGTGCCCGACCAGGCCACGTTGCTCGGGGGTGGTGGGCTCTTCACTGGCTGAGTGCCCCACCAGTGGCCGTCGTAAGGCGTTTCCAGATAGGCGAGCGCCCCGAGCGTCAGTACGGCGCGCAGGCGATTTTGGGCGTCCGCGGCCTTCGTTTCCGGGATGACCGCCTCGAGCAGGGAAACGCCCGTATCTCCGAGATATTCCGCGCGCACCCTTTCGTCGCCGAGCCCACTGGTGATCCGCAAGCGCCCGACAGTTCTTGGCTTCAAGGCCGCCCCGACCGCGTCCCAGACGCGGCTTCGAATTTCGGTGTCCGGACTATGGAGGCCTTTCTTCACATCGTCGATCATGTGCTCGGCAATTCCTCCCCCACTAAAACGCGCCCGAGTGTCCCATAGCCGCGCACGCACGGCCGCGCCGGCAGCCGCGCGCACCCAGGCGTCGCTGTCACCGAGGGCGAGCAGCATCGGCCCCGTGGTTTCCTTCCCCCCTCCGCTCATGCGGCCCAGCGCCTCCAGGACACTCCGCCGCACGAAAGGCGATTCGTCGTGGAGCAATTTGATCAGATCGGCGCTCGCGTCGTTCGCACGGCGCAGCCCGAGCGCCCGGACGGCCTGCGCCCGCAGCACCGGATTGGGATCGGCCAGCAGTTGACGAATCAAGCCCTCGGACTTGCCCGCCGCATCCGTGGCCGTCTTGGAATCGCCCAGCGCATTCATGGCCCAAAGCGCATGCACTCGTGCCAGCACCGGGCCCTTGGTATTGTGCATCTGTTCGATGATCGCGGCCAACACCGCATCGCCTCGCAACGCCAATGCACCTTGCGCTCGCAGTCGCTGATCTCGATCCGGATGCGCGAGCGCGGAGATGAGTTCCTGCACGCTCGCCTTGCTCTCGTCCTTGAGCCGCGGCGCGATCTTCGCCTCCGGCCAGCTCACGCGCCAGATGGCGCCCGCGATGCGGGGGCTTTTCCAGCCGCCGTATCCCCAATCGGCGATCAACAGCGAGCCGTCGGTGGCGACGCTGAGTTGCATTGGGCGGAAGTCGCCACCCTTTTCCGGCTCGACGAGCTTGGTGTCGCTGACGAGCTTGAAGGTCGCTCCGTCCCGCGCCACTTCGGTCACGAAGATGCCGCCTTTGCCCCACTCGCTAAAGAAATGCCGGCCGCGATATTGCTCGGGCAAGCCATCGCTCAGGTAGCACAGGCCTCCCGTGGGCGAACCGCCGCCAAAGTCGGCCATGGCGGGGAGAAACGCCTCGGTCTTTTGCGCGTTGCCGGCAGCCTCCGCGGAAACCACATCGGCGACTTTCCTACCGTCGGCCATGATCGCCGCCCGATCGACCGTGCCCCCGTGCTGCTTGATCGCATTCAGAGTCTGCTCGCTGGGTCGGACCACGCCGTAGTTCGGCGCACTGCGGAAGAGATACGGATAGCCGTAGTAGCCTCCCTCGATGTGGTGCGTCACACGGGTCCACCAGCCGTTCCCGTCGTCGGTGTTGTCACGGGTGAAGGCGTTATCCTCGGCGTCGAGATTGACCTGCAAATGGTTGCGCGTTCCGCTGGAGAAAATCTCGAGCTGCGTTCCGTCAGCGCGGCAGCGGATGATGCCGCCCCCTTGCAAGGTGATCGTCGAACCGTCCTTCGCACTCTTCGCCCGGTAGATCCCGCGGTCGCCCACGCTGATGTAGAAGAAGCCATCCATGCCCAGCGTGAAGCCGCTGACGACATGATCATTGAGGCCCTCGTAAGGCGGGAGGCCGAGATCGGTGATGAGATCCTCGCGCACGTCGGCCACACCGTCGCCATCGGTGTCCTTGAAGCGCGTGAGCAGCGGATCATGCATGACGTAGAGCCATCCGTCATGCCACGCACTACCGGCCGGGGAGTAGATCTTATCGGCGAAGACGGTGCGCTTGCGTTCGGGTCCGAGACCCGAGAAGCGCACGATGGTATTGACCGGCTGGCTGCTATTGAGCCGGCCATCGCGGGCATCGTTGCCCACATAGACCGAGCCGTCCGGCGCGCCGCAGACCGTGGTGCAGGCCTCGACCTCGGGGAAACTCGCGACCAGTTCGACCCGCAACGCGGTATCATTCACGATCGGTGGCTTGGGTAAGGCTGGAGGCTCGGCGAAGAGAGAAGCCGCGGAGGCGCAGAGGAGCGGAAAAAGCAGGGCGGGTAGCTTCATGTCGAAAGGGCAGTCTTCGGGGGATCGCGCGTGACGTCAAGGTGAGCGGAGGTGGGGCCGGAAGTGCTCAGTTCGCAGTGCTCCGTTCGCAGTCACGGGACGCGCGGAATCGAATCCTGAGCACTGGGAACTGCGAACTGAGCACTCATTATCCCTTGCCACTCCACGCACTTCCCGCCAAACAAAGAGCCCGCCGCGCAGGTTGTCCGTTCGCCTGTCCGTCACCCCCTAGAACCGTATCGCCCCCGACATGACGCATTCCCCCCTCCGCTGGCCGCTCCTCATGCTTGCTTCGGCTGGGCTGACACCACTGGTTTCCGCGGAGGTCACGCTCCATTTGAAACCATCGCCCGTTCAACGCGTTCAATGACAGCTCTCTTACTGATCACTGCCCACTGATTACTGATTACTTCATCAACATCCACACCACCATCCACCCCATGTCCACCCAACTCACACGCCGCAAATTCCTCACCCGCACCGCACTCGCTGGCGCCGCGCTATCGCTGCCTGCCCGCACCTACTCCCAGGCCCCGGGGAGCAATAGCGATATCCGCGTCGGCATCGTCGGCTTCAACGGTCGCGGTCAGGCCCATATCAGCGCTTATCTCGGGATGAAAGGCGTCCGCATCGTGGGCCTGTGCGACGTGGACAGCAACGTCCTGGACAAGGGCGTGAAGCAACTCCAGGCGAAGAACCTGGAGGTCAAGACCTACAAGGACATGCGGAAAATGTACGACAGCGGCGAGGTGGATGTGGTCTCGATCGCGACGCCGAACCACTGGCACTCGCTGGCGGCCATCTGGGGCATCCAGGCCGGCAAGGACGTCTACGTCGAAAAACCCGTGTGCCACAATGTGTGGGAAGGCCGGCAACTCGTGAAAGCCACGGAAAAATACGGCCGCATTGTCCAGATGGGCGTGCAGAGCCGCTCCGCGAAAGGCATCGCCGATGTCATCGGTTGGATGAAGACCGAACCCCTCGGCAAGCTCAAGTGCGTGCGCGGACTCTGCTACAAGCGCCGCCCGAGCATCGGCCTCGTGACTGCCGATACCACCGTGCCGGAGAACATTGACTACGATCTGTGGAGCGGACCGGCCCCGCTCGTGCCGCCGCACCGCACAAAGATCCACTACGACTGGCACTGGATCTGGAACTATGGCAACGGCGATCTCGGCAACCAGGGCATCCACCAGATGGACATGGCCCGCCGCTTCACCAACGAAATGGCGCTCTCGCCGACCGTCTGGTCCATCGGTGGCCGGCTCGGCTACAAGGACGACGGCGAAACTCCGAATTCGCAGATCGTCTTCCACGATTACCCGGCCGCGCCGCTGATTTTCGAAGTTCGCGGGTTGCCGCAAAAGTCGGATGCCAAGGAAATGGACAAGTACCGCGGGGCCAGCGTGGGAATCGTGGCACAATATGAAAATGGCTACGTCGTGGCGCCCGATTACGCGAATGCCGCCGTCTTCGACAACAATGACAAGCTGGTCCGCAAGTACGGCAAGCCGCCGATGGCCAAGGACATGGTGGAATCCAATCCCCTGCCCGCGAGTGAGAAGCCGCCCGAACCAGCCGAAGGCGAGAAAGGCGAGAAGGAGGAAGGCCACTTCGCGAATTTCATTTCCTGCGTGCGCAGCCGGAACAGCGCCGGCCTGAACGGCAAGATCATCGACGGTCACATCTCCAGTTCCCTGTGCCACACCGGCAACATCTCTTACCGCCTCGGAAAGGCCGCGACGCCCGACGAACTGCGCGAAAAGGTCAAGGGCAACAAGGAGGCGCTCGATTCCCTCGAACGCCTGACCGCCCATCTCGGAGCGAACGGCGTGGATTTGAACGTCGACAAGCTCACCATGGGCGAATTCTTGAAGATGGACCCGAAGACCGAAACCTTCATCCAAAACGCCGCCGCGGACAAGATGCTGACCCGGCCTTATCGGGCGCCGTATATTGTGCCGGAAAAAGTGTAGCCCACCATCTTTCCACGGGTTTCTGGTTTCCGACCGTCCTGCCCCGGGTTTCTGGTTGCTACTGGCAACATAGAATCGGAAATCCGGCCTGAGATCTGAAGCGACAAACGTTGAGGCCGCGCCGCAGGAATGCGTCCGTATCAACGTGCCGTCTTGCTGCGGAAGTCCTGACCCAGAAACTAGAAACCAGTAACCAGAAACCTAAAAAAGTGCGCATCTCTCCCCTCGTTCTTGCCCTCTTCGTCACGACCGCCAGCCTCCACGCTGATCCCCTGCCCCCGATTCCGCTCTGGCCAGGCGGCGCACCTGGAGCGCTTGGGACTGCGGATCAAGATATCCCGACCCTCACGGCGTTCCTGCCCGCTCCGGAGAAGGCGACCGGCGCGGCGATCGTCATCTGCCCGGGTGGCGGCTACGGGGGGCTCGCGCCGCACGAGGGCGCGGGTTACGCGGAGTGGCTGGCGGACCATGGCGTGGCCGGCATCGTTCTGAAGTATCGGCTCGGGTCCAAAGGGTATCGGCATCCCGCGATGCTCAATGACGCCGCCCGGGCTGTCCGGCTCACGCGGTCCAAAGCCGGCGAATGGAAAATCGACACGAAGCGCGTCGGCATCATGGGTTCCAGCGCTGGCGGGCATCTCGCCTCCACCCTGCTCACCCACTTCGACGCCGGCAAAGCTGACGATGCCGATCCCATCGAACACTTCAGCTCACGGCCGGATATCGGCATTCTCTGCTATGCCGTCATCAGCATGGGGCCCAATACTCATGGCGGATCGAAGAAGAATCTGCTCGGCGAAAACCCGGCGCCGGAACTCGTGGAACTGCTTTCCAACGAAAAGCAAGTGACCAAGGACACGCCGCCGTGCTTCATCTGGCACACGTGGGAGGACACCGCGGTCAGGGTGGAAAACTCCCTCGATTTTGCCGCCGCCATGCGCAAAGCGGGCGTCCCATTCGACCTTCACGTCTATCAAAAAGGCAGCCATGGGATGGGCCTCGGAGGAAACCGGGCGAATGGCACCCTCCACCCGTGGGCAGCGGACTGCCTTTACTGGCTGAAGGTGCAGGGGTTTGTGAAATAAGGGTAATCAGTCACCAGTAGGACAGTTATCAGCGGTCCGAAGCGGAGCCGCGAGGGCCGTGGGCGCGCGCAATCGAAAGCCTGCCTGCTGCGGCCTGCCTACTGCTGATTCCTGATTACCCCCTCCACTACTTCGCTTCTTCGATCTTCGTCAGCGTAATGACCTTCTGGCCATTCTTCTCCGTAATCGTGCCTTCCGCCTTCACTTTCGCCGAATTTTGGCAGACGACGTCGTGAAAGTCCTTCGCCACGCCATTGTGCTCCGCGAAGATCACTTCCTTTTTCCCGTCCTTGCCAGTCACGGTGATGGCATTCTGGCAAGTGGAGGTCAGACTGAGAACGCACTTTGCGCACGCGGCCACGCCAGTGATTTTCACGTCCTCGGCGAGCGCAGACGAAGAAAGGCCAAGCACGCAGAGGGCAAAGAGATTGAGCAGAGCGAGTTTTTTCATGGTGAGACCACGATTTAGGGGGATCACGGCGACGCGTCGACGGAAAAATCTAACTTTGCTGACAGATTCCGTGACGAACACCTTCCGACGCCGAAAAAAAGCCTCCTCAAGAAGTCTCATTTCCCTGATTCATATCGCAGGCTGCAGGCCATAAGCAAGCGAAGCGCGCCGAATGGCTCCTGAGGTAGGATTTGAACCTACGACCATCCGATTAACAGTCGGACGCTCTACCACTGAGCTACTCAGGAATCTCGAAAGTGAGGGGCGAGATAAATGCCTCAGGCTGCCGCGGGAGGCAACTGCTTTTATGGGGAATTTTTTGACCGTCGGAGATCTGGGTGCGGTGCGCCGCTCGTGGCCTTCGTCTACATCCTGCAATTACGGTCCGGGGCACCGTATACTGGTTGTTCCACCGATTACGAGGTCCTATTCCACGACCACGAAGCAGGCACGCCGTGCCGGACGACTCGCTTGGATCCGCCGCTTTCCCTGCGTCTCGTCGAGACCCCGTCCTTCGGCTTGGCTTCGCAGGCTGCCCGAAAGTCCTTCACCGCCATGTCGGCTAAATTGCGCCTATCCCCGCGTATGAAACGCCTGTCCGAGCTATCGCCCCTACTTCTTCCCCGCCGCCTTTTGCGCGTCGTATTCCAGCCAAAACTCCGCGGGGGTCTGGGCCGGGCGAGGTGGGTTGCCGAGGCCTCTTTGCGAAAGGCGTCTCAAGTTGGGGAGGTTGCGGAGAAAGTCGATTTTTCCCAGGGCGGGAGGGAGCAGGAGCTCTTCGAGGGTGGTGCAGCCGGTCAGCGGCTCCAGATCGGTGATGCCCGTGTCAGCCAGATTCAGGAAG
This sequence comes from Chthoniobacterales bacterium, assembly GCA_038228205.1. Classification (GTDB taxonomy): domain Bacteria; phylum Verrucomicrobiota; class Verrucomicrobiia; order Chthoniobacterales; family Chthoniobacteraceae; genus Chthoniobacter. Next base: position 17,623 of record JBBRPL010000009.1, read on the forward strand.
CGCAACGGCTTTCCGCGCAGCGCCTCGATATTGGTGATCTTGGTGCCCCAGGAATCGAGGACCTGCAGCGGGAGGTTCTTCAACAGGGCGAGGTCGGTGATCGGCATCCTCCCGAGTCTGAGCTCTTCCAATTGGGTGAAAGAGTTGAGCAGGGTGAAGTCCTTCAGACCGGTGCCGCTTGGATTGAAGCGCCGCAAGGGCAGGCCGGCCAATGGCGTGAAATCGCGGACATTCTTGCATTCGAAGATATCGAGGTCGGTCAGCGGCATGCCTTTGAGCGGGCTGAGATCGTCCACCGCGGAACGCCACAGGCGGAGCGTGTGGAGCTTCATCCCGTGCAGGGGAGAGAGATCGGTCGCGAGCGAGCTGCCGAGATCCAGGCTTTCCAGGGGCATCCCGCGCAAGGGGGAACCCGCGCCAGCTCCACTCCATCGTGCCGCAGGATGACCTCAGTTTGCGGGACATGCATAAGAGGTATGGTGTTTAACGAACACACCACACCGGTCAAGTCCCGGTGCTCGACCAGGAACAAGCGGAGGCCAACGGAGGCGCGCCGGAACAGTTGAAATTCGCGCGGACGCGGGTGACACCGGGATTCATGCTACGTTTACATTTTTCGTAGCTATTGCCGCGACCTGAGGTCATTTGGAAAACTGCTTCGAGATGACCGTGTGTCCGTCATCTTCCACGTTGAATCGCCGGTCCTCGGTCAGCGTGACGCGGATCTCTTTGGCCGTCGGCGACACTCTCACCACTTCCGCGCCATCCATCGTGACCCGCTCCCTCTCGACGACGATCTTGTGTGCGTCGGTCGTGATCACCGCCGCGTCCCCTTCCGGCGAAATGGCGGAATTGCCAAAGACGGAGTAGTGGACCACTCGTCCATCGAGACGGGTAGCGCCGCCGATCTGCCGCTTCTGAAAGGGATTGGCGGAGGCGGACGCGGACGGAAACTGCTGGGTAGCGACTACCCCCCGATCTGCGTTCATGGCGAAGTATCCCTGGCTGTTAAGATAGATCTCCACATAGTCAATCGAGGGGCGGAGTTTCAGCAGTTCCACGCCATCAATCGTGACCCGCTCCCGCTCGATCACAATCTTGTGCGCACCGATCGTGGCGACCGCCGCATCCCCGTTGGGTTCGATGAAGGCTCGGCCGTCAATGGTGGCCCGAATGGTACGACCATTGACGCCGATGAGCATTTCGATAGAACGACCACTGTCGATATCTCGGGTTCGCAATAGGATCAGCAACGTCAACAGGCCACCGTACGTGACGGTCGCAGCCAGGGCGCGAAACCACGCCCGCCCCGCACTCGCTGGGGCAAACAAGATGCGGGCGCACAACGCCGTCGATGGAAAGAAAGCCGCCGCCATCAGCGGGGCCATCCACGCGTTGCCCGTGAGGTGCCCAAACACCCCGAGGGGCCATCGGGGATAGGTAATTCCTAGTGTCCAATACACGTGGCGGGTATTCCATTGACCCGTGCAGAGCCACCCAATCAGTAATCGATGAAGAAAGAAAAGCGCCAGTCCCGTGAGAACGTAAGCGATCGCGGATCTGGTCACCGGCTTTCGGCATTGGCCCCGGAGCTTCCGGCAGCGCCACCCGCCGATTCCGAGAAATGCGACCGCGGTCGCTCCGAAAGCCCATGGCCACGCCTTGTCCTGGGGCAGCCACTGCCCGTAGACGCGTAGAAAGAGCTGCTTCTCCTCGGCTACGTCCCTGCTGATTTCTTCGCTGAGGAATCGCCAGGGGGACACATCGCTCCAGGTCGCGCCCGCATCCTCGGAGAGGAAGAGCTGCCCGGAGTAGAAGTCCCGCCTTTTTTCCACCAGCTGATAACGGATCAGGCCTTCCACGGGCAGTGGATAAAGTACCTTCGGCGGTTGGGTCTTCTGGTCCACTCGCGGGGGGAGCACGCGCCACGTGCGTCCTCCGTCCGAACTGGCCACGCCGTCCCATTCACACCAGTCGAGGACGATGGTTACATCGAGGGGATTTTCGGAAACCAAGCCAACCGTCTTGATCCCCCCCAGGGCTCGTAATCGCGCCCAAGCCGGGCTGGGAAGGAACAGGAGCCAGATCGTGAGGGCGATGTGCGGGATCAGTCTCATCCTAATCGCCAATGGAGAGCCAGTGGTCTCGAAGTTGTTCTCGCCAGAGCCCGTGCCTGTCATTCTCGAACCTCTCGATGCGCCTGACAATCGGTTCAAACCATGCCCCATCTGAGATCATGTGGAGGCTTTATCCATTCTGGATGATAACACATTTTCGCGCCCAATGTCGTTCGAAAGATCGAGAGAGCCGCGCAAACCGACGCGGCAAATTTGACCTCCGAGCGCATCGACTGGCGGATTGGCGTTTTCAACTACCGCCGTCAAAAGCTGGGACCGTTCCGCGAACCGGCACGGCTGACCATTCGCAAGAAATTGCGGGAGATCCTGCCATCGCTTCCCGAAACGGGCGAATTGCTCCCAACGATTAAACGGATTGCGCCAACGCACGAGCCACCGAGTTCCGGCGACGGAGCCGCATCGCGGGAGTATCCGGAGTGAGCTTGCACAGCTACCGGCACTCATGGGCGCAGCGGGCGAAATCGTGCGGCTATCCTCAATGGTTCGCCCAGGAAGCCCTTGGCCTCACCAGCCGTGCCGTGCATGAAGCCTATGCAAGAGGGGCGATTGTCATTTGCCCTCAACTCGACGAATACGAAAACAACGCAGCGACGAAAATCATCACAGTTCGGACCGCGCCAGTTAAATAATCGAGTGTGTTGCACTATAAACTCAGGCGCGGCTTGCTTTGGAAAAACTATTCACGAGGCTTCTTTCCAAGTTTGCGCAGGATAAACGAGTTGAGACCGTGGCACATGTAGCTTTCCTCAAGGCCGGGAATGCCTTTGACGTGAGTTGCGTCCGTGCCATTGACGCACAATGTAGCTGCCGGTTGTAGCTGTCCCGCGAGGTATAGGTCGGCGTATCGGTAACCGGACGAGGTCCAGTACTTGTATGGCTCTGCGGTCGCCAAGTAGGAATCCCAATTGAAATCATCCGGTGTGATATCAATTCCCTCGTCAAGCAGGCTCTCGAAGTCACGAATCCTGATTCGTTCAACGGTTTGCTCGGTGATTCCGTGAGTTGCAAGCCGGTCAGCAAGCGTGTTGCCGTGGCTGGGCCAGGGACCGGTCGTGCGGTAAATAACGCGGGAATAGTCCAATTCAGGGTGGCGATTCTCATCGGGCGTCGCTTGCGATGTGGCGATGGCAGGGCGCAACTGGACCGAAGAATAGAACCGAACCGTCGCCACACCTAACGCAGCTCCGGCAAGACCCGCGACAAGATAACCAATTGCATTTCTCATGCGTGCTTAACCCTAAACTGAGCCTGCGTGATGCATATCATCGCGCATGACGTCTGGGGCCGATTTTTCGTCGCCCAATGCTTCGCAATCGCCTTTGTGGCATGGGACAACCAATCACGATGTTCAGTGCAGGCCAAGACCTCAATTGCCGCGAAATATTCCGCTTTTTTAGGCCTTATCTGGCGGTACGCTCGACGCTCGAAGTCGAACCTGCGGACGCCGTTGTGGCCACACTCACGATACGGCCTCCAGGACGGGCTCGGGGTGCGGGGCCAGTTCGGCGCGGCGGCCGACGACCGGACGATCCTCGACCCGAATATTCGCCAGGCAACGGACGGCGAGCGCGGTCCAGCCGGTCTGATGGCTCGCGCCGCAGCCGCGGCCGGTGTCGGCATGGAAATACTCGTAGAAGAGCGCGAGTCCCTTCCAATGGGGGTCGGTGGCGTAGCGCTCATCGGCGCCGTGACAGGGACGCGCCCCAGTCCCATTCGGCAGAAACAGCCGCGCATGACGCCGGGACAGCTCCTGAGCAACCTCCTTCAATGTCATGAGGTTATCGGACCCGGCAGGGCATGCGACCTTGAGCGAATCTCCGTAGAAATGATCGTAACGCTCGAGCGCCTCGATGAGCAGATAGTTGATCGGAAACCAGATCGGACCGCGCCAATTGGAATTGCCGCCGAAGAGGTAAGTATTCCCCTCTCCCGGCGTATAGTCGACGCGATGTTCGTCATGGCCTACCCGGAAGACGTAGGGCTGGTCTTGATGGACCCTCGATACGGAGCGGAGACCGTAGGGCGAAAGGAATTCCGTCTCATCGAGCATGTAGCGCAGGGTACGCTCCAACCGTTCGCGCGAGGGAATGGCCAGGATGCGATGCTCGTGATGGGGACAAGGATTGGCGAAAGTGATGCTCCTGGCGAGATCGGGGCGATTCTCGAGGAACCACTTCATCCGTTTGGCGAAGCCGGGCAGCTTGTCGATCTGCTCCTGCTCCAGGACCTCCACGGCGATGAGCGGGAGCAAGCCGACGAGCGAGCGCGTCCGCAGCGGGGTCAACTGGCCGCCGAGTTTGAGCTGGTCGTAGTAGAAACCGTCGGCGTCGTCCCAAAGGCCGGTGCCGCCGAGGTGATTGATGGAGTCCGCAATACCGACGAAGTGCTCGAAAAACTTCGAAGCCATGTCCTCGTAGACGGGATTGTCCTGCGCCAGCTCGAGCGCCATCGAGAGCATCGTGAGGCAGTAAAACGCCATCCACGCCGTGCCATCGGCCTGCTGGAGAAATCCCCCGGTCGGCAGCGGCTTCGAACGATCGAAGACCCCGATATTGTCGAGGCCGAGAAATCCCCCCTGGAAGAGGTTGTTCCCCTCGGCGTCCTTGCGATTGACCCACCAGGTGAAATTGAGCAGCAGCTTTTGGAAAACGCCCTCGAGAAACTCGCGGTCGCGGCCGCCGCGCGCGCCACTGATCTTGTAGACGCGCCACGCCGCCCACGCATGCACCGGCGGATTCACGTCGCCAAAGGCGAATTCGTAGGCCGGGATCTGACCGTTCGGGTGCATGTACCACTCGCGCAGGAAGAGCTGGAGTTGGTGCTTGGCGAAGTCCGGGTCGATCTCCGCCATCGGGATCATATGGAACGCGAGATCCCAGGCGGCAAACCAGGGGTACTCCCATTTGTCCGGCATCGAAATGATATCCTGCGAATGCAAATGCGCCCATTCGCGATTCCTGCCCTCCAGTCGTTCTCCGGGTGGTCTGAACTGGCTTGAGTCGCCCTTGAGCCAGCCGTCGATGACGTAGTGATAGAATTGCTTGCTCCACAATAATCCGGCATAGCCTTGCCGCGCGACGCGCTTGGCTTCGCCGGTCATTTCCGGGCGAGCCACGCTTTCGTAAAAATCGTCGGCTTCCCGTTTCCGGTCGGCGACGATTTGATCAAACCCGGCGCCGAAAAACTCCGCGGGCGCTTGTTCCTCGCGGACGAGCCGAAGCTTGAGGACCCGTGTCTCGCGGGCGGCAAGCGTGAGGATGAAGTGCGGCGCGCATTTCGTCCCCACGGCCCCTGGATTCACCGCTTCCGTACGGCCGTGGATGACATATTCATGAAAGGCATCTTTCACAAACGGCGTCGTGGAAGGCTGATTCCACAACCGCTGGGTGTTGCTTTCGTTTTCGGTAAAGAGAACCTGTGCCTCCCCTTCCCAGGCCAGATGATAGTTGCCCAAAGAGCCATGCTCCGCGCGGACGAGCGCCGGTTGCAGGAGCCGCATCGAGGGCCGCGGCGAAGTGCCATTCGTCCCTCCCCAACTCCATGTATTGCGAAACCAAAGCGTGGGCAGCACATGGACGACCGCCGGCTCGGAAGCGCGGTTGGCGATGGTCACCTTGATGCAGGTATCTTCCGGCGCCGCCTTCGCGTATTCGACAAATACATCGAAGTAACGGTCCTGATCGAAGACGCCTGTGTCGGCCAGTTCCAGTTCCGCCCCGGCCAGACCGCGTTCGCGATTTTCCCGGACCAGCCGCTCATAGGGAAACTCCGCCTGCGGATACTTATAAAGCGCCTTCGCGTAGGAATGGGTCGGTGTCGAGTCGAGATAGTAGTAGCACTCCTTGCAATCTTCCCCGTGATTCCCTTCCGGTCCGGTGAGACCGAAGAGCCGTTCCTTCAGAATGGGATCACGGCCATTCCAGAGCGCCAGGCCGAAGCAGAGCCGGCATTGCCGATCGGTGAACCCGAGCAACCCGTCCTCGCCCCAGCGATAAGCGCGACTGCGCGCATGATCGTGCGGAAAGTAGTCCCAACAATTCCCGTGGGGCGAATAGTCTTCGCGCACCGTGGCCCACTGGCGTTCGCTGAGATACGGGCCCCAGCGCTTCCAGTTGCGGGTATGCGCGCGGTCTTCGGCGAGGCGATGATGTTCTGCCGTATGGCTGGGATGCGTGTTCATAGGTGGAGGTGGGAGGAAGGAAGGGAAGGCGACGCCCCGGCACGCGAAGCCCGGCAGTGCCGGACTTCGCGGCCGATGGGGCGCCATTTACATGGCGCGCAACAACTTGGCTTGATGGCCGGCCGTGTCCTCGTAAACGAAGGTGCCGACCGTGGTGCCGCGGCCGCCTACGGTGCGCGCGACGAATTTGACCTTGCAACGTTCGCAGGTGTAACCGCGCAGGTAATTGCGGTCCTCACCGGATGTGAAGACGGTCACGGCGCCGCATTCCGGGCAGGCGACGGCGAGGTGAGTGCCGGGCTTGACCGCCTGGGCTTCTTTCATGGATTTCACTGGCACGTAGGACTCATGGTAGCCAGGGCCGGCCTGCGCTTGCGCGACGAGCCCGGTGACGAAGAGCGCGGCGAGAAGGCCGCGCATGGTTTTTTGGATGGTGTGGTAGTTCATTGCTTTCGGATGTGTTTGCTGAAAACCGGCGCCTGGATTGGCGTGGCACGCGCACTCCATCGGAGTGGCGGCTTGCCGGTCTGGAAGATTCGTCTTGCGAGGCGCGGAAACCTTACGAAGGAAAGTGAGGCGGTCTCCCAATAGGGTGCGCGGCGCGCTCCCAGCGGCCTCCACGCACAATCTATTTTGTTTTAAAAATGTGCACTCCATGCCAGTCGGCAGGAGGCGGCTCGCGCAGCAGGCCGCGGCAACGTTCACACAGCACCCGGCTGGGCTCGTCGCCGGTCTGCTCTTCCAGAATCTGGATCGCCCGCGCGAATTCGCGCGCGATGTAGGCGGCGAAGGCCTCTTCATAGGCGGCGATGGCGGCAGTCATTGGGTGACCAGCACCCTTTTCGCCCGCGAGTTCGTAGATCTTGACGCTTTCGCTCTTGCCCTTCACCGCGACCCAATCGAGCAGCCGAAAGACAAAGGGTTCGCCGGCGCACTTCGCAATTCGCTCGCTGGCAATGATGGTCGTGCCGTATTCCTTGTTTAGTCCTTCCAGGCGGGAAGCGAGATTGATGGCGTCGCCGATCGCCGTGTAATTCATCCGATCGGGAGCGCCAAAGTGTCCGACGAGTGCCAGGTCGAGGTGCAATCCGAATCGCGTCTCGAACGGCGGTCTCCCCTGCCACCCGGCTGAACGGGCGAGTTCCCGGCCCGCATCGCGGCAGAGAAGCGCCGCGCGACACGCCATGCGCGCGTGATCCGCCACGGGTTCGGGCGCATTCCAGATCGTCATGATCGCGTCGCCGATATACTTGTCGATCGTCCCGCGAGTCTCCTGCTGGATGATCCGGGCCATCACATCGAGGTAGCACCCCAGGGCCGCGGCGAGGTCGTTGGGCGTGAGTTGCTCGGAGAGCGTGGTGAAGTCCTTGATGTCCGTAAACATGATGGAGATCTCCTTCTCTTCGCCGCCTAACTCCGGTTCGCTCTTCGCCTGGTAGAGCCGGCGCACGAGATCGATGGGCACGTATTTTCCCATCGCCCGCATCGCCGTCTTGGCCTTTTCCAGACTCTCAAGAATTTCGCCCACGTCGCGAAAAGGCGATACGGTCGTGCCTGGAGCGAATTCAAAACGATTCATCTTAAGAGTCTCGTTGACGATGCGCGCGTGGGCCCGCTTCACCGACCGCAGGATCAAGCCGCCCGCTCCCACCACGAGGAGAACGATGCCCAACGAAAAAAGCAGCAATCGATCGCGAATCGCGGTGAGCCGTCCCAGGTAAAACGAGCGCGGCACGACGATGCCGACAATCCAGTCCTGAGTCTCCGGCAAGGTGCGAAAGGTGACGAGATACTCCTCGCCGCGATCACGAAAATGACCGGAGGCGGCCGGTGCTTCCTCCGAGATCGCGCGGAGCGTGGAAGTCTGGAGCGCCGCAGCCACTTCCGAGGGAATATTCGCCGACGAGATGCGCAGGTCATCCTCAGATTCCACCAATTGATCGGCTGGCGCCAGACGGGTGATCAGACGCCCCGATGGATCACAGATAAAGATTCGGTGTGGATCGCCCTGGGCCGAGGGAGCAATCTGAATTTGGGCGGCCCGGTCGAGTTGTTGGGTGAGCAGGCCTACCCGGAAAACACCGGCGAATTTCCCTGCGGGATCGACAACCACCTGCTGCACGCTCACTTCAACTCGACGCTGACGCTCCGGCAAATCTTCGTCGAGCTGCGACCAGTGCAGGTCGCTGGAGAGCAGTCGTCCCTCAGATTGACGGCGCGCGGGAGTCTTGAAGGTAAGATGCTCCGTTGGATCGAGAATCGCGCCGGCTTGCTCCCGCACCACAGTGAGGGTTCGAAATGATGACCCAGGCCGAAGCTCGCGCCGGTCGGCGACGAATCCAGCGCCGTCACGGTGGACGTGCCGGCTCCAGAAGCGATCACCTCCCTCGGAGGCCTCTCTCGAAACGCTGAACTCGCCACGCGGCATGTCGTCCAGAAGGATTTGACCATCCGGGTCGAATCCCTTCTCCACGCCGTAGGTCAGTGAGAGCTCACCGAGATTGGGATCGGTCAGGAGCAACGCGAAAAGTGCGGCTTCCAATGACGCAGGGTCGCGCGCATCCACCAGCCCATTGCTGATCTCCGCCTGGAATTGGCGGACCCGTTCCGGCGCCCCGGCGAGAAAGAGGACCACCCGGCTTCCTACCTCGCGCGCGGCCTGGTCGCGCAGACGCTCCGAACTCTCCTCGATCGTCTCACTCGAGGCGCGCAGGACGATCACGAAAAGCAGTGCGAGCATCGCCACCAACCCGACGAGACTCAGCGCGAAAACCTGACCGAGGGTGGGTTTCATGAGCGTCGCGATTGTGCGCCTGCCGCGGAATCGTGCCAAGGAATGATATCGCTAAGACCCCGCTGCCGGGGAGGTGGTGGCCACCAGCCGTTCCAGGCGAAGCAATTCCGCGATCGACCAGGCCTGAAATGGGCAGCCGCGAGGCGTATAGGGAGATTCCGCATCGGCGATTTCAGAAATGTGGCCGAGCCCGGCGGTCTGGAGATGCTCGTGCAGGGGCTCGAGAAAGCGGCGACGGGCCTCCGTCTTCGCCTCGGGCGTTTGGTTCCTGACGCGGAGCCAGGCTTCGACAAAAGGTCCCAGCAGCCATGGCCAGACGGTGCCTTGATGATAGGTGCTGTCCCGCTGCCACACACCGCCCTCATAGCGCGGTGCGTAGCCCGGTTCGTCCGATGAGAGCGAACGCAGACCGAGGGGAGTCAGGAGTTTCTCCTCCACCGTCTCCACCAGCCGCCGCGCCTGGTCGCCTTCGAGCAGCGCGAGAGGGAGCCCGCCCACGGCGAAGATTTGATTGGGGCGGATGGTCGCATCCGTGGCGCCCGGTTGATGGTTGCAATCGATAACGTCAAATAGTCCGCCGGTGGCTTCGTTCCAGAATCTCCCGGCAAAGCTCGCGCGTGCCTTCGCGAACAGATGCTCCCAGCGTGATGAGGACTGCAATCCGATCCAGAGTGCGTTGACCCACAGGGCCTGAATTTCGACCGGTTTGCCCGTCCGCGGCGTTACGACCCAATCGCCGATCTTTGCGTCCATCCAGGTGAGTTGTACGCCGGCCTGTCCGCAGGCGAGCAAGCCGTCGTCGCCGGCCCGGATGCCAAAGCGCGTGCCGCTGCCATAGCCGGCGAGGATTTCCTCCACGGCCGTGCGCAGCTTCTGCGTGTGACAATCGGCGGTGAACGACGCGGGACGCCGATCCTCGACGGCGGAGAGATACTCATGGACGGCAATCACATACCAAAGCGACGCATCCACGGAATTGAACTCCGGCGTTTCGCCGTGATCGGGAAAGCGATTGGGCAGCATACCCTCCGACACTGCGCCGGCCCACTCGACAAGAATATCGCGCGCGTCCTCCAGCCGATCGGTGGCAATGCACAACCCGCGCAGTGCGATGAATGTATCGCGTCCCCAATCGCCAAACCACGGGTAGCCGGCGATGAGCGTGCGGCCGGAGCCGCGCTTCACCAGGTAGGCATCGGCGGCGCGATGCAAGGGCGAGGCGAAAGTTTTGCGCCGCGCCAACTCGGTCCGGCGGGTCATCACATAGAGTTCCTCAGTGGATTCGAGGTGATTGAGCCGCTGGGCATCCGGCGTCAAGAGCCATACGGCGGGCTTCGCCCCGAGATTCCAATGGAAAATCCCGGGCGACTCGAGATCTTCGGTGGCGTCGAGGCCACGCGCCATCTCCTCGGCGTAATGGAAATTGCGGTACCACGTTGGATCGTGGCGATAGTGGCCATTGCTGCGCGCGACGACTCCGGGAGCGCCATCGTAGGGCTGCCAGGTCACGTGTTCGAAACTTTCACTCTGCGCGGATCGGAACGCGCCATTCTCGTGCTGCATGCCGTGAAAATCGCGGATCGAGAGAAAGGGGCGGGCTTTCAAGATCACCGGACCTGCCGGCTCACCAATGAGCTTCCAGGCAACGAATACCGCGGATTTGCCGTGGACCGTGAAGACTTCCTGCTGGATCAGCAGGTCATCACCCAGCCGCCAACTCCAGCAGGGCCAGGGCTCATGCCTGAACGATTCCAGGCGCGTCACGCCATCGGGATGCACCACGTCCGGGGCATAGCGTTGCGACGAGATGGCAAATGAGCCGCGCGGCGTCTCGACCCACGCGTCGAACCCATTGACCAACGCCATCCGCCCGGCAGGCGGTGTGGTGGCGGTCAGCAGCAGGGCATGGTAACGCCGGTTGCGGATGCCGGAAACGGTTCCGCTGGCGAAGCCGCCCAGGCCGTCGGCCTCGAGCCATTCGGCGTCGAGTGGGGGTAAGGAATTCGAGGAGATCATTGGATGGGTAGGGATGGGTCGAGGCGCAGCAGCACGATGACGAGCGTCAGGGCGAGGGGGATGAGGGGATCCATGGCCTAGCCGCCCGTCTCAAAGCCCGGGTAAAGCGTCATCCCGCCGTCGACAAAGAGCGTAATGCCGTGGATGTAATCGGCATCGTCGCTCGCGAGCCAGGCCGCCGCGCGGCCGATTTCGTTGGGTTCGCCGATGCGTTTATAAGGAATGAGTTTGAGCAATTCCGCATAGTGCTCGGGCGTATCCCAGGCCGCGGTATTGATCGGCGTGCGGATGGCGCCGGGCGCGATCGAATTGACGCGGATGCGCCACGGGGCAACTTCCTGCGCAACGCTTTTCATCATCAGCATCACACCGCCCTTGGACGTGGCGTAGTTGACGTGTCCCGCCCATGGAATGACCTCGTGCACGGAGCTGATGCAGATGATCTTGCCCGCGGCACAGGATACCTCAGGCACCACGCCGCGGCGCTTGAATTCGCGGACCGCCTCCCGCGCGCAGAGGAACTGGCCCGTCAGGTTCACGTCAATGACGCGCTGCCACTGCGCCAGCGTCATGTCGCAGAACGCCGCGTCCGATTGGAGTCCCGCGTTGTTCACCAGAATATCGACGGTTCCGAATTCCGCCCTGGCCATGCCAAACATGGCCTGGACTTCCGCTTCTTTGGAAACATCCGCCCTGGCCGCGACCGCATGGCTGCCACCGTTTTCGATCTCCGCCACCACTTCCCCCGCCTTGTCCGGCCCGGACACATAGTTGACGACGACATTGGCGCCCGCCTGGCCCAACTCGATGGCGATGGCTTTGCCGATGCCTGAGCTGGCGCCGGTGACGATGGCCGTCTGCCCCTCGAGCAGGCGACGAATTGGCACCCGTGGCATGACGGGGTTGGGATAGTGGGAGTGGTGGTGCTTGTGCATAGGATTGAGACTTTGCGCACAGCCTTTGTTGGCAGGCCGTGCCCAAAACCTTTGTCGATCCTCGTCCCATTTCCTTACACGTCACGACGCCCGCTGATCGCACCGTAGATTTCGACGTTTATTAAACAGGATGTAAGTGCTACCAGACCCCCTTTCGCAGATGCCTTCGCGCGCCAAGCAAGATCCAAAACCACCACCCGCCGCTGAAACCGATCCGGATTTTACGACCCGCCTGATCGAAGGCAGCCCCGACTGCATCAAGGTTCTCGACCTGGACGGCCGGCTGCTTTCGATGAACGCCGGCGGCATGAAGCTCCTCGAGATCTGCGATTTTGCGCCGCTCGCCGGGGCCGGGTGGGTAGATTTTTGGAAAGGCGCGGATCGCGCGGCCGCGCAGGCGGCCATCCAAACCGCCCGCACCGGCGGTATCGGCCGATTCGTCGGCATCTTCCCCACGACGCAAACAAAAAAGCCGTTGTGGTTCGATGTCGTGGTCAGCCCGATTACGGACGCGAAAGGAAAGCCCGAAAAGCTCCTCGCCGCCTCGCGCGATGTAACGTCCTTCAAACGAGCCGATCTCTCGCTGCGGGCCATCGCCGAAGGAACCGCGGCGGCCACCGGCGACGAATTTTTTCGTTCGCTCGCGCGCTGCGCCGCACAGGCGCTCGGAGCGCGTTACGCATTCGTGGCGGAGACGCTCAGCGATATGGAATCACGATCCCTCGCCTTTTGGGAAGGATCCGACTTCGGCCAGGGATTTAGCTATCGCTTTCCCGGCACGCCGTGCCAGCGGGTCGCCGCCGGCCACGTTTGCGCCACCTCGTCGGGACTCGCGGCCAAATACCCGGAAGACCTGTGGCTGGGGCAGATCGGCGCCGAGAGCTACGTCGGCGTCCCGATGCGCAACGCGCTGGGACGGACGATTGGGCACCTCGCCGTCCTGCATACCGAACCGATGGAGCCGTCCGAGGAGGACATCGCGACCTTGAAGATCTTCGCCGCGCGCGGTTGCGCGGAATTGGAGCGCAAACAGTCCGAGGAAAAACTGCTCCAGGCGCACACGGAACTGGGCCGGCTCAATCTTGAGACGGAAGCGCTGCTCAATATCACGCGCGCCGTGGGGCACCACTTGCAACGCGGCGTCCTGTTCGGCGCCCTCGCGGATTGCTTGAAGAAAGCGGTGGCCAATGATTACTTCGGCATCGCGCTGCCCGGGGATGAAGATCAGTTGCAGGGCTATTTCCTCAACAAACGGGAGGCGCTCGCGGAAGGCACTCCGCCGCTCATCTTCGCCCGCCGTGGCACCGCCGCCGGTTGGGTGCTCGAGCATCGCCGGTGGTACGTGGCGGGGACGCGGGAGGAAGTGCGAGAACGCTTTTCCCCGACGTGGGACGTGATGGAGCGGGAACAGATGCAGTCGCTCTGCGTCCTCCCCCTCGTGGCTGGCGACCGCGTCCCGGGCATCCTCTTCTTCATGTCCGCCACGCCGGGCGCCTACGCCGGCCTCCAGCACGCCTTCCTCGACCAGGTGGCCAGCGCGGTCGCCGTGGCGCTGGACGATTGTCTCGTCCAGGAGGAAATGCGCCGGCTGGGGGACGAACTTTCCGCGCGGAGAATCGCCGACCTCGAGCAAAAGAACACGGACATCAGCCATCGCCTCAGCGAGGCCACCGTCGCCTTGCACGAAAGCGAGGAACGCTTTCGCGACCTTTTCGACGAGGCGCCCATTGCCTACGTGCTCGAGGGGCTGGATTCCAGGTTCGTCCGCGCGAATCGCACGGCGATGCGCATTCTCGGGATCACGCCGGACCAGGTCGAGGGCACCTACGGGAAGAATTTCGCACCCGATACACCCGACGCGCAGCGCCGGATGCGCGAGGCCTTCGAATCGATCGGCCGCGGCACCGACACGAGCGGTGTGGTGCTGGAACTCCGCCGGCGCGACAATGGGCAGCCGATCTTCATCCAGTGGTGGTCGCGGCCTGATCCGGAAACCAACCTCACGCGCACCATGTTTGTGGACATCACCGACCGGGTGCTGATGGAGCGCGAGAAGGAGCGGCTCGAAGCGCAGAACATCTACCTTCAGGAGGAGATCCGGAGTCAGCACAATTTCGTGGAGATTGTCGGCAATAGCCCCGCGTTGCTGCGGCTGCTGCGGCAGGTGGACCAGATCGCGCCAGCCGAGGCGACCGCGCTGATCTACGGCGAGACCGGCACCGGCAAGGAACTCATTGCCCGGGCCATTCACGATCGCAGCGCGCGCCGGGAGCGGCCCCTGGTGAAAGTGAACTGCGGCGCCATCAGCTCCGGGCTTGTGGAGAGCGAATTGTTCGGTCACGTGAAAGGCGCCTTTACCGGGGCGATCAACTCCCGCGAGGGGCGCTTCACCCTGGCGGACGGAGGCACCATCTTCCTCGATGAAGTCGGGGAACTGCCGCCCGAGACGCAAGTGAAGCTGCTGCGCGTCCTGCAGGAGCAGGAATTCGAACCGCTCGGGAGCAGCAAGACGATGAAGGTGGACGTGCGGGTGATCGCGGCCACGAACCGCGACCTCGCCGCGATGGCCCGCGAAGGCGCCTTTCGCAGCGATCTCTTTTATCGCCTCAATGTCGTGCCGCTCACGATGCCACCGCTGCGCGACCGGGCGGCGGACATTCCACTGCTGGCGATGTTCTTCCTCGAAAAGTGCGCGCGGAAACTCGGGCGGCCGATCAAACAAATCGCCGAGGAAACCATGGCCCGTTTGTGCGCGTATCCCTGGCCGGGCAATATTCGCGAGTTGCAAAACGTGATCGAGCGCGCCGTCGTGCTCACGAACGGACCGGTGCTGCACGTGGATGACGGGGCGCTCCCCAGGGAGTCGGCGCGGACCGCGCCGTCACCGATGTCCCCCGCCCCGCTCCCAGCCCGAACTCTGGAGGGCCCGTCACCCGCCGGAAGCGACGCGGGCTCGCTGGAGGAAGTGGAGCGCCAGCACATCATCTCCGTGCTCAAGCAGGCGAATTGGCGGATCGAAGGAAATGGCGGAGCGGCCAAAGTGCTGAATCTGGAGCCAAGCACCCTGCGCAGCCGGATGAAGAAGCTGGGGATCACGCGGACCGCGAGCTAGGGATCGAAGAGCCGCGATATTTCGCGGCGGGCCGTGAAATTTCGTGGCCACGACGGTCGTGGCCGACGTCGTGGGTTGAGGCGCCTGGCGGAGTTTGCGCGGCCATTTCCTGAGTAAAGCGCCCACGAAAACCTGCGCAGCCGGCGTCGTGGCACATCGCTTGCGATTGGTGCGGCGGACATCCCAACCGCCACTCAACCGACCCGCGCCATGCTCCGAATATCCGCCACCGAATCCGCCAGAAACGCGACCACCCTGCGCCTTGAAGGGCAGATCGCCGGACCTTGGGCCGAGGAACTGAGCGCCACGTGTGGGCGCCTGCTGGATGCGAATCACCGCCTCACCCTGGACCTCGGAGACGTCACGCTCATCGACCGTCCCGCCCTGGCCTACCTCGCGTCGCTCCCGGGTCACTCGGTGACGTTCGCGCGCTGTTCCCCCTTTCACCAAGAACAACTGAAACAAGCCGAATTGCCCGGTCGCCCATCGACCACCCACGCCCAATGAATTCCATGGACGCCACCATTGCCACCGTTGCCACCCCACCCGCCGCGACCTCGCACGCCGATCCCGAGCGCTGGGTCGACGACCACGGCGACTGCCTGTACCGCTTCGCGCTTACTCGCGTCCGCAAGGAGGAACTCGCCCAGGATCTCGTGCAGGACACGCTCCTCGCCGCCGTGCGCACCGTCGAGAAGTTCGGCGGGCGGGCCACGGAGCGAAGCTGGCTTGTCGGCATCTTGAAGAACAAGATCTGCGACTATTTCCGGAAGCTGGGACGCGAGACGACCTTCACCGATCTCGAGTTTTTACACGACGAACACTCGGTCAAATTCGACAGCGAAGACTACTGGATCCACGAGCGGGGTCCGGCGGACTGGAAGCCGGAGGGCGAGGAGGCGATGAAGCGGGCCGAATTCTGGCAGATCCTGCACGCCTGCCTCGCGAAGCTGCCGGAGCGCATCGCGCAGGTCTTCATGCTGCGGGAAATGGACGACATGCCGAGCAAAGAGGTGTGCGCCACGCTCAACATCAGCGAGGCGAATCTCTGGGTCATGCTGCACCGCGCGCGCATGGCCTTGCGCGAAGGCCTGGAAATCCATTTTTTCGAGGGCAAAGGAGGGTCGAGATTGTGATCGAGCCGACGAACTGGTGGAAGACGAAGCTGGTCATGTTCATCGCCCGGCACACCCCAAAGTGCCATGACATCACCCGGCTGATCTCAGAATCCATGGAACACCCCCTTCCCTTGCGGACACGCATCGCGATGCGCATCCACTACCGCATCTGTGTCTGGTGCGAGCGCTACCGTGATCAACTGGAATTCCTCCGGACAGCCCTGAAATCCTGCCCGGAACAGGGCGGCGACGCCATGCGCGGCAATTTGTCCGCCGAGGCGCGAGCACGACTGAAAATCGCGGTAAAACCGCAGCGGTAGGCAATCACAGAGCCAGCGGCACGCAAGGTGCGGTGAAAACAATCGCCGGCGCAAAACGCGTTCTTTCGACGAAGAATGTGTGTAAGTATTCGCGCCTGAAAGCGACTGATCTTCGAGATGCCTCATTCACCCGAAACCCCCGCACCGCGTTCGTGGTTCAAGACCAAAGTCACCGGTTGGTTTTGGTCGCTGACGCCGACCTGCCATGAAGTGGCGCGCCTGACCTCGGAGGCACGCGACCACCAGTTGCCGGCCGGGATACGGATGCGCCTGGGGCTGCATCGCTCCTTTTGCCAATGGTGCGCGCGTTACGCGAAGCAACTGGACCTGATCGGCGAGGCCAGCCAGTTGTTTCCCGAGCATCTCGACGATCTGGCTGGTCCCGGGTTGGGAGAGGACGCGAAGGCGCGCCTGAAGCGCGTCCTGCAGGAGCGCGCCATCAAGGAGTCGCGGCGGCCCGCCGCGTGACAATCATCAACGCCGCAAACCGCGCGGGCGAATTTCGGAGTTCCGCCCGCGGACACCGTTTTCATCACACCCGGATCTCCAGGGTTTGTAAGCTTTTTCGGATGGAGGCGACGTATTGGGGATTATGTTTCGCGCGCTTCGTTCTCATTGGCCCGAGTATCTCTGCGAGGCTGCACTGCTTGGCCTCTTCATGGTTTCCGCGAGCGTTTTCACCATGCTCCTGGAGCACCCCGGTTCACCCGTCGTGGCGATCCTGCCGGATTCCTTCTCCCGGCGCCTGCTGATTGGCATCGCGATGGGGCTCACCGCCGTCTCGCTGATCCTCTCACCGATGGGGAAACGTTCGGGAGCACATTTCAACCCAGCGGTGACGCTTGCCTTCTGGCGGCTGGGGAAGCTTAACACGCCGGACGCCCTCTTCTATGTGGCGGCGCAGTTCCTTGGCGGGACCGCGGGCATGCTCACCGTGGCGGCGCTGGCCCCGCAGCTCGTGGCGGATGCGAGCGTCAACTTTGTGGCGACGGTCCCGGGGTCTGCGGGAGCCGGAATCGCGTTCGCGGCGGAATTCGCCATCTCGTTCCTGCTCATGCTGGCCGTCCTGGGCGTGAGCAACAACGCCCGGCTCTCACGCCATACCCCGTGGCTGGCCGCAGCGCTGGTCGCCGCATTCATCACCTTCGAAGCGCCGCTTTCCGGAATGAGCATGAACCCGGCCCGCAGCTTTGGTTCGGCATTTGCCGGCCGGATCTGGACGGCGTTATGGATCTATTTCGTCGCGCCGACGGCGGCCATGCAGTGCGCCGCATGGGTCCATCAACGGTCTGGACGCCTCGTCCATTGCGCGAAGTTACACCACCACAACGGCGCACGCTGCATCTTCCGCTGCGCGTTCGGAGAACTGGCCGCGCGCGAGCTGGGCGCCCGGTCGGGCCGCTCGCGGGTCGCCCGTCCGGCGGTGTAAGGAATCGTGCGCTTCGCCGACGAATCGGCACCATGAGCACCAACCAGCATTTCGACTTCATCATCATCGGCACCGGCGCGGGCGGCGGCACTCTCGCCTGGAAACTCGCGCCCAGCGGCAAACGAATCCTCGTCATCGAGCGGGGGCCGTACGTTCCCCGCGAAAAAGACAATTGGAACTCCCGGGCGGTGAACGCCGAAGGGAAATACAATACGCAGGAAACGTGGCGCGACGTGCACGGAAAGCCCATGCACCCGCACACGAACTACTATGTCGGCGGAAATACGAAATTTTATGGCTCGGCCCTGTTCCGGCTGCGCGCGGAGGATTTCGGCGAACTGCGCCATCATGGCGGAATTTCGCCCGCGTGGCCGATCCGCTACGACGACATGGAGCCGCACTATACAGCGGCGGAACAACTTTACCACGTGCACGGCGCCGCCGGGGAAGATCCCACGGAACCCTGGCGCAGCGCACCGTATCCGTACGCGCCGGTAAGCCACGAGCGGCGGATCCAGCTCCTGAGCGAAGATTTCGCGGCGCAGGGCCTGCAACCATTTCACACCCCGCTCGGGGTGATGTTGAACGAATCCGACCCGCGCAAGAGCCCGTGCATCCGCTGCAACACCTGCGACGGCTTCCCGTGCCTGATCAATGCGAAGGCGGACGCCCAGACCTGCTGCATCGACCCCGCGCTGGAGCGCACAAACGTGACGCTGATGACCGAGGCGAAGGTGACGCGCCTGACCACCAGCGCGTCCGGCCGCGAGGTCGGCGGCGTGGTTGTCGAGCGGCACGGTGCGACGGAAACATATTCGGCAGACGTCGTGATCCTGGCCGCCGGCGCCATCAACTCCGCGGCGCTGCTCCTGCGCTCGGCAAACTCCCGCCATCCGCAAGGCCTGGCGAACGGTTCGGGCGTGGTCGGCCGTCACTACATGGGCCACACGAACTCGGTGCTGATGGCGCTCTCGAAATGTGAGAATCCGACGATCTTTCAGAAGACGATGTCGGTGAACGACTATTACCTGGCGAACGAGGAGTGGGAATATCCGATGGGCCACATCTCCTTCGTCGGCAAGCTGGATGGCGATACTCTCAAAGCGGGCGCGCCTGCCATCGCCCCGGGCTGGACACTCGACCTGATGGGCAAACACTCGATGGACTTCTGGCTGACCAGCGAAGATCTGCCCGACCCCGACAACCGGGTGACGCTCGACCGCGAAGGCAACATCGTGCTCGCCTACACGCCGAACAACGAGGAGGGCCATCGGCGGCTGATCAAGAAGCTGGAGCACCTCATGAACACGCAGCGGAAATGCCCGCACCACAACCATGAGTGTCACCAGGGTGTCTTCGCCCGGAACCTCTACCTCGGTCAGCGCATTCCGCTCGCGGGCGTCGCGCACCAGAACGGCACGATTCGGTTCGGCGACGATCCGGCCACCAGCGCGCTCGACGTGAACTGCCAGGCGCATGAGGTCGACAACCTCTACGTCGTGGACGGCAGCTTCTTCCCGTCCAGCGCGGCGGTGAATCCCGGTCTCACGATCATGGCCAATGCGCTCCGCGTGGGAGAACACCTCCTGGAACGCGTGGGGGCAAGCCTCGTCGAGGAGGCCCTGGCATGAGCCCACTCTCAGGGACCCGCGGCGGACCGCCGCGAGAGATCGAGACCGGGTCGCACCCGTTGAGAAAAAAAGAAGAACGGGCGGCGGACCGCCGCCTCTCCTTGGGGAGCGTCCTCGCGCTATTCCTGGCAGTTTCACATCTCGCTGTTGCGGAGCCTCTGCAACCCATCGCCGTCGGACCGATCGGCGTCACTGTTTCGGACATGGATCGCTCGTTGGCCTTCTTCCACGATATCCTGGCATTTGAGAAGGTCGCCGACCGTGAATTCAACGACGAAGCTTTCGACCGGTTGACGGGCATCTTCGGAGCGCGCGTGCGCACTGCGGACTTGCGATTGGGAGAGGAGACCCTGCGACTTACGCAATATCTCACGCCGCAGGGCCGGCCCATCCCGGTGGATTCGCGCAGCAACGACCGTTGGTTTCAGCACATCGCCATCGTCGTACGCGACATGGACGCCGCCTACGCGCGCTTGCGCCAGTATCGCGTGCTCCCCGTCTCCACGGCACCGCAGATCCTGCCCGAGTGGAACAAAGCCGCCGCCGGCATTCGCGCCTTCTACTTCCGCGATCCCGATAATCACAACCTCGAGTTGATTTCCTTTCCTCCCGGCAAAGGCGATCCCCGTTGGCAGAAGTCCACCGACACTCTTTTCCTCGGTATCGATCACACCGCCATTGTCGTGGCAGACACCGAGGCCAGCCTGCGCTATTATCGCGACACCGCCGGCTTTCGCATGGCCGGCGAAGGCGAAAACTTCGGTCCCGAGCAGGAGCACCTCAATCACGTCTTCGGCGCCCGCGTGCGGATCACCAGCCTGCGTGCGCCGAAAGGCCCCGGGATTGAATTCCTCGAATACCTCACTCCCCGCGACGGCCGTCCATTCCCGGCCGGAACCCAGCCCAGCGATGTGGTTTACTGGCAAACCACCATTTTCGTGCAATCAATCGCGCCCGTGGTTCGTTCCCCGATCGACATCGCCACGCTTCCGATGGGCGGTCGCCGCGCCGCGCTCGTCCGCGACCCGGACGGACACGCCCTGCTGCTCACTGAACCTTGACCCATGACTAAGCGCACTTTCCTCACGACCTTCTTCGGCAGCACCTGCCTCCTTGCGGCCGTCCACCAATCGCTTTCCGCCGAAAGTCTGGTCTTCGAAAGTGCGGAAACACCAAGCGCGCTCGTCGAGCTTTTCACGTCTGAAGGATGCAGCAGTTGCCCGCCGGCGGACGCGTGGGTGAGCAATTTGAGGAACAATCCGGAACTGTGGAAGAGCATCGTTCCCGTGGTCTTTCACGTCGATTACTGGAACGGACTCGGTTGGATCGACCGCTTCGCGACCGCCGCATCCACCGCGCGCCAACGCCGCTACGCGGCGGTCTGGAAAATCAACTCGATCTATACGCCTGGCTTTGTCCTGAATGGGCACGAATGGCGCAACGGGCCGAATCTGAATTCTCTCCCCACCGCGCATGCGGAGAAGATCGGCAAGCTGCGTCTGGCGCTCCCCAGTCGCGCGCGGGCGGAGGTGACCTTCATCCCCCGCAACACCACGCTCACGCCGCTGCATGTCGAAATGACACTCCTCGGCGGCCTTCTCGAATCCGATGTGAAGCGAGGCGAAAACAGCGGGCGCAAGCTGCGCCATGATTTCACCGTGTTGCATTTCGCAGTCACGCCGCTGCACCTGGAGGGTGGCCAATACACAGCCGCCCTGGCGCTTCCGGAAAAGCTGGCCGCAGAGCCCGCCGCGATCGCCGCCTGGGTGACCACCGGCGACGGTCAACCCACCGTGCAAGCCACGGGCGGCTGGCTGAAGAGCCAGGCCGCAATCACCCGGTCAGCGCCATAGTAAGAGCGTGTCATGTCCTTCGAAGGGCAAATGAGTTGCTACACTGACCGCAGCGCGAGCGCCGTCCACCACTTTTGTCATCCTGAGCGGAGCGGGGCAGCACGGCGGAGTCGAAGGACCTCCAACATCCGCGGGTTTTCGTGCGGAGCCTTTCGCGGATTACTCGAAGACAACGAACTCCATGTGCGGGCTGAGTCTGATGACAACCTCCTGACTACCGCCAATCACAGAGCCACCCGAGTCGCATCCAATTCGCGAACCACGCCTGGATCTTCTCGCTGACCGTCAATTGGGCGTCTCCTGACTTTTTCAAGGCTTCCGCGCACGCCGTTTCCAAGTGCATGCCGGCGCGGAGGAGTGTGAGGAGATGAAACTCCCCGGGTTCGAGCCGCTTGTAATAGACGGAAAACTCCTGGCGATGCACGGCCAGGTAAATCGGTCGCGGGGATGGGGAGAGCAGCCGGACCCGCGTTTTTCCCTGCTTCAGGCGGCCGAGGATTCGGTCGATGGGATGAAAAAGCTCGAGCAGCGTGAGATGCGGCTGCAGGCCGAGCCGCAAGCGGGCAGAATGGTCGCCGCTGAGCGATTGAGGGTCCAGGCGCGGTTCCTCCGGACCATCGAAAGCCACGATTCGCGCCCACTCGACCTGGATCATATCGAGGGCCAGCGCCGGGCAACGTTCGGCGACGGCCGGACACTCGCGCAGGAAGGCTTCCAGGTGCTGTCCAAGGTCGCGCAAGTTCCAGGAAGTCGACCCGCGGGAATCCAAATACGCATCCGCGAGGCGGTCGAATCGCCGGCAGCCGAGCACCGCGCGCAGGCCCGGAAAATCGTCCGCCAGGGCGCCTTGCAGCCGCCACCAGTATTGCTGGTTGTAGATCTGGAGGCGCGAGGCCGAGGACAGTCTGTCGTTCGGCTTGATGATCGCCGCCGCGATGGCGGCGTGCGCGAGCTGCATTCGCTGCCGTGGCCCCAGGGGCTGCATGATCGCCTGGGCCATCGCGCGCTGCACAGTGGCCAGGCTACCCAACCGGCGGACTTCAGGCGGCAACAAGGACGCTTTCATGGGGAAGATATTTGGCCGCCTTCAAAGCTTCGCGATGGACCTCCTGAAATTCGGGGATATGGGCGTCCCACTCGAGCAGAGTCGCCACCCGCCCACAGCGCTCGACCGCTCGGGCGTAAAGTTTCCAGACAGGATCCAGCACGGCATGATCGTGCGTATCGAGCGTGTACTTTTCAAACTTGGTGTGCCCGGCGAGATGGATCTGGGCCACACGCTCCGGACGAACCGCGTTGACGTACTCCATGGGGTTGAACCCGTGGTTGCACGACGAGACGTAGATGTTGTTGACGTCGAGCAGAACCCCGCAGTCCGCGCGCTCGACGACCTCATTGAGGAATTCCCATTCGTTCATTTCCGAGAGATGGAATTCCGCGTAGCTGCTCACGTTTTCCACCGCGATCGGCCGTTCCAGAAAATCTTGCGCCTCACGGATGTTGCGGGCGGTGATCTTAACGGCTTCCCACGTGTAGGGCATGGGCAAAAGGTCGTGGGTGTAGCGGCCGTCGACGCTGCCCCAGCAAAGATGATCGCTGACCCACGGTGTTCCCGTGCGAGCGATCAGGGCCTTGAGCTTCCTTAGGTGCCCGCGGTTGGGCCGGGAGGCATTTCCGAAGTAGAGCGAGACTCCATGCTGGACCACCCGGTACTGCTCGAGGATCTGGTCGAGCACGTGAAGCGGGCGGCCGCTGTCCACCATGTAGTTTTCCGAGATGATCTCGAACCAATCGACGACCGGCTTCTTCTCCAGGATGTGCTGGTAGTGCGGAATGCGGAGCCCGATGCCGATCCCGTACTGGGTCTGGCCGTTAAAGCGATTAGAAGGCACGTGATAGAAATTTTGAATTCTGAATGAGGAATGGGAGTGGCCAGGCCGAAGTGGAAACAATTCAAAATTCACCATTCAAAATTCAACATTTTACAGAGAGCGAGGGCTCCGGTCTCGAAAGACCGGAGCCCCAGCGAAGGACGTTTTGGTTACTTCTTATCGCCGACCGGCTTGCCATCCTTCATGGCGCAGCCGCCCTTGCCTTTGCAGGTGTTCTTGCCGGCGCAGCCGTTGTCTCCGGTCTTGCAGCCGCCTTTGCCCTTGCACCCGTTGTGGCCCTTGCACTCGTGCGTCTCGCCCTTCTTGGGCTCGTCGGCCAGGGTGCCGGCGGTCAGGTTCGCCTGGGCGGAGCCAGTGCGGGTCGCGGCATGCGCGCCCCCGGCGAGGGCGCCGGACAGGATGCCAGCGATAGCGGCGCCGGCGAGGAGGGTGTGGTTGGTCTTGATGTGTTTCATAGGATTGCTGTTTTTGGTGTGTTTGTGGTTTTTGGCTTTCACCGGTTCATTGCCCCGCCAAAGCCCCGACATGGGACCTCTGCTGGGCAAAATTGTTGGGAGGGGTCGACGCGTCGGACACGGTCGCCTGGACCGACTCGGACTTGCGGCCGGCGAACCATGCGATCAGCCGATCCAGAGAGATAGCGCCGGGCCCGAAGATAAAGATGATGACCGACGCGAGCAGGAAGAGGAACGGATCGGCGCCCGTGAATTTGTCCGGCTCGGAGAAGATGTTTCGCACCACCTCCATGTCTGCCGTGAGGTAGGCCACAATCATGGTGACGATGAGCGGGACGGCGGTGAGCCGGGAGGCCAGCCCGACCAGCAGCAGGAGCCCGCCGAAGCACTCGGTCGCACCGGCCATCCAGGCGTTCAGACCGGGCAGCGGAATTCCCAGCGTGGTGAAGAACTCCGTGACCTGGTCATGAGTCATGAGCTTTCCCTTCCCGGTCTGGAAGAAGGACCAGCCCCAGTAGAGCCGGACCACGAGGAGGAATGGGTGTGATAGATAGGAGGAACCGGTGGCCAGGAGGCCGTAGCCGGAGCGGATGAGCGAGTGGAGCTTGGTGTTCATGGATGTTTGTCGGGTGTTGTTGGATTTCCTTACAAAGAATGTGGAGAGCCTGTTTTCAGTGGGGCGGAGAGTGAGCAGCGTGGGTCGGCTGTGAATGGCCTTACACCTGCACGAGGTCTTCCCGCGTCGTGCGGCCGGCCTTGCCAGATGGCTGGTCGACCTCAGTCGCTTCTCCCATTTCCGTCCGCAGATCGACTGTGCGTTCCATGCGGCGCCCCATGATTTCCTGCATGGTTTCCTTGACGCCGGGGACATGGCCGAGCAGTTCCTGGAACGCCTCGCGGGAGACGGCCACCGTATCGAGCGGCGTCGCCGCGCGGACCGAGGCATTGCGCGGCTGATCGGAGATGAGCGCGGTTTCCCCGAAGACTTCGCCACTCTTCAATTGGGCCAGCGTGCAGCCCTCGCGCTCGACCGATGCCTGCCCTTTGACGATGAAGTAGACCTTGTCGCCCTGATCGCCCGCGCGGAAGACGGTCTCACCGGGTTCAAAGTGCTCGCGATGCACCGGCTCATCGTGAAAGAGCC
This sequence comes from Chthoniobacterales bacterium, assembly GCA_038228205.1. GTDB lineage: Bacteria > Verrucomicrobiota > Verrucomicrobiia > Chthoniobacterales > Chthoniobacteraceae > Chthoniobacter. The sequence continues at coordinate 42,640 of JBBRPL010000009.1, forward strand.
TCAACTGCGTAATGTCGCGCGGCAGGAAGACATCGAGGAACCAGTCGACGAGCAGCCGCAGTTGCCCGTCGAAACCGGGAAACTTCGTGACATACACGCCGCGCCAAAGAACCCATGCGACGATCCCCTTGAGGTGAACGCCAAAGATCTCCGCGACGGCGGAGCGGCGGCCCAGAGAGCCGAGTTTTCCCAGTCCCGTGAAGGTAAAGATGCGCTTCGGCTTTCCTCGGAAGGTAGCCACGATATTGTCGGCGCACGTCTTCGCCTGGCGTAACGCGTGCTGGGCCGTCGGCGGTGACATTTGCCCATCCACCTGCTGGATCGCCGCGCAATCGCCCAAGGCCCACACCCCTTCCCAGCCGGGCACCGCCGTCGTTTGCTCCACGACGATGCGGCCCTTTTCCTGCGGCAAAGGAAGGGTCGTGAGGAGCGGATGCGGCCCCGCTGGAACCGTCGCCACCGTGGTGCGCGTGCCGATGGATTCGGTCTGCCGCGTTTCCTTATCCTCCACGACGACCGCGTCGGCGCTCACGGCTTTCAGACCGGCGCCGAGCCGAATCTCGACCCCGCGCCTGGCGAGCAATTGATGCGCGAAAGCGGCGAGGGATTGGGTGAGTTCCGGCAGGATGCGCTCGCCGCGCTGGAGAAGGATGAGACGCAAATCGCGCTCGGCGATATTATGATAGGCATGCACAGCCTCGCGCAGGAAGTCGTTCATTTCCGCGATGCACTCGACTCCGGAGAAACCTCCGCCCGCGACGACAAAGGTGAGCAGCCGGCGCCGCACCTCGGGGTCGGTCTCTGTCTCGGCCTCTTCCAGCGCGCGGACGAGCTGATTGCGCAAATAGAGCGCGTCCCCGAGGTATTTGAAGGGGCTCGCGTGTTCCCTCATGCCGGGAATCTTCGAGTGGTCCAGCCGCGTGCCCATGGCGATCACGAGGTGATCGTATTGAAGCTCCGTAGGCGCCGGCCGGCACCCGGGGCTGAGTGTGACCACACGCCGATGAGGATCGATGGACTCCACGTCCCGCGTGTAGAGCAGCGCCTTCGGCGCGAGCCGCCGCAGCGGAGCGATGACGTGATTGAGTTCGACCGAACCGGAAATCACCTCCGGGAGGAGCGGCTGGAACGTGATGTAGTTCTCTCGATTGACGAGCACGATCTCGATCTCCGCCAGTTCCCGCGGAGTGAAGAGCTTGCCGAGATGCGCGGCGACATAGACGCCACCGAAGCCGCCACCGAGAATGAGGACACGTTTTTTGGCCATGATCCATTTCGTCGGACCAGGCACGCAAACCTTACACTACACCTTATTGACGACGTTTTGCGGGTGGCCGCGCTGCCAGGCGCAAATGTTCTCGGCGGCGACTCTGAGCAGCCTCGACCGGGCCTCACGCGTCGCCCAGGCGATGTGCGGCGTGATGATGCAGTTCCTGGCGCCCAGGAGCGGATTGTCGCTGGAGGGTGGCTCGGTGGAGAGCACATCCAGGCCGGCACCGGCGATGCGTCCGGAATTGAGTGCGGTGGCCAGCTCAGGTTCGTTGATCAAGGCGCCGCGAGCCGTGTTGATGAGAAACGCGGAGGGCTTCATACGGGCGATCCAGGCGGCGTTGACCATCTCCCTGGTTTCATCCGTGAGCGGACAGTGCAGCGAAAGGACGTCGCTCTCGCGCAGGAGCGTTTCGAGATCGGCGAAGCCGGCGTCCGGGGCGCCAGTTCCATGCCGCCGCAAGGCCAGCACGCGCATCCCAAAGGCGCGGCCAATCTCCCCCACCGCGCGCCCGATCCTGCCGTAGCCCACGACCCCAAGCGTGAGGCCGTGGAGTTCGATCAGCGAACCGTCCCAATAGCAGAAATCCTTCGCTGCGGTCCAGCGGCCCTCGCCCACCGAATGCGCGTGATGGCCGGTGCGATTTGTCAACTCCAGCAGCAGTGCGAACACCGCCTGGGCGACGTTGGCCGTGCCGTATTCCGGCACGTTGCAGACCGGAATTGCGCGCGCGCGCGCCGCCGCGACATCCACGACGTTGAATCCTGTCGCCAGCACGCCGATGTAGCGGAGGTGCGGGAGCGCTTCGATCGTCGGGCGATTGAGAATCGTTTTGTTCGTCAGCAAGACATCGGCGTTCTGCGCGCGAACGCCGATCTGTGCCTCCGGCGTTCGATCGTGGACCTCAATGTCGCCGAGTTCGGCAAATTCCTCCCAGGTGAGGTCCCCGGGATTCGACGTGTAACCATCGAGGACGACAATCTTCATCGATTATTCGGCGTCGGCATAATCGCCCCGACCTCCTTGCGCCACGCGATGAGTTTCCCGCGCAGTTCCTCGACCTTCCCGGGATTCCGCGAGGCCAGGTTGTTCTTTTCGCCAATGTCTCGCGGGATGTCGTAAAGTTCGAGCACTCCGTCTTCGTACCACTCGATCAGCTTCCAATCACCATCCCGAATGGCGCCATGAGGCGCGCCGCCTTGGTTGCCGTAGTGGGGATAATGCCAAAAGAGCGGTTTGCCGCGCTGCATTGCTTCGCCTTTGAGCAGGGGCACGAAGCTGACGCCGTCGAGATGCTGCTCCGGCTTCAGCGGTTGGCCCGCGAGTTGCAGCAGCGTGGGATAGTAATCCGTGCTGATGACCGGCGAATCGCAAGTGGTGCCGGAATGGGTCACTCCCGGCGCGACGACGATCATCGGCTCGCGCACTCCGCCTTCGTAGGGCCAGCCCTTTCCCGCACGCAATGGAACATTCGAAGTGGGATGTCCTTCGCTGGTGGAGAGCCCGCCATTGTCAGACATGAAGACGACAATCGTCTTTTCGGTGAGTCCATTCTTCTCCAGAGCCGCAAGCACCCGGCCGATCCCCGTGTCGAGCTGCTCCAGCATCGCGGCGTAAATGGGATTGTTCTGCACGAGCCGAACCTGGCGCTCGCGCTCCTGGCCCCACTCATCCGGCGGCGCGTTCTCCGCCTTTTTCTTGTACTTGGCCACGAGTTCCGGACGCGCGCCGATGGGGTTATGCACGGCAAGGAACGGAAGATAGGCATAGAACGGTTCGCTCTTGTGCCGGTCGATGAAGGCCACCGCTTCGTTCACGATGCGCTCCGTGGTCTTCGGATCGTCGTTGTGATCCGGCACCGGCAGATCGGACTTCGGATACCAGAACTGCACATTCCCCTTCCCGCCCTCCCCGTTGGTCAGATCCTTGGGAAAACCCTGCGCGCCGGGGTAAAACTCGCCGCCACCGAGATGCCATTTGCCAGCGAAGAACGTCGCGTAACCGGCATCCCGGAGCGTCTCCGCGATGGTGACTTCTTCGAGCGCCAGATGATCCGCATTCGGCGCGGACTTCAGTTTTCCGGACCTCATTCCGGGAATGAAATCCGTGATTCCAAAGCGCGGCGGATACTTCCCCGTCATGATGCTCCCGCGTGTCGGTGAGCACACGCAGCAAGCCGCGTAACCCTGCGTGAATCGCATCCCCCGCTTCGCCAGCGAGTCGATATTCGGCGTCTCGTAGAACGTCTTCGGGTTGTAAGCGCCGATGTCCATGTAACCGAGATCGTCCGCGAGGATGAACACGATGTTGGGTTTTTCGGGTTTCGATTCGGCGGACTGAAGAGCGGAATAGGGAGCCAGGAGAAAGAGGGCGACAGGGAGGAAGCGTTTCATGGGGAACCCGATGATAATTCCGTCCCCGCCAGCAGCGCGAGAAAATCAATGGATGGGCTCCTGATCGAGCCGTTCCCTGCTTGGCGGCGGGCGGCGGGGCTGCTATGAGCGGCATCATGCGTATCGCCCCACGCAGTTTTCCCCGCAGCAGCCAGACGCCGTCCCCGCGCTGAACGGCTTGGCGAACCCACTCCTCCCGTCCCCTCCATTCGCCGACGAAATATGAAACACCTCCTCCCCCTCCTTTGCGCCGCCGTAGTCGCGGTAGCCGACCCCACCTCAGCCGCCGAATTGCAGATTCTCTTTCCGCTCACGGAACCCATCCTCACCCGCGCCGCCAAGCCGGACCCGCTCGCGCGAACTCCCCAGCGCACCGCCTACCAGACGAACGAACGGATCGAAATTTCCGTCGTGCGCTCGTCGACGGAAAACCTTCCCGCCGGAATCCTGACACTCACCCTCGAAGGGGACGACGCCAGTAAGCTGGCCTTCACCTTTGCCAGCGGCGCGGCGGCTGCGAAGGACAGCGCCGCCCGGGAGACCGAGCACTACTATCTCGACGCGCGATTGCTGCGACCCGGGCACTACCGGTTGCGGGTCGAGTCGGATGGCGCGAACGCCGAGTCGGAACTCGACATCTGCAGCCATGTCCGCGGATCCACTTTCAAGATCGCGAATTGGGCCGGTGGGGCCAAAGGGCCCGAATTGTGGAGAGAGGGCGAGGACAGCCTCGGCTATAATGTCTTCCTTGGTTTTCGGCAGAACGATCCGACCTACCTCATCCGGGCCGGGGTCGATTTCATGCAAAACTGCACGATGAGCGGGGGGCACCAGATGGACCTCCGGAGCGAGCGCGACTGGTCGGATCCCTACGTGACGCGCGGTGGGACGATTCGTGTTGTCCGGGAGGCGTTTGCCGATCGCGTGCGGGGCAATACCATCGGCGTCCATTTCTACGATGAGCCGGGGCTCACGTGGGTCAAGGACCCGGCCACGGGAGAGGCCTCGCCGCACGCGGTGCCGTCGCAAGCGCGCAGCTACGAAGCGGCATTCGATCGCGCGCCGCTCGATTACAAGAAGGTGGATCCCAACAATCCGAGCCACATCGCGCAATGGAATCAATGGGGGCGCTGGAAGCTCGGCTTTCTCGACGCGGCGTGGCGCGAATCGCAATTCGGCGTCACTCAAGTGCGCGCGGATCTGCTCTCCACCAACCAGAGCCAGTACGGATGGTCGGCCTTCACCGATGGATACTACTTCAACGCCCAGCGCAGCCTGCCCATCACGCTGGGCCATGGCGGCTATGACGACTTTGGCCCGGGGTTTTTCAATCCCTCGCTCTTCCTCGAGATGGCCCGCGCCCGCGATGCGTGGAAGGACTGCTGGTACCTACCGACTTGGTACACCGGCACCTCAGGCGGAACCTTCCGGCTCGAGCAATATCTCTCGTTCCAGATGGGCATTCAGGGAATGATGACGCCGCCCGGGCTCGATCCCGCCAATCCGTCGAAACTCAAGGCCGCGCAGGAAATCGTGGAATCGAATCACCTCATGCGGCGGCTCGGCACGGTGTTCAACACCATGCGCGCGGAAAAGCCCCCGGTGGCGCTGCTCTACTCGCTTTCGCAGTTGATCCATACGCAAATGACCGACATGAAGGCCAACTACGCCCACGCCCAGCCGCACGGCCGCGGGCTCCCGCTAGCGTATCTGGCGGGCAAAGTCATCCAGCACCAATTCCAGGCTGTTCTCGACGAGGATATCGTCGATGGCACGCTGGCCAACGACCACCGGGCCGTCATCCTGACGTCGCTCGACTTCCTGGCCCCAGACGTTATCGCAGGACTTGAAGAGTTCGCCGCGCACGGCGGGCTGGTGCTGGCCACGGCCGATTGCACGGTAAAGGTCAAAGGCGTGACGATGCTGCCGGTCAAACCGGAGCCGCCCAACGCGAGCCGGTTTGAGGTTATCGGAGCGGAGATCACCAAGCTGTCCGACGAGATGAAGGGGCCTGGGGAGGAACTCAAGGCCGCCCGCGCCGAAGTGGCTGCCATCGAACGCGAGATCCAGCCGCTGGGTGTGGCCGCCAAGAAGCAAGACGCCGAACTCGCGAAGCTCGAAGACCAACTGAAGAAAGAGACCGCCAACGCCGGCAAGCAGGTGCAAAAGCTGGAAGCGGATGTGGCGGCCAAACGCAACGAAATCAAGACCGCCAAGGACGGCTTGGCCGCGCGGCAGCAGGCGATCGCCGCGAAAAACACCGCGCTGGAGCCGAAGACCGCCGCCCAGAAAATCCTCCAGGATAAACTCACGGAATTGCGCCGGAGCCAGTCGCGCCTTCAGGATACCGGCGCCTATTACGACACCGTCGCGCCCCTGGCAAAAGCCATCCGCTCAGCCCTCGAAAAAGCCGGCATCGCGGCAGTGCTCGAGTCCGATCTGCCGACCATCATCGCCACACGCCATTCCTCCCCGGAAATCGAGTATGACTTCGCCGTCAACGCCACCTTCGACAAAGAGAACGGCGGGCGGAATGCCGTGAAAGCCGCGTCGGCCACCATCGCGCTGCCGGCCGATGGACGTCCTGTCTACGACGCGATCCACGGCGGTTCGGTGGAGCAGTTCGCGGCGGCGGGCGGAAAGCTGGCCGGCAAATTCCAATTTGGTCCCGGGCAGATGCGGGTCTTCGGCCGCACGGCGCGGCCCATCGGCGGAATACGCGCTCATCGCCCCGAAGTGACCCGCGATTTCCTGGACGAAAAGGCTGCATTTCGCCTGCAAATCGGTGCGACCCTGGTCGATGACAAAGGCGGTGTCCTTAGCGGGTCCGCGCCGCTCCAGATCCGGGTCACGGATTCGCTCGGCGTCACCCGTTACGACCTCTACCGGTCGACCACTCTCGGCAGCTTCAACGAGACGCTCCCGCTGGCGGTGAACGATCCAGCCGGCAAATGGACCGTTGTCGTTCGCGAGTTGCTCGCCGGCCACGAAAACCGGACGACATTCGAACTGTCGCCACCCCGCCGGGCCGCGATCGTGGCGGGTTCGCCGCACCGCGCATTGGCCTTTGGCAACGACCTCGACAACGTCTTTCGCTTCGCCCGCCTTCACCACGACGTGACGATCGTCCCCGGCGCCAGCGCCTTCAATGAGGAGGCGGCCAACCGGCTCACGAAAATCCTGGAGCCGTGGGGTGTGCGCTGCAAAACGATGCCGCTCGCCGAAGCTTCAAAATCGCGCACGCTGACCGCCCTCGAAGCGCCGACCTGGAGCGGGCTCGCCTACTCCGGCAGCGACCAGATCAAACCCGGGTCCGACAATCCCCCGCAGTGGGCTGGATTTGCGGTGCCCGGGCCCGTGATTCTTCTCGGCAATGCGCAGGACAACCCGATCATCAAGTTCCTTCAGGATCAGCGTTTCGTTGCCTACGAGACCGACGCGCAGAGCTTCCCCGGCCGGGCCCGCGGCGTGATTGCGTGGCAACGCGACGGCGTTGGCCGTGGCCAGGAATCCATCACCCTCATCGCCTATGACGCCGAGGGCATGAGCGAAGCCGTCGGCACCCTCTACGAAGCCACCGCCGGCCTGCAACCCCTGACGAAGTGGGCACTACCAACGACGGATTCGCTCGTGGTAGCAACGCATGCGCCAGGGCCGAAAGGAACGCTGGAGACGGTTTGGACGGCATCGGTTCAGGATCGTGTTACCGCGCTGAAAGCTTCCGGAGGCAACCTCGACGCGCTCTCGCTGGACGGCACGCTGACCACACTCAACACCAGCGGGAAGGTCACGTCCACGAAACCGGGCCAGGCCGGTGAGATCGAGCCACCACCCGCGGACGCGCAGGCCCTCAAAGCCCACGAACGCCCCGACCGCGTGGCCAAAGTTGCCGCCTCGAACGGCGAGTGGACCGCCGTCGGTTACTGGGGAGGCACTCTCTCCGTCTTCGACCGCGAAGGCGCGCTCAAAGCCTCGTGCCAAATGCCCCAGGATATCACCGCCCTGCTTTGGTCCGACGCCGCACTGATCGTCGGCGACGCGGACGGCCGCGTGAGCAAACTTTCAGTCCGGTGATTTAGTTCTTAATCCCCGCGTTTTCCACCGAACCCCTCCCGGACCGCCTTGGCCACGGCGCTGCCGCGGCTGTGCACCTGGAGCTTTTCGTAGACGCCGCGGATATATTCATCCGCCGTATAATAGCCGATGCCAAGTTGGGCCGCCGCCTCCTTGATGGTGTGGCCTTCGACCAGCAGTTGCAGAATGTCCTGCTCCCGTGGACTCAACCCGTAATCGCGTTGCGGCGGATTGGCCTTGGAAAACATTTCGAGGACACGCCGGGCAATCGTGGGATTGATCGGGGACCCGCCCGCGGCCGCAGTCCGGATCGCCGCGGCAATATCCGCGACACTGGCGGTTTTCAACATATAGCCGGTGGCTCCGGCGCAGATGGCGCGGAAGATTTTGTCATCGTCTTCGAACACCGTGAGGATGACCAGGGCAGTGCGCGGGGCCTTCTGACGCAACGGCGCGAGCGCTTCAATGCCGCTCATGCCGGGCAGCTTCACGTCGAGCAACATGACCTGCGGCGCATCCTCCGTGGCCAGAGCGGCGAGGGCGTCTTCGCAGGCGGTGAAGTGTTGCGTGTGAATGAGGGCGTCCCGCCGGTTGAGCGCCCGCATCAGGCGTTCCCCGTAGGTCTTGTGGTCTTCGACGAGCCACACGTTCAATGATTTGTCGGATTCAGCCATGACGGGGAAGAAGGATGCTGAGGGTGGTGCCCTGGCCCGGAGACGAGGTGATCTGCACGCGGCCTCCGTGGCGGGCCGCCCGGCGCTGCAGATTGGTAAGGCCCATGCCGGCTCCCTTCGGTTTCGCGGGATCGAATCCACAGCCGTTGTCCCGCACCGTGAGGGTCAGCGTATCGTCCTGCCGGGCCAGGATGATGTCGGCCTCGGTGGCCTGTGCGTGGCGGGCCAGGTTGTGCAGCGCTTCCTTGAAGATGAGCACGAGATCGCGATGGACCTCCATGGAGAGCCGATCGAAGTCGTCCCCCGCCCCCCCACGGACGGTGTGCGAAACTCCACGCAAAGCGCGCCCGGCGATCTCCCGCAGGTGCGCGGTGAGATCGCCGTGGCCGTAGGCGCCGCGTTGGGCCAGGCGCACGATATCCCGCATGGAATCGAGCGCTTCCTGCGCCGTTTCGTGAATTTGGCCCAGTTCGCGGCGCAGTCCTTCGTCCTCGGTGAGATCCAGCGCGTCATCACTGATGAGAGCGATGCTGCCGAGGCTGCTGCCGATGTCGTCGTGCAAATCCTGCGAGATACGCTGGCGCAGGGCTTCCATCTCGAGCCGACGCGTCCGATGCTGGCGCAGGTTGATCCCCAGCAACGCCAGAAACGCCACCACCACCGACGCGCCGAGCGCTCCCCACGTGATCCGACGGAATTGGGCGAGCAGTTCCGCCTGGCGCGCGTCGAGGATCGCCAGCCGCTGCTGCGTTTCACGGCGTTGGGACAGACCGGTGATCCATGGCGCCCATTCCACGATGTTCGCGCGGCTCGTGAATCCATCGACCAGCGCCGCACGCGACCAGCCCTTGTCTTCGATCGAGTCAAAGGCCGTCACGGGCCGGCCGAGCGCGACGTTCCGGTCACCGGACCAGACCTGCATCTCGGCGAGGGCAAAGATGGAAAATCCGCCGGAATCGAACAGCCGGGCCGCCGTCACCCGAACGTAACGCGCCATTTCATCCTTCGCCGTAAAAGTGACGATGTTGTCTCCGGGATTCACCGGATCGCGTTGCACCGCGCCGCTGCCCTCACGAAACCCGGTCATCCCGACGGCGTCGTGAAAATCAGGATCGTTCGAAAGCTCGACCTTGACCGGTGGGGGAAAACCATAGCCCGGCCGGTGCGCGTATTCCGGCGGATGCGCAGGAAAAAGGCGCACCTCATCCACCGGCATTTCCTCACCGAGATCCACCTGCACCCAACGAGGCACCGGATGCGGCTCCCTCGTCAGGTTCACCCGCCGGGAGCAATAACCCAGCGTCGGACTGGGCCGGGCGCCTTCCGGCGGGCCGAGGACCGAGTGCCCATCCACAAGATTCGACAACCCCCACACGGGAAGCGCGCCCACCGTGCGGCCATAGGTAAAATCCACCCGGCCGAGGCGCAGCGCGAGATTGTACTGGCCTTGCCGGATGATCACTTCGCCCAGGGCGAACAAGGCACGAGCACCCTCGCGGTAAAGTCGCGTGGCGGTGATGCGCACATAGCGGGCTTGTTTCCCCGCGCACGCCAGGGAAACGGGCAGCGCTCCTGGGTTGGCAAAGTCCCGATTCGTGTAATCCGCGATCACCGTGCGGCCGGCATGATCGGCGCTGTCGGAAATCTCCACCCGAAAGCGCACCGGAAAACCGTAGCCGGGCGCGCCGCTGCCGCCGTCACTCGAGGTCGCCGCCACGAGCACGACAGCATCGATGGCCTCGTCACGACGCAAATCCATCTCCACCCATTCGACCGTGTCCGCGGACGCGGAAAACCCGCTGTGGTAGCCAAGACGCTCGGTGAACTGGGCATCGCGCACCTCCGGGAGTGTGGCGAGGGTCTCCGACAACTCTTGCCGCTCGGCTTCGATCCGGCGCAATTCCGGGCTGAACCAGGAATAAGAAACCGCCGCGTGCATCGGCCCCGTCCCTAACATCGCGAGCAGCGCGATGGCGATGCGGAGGGGAACGGGACACGGCATGGTGCGCACTGTAGTCACCGCCCCGCGCCGTCGCCATCGCGTTCTCAACCGCGAACTCCCCGAGTACTCGGGGATTTCGATTTCCCCACGGCCTGCCACCATCCGCCTTGTATGAACCGCATTTCCCCCCTGTGCCTCATCGCGCTCTCCGCGGTGGGATTCGCCCAGTCCGCGCGGGCCACCGAGGCCGCGGATTTCGAAAAAACGGTGAAGCCCTTTTTCCGGGAGCACTGCTTCAAGTGCCATGACGAAAGGAAACAGAAGGGCGATCTGCGACTCGACACGCTGCCCGCGGATTTCACCGGCATCAAGACTTCGGGCCACTGGACCGACATTCTCGATGAGCTGAACTCCGGGGAGATGCCGCCCAAAAAGGAGCCGCAGCCCAAGCCGCAGGAGATCGCCGCGGTGGTCGACTGGATCACCGCGCAGCTCGCGGCAGCAGAATCCGCGCGACTGGCCAGCGCGGAGCGCGTTTCCTTCCACAAACTCACGCGGGCCGAATACGTGAACACCATTCGCGATCTGCTCGGAGTCACCTACGATGCCCGCGACACGACGGGCATGTCGGAAGATCCAGCCTGGCTGGGCTTCGAGCGCATCGGGTCGGTGCTCTCGCTGGCGCCGTCGCACGTGGAGAAGTATCTTTCCGCCGCCGAGACGGTGCTCGACGAAGCGCTCGCGCTGCATCCCCAGCCCAAGCACCAGGTCATTCACTGGAGCCCATTCGAGATCCGCCCGAAATGGGGCGGCACCCGAAAGTTTTACGACGAACTTGGCACCAGGGATAAGGTGCGTGTCTCCATCGTGCCGAACAACAATGCCGACGGCAACCCCGGCTCCAGCGCAAAGCTCGAACTCGCCGCCAGCGGTGATTACATCGTGCGCGTCAAGCTCAGCGGGTTGCGCGCGCCCGGCGGACGCCCGGCGCGTATCAACATCCAGGAAACCACGCTCGACCGCAGCCTCCTGGCCCGCGATGTGGACGCCCCGGAAGACCAGCCCGTGGTGCTGGAATCGCGGGTGCACCTACCCGCGGGGCACCGCCTGATCCGCATCACCAATGACGTGCCCGGCCCGGAACCCACAGGCCGCCCCTCGCGTGACTACAACTCGCTGGCGTTCACCGGCATGAATACGCGCTTCCCCTGGCAGCTCAAACTCACCGACGATAGTTACCAGCCCATCTGCGCGTTCCTCCTCATCGATTATGTGGAGTTCGAGGGACCGATGATCGAATCCTGGCCCACCCCCGCCCACCAGTTCATCTTCGGCGAGGGAAACAAGGATGGCACGCAGGCGCGCGAGATCGTGACGCGCTTTGCCGGACGCGCCTTCCGCCGCCCGGCGCGCCCGGACGAGGTGGATCGCTACGGCCAGCTCGCGGAGGAAGAGATGAAATCGGGCAAAACCTTCGAGGGCGCGATCAGAACCGCACTCCTGGCCATCCTGTGCAGCAAGGATTTTCTCTACCTCGTCGAAGGCGCACCCGAGGTGGCGACGCCGAAGCTGACTGATTACGAACTCGCGTCCCGCCTCTCCTACTTTCTCTGGAGCACGCAGCCCGATGAGCGGCTGCTCGACCTGGCCCGCGCCGCGAAGCTGCACGAATCCGCCACGCTGCGCGCCGAAGTCCACCGCATGCTCCACGACCCACGCGCCGAAACCTTCGCCGACACTTTCCCGCGCCAGTGGTTGCAATTGCGGCGTGTCGGGATGTTCGCCCCCGATAAGACGCTCTACCCTGAGTACGACGCCTATCTTCAGGACAGCATGATCCGCGAAACGACCAGCTTCTTTCGCGAGGTCCTCACGCAGAACCTCAGCCTGCGGGAATTTCTGGACTCGGACTGGACGATGCTCAACGAACGTCTTGCCGCCTTCTACGGCTGCGCCGGCGTGGAGGGCGAAGAGTTTCGCCGCGTGACCCTGAAGCCCGAAGACCATCGCGGCGGCTTGCTGACCCAGGCTTCCCTGCTGGGCCTCACTTCCGACGGCATGCGCCACCGCCCTGTCCACCGCGGCAAGTGGCTGGCCGAATCCATCCTTGGCAAACCGGTGCCGCCACCGCCCGCGAATGTCCCCGCGATCAAGACCGCGGAGCCCACCCAGCCAAAAACCAGCCTGCGCGAAAAACTGAACGCTCACCGCGAGGATGCAGCCTGCGCCGCGTGCCATCGGAAAATCGATCCCCTCGGCCTCGCGTTTGAAAACTATGACGCCATCGGGCGCTGGCGCACGGTGGAGCTGGTGGCGGATGGGGCCGGCACCAATCCGTCCGTGGACCCGAGCGGCGAATTGCCCGATGGCCGAACCTTCACCGGGGCCGGCGACTTCAAGCGGCTGCTGCTCGACGATTCCGACAAGTTCGCCGCAGCCTTTGCCGAAAAGCTGGCCACGTTCGCGATGCGCCGCGTCATGACCTATTCCGACCGCGCCGATCTTCAGCGCATGGTCGCGCAGAGCAAGGCGGACAATTACCGGCTCGCCACCCTTATCGAGACCTTCGTCGCGAGCGACCTCTTCCAGAAACGCTAACCCCACACCCATCATGAGCAACATCCTCTCCCAGCGCTGGCTTCTCAATCGCCGCCACTTCCTCCGCGGTCTCGGCGCCACCGTCGCGCTGCCCTTCCTGGACGCCATGCGCCCGCTGCATGCGGCGACCGGCGACCGGGAAAAGCCTCGCCGCAGCGTGTTCATCTATATTCCGAATGGGGTGAATGGGCTGACGTGGCAGGTGAAAAAGGCCGGCCGCGATTTCGATTTCTCCGAGGCGCTGACGCCGCTGGCGAAACACCGCGAAAATCTCACCGTCCTTAGCGGGATGTATCACCCCAATGGGCTCGGCTCGGCCCACGTGTGCGCCGACTTGTGGCTGACCGGCGCCAAGCTCGACACCAATCAACGCAGCGTGCGCAACAGCGTCTCTTGCGACCAACTCATGGCGGAGGTCACCGGGCAACACACGCGGTTTCCTTCGCTGGAGCTCTCCGTCACCGCCGGCGTCGGCCAGCCCAATGCGTCGACCACCCTGGCCTTTTCCCCCGACGGAGTCCCCTTGCCAGCCGAGGACAGCGCCCGCACCGTCTTCCAGCGGCTCTTTGGGGTCAATCCCGGCGGCGTGAAGGCGGAGGGTGAACAGCTCAAGACCCGCCGCAGCGTCCTCGACACGGTGCTGGGCGATGCAAAACAGCTCCGCCGGTCCCTCGGCAACGAAGATCGGACGAAGCTCGACGAATACCTGCACGCCGTGCGTGACGTGGAGACCCGCACCGAGCGCCTCGAATCCTGGCTCGACGTGCCACGGCCCGTCGTGAGCGCGAAGGATGCCGAGCTTTTCCAGCATAACGTCTCCAAGGAACTGGCCGGCGAATACTACCGCACGATGTACGACATCATCGTCCTGGCGTTGCGCACGGACATGACACGGGTCGTCACTTACATGAGCGGCAGCGAGGGCAATGGGATCGCCATTCCCGAGATCGGCATCACCCAGAGCCGGCACCAGCTCTCGCATCACGGCGGCGATCCCATGGTCCTCGCGCGGCTGACGATGAGCGATGTCTTCCTCATGCAGCAGCTCTCCTATTTCCTCGATCAGCTCCAGGCGGTGAAGGATGGCGAAGATTCCCTGCTCGACCGGACCATGGTTCTCACCGGCAGCGGCATGAGCTATGGCCAGAGCCACTCGAATGCGAACCTCCCCATCGTCTTCGCCGGCGGACGCGGACTCGGCCTCAAACACGGCCAGCACATCGACTATAACCGCCCACCGGAAACCGGCTACAAGCTGAGCTACGACGAATGGCGCGGGCTATGCGGCCGCCCGAAAGACAGCAACGCGCGCCTCAGCAATCTGATGCTGACCATGCTCCAGAAGATGGAGGTCAATGCGGAACGCTTCGTGGACAGCCTTGGTCCGATCTCGGAAATGGTCGCTTGAACAGGACGGCTCGATGAAACCCCACTGCCTTCTCCTGTCCGCCGCCCTGCTCGCGGCGGCCCTGCCTGCGTCCTTCTCCGCGGACAATTCTAAGCCCGATCCGCGCTACCCCTACCGCACGGATTTCGCCAACGCCAATCTCCCCTGGTATCAGCTCAAGCCGGGCGAGTTTCCGCCGATGCACGCCGACCATCGCGTCACCGGCGAATTGATCGAGGCCGACTTCATCCACCGCAGCGGACGCTACCGCGAGGTCAGCACGGGGCGGTTGCGGGACTTCCAGCTGCTGCCCTTTGGGAACGTCGTCTACCTCAATGCCCCCGCCGACTTGCGCGACATCCCACTCGGCACGGACCTGCTCTTCATGCTCTTCCCGGACGAGCATGGCGCTTTCACCCGCGCCGGGACGGTGCAGGACACCTATACGACCCTCGCCGGCCATAGCTTCAGCTATCGCCTCGATGAAGCGCGATTGGCCGATGGCAAACTGCTCGTCACCACCCAAAGCCTGCCGAAACATCAGCCCGATCTCGGCCAGAGCGAATTGAGCGTGACGAAGGAAACGCGCGTCTGGAGGGGCGACAAACAGATCGGCCTCAGCGATCTCGCCGCCGGCGATAGCCTGCTCGTGAATCTCACCGCGCGCGACGCCACCAGCCGGGGACGCTGCACCGACATCTGGGTCGGCGAGGAGACCCACAAACTGGTCACCACCGCGCAGCGCGCGAAGCACGACGCGTTTCTCAAACTGCGCGGCCTGCCCGCATGGATCGACCGCGTCGACGGGCCGCGCCTCACCCTCAGCCTTCTTTGCTGGAACGAAACGACGACGCGCAAGGAACTGCAAGCTCTGCTGGAAGCGGATTTCGGCGTTGGCAAAATCCTCGACCTCGCCGTCGCCACGAACGAACTGAGAACCTACAATCCGCCCTCCGACAAAATGCACTCGGCATTGATCGAGATCAAAAAAAGTTCCAGCGACGGTCTCGGCAACAGCGGGGTCAAATTGATCGTCGAACCGAAAAACCTGCTCGAAGGCTTTCGGCAGGGCCGCATCGTGCGCATTTTCTCCGGCGCGTGGAAGGCTGAAGACATGCCCTGGGGGGAGACCTTGAGTGCGTATCGCCAGCACCCCTCACCCGAGACACACGACAACCTGCCGCTCGAATATCCTGCGCAGTTTCCCTATCGCACGGATTACGGGAACGCGCAGTTGCCGTGGTATCAGCTCCAGCCGGGCGTCGTCCCGCCGCCGTTCTCCGCGCATTGTGTCACCGGCGAACTCGTCCAGGTGGACAAGGAAAAGCGCGCCGGTCAATTTCGCATGGATCGCACGGGCGAACTTGTCGATTTCACCCTCACCCCCGAGGGAGCGAAAGTGGAACGCAGCAGCCAGCCCAAAGCGGGCGCACCGCTGAAAATCGTGCCAGGCGTCGTCTCGGTGATGTATCACGACACAGAATCCAGTCTCGCCGACCTGCCGCCGGGCACACGGTGCCGGTTTCATTTGTATCAGGACGAACACGCCGCTTTCACCAAGGCCAGCCTGATCATGGACGAATTCACCTGGCTCAGCCTGAACCAGATCACCTATCGCCTCGACTCCATCCGACTCGATCAGGGGGAATTGCAAGGCGCCCGCCAAATCCCACCCCCATTCGACTATCACGGGGACAAGGTCGCGGTCCCGGATCTCGGCCGCGGCATCCTCCCGGTCGATGAGGCCACCCAGGTTTGGAAGAACGGCAAGCCCGCCAAACTCTCCGACCTCGCGCTCAATGACACCATCATCGTCAACTTCTCCGGAGAAGGCGCCACGACTCCTGCCCGATGCCGCGAAATCTGGGTTGGTCCGGACAGTCAGGCGCTCGCCACCGAGACTCAGAAGCAAAAATTCGCCGCCGAGGAAAAGGCATCGCCGTCTCCCAAGGCGAAGGCACCGCCGCGGAAGAATGGCACGGGCAGTTGACTCGGTCGCCAGAACCCGGTCGCGGGAACCCGGTCGCCGCAACCCGGTCGCCGCAACCTCGGCTACCTCCGAACCCGAAGGGTTCACAGCCATTAGCCGGGGGTTGAGCGAGGCACGAGCGATACCCCGAGCGATACCCCCGGAATACAAAAAAGACCGATCGACCCCGGCAGGGGTCGCAGCTCGTCAAAATCGCCCACTACTTTCGATCGTCGGACGTCGGCAATGATCAAGAAGCAATGCCGTCTGCCACGACGCCGAATTCCCTCGCCTTACTGGGATCGCGACGCGTCCCCCTTGGGAATGAATTTCTGTTCCGCCATCCACTCCAGGGACTGCGTCTGCCAGGCATCCCACATCGGTCCTTTGTACCCATTCAGACCGTGGCCGCCCGAGGGCAACTCCAGATACTTCGCCGGCACCTTGTTCGCCTGCAAGACGTCGAAGAACGTCTTGCTATTCTCGGGCGGCACCACGGTGTCATTCGCGGCGTGTGCGAGGAAAGCCGGCGGGGTCTGCGGCGTGATCTGCTTTTCGTTCGAGAACCTTTCGATTGTCTCTGGCGTCGGCGTCGATCCCATGAGGTTCTTGCGGCTGCCCGCGTGTCCTTTTTCACCCATGGTGATCACCGGATAGACCAGCACCATCATATCGGGACGCGAACTGATCCGCTCCACCGGATCGGCGGATTTAAGATCGCCCGCGTCGAAATGAGTTCCCGCAGTGGAAGCCAGATGGCCTCCGGCCGAAAAGCCCATGATGCCGATTTTCGCCGGATCCAGCCCCCATTCCTTGCTATGCGCGCGCGTCATGCGGATGGCCCTTTGAGCGTCGAGCAAAGGGACCATCGAATTGCCTTTCGGAAGCCGATACTTGAGCACCACGCCACTAACACCGTGCTGATTGAGCCACTGCGCGATGCCCGAACCCTCGGGGACCATCATGAGCCCACCGTAACCACCGCCCGGACAAATCACGAATGCCGCCCCATTGGGATGTTCCGCGCGATAGAATGTAATCTGAGGATCTTCGGTCTGGAACGTACCGTCGCCGACCGGGGAGTGACCTTCCCAGAGCGATAACACCGGGGGCTTGGCCGGCACATCCTCCGCACGGGCGAAATGGCTGACCGCCAGGAGCAGCGGAGCCAGGAGCAGCAATGCCGGAATTGCCGCCCCGCGGCGAAGGCCATGATCGAGGCAGCGGTTCCAGGGAGTGGTTGGGGAGGTCATTTTCATAACTTTTTCGAGGGGGTCT
Source organism: Chthoniobacterales bacterium (assembly GCA_038228205.1). Lineage (GTDB taxonomy): Bacteria > Verrucomicrobiota > Verrucomicrobiia > Chthoniobacterales > Chthoniobacteraceae > Chthoniobacter. Next base: position 60,225 of record JBBRPL010000009.1, read on the forward strand.
TGTGACTGCAAAGGTGTATCGTGCAGATCGTTTTAGTGGAGAGATCTTATGATTTCGTTCGATGGAGGTAAATCGCCGACACCGAGATCCACGCAAAGAAAGTGGAAGGCCGTCCAGACAATGCCAAATCCCAATACCGCGAGACCGGCAAGCCCCAGGCGGATGCTCCAGGCGGCGCGTTGCGGAATCATGTCCGGCGTGGTGTCCATCATGAGTCTCAGGGCAACGTCGCCGGAAGGAGACCCTGGCTGGTCACAGGTGTGGGCGCCAGTCTCTCGCCTTCCCGGTGCAGGACGCGGAGGTTGAGAAACAATGGCGTCTTCAAATCCGGACGCAGAGCCGTCTGTTTCTCGATCTTTCCAGGCTTGCCCGTGCGAGGGTCGATCGCCTCGCGTTCGAAAGTCTGACTCCGCTCGGCGGTAAACTCCGGAAGGAGTGAAAGCGGAATTTCGGCTTCCAGACGATAGCCGAGATTTTCCCAACGCCTGCTGGCGGCGACCTTGATCTCCGGAGTCGCTCTTGATTTTCCATCGCGGCTCATCGTGGCACTGCCGTTCCACTTTCCATTGCTGGGAGCCGGGGGCGCGGTGAAAGCGATCGTCACTTCGGCACGCTTGTCCGTGTGGCCAAGGTCCAGCTCGATGCCTTCGCCAGACTCCAGAGGGGTGGCATCGAGCACATCGGCGATCATGAAAAGGGATCCGGCATCGCGGCGCAGGCGCACATCGGCCACCGGGCCTTTTTTGCCCGACAAGGTGAGCCTAGGGACGCTCGGCTCCCACTCGGTGTCGTACCCGTCGATACCGATGCCGCGCGAGACAGTGCCATACCAGCTCGAGTACTGAATCACGGGCACTCCGGCTCCGGCCAGCGCCGACCCGGCAGGCAGCGCGACCCCGCCTTCGAAACGTTGCGTGCGTCCCGGCCCGGTCAACTCGACAATGCGGTCGTCGCCGCTCACCACGACGAATAACATGCGCCGGCCGGTAGGCGCGTCCTTGATGAAGAGGCCGGTGAAGCTTTCAATATAGATGGCGGTGGGCCCGACATTGGACTTTTTCCCATCGGGACCCGTGGAGGAATCCCCGAGTGCGAGGCCGTCGGTGGTGTAGGCAATGAAGCTGGACGGTTCGACGTTCTGGACGAGCACCATGTCATCCACGATGCCGGCAATGCCGGACATGGTGTTGAATTCCGCAAAGCCACCCTTCGCGGCGTGGATGCCGGTCATCCATTGGATCCTGCCATCGGTGACTTTGATGAGGCGGTTATCGGTGGCGCGATCCCAGAAGGCGAGGTGGCGGTGCGGTCCCCAGTTGACGCCATAATAGACCGAGCCATCGACGGAGGCCGAGGCGAAGACATTCCCGCCCTCCAGGTAGGGCGAAGCCTCTTTCAAGTACGGGGTGAAGCGTCCGCCTTCATAGACAGGCAGGCCGTTCTTGTCGAAGGAAGCGGGAGCGAGCAGACCATCGAGGCCGTGCAGGACCATGCCGCGGTCGATCCATGAATAGCGGTCGAGGTGCGGTGTGGGGAAGCGTTCGCTGTCCTGAATCAAGCCGTCGCCATTGGAATCGCGCCAGGAGAGCCCGTTCTCCTGCTTCTCATCACCGCAGATGAAGAGGGCAGGAACCCACCGATCCTTTTCCCAGACCCAAAGGCCAGCCCCCGCGGGAGCGGATGCGCGGTTAAATTTGGACAAGCGGAAGAGGAAGCGTTTACCGTTGCTCGCGGTGAACGCGATGACGTGTCCGTAGCCGGTCCGGGCTACCTCCCCCATCACCGGATTGACCGTGACGCCGTCGGTCCCGAGGGACAGATCGTGGATGGCGGCGATGCTCCAGTTGCCGGGCCGGGCGGGATCGGCCGCATAGCCAGCATAGTTGACCCGCGCCTCGATGAAGCGTGGCGTGTCGTGAGTTGCGTTGTAGAAGATCGTGGCGGTGTCGTCCAGGTCAGGGCCGAAGGCGTTATAAGCGACAGGACCGCACAGATCTTCGATCCAGTGCCCATCGGCGGTCATGTGGATAAATCGTTTCGGCGTTGGCGACGCTTCCTTCATCCAGAGCGTGCCATCGGAACCGGCGACGAGGCTGGTCACATTCTCGAAGACGAGCGGATCGTACTTTGCCATCGACGCGGGCTTTCCGCCGGGCCGACCGTAAGTCGCCAGAGGCTTGCCATCCGCGGAGAACTTTTTGATCTGCTGACTCGACCCGAGATCGCTCACGAAGATGTCGCCCGTTTTCGCTTCGAACGCCACGTCACGCGGCTGCACGAGTCCAGTGACGACGGGAGTGACGCGGCCAGTCGCCAAATTCAGCCGGACGACCGAATCCCTGGTGCAAGCCAGCAGCGTGTCTTCATCCACCCGTTGCAGGCCCCAAGCCTTGAGCGCGATGTCGGGGAGCCTGGAGCCGGATTTCAGGTCGATAGCGCCAATGCGGCCGGCCGCAGGCACACTGAAAAAGGCGCGTCCGCCGGCGATGGCGACATCTGCCGTGCCGGAATCTTTGGCGGGTGCGTCGATATCGATTTCGCTTTGTTTGCCGATCTTCACCGTCAGGCCCGTGGCCGGATCCACCACCACGAGGGCAAGCGTGGGATCGGGCGATTTTCCCTTGGTACTAAGGAGGACGAGGAACCCCTCGTCGGCCGTCGAGGCGACGACCGATTGAAAGCTGCCCGGAGAACGTTTCCAGATCGCCGCGCCCGTCCTGGCATCGATCTTTCGGAAGGCAGGTTCACCTTCCTGGGTGCCTCCACCGATATAGATGCCGCTGGCATCCGCGGCGACGGTGCCCTGTACGCCATGCTGTCCGCCGAGGGAGCCCAGGCCGTCCTCCGTACGATAGGGTGGGCGGGCGGAGTTGCCCACGCTGCCGAGGAACTTCATGCCGACGCCATCGAAGAGGATGGCTTTCCAGCGGTAGTTGCCCGGCGGCAGGACATCGCCGTAGCGATCGCGCCCATCCCACGGGATGCTGTGCCGGCCAGCCTTGAAGGGTTCCGCGCGAATCAACTCGCGGTAGATCCAGCCGCGCTCGTCGGTGATGGCCACGGTGAGGTGGCCATCACGAGGAAGGTCGAGCGAAATGGACGCGGCGGCGGACGCCTCACCAGACCGATCCACACTACGGGACCCTTCGGCGGTAACCGCTGGCGCATGATCGACGAGCGAAGCGGTGCCCCACGTTTCCGGATAGAGGCGGGCTTCCGTCGGCAGGTCTTCCACGGTCAAGCCCGGGCCGGTCGTCGCGTGCCACCACAGGGTATCGACATTCACGGAACCAGCGGGGTCCGAGTAGATCACTTCGAAATCAAAACCGAGATCCGTCACCTGCTGCTTGATTCCCAGCGATGACCACGGAAGGGAGATCTCCGCCACGTACCCTGTCTTCGAAGGAAGCAGCACCGCCCTCGCGTCAGGAAGGGCCGCCACGAAATCGAAAGGCGCCTTGCCGACCGGCGAACTGAAAACGTAGGGCTGTTTGTCCTTCGATTTGGGCCGGTGCGCATAGATGAAAGTCTGGCCTTCGAGCAGACCGATGAGCACGCGTTGCGGGCCGGCCTTGGGATCGTTGAAGTAGAAGGCGATGGCATCCCCACCCTTCAGCATTTCCTGCGGCCGGGCCGCGGAGTTCCGGAGCGGACTGGGATCGGCAACCTCGACAAATGCGTAGAAATTCTGAGCGTCGTATCCAAGGCGGAATGTGGCACGCCCTGCCTTGCTGGAGACGACCGTGGGAGGAACGGATGACCACTCCGAGGCGCTGCCATCGAGGACCACGGGTGTCTTCAGCCGAACGATGCCGGCCGCCCTCGAGGGACCGTTTGGAGCCTGCGCGAAAAGGCCGCCCGCAACGACAAGCAGCAAGGCGGGAACGAGACGATGAATCATGGCTGACGCGGATACCGGACAAAGGCGAACCGTTTGCTATCGGGCGACCAACTGTTGACGTTGATCGTCCCCTGCCCGCCTAGAAAGGCCACGACGTCGGCCTGCTCGCTCCCATCGGGGCGCATGCGTCGCAAGATCACATCCTTGTCGGCGGGATGTTTGACCGTGCCGGGCGGGAAGCTGATGTAAACCACCCACTTGCCGTCCGGCGAGATGTGCGGGAACCAGTTCACGCGTTCATCGTGGGTCAATTGCTCGACCCCGGTGCCGTCGGTCTTTATGCGGTAACACTGGGCGTGACCGGGCACCCTGGCATGGAGTTCGGAGTTGAAATAAATCCAGTTCCCATCGGGCGAGTACTCAGGTCCGTCGTCCGGAGCCGGCGTGTCGGTCAGGCGCGTTTCGGGCCCGCCCGCAGCCGGAACCGTGTAGAGATCGAGGCGTCCCCACGCATCCCCGTTCTCCGCGCTGACTCCGACAAAGGCGAGGGTCCGCCCGTCGGGCGAAATGCCGTGCAAAAAGCTTTTGAACTGCAATTCCACGGGATGCTCATTCGACACGCGGCGCGGCGCGCCACCCTCGAATGGAACCGCATAGAAATGCGGTCCCGCGCTGAAGTAGATGATCCTGCCATCCGGCGACAAAACATGGTCATTGTTCGCGCCTTTTACCTCCCCGGTATCGATCTGCAAGGATCCGCCACCTTCCACCGGGATGCGCCATAGCCCGCCTTTGCTGTTATAGACGAGCCATTTTCCATCGGGAGTCCAATTCGGCGCCTCGACGATTTCGGTGGTTTGAAGAACGACGCGTGGATCGGAGCCGTCGATGCCCATGGTGACGATCTCGGCCACCTGCCCGGCCGCAAGCTTGCGCTCTGCCTGGACCGGCAGAACGGCGAAGCCGAAGAGGAGGAGGCCGACGGCGGCGGCAGGCGAAAATCGGAGGGAGCTCATTCGAATACCTTGCGCGACCGCAACCGGTGAGTCTCGCTCGAAATTGCGATAGCATCCTTCACCCAATTCCGTTGCTAAGGTTTGGTTCTTGATCACCATGATCGTTGCACGCTGTGATCGATGGTCCTGCTCAACTGGGCCACCGGCTCCAGCTATTCACCCCCACCCATCGCCATGAATCTCCGCAACTTCGTCCCCCTCTTCCTCGCTGTCGCCGTCCCGGCTGTCGCCCAGGACTTTCTTCAGATGCCGGGCAAGGCCGGCCCGGGAAAAGGCAAACACGTCGTCCTGATCGCAGGTGACGAGGAGTATCGCAGCGAGGAAGGGATGCCCATGCTCGCAAAGATTCTCAGCCAGCACCACGGGTTCGATTGCACGGTCATCTTTTCGGCCGACGCCGAGGGCACGGTGTTTCCCGGCAAGCAGGAATTGATCACCAATCCGGCGGCTCTCGATAGCGCCGATGCCATTGTCATGCTGACGCGCTTCCGCAAGTGGCCGGATGAGGCGATGCAGAAATTCGACGCGGCTTATTTGCGTGGCGTGCCGATCGTGGGCTTGCGCACATCGACCCATGCCTTCGCGGGCCTCAAGGCGCCGTGGGAGAAATACAACAACGGCGCGAAGGGTGACTGGGAGGGCGGCTTCGGCCGCTTCGTGCTCGGCGAGAAATGGATCAGCCATCACGGCTCCCACAAGAAAGAGGGCACGCGCGGCATCATTGAGCCATCCGCCAAGGACGACCCGATTCTGCGCGGCGTGACCGATGTTTTCGGCGGCACCGATGTCTATGGAGCGAACCCTCCGTCCGACGCGAAAATCATCCTCCGCGGGCAGGTCACCGAGACCCTGGCGCCGGACAGTCCAGCGGTGGCGGGGCCGAAGAACGACCCGATGCAACCAGTCGCCTGGACGCGCCTGCACCAGAACTCGGCCGGCAAAACAAATCGGGTTCTTTGTACCACCATGGGGGCAGCATCGGATCTCACCAACGAAGGTCTGCGGCGGCTCGTCGTCAATGCCGTGTATTGGGGCCTCGGCATGGAGGTGCCGGCCAAGGCCGACGTCACCTTGGTGGATGAATACGAGCCGTCATTTTACGGGTTCGGAGGCGAGCGCAAGGGTTTGAAGGTCTCGGAACTGGCCCTCGGTAAAGGCTTGCCGAAACGCGAGGACGGACCGAAGCCCCCCGCGCCGGCGCCGAAGTAGGTTTAGATCGCAGCAGGGACATTGCTGACCTGAAGACTGATCTCTTGCGACATCTACAATCGTGTCGGTGAAGAAAGGCAGAGATCAGCTCGCCCAAAAGGCACCAGCCTCCGCCAGTACCTCGACCGCCTCCTCGGAGGTTCTTCGCTTCGCTCAAGAATGACTGCGAAGGGGGGCGCGGCCAGTGAGATCGACACGATATCCGTTCAGCACGGTCTCTTCCATCTGGCTATAGTATTCCGCGAAAAGCAGGGCCAATGAACCCATCGGGAGCGGGTTCTATAGGGAGCGATATTCCCCCATGAAGCACTCCCTCGCCGTCTTTGCCCTCCTCGGGGCCACGTTTCTGACGTGTTCACGAACGCTCGGCGCCACGCCTCTCGCCGATGGAGGGAAGGCGCTACAACCGATCGTCATCGCCGCCAATGCTTCCGATGCCACCAAGGCCGTTGCCGCGGAATTGGCGGAGTATCTGGACCGCATCACCGGTGCGAAATTCGAGGTGCAAACCGGCGACGGTTCCCAGGGCATCGTTCTCGGCACCCTCGCGGAATTTCCAGACGCCTCGCTGAACACGGCGCTGGAAATCCGCAACACCTACGATGGCCGCGAGGCCTTTGCCATCCGCAGCGAGCCGAAGCGTCTGAGGCTCATCGGAGCGACGGATCTCGGCGTCTCGCATGCCGCCTTCCGGCTGCTCGAACAAGTGGGCTGCCGCTGGTTCTTCCCCGCGCCGGAATGGGAAGTGGTGCCTTCGGCGCCAAAGCTCAGCGTCTCGCTCGAGGTGTCCGACCGGCCGCGCATGCTCGCGCGTCGCATCTGGTACGGATACGGGATGTTTGCCGACAAAGGACACCCGCACGGCGGCAGCACCCAGAAGGATTTCGAGGCGTGGTCGCGGCACAATCGCATGGCGAGTTCCTTCCGCGTCAATGCCGGACACGCCTGGCAGGCGATCATCGGCGCCCATAAAGCGGAATTCGAGGCCCATCCGGAATACCTCGCGCTCGTCAAGGGCGTCCGGAAGGGCGAGCAACTGTGCGTCAGCAATCCGGAAGTGCAGCGCCTGGCGGTCGCTTGGGCGCTGGGCCAACTGGAAAAATTTCCCGACCGGGAGATGGTCTCGATGGAGTGCTCGGATGGCCTCGGCCAGTGCGAGTGCGAAAACTGCGCCAAGCTCGGCAAAGTCTCCAATCGGGTCTTCGGACTCGCCAACATCGTCGCGCGCGAAGTGGCGAAGAAATATCCCGGAAAACTGGTGGGTTGTCTCGCCTACGGCGAACACAGCGAACCTCCGTCCTTCGACCTGGAGCCAAACGTCTACGTGCAGCTCACCGCCGGGTTTACGCGAGGAGCCTACACCTTCGACGAACTCGCCGACCTCTGGCCGAAGAAGGCCCGGTCGATGGGCTTCTACGAGTATTTTTCGGTCTGGCTCTGGGATTTCGACAAGCTCCCCGGTGGAAAAGGCGGCAACATCACGCAAATCCGCTCGCGCATCGACCGTTACGCGAAGGCCGGGGCGACCAGCTTCGACGCCGAAAGCGGGAATAACTGGGGCCCACATGGGCGCGGCTATTACGTTGCCAACAAACTGCTCTGGAACCCCGCAGCCGACGTGGATGCGCTGCTGGCCGACTTTTATGACCAGGCCTTCGGGCCCGCGGCGCCTGCGATGAAACGCTACTACGAACGCGTCGCCCCGGACGACACCCCGATCATGAGCCGCGGTCTCGTGGGTGAAGCATTTCGTGACCTGGAAGAAGCCACGCGCCTCGCCAATACCCGGCCCGATGTCCTGGCGCGGCTGGATCAACTCAAGCATTACCTTCACTATGTCCATCTGCGGTGGCAGCTCGACCACGAGAAGGACAAGGCCAGGCAGAAGGAATTCACGGTCGCCGCGCTCACGCACGCCTATCGTACGCGCTACGAATATATGAACCACTGGGGAGCGATGCGACAGACGTTCGCCAGCGATGCCGCCAAGAAATTCGACGAACCCGGTTGGAAGTTTAACGAAAAATCGCCGAAGCCCTGGATCGTCGAGTCCCCGGTTACGCGCGAAGAGACTGATCAGTGGTTCCGCGAGGGTTTGGCTTATTTCCAACCCACCCCCGTTGAGGAGCTGAAGTTTAGCTACGACGACCTCGTGCCGGCCAAGCTGCCCGGAGGGCAGCCGGCGCCGCTGACTCAAGCCTTTCAACGGGTGGAAAGGTACGCCCTTGGCAGCGCAACGGGCGAGCCGCTCGATCTGGAGTTCACCGTCGGGGTCATCTCATCCTACCGCGACCACGCCGACGCCCAGTGGACGCTCACGGACGCGCGGGACAAAGTCATCGCGTCGGGCCGCCAAAAGCTCGATGGCGACCCGCATGCGCTCTCTCTGAAAGTACCGCGCGCGGGCACTTACTTTTTTGAATGCAACGATGCCGGCGCCGGCTGGCGGATCAACACCCCCGCCGATCGCACCGCCGGCTGGCTGCCCAAGCGCGGGGTCCGCCTCGTGCCCTTGGGGCAATTGCCGGAGCGTTTCTTCTATGTCCCCCGCGGCACGAAGCAGCTTCAGTTCTTCTACAGCGGCAACCCGTGCAAGATCGTCGGAACGGACCGCCAGCCGATCGCCGACGTGGTGACGAACGACGAGGTCGTTACCGTACCCGTTCCGGAAGGAAAAGACGGTCAGGCCTGGAGTCTGTCGCCGCACACGCATTCCCAGCTTTGGTTTTTCAATGCGCCCAATATCCTCGCAGCGTCGCCGAGTGAACTGCTCCTACCGCGGGACCTGGTGACCAAAGACAAGCTCCCCCAGTGAATCCCCTTGCCATAACTTCAACGGCCACGCCGGGGACAAAATTCGTCCGGCGCCGATGAAGCCCATCGGTTTCGGCCTCACCTCCTTCGCCGCCATCCATATCCCTGCCTCAGAACGATGAAAATCCGAAATCCGAAATCCGAAATCCGAGTTTCGCGCAATTGCTCCGCGCTCGGGGCGCTCCTGCTATTATCATGGGCATTTCCCGCACTCGGCGCCGGCGTCACGCTCGTCCGCGACGGCCAGCCCAAGGCCGTGATTGTCATGCCAGCGCAGCCGGATGAATTCGAAAAGCGCGCGCTCGATGAACTCACCGCACAGGTTGCAAAAATCTCCGGCGCTCAACTCCCCACCGCGACCGCCACTGACGCCGCCACATTCCTCGCCGACGCCAAAGCAAAGGACCAGGTGCCCATCTTCATCGGTCGCATCGCTCCCATCAGTCCCACCAGAAACGCCGCCAATCGCGGGACGTTCGTGCTCAAGGTCACGCAGGACGCAGTGCTGATCGCCGGCAACGGTGAAGGCCCGGCCTACGGAGTCGCGGAGTTGCTGGAGCAACTCGGCTGCCGCTGGTTCATGCCCGGCGATCTCGGCACCGTAATCCCTCAGCTAAAGACGATCTCTCTGGCGGAACAGACCACCGAGCAGGCGCCCTCGTTCTCATCGCGTTGGTTCCAGATGCCGGACCGAGACTGGCAGGCGCGCGTGCGCTGCGGTGGCGACGCTTTCGCGGGTGGCCACGGCATTCACGCGCCGCCCTTCGCGCTCAGCAAGACCTCCGGCGAGTGGGAACCGCAGGAGAACGCCGAATATTACAGCCTCGTGAAAGGCAAACGCGTCGGCCGCCAGCACTGCGTTTCCAATCCCAAGCTGATCCAGTTCACCATCGACCGCATCAAGGAAATGCGGAAGGCCGGCAAAGGACCGGTCATCCCGCTCGGTCCTAACGACGGCGGCGGCTTCTGCGAGTGCCCCAATTGCCGCGCGCTCGATGGCGGCGATTTCGATCCCTTCTCCAACGAGACCGCCGTCACGGATCGCTACATCTGGTTTTTCAATCAGGTGCTCAAGGGCCTGGATGCCGATTATCCCGATACCAAGCTCGCCTTCTATATTTACCACTCCTACATGCGCCCGCCCAAGCGCTGGAAGCCCGATCCACGCATCACCGGGGCTCTGGCCCCGATCGCCCTCGACCGCGTGCATGGCTTCTCGAATCCCATCGCGCCGGAAAAAAGTTACGCCCGCTGGCTCTATCAGGAGTGGGGGAAGATCATGCCCGAGCTTTATGACCGCGGCTATTGGAGCAACCTCTCTGACCCGGGCCTGCCCTTCATCATCGTTCACCGGCTGCGCGACGAAATCCCCGCCTGCCACGAGCTTGGCCTCAAAGGCTGGCGTGTGGAAACTTTTCCCAATTACGGCTCGCAATTTCCCTCGAACTACGTCGCGGCGAAACTCATGTGGAACCACCAGACCGACGTGGATGCGCTGCTCCAGGATTGTTACGAAAAGTTCTTCGGTCCGGCGGCGGCGCCGATGGGACGCTATATCACCCTCATGGATGCCGCCCTGCGCGACGGCGATTTCTGCACCGGGTCCGCCTGGGACATGCCGCATTTCTACCCCGCTCCGCTGCGCAAGGAAGCGCGGACGCTCCTCGACGAAGGCAAAAAACTCGCCTCGGGGAAAACCGAGTACGCCGCCCGGGTGCAAATGATCACGGAAACCTTCGATCTTCTCGACGCCTTCAACGGCATGATGGATGCCCGAGTGCGCGTGGACTTCGTGGCGGCCAAAGCCGAGTTGGACAAGCTCGACGCGGTCGCCAACAAACTCATGGCCTATAAGCCCGTCCCCATGCTTTCCGCGGGCCGCTTCAGCACCTACATCAATTACATGAAGCGCTTCTTCCGCCCGTGCACCGAGCAGGGCTACGAACGCGTCACCGGTGGCAATCAGCTCCTCGCCGCGGCGCAGGACGAATGGCAGTTTCAGATCGATCCGCAGAGCGTCGGCGAGGAGATCGGACTCTGGCGGGGCGACATCCGCGGAGGCAACTGGCAAACGATCAAGACTTCGAGCTCCTCCTGGAGCAACCAGGGGCTGCGCTACTACAAAGGCCTCGCGTGGTACCGGCAGGTCGTCGAAATCCCGGCCTCGGCGCCCAAGGATCGGGTCTTCTTCTGGTGCGGCGCGGCGGACGAGCTGGCCAAGGTCTGGATCAATGGCCAGCCCATCGGCATCAGCCACGGCTCGGCGATGTCACCCTTCGAACTCGACGCCACCGCCGCCGTGCACCCCGGGAAAAATGTCATCACGGTGTGCGTATCCAACATGGTCGTGAACGAACTCGGCACCGGCGGAATCCTCGCCCCAGTCATCTTGTATGCACCCGCGGGCGGCAAAGACGCCCAACTGCGCAATATCCGCGATCTGAAACCCACCTTTCCCTAACGTCAGTCGCCAGTCCCCGCCCCCGGAAACATGAACAAAAATCTCTCTTTCTGCCTGGCGCTCGCGCTCGGTCTCACCAGCGCCTTCGGCGCCGCGCCCGTCATCCAGCCGCGCAAGACCGGGGTGTCGGCATCCGGTGTCTTTGTCCCGGTGAGCGTGGATGGCTATGCGAGCCACTCCGCAGGGGTTGCCCTCGACGACAAGCACGTGACCGTGGCCGGTGTTCCGTTCGACCTTGTTACGAAGCCCGGCTCGGACAATCTCTTTCTCAAATCCGCCGAATGGCCGGACTGGGCCAAGGATCCCAGCAGCTACTACTCGACCTACGACACAGGGCCCGAAACGCCCGGGGATCCCCGGCGGCCATTGTTCAAGGTGCCGGTAACGGATTATGCGGCCGTTTATCTCCTGGCTGCGGCGGACAATGACCGCGCGCTCTCCAACGTGGTCAGCTTCCGCATCGGCGCGATCGACGGAGCCCGGCGCGTGGTGCTCCACGACTTCTCTGCGACCATTCCGCGATTCGACGAAGCACGTGGCGCAGGGGCCAGCGCCACGATCCCCACCCCGGCGGGAAATGTCTTCATGATTCGCGTCCCGCTGGGACTCGCCTTCGCCCAGGATTTCAAGGACGAATGGGCCTTCGACGTCGAAGTGACCAAGGAACTCAACCTCGCCGTGCGCTCTCCGGACCCGTGCCGATTTCAAATCCGACCCATCGGCGCACCAAGTGGCGTGCATATCTTTGGGATGACGTTCCAGCGCTCTGCCGTCCGCATGGAGGTGACGAGCGATGAAAAAGCCCACATCTTCAACGAACCACAGACCCCCACCTTCCACGTGGATCTTCACCACGTCGGCTCACGCGCGGGCAAGTTCTCGATCGAGGCCACGGCCACGGACTTCTACGGCGAGATCACGAAGATCGCGTCGGAAGAACTCGAATTTCCGAAGGATGGCACGCTCCGGAAAGACATCGCCATCCCCGTCAAACACCGTGGCTACCACGAAGTAACCGTTCGGCTCATGCAGGGCCGTGGGGAGTTGCTCCGGCGCGAGACGACCTTCGCGCTGCTGGCTCCGGACACCCGCCGGCATCGTGACGAGTCCCCCTTTGGTACGTGGGATTTCAGCGGGGGTCACTACACGCCGGATGAAGCCGACACCGTCGGCCCGCTCTACCTCAAGGCTGGCCTGCGCTATGGAATGTTCGGTTTCACGGCCGAGGAACGGAAAAAATATGGCGTGCTCAATGGCAGCGAGCCTCGCAACGCCGATCTCCTGGGCAAACTACTCGAGAAGGATCCGCTTGCGCCCAGGAGCATCCTCATTTTCCACGAAAATGCGGTCAGCGGCGCCCACATCATGCGCACGCCGGACCTCTTCACGGGCCGCACTCCGTACCACCTCGATGAAAAGGAGCAGGCCAAGTTCGATGAGATGTGGAAGGAGGCCACCGAGACCGCCCAGGCCGCCCGCGCGAAGTTTCCGGATGCGAGGCTGTCCTTCGGGAATGGTAATCCGCACCTGATGGAAGAGTTTGCCCGTCACCACTTCCCGAAGGAGCTTTTCGATTCGCGCGGCAACGAAGCCGGCAGCTTCATGCGCATGCCGGAGACGCAGCCGCTCGATTTCGTGGCGAACAATGCGAGCCTCTGGATGGATCGCCAGATCCTGGATCACTACGGTTACAAGGACAAGCCCGTCACCCAATGCTACGAGATCTGTTATCCGAGCACGAACCCGGGCAATCTCTCGCTGCGCACCCAGGCCGCCTATTTCGTCCGGCATGCCATGCACTCCCTGGCTTGGGGCGTCCCGGTCATTCGCGGGGGCAGCATTACGGACATGGGGAATTCGTACTATTACAGCAACTGGGGTTCGTGCGGCTTCTGCTTCGTCAAGCCGGACGTGCGGCCAAAACCAAGCTATGTCGCCATCGCCACGATGACGCAGCAACTCGATGGAGCCAGGTTCACCCGAGCCGTGCCAACCGGTTCGCCCGTGGTCGATGCGGTCGAGTTCAAGAAACAAGACGGCGGTTTTGTCACCGTCCTGTGGACCATGCGCGGAACGCGCCAACTCACCCTCGATGTCGCCGGGGTGGCGACCGATATGATGGGCAACGAGCGGCCGGTGGAACTCGCAAACGGTAAGGCACAGCTCGATATTTCCGCGGAGCCGCTCTTCTTGGCCACACCCCGAGCCATCGTGAGTATCGAATCCGGCGCGGCCACGATGGAAAGCCGTCCCGATCCCAAAACGAAACCGTTTCTCGTCTCCTCGCTCGGCCAGTTTGCCGATTGGCGGGTCGAGGCCGGCCGGAATACAGAACTGGAGTTCTTCAATTTCGAGTGCCCGCGCCGCCCGGGCGATTTTGCCTACGAAAACATCGCCGAATTTGCCGGTGAAAAGACGCCCTTGAAAGTCACTCCGCGCCTGCCGGCCGCCGGATCGAGTTTCCTTCCCATGTACTCCATTCTCACGCACACGCACGGCATCGAGATTCCCGGCAAGCCCACGGAAATCGGCCTCATGGTCAATGGCAACGGCGGCTGGGGCCGCATCCTGTTCGAATTCGAAGACGCCGGCGGCCAGCGGTGGACGAGTATTGGGGCCGCGATGAAAGGCGAAGCCACGCGCTGGATGGCCGACTGGATGAGCGAGAAGGAACTCGCCGACATGAAAGCCGTCTCGGTCGGGGATTGGAATACCAACGACCCGTGGCAACGCAGCCGGATCAATTTCGAGGGCTGGCGCTTCATGCGCTTTCCATTGCCGGGGAACTTTCCCGGCGAAGGTTATCACTGGCCCTACAGCAGCCAGTGGAAGTACACTGGCGACGGCGTCGTGAAGTATCCGATCACTTTCAAAAAGCTCATCGTCGAACTTCCCGAGAAAGCCCTCCAACTCACCAATTACTCCGCGGTGCCGCGCGCGGAGATTTACCTCAAGGACCTGATGGTCACCTATGACGCGCCGGAAAAGGCGTTCGTCGCCCCCTGATACCCATGAAAAAAACCACCCTCCCACTCCTCGCCTCACTCGCACTCGGCGGCGTTGCCCTCGCCGCGGATACCGAATGCCGATGGGCCACGTCCCCACCCACGATCGATGGCCGTCTGGATGATCCCGCGTGGAAAAACGCGCAAGTCGTGGAGGATTTCATCACCGGCTGGCTGCCGGACGGCGAGCGCACCCCACCCACCAAGACCAAAGCGCGCCTGCTGTGGGATCGTGAGTATCTCTACTTTTCCGCCGAGATGGAGGATTGGGATGTCTTCGCCAATGTGACGGAGCAGGACGGACAGATCTGGCTGTGTGACGTGTTCGAGTTGTTTTTCAAGCCGGCCAAGGACAAAACGGGCTACTACGAATTCGAGGTCAATGCCGCGAATGCCAAGCTCGATATGTTCCTGCCGTCGCGCGGCGCGGGCGGTTATCCGAGGTTCGGGAAGGAGCGCGACTTTCACATCGAGTCGGCCGTGGAAGTCCGTGGCACGCTCAACAACTGGAGCGACAAAGACAAAGGTTGGACCGTCGAGGGGCGCATTCCGTGGCGCGACTTTATCTCCACCGGCGGCCGGCCCGCTCCTGGCGAGGTCTGGCAGCACGCCTTGTGTCGCTATGACTATTCGGCGGGCCTCGAAAAGACGGCTCTCTCTTCGAATGCACCGCTCAGCAAGCCCGATTTTCACCATTACGAGGACTATGTGCCGGTGAAGTTCATCGGCCCGCAGGAGGGCGCGGCCCTCCAGCGAGTCCCGTGGGACACCTCGCATCTTGTCGGTTCGCCGGAACCTCCGCTCCCTTTCCGCGCGGAGAGGGTGTTCCCCAAGTTAAAGACCGCCTTCCCCATCACGATCGTCACCGAGCCCGGGCGTGATTCCTACCTCCTGCTGGAAAACAATGGCTATGGGCCAGTGCGCAAGAGCCGGCTGTTACGTCTGCCGAATAGCCAGGAAGTGATCGAACCGGAGGTGCTGCTGGAGTTGGACGAATCCATTTTCGATACCGCCTTCCATCCACGCTTCGCCGAGAACGGATTTCTCTACGTCAGCGCGAATGCCCGCTTTGGCGAAGGCCGGATGGACTTCAACAGCCACCTCCTGCGCTACACGATGGATCGCGCCACGGGCCGTATCGACCCGGCGTCGCGCACGCTCCTCATGGAGTGGCACTCGCACGGACACAACGGCCTGGGGCTGGGCTTTGGCAAGGACGGCATGCTCTACATGACCACGGGGGACGGCACGAGCGACTGCGATGAATGGGACACCGGCCAGGATCTCACCCAGCTCTACTCCAAACTGCTGCGGATCGACGTGGATCACCCCTCCAATGGCCTCCCCTATGGCATCCCCTCCGACAACCCGTTCCTGCAAACGCCTGGCGCCCGACTGGAGACGTGGGCCTACGGCTTCCGCAATCCATGGCGCATGCGGATGGACAGTGTCACCGGCGATTTCTGGGTCGGCGAAAATGGCCAGGATTTGTGGGAATACGCCCGCATCGCCCATCGCGGCGAGAACTACGGATGGCCACGGTTCGAAGGCAGCCACGTATTGCAGCAGAACCGCCGGGTCGGCCCCACGCCGATCTCCCAGCCGCTCATCGAGCATTCACACTCCGACTTCCGCTCGCTCACCGGCGGAATTGTGTATCATGGCAAGGCGCTCCCCGAGCTCGCAGGCGCGTATGTCTACGGCGACTTCAGCACCGGCCAGATCTGGGCCGCCCGCCAGCAGAACGGAAAACTCGTGAGTGACACCCACCTCGCCAAAACCCCATTCGGCATCACCAACTTCTGCGAATCGCTGGAGGGCAATCTCCTCGTCGTGGATTACAATGGGAATGCCATCCACAAACTCGTGCACGCCCCGCAAACAAAGGCGTCCGCCCCATTCCCGCAAAAGCTCAGCGAAACCGGCTTGTTCCTCGACACCGCGGCGCTAAAGCCGCATCCCGCCTTGCTGCGCTACGAAGTGAATGCACCCGCATGGCACGACGGAGCGACGAGCGAACGCTATATCGCGCTGCCCGGGACCGCCCGCATCGATTACACGGATCAACGCGGCTGGAATCTCCCGGAAGGCACGGCCATCGCGCAGACCCTCAGCCTGCAAGGGAAGCGGATCGAGACTCGCGTGTTGCTACGCCAGCAGGGCGAGTGGGCGGGATACAGCTACGGCTGGAATGAAGGGCAAACGGAGGCCGAGCTCATGCCGAAGGAAGGCGTGACGCGTCCCGACTGGCGGATTCCCAGCCGGCAGGAATGCGCGGTCTGCCACAGCCGCGCGGCCAACTACCTCCTGGGCGTGAGCACCGTGCAGCTCAATCGCAAAGACGCCTCCGGGGAAAATCAGCTCGCGCGCTGGGAACGCGCCGGCTTGTTCTCCTTCAATCACGCCGGGACCGAAGGCGGCGAGTGGCGGAACGAATTGAGCCACCAGAACCTGAATGACGCCGCCATCCAGGCGAAGCTCGAACTCATCCTCGGCACCGACTGGCAACGCGCCCCCGTGAAAGACGGCCCGCTCCTGCCCCACGCCGCGGAAGCCCTCGCCCACCTGGCGGACCCCCGCGATGAAAGCGCGCCGCTCACCGCGCGCGCCCGCGCCTATCTGCATGCCAATTGTTCCCACTGCCACGTGCGTTCCGGCGGCGGCAATTCGTCGATGCAGCTCGCCAGCAACTTCAACGAGGTGGAGATGGAGGTGATGGATACCCAACCCCTGCACGCGGACCTGGGCATTCCCAACGTTCGTCTCGTCGCACCCGGCGATCCCGCTCGCTCGCTCCTGCTCTACCGCCCTTCCCTGCGTGGGGCTTCCCAAATGCCACCGTTGGGAACCCTCAAGCCGGACCCCGATGGCGTGGCCCTCCTCGCGCGATGGATCGCGAGTCTGGAGAAGCCGCAGCCAGCGCCCAACCCTGCACCTCCGAAACCCTAACGCCTTCGCGCTGCGCGGTGTGAGCCTTTCGCAAGACGAAGGCGCCCCCAATCGTCGTCATTCTTGCGAAGGACTGGTGATCTCTGCTTTTCCTCACCAGACAGATGGCAGATGCCCGGAGGAGATCAGAGGCCCTTCGTTCCTCAGGGTGACGAAGAGGGGGCACCCCGCCAGGACGCCACCAGCGCCCTCTGGCTGGCGGCGCGCCATCCGGCATTTTCCTTCTCTGCTCCTCGCGCGGTTTGCCTTTTGGTTGTCGTGTTTCCTTTCCATCGCTGCATGTAGATCGAGTCCTCCCGCCCATCCATGAAGACCCTATTCATCCTTTGCCTCATCATTGCCGTCCAGGCCCCTGCCGCGGAAACGCTGAACCTCGCCGATCAGGGCAAGGCGTTACTGCCGGTCATCGTTTCGACCACGGCCTCCGACCCTACCAAGGCGGCGGCGGCCGAACTCGCCACCCAACTCGGCCGCATCAGTGGAGCGAAGTTCGAGGTGCAAACGGGCGATGGCGCGAGCGGAATCGCGGTCGGCCGCGCGGAGGATTTTCCAGCCCTCAAGACCGGCGCATCCTTTGCACCCGCCGATCCCACGAGGGGTGAGGAATACCTTTTGCGCTCCCATGCGAAAGGAGTCTGGGTGCTCGGCGCGACCGATCTCGCCGCACGGGACGCGGTTTGGGATTTGTTGCACCGGCTCGGTTACCGGCAGTTCTTCCCCGGCAAGACATGGGAGGTGGTCCCGGTGCAGACCCAACTGGCGATCTCCGTCGATGCGCTCGAACACCCCGCGTACCTATCGCGCGTCATCTGGTATGGCTTCGGCGCGTGGGACTATGCGAAGGGGCCGTATCGCGAATGGTGCGAGAGGAACCGCGCGGTGCGTGGCATTGAGCTGAACACTGGCCATTCCTACGACGGCATCCTCTCCCGGAACAAGGCGGCCTTCGCCGCGCATCCAGAGTATCTGGGCCTCGTGGCCGGCGTGAGGAAATCCACGAAGTTTTGCATTTCCAATCCTGGTTTGCGCGACCTCGTGGTGGCCGATGCGCTGGCCCAATTCGCCGCCGATCCAGAAAAGCAGTCCGTCTCGGTCGACCCGAGCGATGGAGGCGGCTGGTGCGAGTGCGAAGCGTGTGCCAAACTCGGCAGCGTCACGTATCGCGCGATCACCCTGGCCAACGCCGTGGCCGAGGCCGTCACCGCCCAATATCCCGGCAAACTCGTCGGGCTCTACGCCTATAACGAGCACTCGCCGGTGCCGCACATCAAGGCGCACCCGGCTGTGGTCGTCAGTGTGGCGACCAGCTTCATCCGGGGCGGATTCAGCGTTGACCAGCTCCTCGATGGCTGGTCGCAGCACGCCACCACGCTCGGGATCCGCGAGTATTACAGCGTGAACACCTGGGACCGCGACCTGCCTGGCGCGGCCCGCGGCGGGAATATTGACTACCTCAAGCGCACCATCCCGCATTTCAACGAAAAGTCGGCCCGTTTCGTCTCCGCGGAGTCGAGCGACAATTGGGGTCCCAATGGCCTCGGCTATTACCTGGCGTCACGGATGCTCTGGGATCCCCGCGAGGCCGGGCGGATTGACGAATTGACCGCGGATTTCATGGAGAAATGCTTCGGCCCCTCCCGCGAGCCGATGGCGAAGTTCTACCAGTTGCTCGACAGTTCAAAACGCCAGCCCCTGTGCGACGACCTGCTCGGCCGCATGTATCGCCTGATCGACGAGGCCCGCGGCCTGGCCCATGATCCAGCCGTTCTCGCCCGGCTCGATGACCTCACGCTCTACACCCGCTATGTGGAACTTTGGCTGGAGTACTCCACGGCGAAGAACCAACCGCGACAGGCCGCTTTCGAGGCGCTGATTCGCCACGCCTACCGGATGCGCGGCACAATGATGATCCACACGCTCGCCCTTTATCGCGATCTCGATAACCGCGACAAATCGGTGGCGATCCCCACAGAGGCCAAATGGAACGCCCCCGAAGGGAAGAATCCCTGGAAAAGCAGCGAGCCCTTCACGCGGGAAGAACTTGACGGCTTTCGGCGGGGAGGAATCGCCAACCGCAAGCTGCTGGATTTCACGCCCGTCTCATTCAGCGCAGAACTCGTCCCCGCCGCGCCGCTCCAACTCGACGCGGGCGCTCCCGGCACCATGGGCATCTACAGCCGTTCGCCCAGAAGTTATTACTTATGGAACGCACAATTAGACACAACATTCACATTTAACGTCACTTCCGGAATAATATATCAGACAAACGGCCCCACGAAGGTGGACCTCTATCCAGCGGCAGAAGCCGAGGGCAAGTCGGTCGCGCATGCCGAGGTCCCGCCGGATCGCACCGCGCAAACCGTCGAACTACATTCCACTTTTCAAGGCCTGCACCGGGTCGAGATCGTCGGCGGAGGCGCGGCGCAGACCACCTGGGACGACAGCCCGCCAATGCCCGTGACGATCGAGTCGAGCGTCGAATCTCCGGGCCGATTCCACGGCCGCTGGAGCCTCTACTTCTACGTCCCTCGCGGAACGAAGACGATCGGTGGATTCAGTGAAAGCGGGGGAACACTCCGCAACGCCAGCGGCGACATCGTTCGGAAGTTCGAAGAAAAGCCAGGCTACTTCAATATCCCGGTCCCAGCCGGCGAGGACCGCCGGCTTTGGAAGTTCGAGCAATGCCTGGGCGACAAGGTGCTCATGACGGTCCCACCCTTCCTTGCCCGCAGCGCCGCCGAGTTGCTGCTGCCGCGCGAGGTCGTGGAGGCAGATGCGGCGCCAAAGAAGTGATCTGATCTTCAATCTCCCCTCCCCGGTTTCCAATCGCCTGCCCAAAAAATCGCCGCTGGCTTTTTCCTCCGTTCCACGTCACATCTGTTGCCCATGAAATCCGTTTCCCTCCTCCTTGCCGCCGTCGTCATCGCCTTCAGCTTGCCAGCGTGTGCCTCTCCGAAAAAGGCCGACTGCTGCGGCGCCTCCTCTTGCGCGGCCCCCGACACAAAGACGACGCCGTCGCACACCCACGGGAAGAAATCATCCTGAGATTTCCGCGGCAGCCCCGCGATTCCAGCGTCCCACTTGAGCGGGCGTGGCCCTGCTTGAGCGGGCGTAAATGCACCGTATTGGGACTCCACGGCGCTTCTACTTGAGGTAACTTTCGCCTCATGACCGCCGCGTCGCAGATGCTTGAGATTCCCGAGGTCCGTGCCCTCGTCTCGCCGGTTACCGTGGCCCAGTACCACCAGTTTCCTGAATTCAACGCGAACGGTCTCCGCACCGAACTCGTCCACGGCGTCGTCATCGAAAAAAGGCCGAAGTCTCCCCTGCCCGCCAGCATCGCCAAGCTGCTCTACGATGGCCTCCATGCCACGGTGCCATCCGGTTTTTCTGTCCGGCAGGATCAGCCGCTCACTCTCAAAGATTCCGAACCCGAGCCCGATATCGCAATCGTTCGCGGTTCAGTGCAGGACTACCGCACGGCCCACCCGGCTACCGTGACCCTTATCATCGAGATCGCCACCAGTAGCGCCAGCCTTGATCATGAGAAGGCAACTCTGTATGCCCATGCGAACGTGGAAGAATACTGGATTATTCAACCCACGGAGCGCCAGATCGATGTCTACCGCCGTCCTGAGGGCGGAACCTATCTCGACCATGTCATTGTCGGAAACGATGCCAACCTCGAATGCGGCAGTCTCCCCGGCATCGTGATCCGTCTCTCGGAGCTTCTTGCGTAACCTTGCCGAATGCAGCCGGTCCCAAGGACCGTCGCTCCTCTCGGAAATTAGTTTGTCGTGGGCGGCGGGATCGGCTTTGGCCCCGACGCAGCCGGGGTGGCCAATCGTGCCGGCGTCGACGCGGAACTTGGGACGGTCGCCTGTTTGACAGCCGGTGTTGCAACCGGTTTCGGCTTTGACGGAATGATGGCAGAGGGCGTCGTTCCGGATTCCACCTTTGGCGTTCCCGCCGGCACCGGCTTCGATGGCGCTCCGGTCCGGAACAACTGGCTCGCACCCTTGCCGGCGCCGGTCATCTTTTCCACGAGTTGGACCTTCTCCCGAGCCAGGGGCAGCATCTGCTCGGCGAAACTCTTGATCTCCTTGTCCGTCGATTGCGCGGCGCCTTCATAGGCGTGGAAGGATTGCTCGCTGGCGGCCACCACCTTGTCCATTACCGCCTTGTCGAATTCGGCCCCTGACAGCTTTTCCAACTCCACGCCTACGGCTGTCTGCGTCGCGGTCGGCTCGGCGGACACCGGCCAGCCTTTGGCCGCGGCCAGACGGACTACCTGTTTGTTCTCCTGCCCCTGCGTGTCGGAAAGCGCTCCGGCCAGGGCCTTGATCTGTTCGGATTGCGCCTTCGTTTTCAGCATGTCAACGAGGTATGCTTGAAACCGGCCCGCCTCGACGACGGTCGTGAAGAACTGCAAATCCTGCCCGCTCATCTCGCTGCTGAGGAGCTTTTGCGGCGGCGTGCCGGGGGGCGCCGGATCGACAGGCGGCACCACGATCATCTTCGAAGTCGGCGGCAGCGTGCTCGGCGTCTTCCGTGGCGCCTTTCCAGCCGCAAAGGTAGGAGCCACTACCGTGAGACTGAGGATAAGCGCAGCGGAGAGCGTGTGGTTCATGTCGGATTATTCGGCGAGTTTGCGGGCGAGGATTTCACCGACCATCTGCGGGTTGGCTTTGCCTTGCGATAGTTTCATCACTTGCCCCTTTATGGAGTTAATCGCCTGCACTTTGCCAGCCTTGTATTCGGCGACCGCCTTGGGGCTGTTGGCAATCGCCTGATCGCACAGCGCCTCGATGGCCCCGGTATCGCTCACTTGCCTGAGTCCCTTCTCAGCGACAATCTGCGCCGCGCCCCGCCCGCTGCCAAACATATCGGCAAATACCGTCTTCCCTTGGGTTCCACTGATGGTGCCGTCCTCGATAAGATTGACGAGTTCGTCGAGGGCGGATGCGGAGATCGGACAATCAGCGATCGACTTTCCCGCGGCGGTGAGGGCACTCAGCAGGTCGTTGATGATCCAGTTGGCGACGCTCTTGGGCTTGCGCGCCCCTTTCGCCGCGGTGTCGAAATAGTCAGCCAGGGCGTGGTCGCTCGCAAGGACGCTGGCATCGTATTCGGTGACGCCGAAGTCTCGCGCAAAACGATCGCGCTTCTCCCCGGGCAGTTCGGGGCGCTTGGCACGCACCTCCGCAATGAAGACGCGTGTATCGACGGGCAGCAGGTCCGGGTCGGGGAAGTAGCGGTAATCGTGGGACGATTCCTTGACCCGCATCTGCGAGGTCTGCCCGGCATCGTCATCCCACCGGCGCGTGGATTGAATGAGCTTTTCCCCACGGCGGGCGGCATCCGTCTGCCGCTCGATCTCGTAGGCCAGGGCGCGCCGCACGCCGCTGATCGAATTCATGTTCTTGATCTCGATCTTCACTCCCAGCTCGCTCGTCCCCTGGGGCCGCACGCTCACGTTGCAATCGCAGCGCAACTGGCCTTTCTCCATGTCGGCGTCGCTGACCCCGCCATAGATCAGGATTTGCTGGAGCGCGGTGAGATAGGCGAACGCTTCCTCCGGAGTATCGATCTCCGGCTCGCTGACAATTTCCATGAGCGGCGTGCCGGCGCGGTTGAAATCGATGCCGGTACTCGTCTCGAAGTGCTGCGACTTGGCCACGTCCTCCTCGAGGTGGATCCGCGTGAGCCGTACGCTCTTGCCTGGATGGACGATGCTTTTCTGGGCGTCCTTGGGATACGCAAAATCATGCAGTGGCACCGCCCCGCCCGTGCAGATGGGCTGATCGAACTGGGTGATCTGGTAGTTCTTCGGCATGTCCGGATAGAAGTAATTCTTCCGGTCAAATTTGCAGATATCGGGCACGGTGCAGCCGAGCATCAGGCCGGTGAGTGCGCTCATCTTGAGCGCCTCCACATTCATCACCGGCAATGCGCCGGGATAGCCGAGGCACACAGGACACGTGTGCGCATTGGGCGGTGCGCCGTATTCGACCGGGCAGCCGCAGAACATCTTGCTGCGCGTCTTGAGTTGCACATGGACTTCGAGGCCGATGGTGGGAATGAAATGCATGGGGAAAAAATGCGCGTTCGGACACGGGTCCGCCCGGTGCGAGGATGAGCGTTGTCCAGTTTGCTCAGGACGGAATCAAGCGCATTCTCGGATTCCTCGCCATGCCTTACCCGGCCGTGAGCGTCGCCAGCACATCGTGGAACGGACGCCTCACAACGGGTGTTTTGAGTATAACATTTACTGTTGACAATGCATCCGAATGATAAGCAACAATCTGCGCACTATGAAAATCACCCTTAGAACCTACATTACCTCACTCGTCGCCGCCCTCGCCATTGGCGCCACCTTCTCCGCCTTCGCGGGACAGCCCCACATGGAAGCTGCCATCAGCCACCTGGAAGCGGCCAAGGCCGAGCTGCAAGCAGCCGAGTCCAATAAAGGCGGCTGGCGTGTTGAGGCGATCAAGACGATCGATCTGGTGATCGGGCAGGTGAGAAACGGCGAAGGGGCCGCCAAGAAGAACCGGTAGACGGGATTATCGCGTTCGCGAAATCATCGTTCCTCCATTACAACCGTATGAACATCACCTCCAAGGTCCTCTGCACCCTCACCGCAGCCGTCGCACTCAGCTTCACGGCGTCTGCCCTTGCGGAAGCCCCGCATTGGGATTCCACCATCGGACTCCTCGAACAAGCCAAGGCTGACATGAATAAAGCAATATCACGCGGAGGGAAAAAAGCCGAAGCGCTTAAAAAAATCGACGAAGCGATCGCCCTCTTGAAGAGTGAACAAGGGGAAATCCAAGCCAACACCGATAAGAAGGCGGCCAAGAAGGGAAAGAAGGAATAGCCCGGTCGCCAGACACAAAACCTCTTCGTGCCGGCGCGTCACCCGTGCGCGCCGGCGTGAAGCGTCTCACGGGACGTAAAATCCGCCCGCAACCCCCAGACTCATGACCTCTCACACCTTTTTCCGTCACGCGGCGAGCGCCGCGCTGGCCGTCGGCCTCGTCGGTTGTGCTTCCGAGCCACCCCCCAGATACACCTCAGCCCCACCGCCGCCATCGGGGTCTGTGAGCGTCCGCTATGAGACACCGCGCGCCCCTGCTCCCCCGCCATCGGGTGGCGCCGCCCATCTGCCGCACATGCGAAGAGCACTCGCGTATCTCCAGACCGCCAAGGCGCAACTGGAACAGGCCCAAGCCAACAAAGGCGGCCACCGGGTCGATGCCATCCGCGACGTCGATGAGGCCATCGGTCACGTTCAGTCCGGGATTGCCAACTTCCAATGACACTGGCCATGAAAAATCCCTTTATCCGACTTACCCGTCTCGCGGTCTTTGCCGCCGTATCCGTCACCATGGCCAGTTCCGCGCTTGCGGGGCAGCCGCACATGGACGCCGCCCTCAACAGCCTGCTCGCCGCCCGTGCGGAACTACAGCAAGCCGCGGCTGGAAGATTTGCTGGCGAACGCGTCGCTGCGATCAACGCCATCGATCGCGCCATCGCGCAAATCCGGGCGGGCGAAAATTTCGCGCGAAAGCACTAGGCACTTGGACCGTGGCGGACGGCGACGTCCGCCACGTCTCAATGCGAGGTCTCAGTGCGGCGTCGCCAAGCCGTCCCAAATCACCGGCCGGTCTTTGCCGTTTCTTTGTTGTCCGGATTGCGGAGCGAGTAGTCCAGCGCCTTCTCGAATTCGAACTTCCGCATCAATTCACCGATCTCCGTGTCATTTGCGGCGGTCACGATCCGTGGATTGCGAATGAGGGCGAGATAATTGCGGTTCAGAATGTCCTTGGTAATGACCGGGTCATTCTGGAGCGCCGCGATCTTGGGATGGGCCAGGAGAGGTTTGACCCCCGGGTACGACAGAAAGCGGTCCACCCGCTTGTCGTCGGACACCATCATACCGAGTTTGTGCAGGATGCCGTAGAGCGTCCCGGGAATTGGATCGACCTGTTGCACCATCGAACCGGCCGCCCCTTGCTCCAATGACTGCTTCATGTGCGCCAACTGGCGGACCACAGCGCCCGCGGGAATCGGGGTCGGCGTGGGCGTCGGCGTCGGCCCTTGCGTGACGCGCGGGTTTTCGTTCACGGCGATCTGCGCTTCGGCGACGCTGCCGAGCAGGCGAATGGCGAGCACCGCGATCCAGACGAGAAAAAGCCCGTAAACCGCGCCACATGCCGCCCCGGAAATGCCATAGCCGAGTCGCATCCCGACCCTCTGCTGCGCGGTCTTCTTGAACGCAATCGCTCCCACGAGTCCGATACAGCAGTAGATCACAAAGCCAAGGACCACGGCGCCCATCACGGCCAAAGCTCGCTCGGGAAAATCAATGAACCGGTGGAGGAGCATCCCCAAGGTGCCCCCGCCGAAGTAGCCGATGATATATGCGGCGGCCAGGGCAAGAATGCTCATGATTTGCCGCATGATGCCCAGTCGCCAGCCGTGCCAGGCCGTGAAGACGATGAAAAGAGCCGCGACAATGAAAAAAACGGCCTGATAGCTGTCAATGCCGCCGACGATGGCCACCGTCATAAGGGCTGGATCATATTCGTGAAAACGCGCACTTCGATCATGCGGCGCAACTCATATCACAGCCTTTGCGTCGGAGCAAAGGCTGATTGCCACCGAAATGCTGATACACTGGCAAAGACCCACCATTCGCTATCAAGAACGCACAAAGGCTTTTCTCGCCCGATCCATCGCGCTTTCGTGAGTCCCGCCAACTTCAACCCCACTCGACTATGCCCAACCCCTGGACTGGAAAAGGAAACCCCTACACTCGGCAGGAGGTTCGCGACCGCCTCGATGCCGCCCTCGCCAAGGGTCAGCCGATCATCGCGGCAGGCGCCGGTACCGGCATCAGTGCCAAATTCATCGAAAAAGGCGGCGCCGACCTGCTGATCATCTACAATTCCGGCCGCTTCCGCATGAGCGGCCATGGGAGCACCTGCGGCCTCATGGCCTACGACGACGCGAACCAGGTCGCCATGGATATCGGCGAATATGAAGTCCTCCCCACCGTCGAGGAAATCCCCGTCGTCTGCGGCGTCCACGCCACCGACCCTCGCCGCCGCATGTGGCACTGGCTCGGCAAGGTCAAGGACATGGGCTTCAGCGGGGTCAACAACTTCCCGACCCATACGATCATCGACGGCCACTTCCGCCGCGTCCTGGAGGAGACGGGGATGAGCGTGCAAAAGGAGATCGACATGATCGGCCTCGCCCGCCGCATGGATCTCTTCACGATCGTCTATGTGGCCACCGCTGAGGAAGCGAAGGCCATGGCGGACGTTGGCGCAGACGCGATCATCGCCCACGTCGGCACCACCGTCGGCGGGAGCATCGGGGTGACCAGCGCCGTCGTCTCCATGGACGATGCGGTGCGCCGCACGACCGCAATCATCGAAGGCGCCCGCAGCACGGGGCGCAAAGACATCTACTTTCTCAGTCACGGCGGCCCGATCGCCACGCCGGATGACGCGGCCTACGTGAACGAGCATACCGACTGCATCGGCTTCGTCGGCGCGAGCAGCCTCGAGCGCCTCGGTGTCGAGGGTCCGCTGGTGGAACTCACCCAAAGGTTCAAACGAATCCCCGCTCCGGCGGCAAAACGCTGACGTCAACTCTCTCCGATCTCCGTTTCTCGCATGACATTTCCGCCGGCATTTCAATGATGTCCGGCATGAAGTTCCCCTGCTCTCTCGCCCTTTTCCTTCTTCTCGTCGCGTCTGCGCGCGCGGAGGTCGTCGACGCCGACATCGTCATCTTCGGCGGTACGTCCGGCGGCGTGGCGGCGGCGGTGCAGGCCCGGCGAATGGGCAAGTCCGTCGTTATCGCCGAATGGACGAATCATCTCGGCGGCCTGACGACCGGCGGACTCGGCGCGACGGACATCGGCAATAAGGCGGCGATCGGCGGAATTGCGCGCGAATTCTACGAACAGATCGCGGCGTATTATGAAAAGCCCGAGGCGTGGACCTGGCAGAAACCCGAAGCCCAGGACACCCGGCACGAGAAATCCCCGGACCCACTGGTCGCAAAAACGGGCCGGCCAACGAAATGGACGTTCGAGCCGCATGTGGCGATGGCCCTCTACAAGAAATGGCTCAAGGACGCGGGGGTGCAGGTGTTTCTTGGGGAAAAACTGGTGAGCGTGAAGAAGGACGGGGCGCGAATCGTGGAATTCGCGAGCGAGAGCGGGCGGGTGTATCGCGGGAAGATGTTTATCGACGCCAGCTACGAGGGCGATCTCATGGCAAAGGCGGGTGTGAGTTACCACGTGGGGCGCGAGGGAAACACGGAATTCGGCGAGACGCTGAACGGCGTGCGAGAGAGGACGCCTCAGCACCAGTTCCTCGTGAACGTGGATCCCTATGTGCAGCCCGGCGACCCCGCGAGTGGCTTGCTGCCGCTCATCCAACCGGGCAATGGAGGCACGCCGGGCGAAGGCGACAAGTGTGTTCAAGCCTACAATTTCCGCCTTTGCATGACGCGGACACGGGAGAACCTGGTGCCGTGGAGTGAGATCAAACCCGCGGGTTATGAGGAAAAGCAATACGAACTCCTCGCGCGATTCATCGAGGCGTTGGAAAAGTCGGGCAAGCCGTCCACGGGCATCTTCATGGGCCCGACACCGATGCCGAACGACAAGACCGATACGAACAACTCCGGGGCGTTCAGCACGGATTTCATCGGCAAAAACTACGCTTACCCCGAAGCGGACTATGCAACCCGGGAACGGATCATCCAGGAGCACATCAACTACACCAAAGGGATGCTCTACTTCCTTTCCACGAGCGCGCGTCTGCCGCAGCACGTGCGGGACTCGATCAATCAGTGGGGATTTGCGAAGGATGAATTTCCCGCGACGGGCCATTTTCCGCCGCAGATGTACGTCCGCGAAGCACGGCGCATGATGTCCGACTATGTGGCGACCGAGGCCGACTGCCGCTGGCAGCGCAAGCCGGAGGATGCGGTGGGCCTTGGCGCTTACGGAATGGATTCGCACAATTGCCAGCGGATCGTGCAAGGCGGCTACGTGCGCAATGAAGGAGACGTGGAGGTCGGCGTGGCCGGGCCGTATCCGATCTCGTATCGTTCGATCGTGCCCAAGGCGGCGCAGGCGGAGAATCTCCTCGTGCCGGTGTGCATCTCGGCGACGCACATCGCCTACGGCTCGATCCGCATGGAGCCGGTCTTTATGGCCATGGGGCAAAGTGCCGCGACCGCGGCGGTCCTGGCGATTGAGACGCAAACGACGGTGCAAAAGGTCGACTATGCCAGCCTGAAGACCCGGCTTCTCGCCGACGGTCAGGTTCTCGAATGGACGGGCCCTGCTCGCACCCCCGCCCTTCCCAAACCCCGCCTCGAGGGCTTGGTCCTCGATGACGAACAAGCCGTCAAAGCAGGCGAATGGCAGCACGGCAGCAATGGCGACAGCGCCAGGGTCGGCGAAGGGTACCTGCACGACGGCAACACGGACAAAGGCCAGCTTCGGGCCGTCTGGACGCCGGTAATCAAGCTCGCCGGCAATTACGAGATCATCCTCCATTTCCCATCCAATCCGAATCGGGCGACGAACACTCCGGTCACCGTGGCTGTCGGCCCCGAAATGCAAACGATCAAGGTGAATCAGCAGGACAAAAGTGACCGTCACTCGCTGGGTCGCTTCCACCTGCCTGCGGGCCAGGGTACCCGGATCACGATCTCCAATGAAGGGACGGACGGCTATGTCATTGCGGACGGCGTCCAGATTCTCAAGGTCGAGCGGTAGTCATTGGGCAGAGTGCGGCGGGTACTGCGGGTCAGAAAAAAGAATCCGAAAAAATACGCAGATTTATGGGAACGGCGTATCCACACCCCCTCTAAGAGATGTAGGCAGCGATGTTTTTGGGAGGTGCCTTAATCGACAGACGGGCGTTGAGCCTGAGTGCGGAACATAGGGCGGAACCGGGGTGGTTGAGTGGAAACGGGAGAGCGGCGGTGAGAGCGGCGGTGGGTTGGGGTAGCTCAACGCTCGTCTGTCGCGGTACCGGCGGGAGGACGGGGCGGCTCGGGAGGGGCCGCCCCCCTCCTCCCTCGGGATCATTCCATGGGCGATAATAAAACCCGCGGTGCCCATGTCCCAACCGGTCCACTCCCGTCGCGGCTCGACCACTTCGCCGCCCGAAGCAGGGCGGCGTACCCCCGAAAAACAGGAAAGAAAGGTTGCCATTTGCGCCGTGCCAGCTAAGCACATAGCCCCACCAATTAACTAGGGTATCCACCACCGCCTGTCATGCCTTCCATTCGCCTTCTGGTCGCCGCTTTCCTTGCCGCAGTGGCATTTTCCGCGTGTGAGAAAGAAAAGTCCGGTGCTGAATCCAGCGGCAAGTCATTGACCCTGCGGGTCGGCCATTTCCCAAATATCACGCACGCCCAAGCCCTGGTCGCGTCGAACCTTTCCCGACAGGGCAAAGGCTGGTTTGAAGAGCGGCTCGGTCCGGGGACGAAGATCGAGTGGTTTGTCTATAATGCTGGGCCGTCAGCGATGGAGGCCCTCGCGGCGGACTCGATCGACCTGACCTACGTGGGTCCGAACCCAGCGTTGAATCTCTATGTCAAATCGCGGGGCGAAGAGGTGCGCATCATCGCTGGTGCGGCCGATGGCGGCGCCGCATTGGTCGTGCAGCCCGATGGAAGGTTGTCGAAGCCGGAGGATTTTCGCGGAAAAGCGATCGCGACACCGCAACTTGGAAATACGCAGGATGTGGCGTGCCGCGCCTGGCTGAAAAAGCAGGGCTACGCGATCACGCAACTGGGCGGAGACGTGAAAGTCCTGCCGACGGCCAATCCCGACCAACTCTCCCTGTTCACTTCCGGCAAGATCGACGGCGTTTGGACGGTCGAGCCGTGGGTCTCGCGTTTGGAACTGGAAGCAAAAGGGAAGATTTACCTCGAACAAAAAGACTCCATTACGACGGTGCTCGTCGCCGGCGCGAAGTTGCTCGAAGAAAAGAAGGACGTGGTGAGGAAATTTGCGGCCGCGCACGCGGAATTGACCGAATGGATCAACAAGAATCCCGAGGAAGCCAAAAAGCTCGCCAACGCCGAGCTCAAGCAACTAACCAAGCGCGAAATGCCCACTGAATTGATGGACAAGGCATGGCCTCGACTCCATTTCACCAGCGAGATCACCCGCGAATCGTTGGACAGTTTTGTCGCTGAAGCGCAGAGCGTGGGTTTTCTCAAGGAATCCGGGGACCTGGGGCGGCTCGTGGTGAAACCCTGATGAGCGGCGTCACCAGAGAGCTGGAGATCGTCAAGCCGCTCAAGCTGTCGATCTCGGGAGTGTCAAAGTGGTTCCGCGAGGGCGTGGTGGAAACGCACGCCCTGGACAATGTGAGCCTGGACGTGGACGAGAGCGAGTTTGTGTGCCTCGTTGGCCCCAGTGGCTGCGGCAAATCGACGCTGCTCAATATGATTGCCGGCCTGGATCGGCCCGACGAGGGCTCCATCATGGCCGATGGCCGGATGGTCACCGAGCCGGGCCGGGATCGGATGGTGATGTTTCAGGAGTCCGCTCTTTTTCCGTGGCTGAGCGTGATCGGGAACGTGCTGTTCGGACTCAAGCTAAAGCCCAACCTGACGAACAAGGAGCGCAAGGAAGTCGCCAAGTTCTATCTCCAGCTCGTGGGGCTCGAGCGTTATACCAATGCCAACATTCACGAGCTCTCCGGCGGCATGCGGCAGCGCGTGGCCCTGGCCCGCGCGCTCGCGCCGAATCCACGCGTCCTCTTGATGGATGAGCCGTTTGCCGCGCTCGACGCCATGACTCGAGAACAGCTCTACGGCGATCTGCAGGCGATTTGGCAGGCCCGCAAGAAGACCATCGTCTTTGTAACTCATAACGTCCGCGAGGCCGCCTGCCTGGCCAACCGGGTGGTGCTCTTCTCGCCGCATCCGGGGCGAATCCGCGAACAGTTCACGATCGACCTGCCCCGCCCCCGGGACATCAACAGCCCCGACCTCGCCAAGCACGCCACCGAGATCACCCGCGCCCTCAAGTCGCATCGGGGCGCAACTCCCACCGTCGCTGATTGAGCCGATGAAACGCTTCGCCCGAGCCTTCCTCTTTTTCGCCGCTCTTCTGGCCCTGTGGCATTTCGGACGCGAATTCGTCCCGAAAGGCCATCGGCTATTGGTCCCCGATCCCCTGTCGGTGTGGCAATACCTTGCTGGGGCCGCACGCGATGGAACTCTCCTGACGGCTGTCGGTGTGACGATGAGGCGGCTGCTTCTCGGCTACTTTGCGGGCGTGATCGTCGGCGTTCCATTGGGCCTCCTCACCGCGCGTTTTCAATGGGCGTCGGACACGATCGGTGTCCTCGGCCTCGGTTTGCAGACCCTGCCCAGCGTCTGTTGGGTGCCCCTGGCTCTGCTGGCGTTCGGACAAACGGAGGCTTCCATGCAATTTGTCGTGGTCATGGGCACGCTCTGGTCAGTGCAGATTTCCACGGACGACGGCGTCCGCAATGTCCCGCCGATTTATCAACGCGCGGCGCAGACGATGGGTTCGCGCGGCCTGCACACGTGGATCAAGGTCATCCTCCCAGCATCGCTGCCGTTCATTATCAGCGGCGTGAAGCAAGGCTGGGCCTTTGCCTGGCGCTCCCTCATGTCGGCGGAGATTTTCGTGACGATCCTCACCGGCTTCGGTTTGGGCCAATTGCTCCAGAACGGCCGCGACTTGAGCGCCATGGATCAGGTCGTCGGAATCATGCTCATTATCGTCGTGATCGGCCTGCTCGCGGACAAGATTCTCTTCTCCCCTTGGGAGCGCTTCCTGCACCGGCGATGGGGAACCGTCAAGTCTTGACCAAAAAGAAACTTGCTCGCTACGGCACGCCTTTGCTTGAGTCCATCCAGTTTCCTTGGATTGTCTCCTCACTCTATGAAGAAAGCTCTCATCGCGGCGCTGGTCGCCCTGTCCCCTGTCGTTTTCGCTGAAGTCCCACAAAGGATCGAGCTCCCCGCGCAGTCCAAACTGATTGACGACGTGGTCGTGCCGGTGCCAAGTGAGATTTTCGGGGTGCTCGACAAGCTGGGCAACCCGAAATGGAGTGCCGTGCAACATCCCAGCAGGACCATGGCCTCGCCCATCGGGGATCAACCGCAGACAGCCTTGCTGTTTGGGGCGGTGATTGCCGAAGGCTTTATCGCGGTCGAGGCGACGGATGCCGAACAGGTCAAACAAATCGGCAAGAGTGTTCTCAATCTCGCCAAATATTTCAATGTCCAGAAGGAGGTCGAAAAGCGGAGCAAGAGCATCATCGACTCCGCCGACAAAGCAGACTGGGTAACGGTTCGCCACGAATTGGACCGCGCGCAGGAGGACGTCAAGGCAGCCATGGAAAAGTTGAACAGCGGGCAGCTCGCCCAATTGATCAGCCTCGGCGGCTGGTTACGCGGCACGGAGGCGCTCACGGCCGTCGTCGGGAATTCTTACTCGAAGGACGGGGCGGAACTCCTGCACCAGCCTCTGCTCCTCGACCACTTTGACAAGCGCCTCGCCGGACTAAAGCCGAAGTTCAAGGCGGACCCCGTGGTCACCAAGATCCAGAAAGGCCTTCACGATATACGTCCGCTCATCGGCCTGGCGGAGGGCAGCGACATTTCGGAGAAATCCGTGAAGGAAATCAACGATATCATCTCCGGTCTCATCAAATCGATCCACTCCAAGGAGCAGTAACTTACGATACCCATCTGTGAAACGCTTCGCACCTCTCGTTCTTTCCCTGTTTATCTTCACTCTCGGCTTGGGCCCGGCCTTCGCGACGATCGATGATGCCCTGTCATTCGCCCTCGAGGCGGCCAGCCCCTATGTGAAGGAAGGCTTCACCGTGCGCGAGGACTACTGGGGGGGCGACCTTCCCGTCAAGTCGACCAAGGCCATCGTCCACCAGCTCTTCAAGGGCAACGAATACTGGTTCTGGATGGGCACCGATCAAAAGAACGCCAAGATCTCCGTCCACGTCTACGACAGCGCCGGCAACCTTGCCGAAGTCGAGGCGTGGCAGAAGCCGCACTTCGCCGCGGCGCGTGTCGTGCCGAAAAAGACGGGTTCCTACTATCTCATCGTCGAAGTCGAGAAATCGCCCGACGAGCGGACATACTGGTCCCTGGCTTACGGCTTCAAGTAGCCGCGCCCGGCCCTTGCATGAGCCTGCCTCATCGCCTGTGTCTGTAACCGACGCCCAGACGTTGCAGTTCGAGAGCGGACGCGTCCTGCAATCTCTCTATGGCAACGACCTCACGCTGCTCAAGGCGCTGGAGAAGTCGCTGGAAGTGCGGCTGACCACGCGCGACGGCTGGCTGCGCGTGGAGGGAGCCGCCGACCGCATCGAGCAAACGCGGCGCGTCTTCGAACAACTCGAGCGGGCGCGCCAGGGCGGCGTGACCATTCGCAAGCATGAATTCCAACAGGCGCTCCGCTCGGTCACCGAACCCCAGGAAACCAGCCTGGATGAACTGCTCGACACAAAGATTCTCGGCTCCTCCAAGCGCCCCCCGATCATCCCGAAAAGCGCTGGCCAGCGGACCTACATCCAGGCCATCCAGACGCACGACATGGTCTTCGGCGTCGGTCCAGCCGGCACCGGCAAGACCTACCTGGCCATGGCCATGGCGGTCTCCGCCCTGAAAAAGGAGCAGGTGACACGCATCATCCTCACCCGGCCCGCCGTGGAGGCGGGCGAAGCCCTGGGTTTTTTGCCCGGCGATTTGAAGGAAAAGATCATGCCCTACCTGCGTCCGCTCTACGACGCCTTGAACGACATGATCGAACCCGAGGAGCTGCAACGGCTCATGGAGAGGGGTGTCATTGAAATCGCCCCGCTCGCCTATATGCGGGGACGCACCCTCAACCGCTCGTTTGTCGTCCTCGACGAGGCGCAGAACACCACCATGGAGCAGATGTTTATGTTCCTCACCCGGCTCGGTGCGGAATCGAAGGCGGTCATCACCGGCGATCATACCCAGATCGACCTGCCCGCGAATAAACGCTCCGGCCTGATCGAGGCCATGCAGGCCCTGAAAAATGTCGAGGGGATCAACTTTTGCCATTTCACCGAGCGCGACGTCATCCGTCACGAACTCGTCCAGTCGATCGTGCGCGCCTATCGGCGCCATCGCGGCACGGGCGAGACTGAAACGAAACGTTGATTTCCGGCCTTTCCAGCCCGACGCTTCCTGCCACTCCAGCCCATGCTCGGTTTTTTTGAAAGACAGCGATTGGTCAAGAAGGGGCTGGCGTCCACGAAACAGCGCCGCCGCCGGACGGAAAGCGAACTGCTCCAAACGCTCGAGCAGGGTCCAGTCGCGAAAGTGGTCATCCTCATCGGCTTCATGGTGGGGCTCGCCTTCCTCATCTATGCCGACTACCGATCTCAGCCGATGGAGAAAGTCTTCATCGCCGGCCTGATCTTCCTTACCGCACTGGCCCAGTTGTGGATCAACCACCCCAAGACCTTCGAGAGCAACTCGCGCATCCTGCTCATGCTCAGCGTGTTTCTCCTGCACCTCGTCCTGGTGAAGCTGATGCTGGTCACGGCCGACAGCCAGATCACCAAGGGAGGCGGCGGTCTGCTCGATGGATTTTCGCCATCGGTGCGCCAGCAAATCTGGCGTCTGGCCGTCCCGTTTGCCTTCGCCCCTTTGACTTTGTCCGTTCTGCTCGGAAAGAATCACGGGATTTACGCCGCGATTTTTGT
Source organism: Chthoniobacterales bacterium (assembly GCA_038228205.1). Classification (GTDB taxonomy): domain Bacteria; phylum Verrucomicrobiota; class Verrucomicrobiia; order Chthoniobacterales; family Chthoniobacteraceae; genus Chthoniobacter. The sequence goes on from JBBRPL010000009.1 coordinate 95,312, forward strand.
GAGCCTGTGGGGCGCCCTCGTTTACAAGGCAATCGACCCGATCTTCCTCGTGATGAGCCTGATCTGTGGCTTCATCGCGGTCTTCGTCACGCTGGATGTCCGACGGCGCAACCAGTTGGTGCGCGCCGGTTTCTTTGTCGGCGTGTCGACGTGGGTGATGGCCCTCATCTTTGGACTGATTGGGCCTATTTTCTGGGAGTCCATCGGCGCCACTCCCTGGCAGGTGATTGGCTGGCAGAGCGCGGCGGCCATCGGCAGCGGCGTGATCACCGCCTTCGTCGTCAGCGGCGCGCTCCCTCTCTTCGAGAGTGTCTTCCGCATCACCACGAATATCTCGTGGCTCGAACTCGCCGATCTCAATCATCCGCTCCTCAAGCGCCTCGTCATCGAAGCGCCGGGCACCTACCATCATAGCCTGGTCGTGGCCAATCTGTCCGAAGCGGCCGCCGAAACGATCGGAGCGAATGCGGCGAGATGCCGCGTTTGCTCCTATTTTCACGATGTCGGCAAACTGGTGAAACCCGATTACTTTACCGAAAACATGCGGCGCGACCGCAATCCGCACGACGAACTCGCGCCGACGATGAGCGCCCTGATCATCATCGCGCACGTCAAGGAAGGCGTGGATCTGGCCCTCAAGCACAACCTCAACCAGGAAATCATCGACGTCATCCAGCAGCACCATGGCACTTCGTTGGTCTTCTTTTTCTACAAGCGCGCCCTCCAGCAACAGGAAGACGCGCGCGCCGGCGGGAAGATCATGAACATCCGTGAGGAGGATATCCCCGAGGTCCGCGAGGAAAGTTTCCGTTACAGCGGTCCCCGCGCCCAGACGAAGGAGACGGCCATCATCAGTCTCGCCGATGCCATCGAAAGCGCCTCGCGCAGTCTTGAGCGGGTGACGCCGCAAAAGGTCGATCAACTCGTGACCGATATCATCGAGAAACGCTTGCTGGACGGGCAGCTCAAGGAGTGCGACCTGACGATGACTGAGCTGGAGGAAGTGGCGGAAAGCTTCAAGCGAACGTTGCAAAGCATGATGCACAGCCGGGTCGCTTATCCGGATGAGCGCACCGAAAAACGGGAAACGCCGATGCCGTCCACACGATCCGCATCCGCGATCCCGCCCGTCTCGGCGGCTTGAAAATCAGCGTTCACAATCGCCAACGCACACTCCCGGTGCGCCTGGAATGGCTGCGCCGCTTTGCGGAAGTGGCCCTCGAGCATTGCGCTCCGCAGTGCGCCGATGGCCGCTTCGCCTTGCGTGCGCTGGTGGAAGTGGAAGTGTCCATCGTCTCCGATCGCGTCATCGCCGCGGTCCACGATCAGTTCATGGCTATTCCCGGGCCGACAGACGTCATTACCTTCGAACATGGCGAGATCGTCATGAGCGCCCAGACGGCGCAGCAAAACGCCACCCGCTACGGCCAGGATCTCGACCACGAGCTCGCCCTTTACATCATCCATGGACTGCTGCATTTGAACGGTTACGAGGACACCACGGAGCGTGATGCCGCCCGCATGGGCCGCCTCCAGCGGCGTCTCCTGCGGGCTTGCCTTTTGCGCGTTTCCCCCTTAAATCTCCCCTGCCATGCACCCCCTCATTGAACACTCCAGATTCCGCGGACTCTCCATCCTCGTTGCCGCCGTGCTCGCGGTTCCCGCCCTCGCTCCCGCCGATCAGCAGGACGCGCCTGCGGTCGATGTCGGCCAATTGCTCCAGGCGTTGCGCATGATGCGCCAGCAGCAAGCCACGCAGGTCAAGTCACAGAAACAAAACGCCTGGCAGCAGATTAGTGCGGCTGCCGGCAGTAACGAACGCGCCACGGTCTTGTGGGAAGAAGCCGTGCGGGCGGTGCAGATGGAAGGCGCCGGAAAGGAAAACCAACAATTCAAAGCCTGGAAGGACGGAGAGGGCGAGGCCTTCAAGGAGGCAGCGGTCCAAAATGCCGTCCGCCTGCACCTCGAGTGGCTGGCCCTGACCCTTCAGCGCTCCGGCGGCGCCACGGTGAAAGACATGCTTCCCGCCGTCATTCGATACACCCAGGAGCTTCTGGCCGATGGACTCGGCATTGACGCGCTCCAGGAGGCCATCAAGCATGAGAAAGAGCTGGCCGCGAATAACCCAAAGAAAGCCCAAAAAAGCCGCGACGATGCGGCGGTGAAGAAATCGCATGACAATGTCCTCAAGGGCAGCCTGAACAACAGCGTCGTGGTGCAGTGGATGAAACTGGGCGATTTCCTGACCATCGACCATTGGGAGCTGAATCCCGGCAACATGGACGGCATCTACAAGAGTATCATTCTGCCCGAAATGCGCCTCGAGAAGGATCCCCGCGTCTTCGAATACTGGGATATGAAGCTGAAGAAGGAAGCCGACAACGCCAGCAAGACGAAGCTCGCCTTCGAGATCGACAAGTTTAACAACCAGCGCCGGCCCACGCTGCTGTGGAGCCGCTCGCAGGAGTTTCTGCAATTGGGACAGAAAAACCGGGGACTGAGCGAAATGTTCAATCTCATCAAGACGTATCCGACGCATCCCGACGCCGACGATTGGATCGCCAAGTTGGAAAACCTCTTGCTCCCGCCCGCGCCCCCTACTCTTCCCGGAACGGACCCATCCACGGGCGCTCCGCCTCCAGCCTCCACGGCCTTGCCCGGAAATCCGGGCGCACCGACCGCCGCAGTGCCGGCCAAGGTGCCGGGCCTCTAGTTTCCGGGTCGTGGCAGAAACCGTCATTGAAAAGGAGTCCAAGAGCGAAACACAAACCGATTTCCCTTGGAATGTAGTCGTCCACAATGACCCGGTAAACCTCATGTCCTACGTCACGCGCATTTTTCAAAACGTCTTTGGCTACTCGCGGGAACGGGCGGAGAAGCACATGCTGGAAGTTCACCGCCTGGGACGCTCCATCGTCTGGACAGGCGTGCGCGAACGGGCGGAGGCTTACGTCGAGCAACTGCACGGCCACTTGTTGCTCGCCACGATCGAGAAAAGCCGATGAGCCGTGCACATCACTCGTCCTGACGAAAAGACAGTCCTCCTTTCGCGACTCGACGCCCTGCTCTCCGAACTGCTGCGACGGATTCCGCAAAGCGCCGATCCGGGCGACAATACCGCGGCCCGGGCACGTCTCTTCAGCCTGCCGACCCAGGACCCGAAGGAAACGGAGTTGATCGAGGATTGGCGGAACTACGTCGAACCCGAGCTGGCCCGGCTTTTTCTCTCGAGTCTGGAAGTGATCGAGGGGGATCTCAAAGAACTGCACGTCGATAAAAAGAGTGGGGACGCCACGCTGTCCATCGCCGCCGGCCACCTGGATCGTTGGGTTCACGGGCTGAACCAGGCGCGCCTCGCGCTGAGCGCCCGCTATGAATTCTCGGAAGAGGAAATGGAACGCACGCTACCGTTCACCGGCGATCCGCGGGCTTTCGCGCTACTGCAAATCCGCTTCTACGGAATTCTCCAGGAGCTCTTCCTGCGTGAACTCGAAGACGATTGACTCCGGATTTCCGCCGCTCTTCTCTACCCGCCCACGAAATTTCATGAACCGCCTTCGCCTTTTGCTCCCCGCTCTGCTGGCTCTTTTTCTCGCCTCGCCGATGCGCGCCGGGGACGCGCCGGTCAACGAGCTGGGCGAACAGGAAAAGGCGGACGGCTGGAAGTTGCTCTTCGACGGAGACGATGCCAGCCCGTGGTGGCGCGGATACAAGAAGGACGGGCTGCCGGAAGGATGGAAAGTCGAGAGCGACGCCCTCGTCCTCAAGGGCAAAGGAGGCGACATCATTACCAAGGACGAATTCGAGAGCTTCGAGTTCGCCGTCGATTGGAAGATCAGCCCCGGCGGCAACTCCGGGGTGATGTTCAAGGTCAAGGAAACCGACGGCCCGTCATGGTTCACCGGACCCGAGGCGCAGATCCTGGACAATGCGAAGGGCCACGACCCGCAAAAGGCCGGATGGCTCTACCAAATGTATCCGGCGGAAGTGGACGCCACCAAGCCTGTCGGGGAGTGGAATCACTTCGTGCTGCGCTGCCAGAAGACCGCCACCGGCGCCTACCATTGCACCCACTGGATGAATGGCGCTCCGTATGTGGATTACGAGATCGGCTCGACGGACTGGAACGAGCGTGTCGCCAAATCGAAATTCAAGGACATGCCCGGCTTCGCCAAGGCGGGCGCCGGCCACATCTGTCTCCAGGATCACGGCAACGAAGTCGCGTTCCGCAATATCAAGATCCGGATACTCCCGACTGCCGAATAGACCTGGGCGTGTCGTGAACATCGGCGTGTCGCGACTGGAACATGCCGGAGGCATTTAGCCTAAATCCGGAAATGGAGACCGCGGATTTCGCGGTCATTGCCATTCCCGCTTTTAGGTTTAGAGCGCGTTCGGCACTTTGGACACCGGAGGATTCGAGCGGAGCGAGAAGTCTCCCGAAGGGAGCCCGTAAGGGGGATCGCGGAGGCGATCCACAATCCCAGCCATTAGCCCCGGGTCGAGCGAGCCTTGCGAGCGAACACCCGGGGTTCCCTTCCAAAAACGCGCAATTCCATCCGTCCCGGCCTCCGGGCCGCATCATTCCCCTCGCCCTCAGAGATGCGGCTTCGCCGGGACGGATGGAGCATTCGCTGTTGGGTGGATACCCCGGGTGTTCGCTCGTTACACTCGCTCGACCCGGGGCTAATGGCTTTGACCCCTCCGGGGTCTTTATTTCAGCCCAGCGAGGAGGCGGAAGGGCTCTCACTATTTCCATCCGACCACTCCCGAAATCAAGACATTGACCCCCATGTCGAGGACGGCGCAAAGGTAGAGGACGATGGCCGTACGAAAGGCGAGGCGCCGCAGGCGCGCTTCATCGAGCACGAGAACCAGCCCAGTGACGCCGAGCGATTGGATCAACAACGCTGAATCGAGCATCGACCAAAGCTTGTGGTTAAAGCCACCCGTAAAAATCGAAACGAAGAGAAAGAATATCTGGATCGTGATGAATACGGTACAACGCTTCATCTCATCTGCCACCGGAATCTGCAAAGAATGCTTTGCTGAACAATCGGATACGCTGCGACGCGCCCGGTTATCGACACCACTTGATATATCTGCTATTCATTTCCTCGTGGCGGCAAAACTTTCGACCTGCGCACTCCTTCGCCCATGGACAATCGCGATCGCTTTCGCCTTTTTCGTGTGCCCCGTATCGGGGCAGGAAATCGCCAAACCGACCACGATCACCATCGAGTACTGGCACGCGTTCAAAGGGGAATGTACGCACGTCATTCAATTCCAGGCCGGTGGGACTTATACGACCGGGACGACGTCCAGCGATTCGAGGCAAAAGATAAAAACGTGGAAGTCGGCCGAAAGTTCGTTCACGGCGAAACATCTGGAGCCGCTGCTCGCATTCTGCAACACCCCGGAAGTGCGTCGGGCATTTGCCAAGACGAAGCTCCAGAGTATTCCGGATGGCGATGCGCTCATGGTGAGGATCAGCCAAAACAAGTATTCTTTGCAGTTCGATACCCAGCCCTGCCTCGCGGATACCAATACAGCGCCGGAGCGAAAATTAGTCGCGATTGTCACAGAATTACTGCGCAAGGCGGACCTGCACCTGTACGAACCCCCAAACTGGCAGGACGTTCTCATTGGCCGGGAAAATATCGACACCGTGGGGTTGGACGGACTTCTCTTGGTGCTGAGACAACTACATGACGCGGAGGGCCGAACCGTTCCCCTGAAGCTTTACTTCCTCGGCAAGCCCGATGAGAAAAAGCAGATCATAATTCCCGCCGAATATCGGAAAGTGAAGGACATCCTTCACGACATTGGAGTTTTACTCGGGCTTGGCTTCAGCACCTATCGCGATATTGCCGTGTTTGGAACGCCCGAAGAACTTCACCGCTTCGATAGGGCGATGGCCGGGCAACCTCCGCCAAGCGCGGCATCTGCCTACATCCACATTCCCATCATGGTGATGCTTGCCGCCCGGCTAGATGAAATGACTGATTTCATGAATCAGAAACTCGGCGAGCAGAACTTCAACTGGCGACTGGAATGCCTTTCCCATGGGGATCACTCAATTTATTGCACAGGGAACGATATCCCGGTCATGGACATCATTTCTGTGGTTGCGGCCGACCTGGTCGAGCCAGTTTCCAAGGTCTTCGCCGAAAAGCGCATTCCCTGAAGTCCCGTAGAGCGCCCTTGGAGCGGAATCGTTGGGGCGAGCTGCAGGAGGTACGAGTTGAGGTCATACACGTCGACTGCCCCAATCTCAGAATCGTGGCACGGGCAGTCACGATGGCGATGTCGGTCGAATGCCCGGCGATGCCGATAAACACTAGCCTCCCGTCCGGCCGGACATTCCCGGTCACGACCAGTCACAATCGCGAGATGGTGCGCGCTGCAAGGTTCGAACCTGAATGACGGTCTCTTAGATCAGTTTAAACCGTGCGAGGTCCTGCGAATCGACCACGCCGATCGGCCTGTTGGCTTCGTCCACGACCACGAGATCGTCGATCCGATGCTGCTCGATCAAATGCAGCACTTCGACGGCGAGTTTGTCGGCTCGGATGGTGATCGGGCGGCGCGTCATGAAGTCACCGACGAGCCGCTCCAGCAGGTCCTGATGCTTCTGGAAGTGCCGGCCGAAATCGCCGTGGGTGAAAATACCGAGGAGCGCGCCGCCCTCATCGACGACCACCGCCGTGCCCGCTCGCACCGCGGCCATCTTCAGCAGCGCCTCGCGGACCACGATTCCCGGAGACACCGCCGCCATCTGCTCGGCGCCGCGCATGATTTGATGCACCTTGAGCAGCAAGGTGCGCCCGAGCCGGCCCCCCGGATGAAAGCGGGCAAAGTCTTCCTTCTTAAAGCCCCGAGCCTCGAGGAGAACCATGGCCAGGGCATCGCCGAGAACCAGCATCACCGTGGTGCTCGAAGTGGGCGCGAGATTCAACGGACAGGCCTCCTGCTCGACATTCACGTCGAGATGAATGTGGCAGTTCTGCGCGAGGAACGATTTGGGATTGCCGGTGAGCGCGATGATCCGCACATCGAAGCGGGAGAGCGCCGGGAGGATGTTGACCAGTTCATCGGTCTCGCCGCTGGAACTGAGCGCCAGCACCACGTCGCCATCGGCCACCACCCCGAGATCGCCATGCAGTGCATTGAGGGAATTGAGCACCACCGCGGGCGCGCCGGTGCTGGTCAGGGTGGCGGCGATTTTCTCCCCGATGTGCCCGGACTTGCCGACCCCCACGACCACGACCTTCCCGCGGCTTTCCACGCATTTGCGGATCGTTTCGACCGCCTCGACGAAGGCGCCATCCAGTCGCCCCAGCAGGCGCTGCACTTCGGCCAGTTCGAGCGCGATGACGCGGCGGGCTTTTTCGAGATAATCCATGGGAGTGCGATGCTAGACCAATCCCCAGCCCGCACGGGAACCAATTCTCTCGCGTTCCGCTACATCAGTCCCCGCTGCTCCTGGCGCTTGAATTCCTGCAGGAGCTCCTCGAGCTGATCCAGGGCCTTCTCGGCATCCGCACCGATCGCCTCCAGAATGATCCGGGCTCCGCAATCGAGATTCGCGCTCAGAACCTCGAGAATACTGCCGCCGGAGAAGTGCTCTCCCCCCTTGCGAATGGTGACCTCCGCCTCGAACCCCTGCACACAACGCACGAATTCCGCCGCTGGGCGGGCGTGCAATCCCAATTCGTTCACGATTTCTACTTCTCTCCGCATGTTGGCAGCACCATAAACGACCGCGCCCTCCCGGCAAGGCGCACCGTTGGATTCCACCCCTTTTGCACGAAAAATTTACTGAAGCATGCCGTCCTCCGATCCGCAGTCGAACCGCGCGCAGGCCAGCGAAACCCCGATCGCCGCGCAATACGTGGCGACTTTCCTCAAGCCGGAGATGCTGCACATCTACCGGCAAATCAGCGCCCTGCGCGCCTTTCGTCCCATCGTTTTCTGCCAGAAGCGCGAGAACCAGGGTGATTTTCCATTCGCGGATTTACGCATCCTTCCCAAACCGCGGACGCACGCATTGCGCCGCATCTGGCAAAAACAAATTCTGGGGCGGCCGATCACGATCTATCGCAGCGAGGCGCGGCGAATCCTCGATGCGCTGCTGAAGGTCCGCGCACAGGTTCTCCACATCTACTTCGGCCACATCGGGGTGCACCTCCTGCCGCTTCTGGAGATCTGTCCCCTCCCCGTCATCGTGAGCTTCCATGGCGCCGACGCTGGAGTGGACCTCGATCGTGCCGCGCATCTGTCCCCCACCCGCCGCATGCTGGAGAAGGCCACGCTCCTGTTGGTTCGATCCGAATCGTTGGCGACGCGGCTCATCGCGCTCGGCGCCGACCGGAACAAAATCCGGGTCCATCGGACGGGAATTCCGCTCGCGGAGGTCCCATTCACAGCGCGCGTCGTCCCCTCAGACGGCGTCTGGCGCTGTGTCCAGGCCTGCAGGTTGATTCCCAAGAAAGGGCTTTCCACGTCCTTGCGCGCCTTCGCAGAATTCGGGAGCACTTTCCCGAGGGCCACTTTCACGATCGCGGGCGCTGGCCCGCAACTCGTCGAGTTGCAAAACCTCGCGACCGCGCTCGGCATTGCCGATCGCGTCCGATTCACGGGATTTCTGCCCCAGGAAAAACTCCAGTCGCTCTACGCCGAATCCCATTTCTTCGTGCACCCGAGCGAACTCGGCGAAAACGGCGATCAGGAGGGCGTGCCCAACGCCATGCTCGAGGCCATGGCCAGCGGTTTGCCCGTCGTGGCGACGCCGCACGGTGGCATTCCCGAAGCCGTGGAGAACGGCATCAGCGGTTTACTCACCCCGGAACGCGATCACGCGGCGCTCGCCCGATCTCTGCTAGCCCTCAGCCGCGATCCCGCGCATTATGCACAAATGAGTGCCGCCGCCGCGGCCCGCGTCGCCGCGGCGTTCGATCTCGATACGCAGGCTCGGGTTCTTGAAAGCTTCTACCGCGAAGCCATCTTTGCCGGGTCGCGAACCCGATAGTCCAAAAACGGAGATGGGGATAACCACGGATTTCGCGGATGGCACGGATTTACTAGGATACCCAGTTTAAGCGAATTCGGCGCATTGCCGGTTGGGTTGGGATCGGTCTAGATGAGGCGCAGAGATAGCCGGCGTGTCGCGGCAAGCGCGAGCGCCGTCCCCCTCTTTTGTCATCCTGAGCGGAGCGGGGAATCATGGGCGCAGTCGAAGGACCTCCAATATCTGCGGGTTCTCGCGCGGAGCCACTGAGGAGGACCGTGCGGATAAGAGTCTTTGCACAATCAGAGAGAGAAGGGCTTAAAAAGCCTTAAAGGGGCTGATTTACCCTTAAAAGCGCCAGCTACAGCCCGGAAAGGCGGTAGGAGAAGG
>JBBRPL010000010.1:0-104228 GCA_038228205.1 Chthoniobacterales bacterium
CAAAGGCCACGAAGCTTGGCGGCTCCGCCGCGATTGGACGGTCGGCGGTTGGGAAACCGCCGCTCCTTGGGCGCCACTGCGCGCGACACGTCATCTCCGCACTAATCATCACGTCCTCGTGTTTGGTTCCTCAGGATGACAGATTTTTGGACCACGCCGCGCGCCCCTTCTGGCTTGGACGCCGATGGCAATTCGCCGCATCCCTTCATCGCGTGAGCTTCCATGTCGCCCCTACGGCCACAGCCCCGTCGCATGCATGAAGCGCTTGATCAGCCGTTGCGACGCAGGCTCCAGATGCTGGCGCAGATTTTCCTCTTCAATGATGAACCGGTCGTCCTCGGTATCGAGGTGCAGTTCATGGCGCGGCACGATCTTCGACTGCCACATCAATTCCTTCGCATGATCCCAGCCTTCAAACCCGCGGGCGCGATTGTCGCGGCGCACGTCGAGCCGCGTTTGGATCTGCTGCGGGCTGCGGTAGGGGTAGTGCCGGAAGTGCAGGAGCCCCGGGTGGGTGACCCCGAGGTGATGCGGCCACGCGTCAGATTCGCGCCATTGGAGACCCGGCCGGTGGCGGAAGAAGCGCCGTTCGGCGCAGGCCGCCTTGTAGTAGCGGATGCGATGGCGGTCGCGCGGGAAGTCGCCGGTGAATGCCTCCCCTGCGACGTCCTCGGGCGTCAGGTAGTATTGGATGTTCAATCCCCAGACGACGTGTTCGCTTTTCGGCACGGCGGCGAGGAAATTCCGCACGTCCTGGACGTAGAACTCGTCCGCATTGAGCTGGCACCACCAGTCGCCCTCCTCACATTCCTCGCGAAAAGCATTGAAGACCTCGGCGCGCAGGCCCTCGCGAAAGACGCAGCCATCGCTCTTCCAGGGGATGATCCGGTCGCTTTTCATCGCTTGCACTTTTTCCCAGGTCCCGTCCGTGCTCGCGCCGTCGTAAACGTAGATGCGATCGGACCAGCGGGCGGCATCGGTCAGGCAGTCCTCGACCACGTCGGCTTCGTTCTTGATGAGGCAAATGGAGCGGATCTTCATGCGGCAAAGGCGGATGAGCAGGGTTAGGTCCAGGTGCCCGTGATTTCCTGCCAGGCGCCCGGGCCGCCCCGGCGCAGGAGGTAGATGGTGACGAAGAGGCGGTGCAGGAAGAGTTTCGCTTCAAAGAGCGGGCCGGAGAAGCCCATGATCTCCCGGGCGACCAGCCGTTGATTGCGGATGCGGCTGCGCGCCAGCGTCACGAAATCGCGCTTCCAGGAACTGGGCGCATCGTCGTGCTCGAACAGCGCGCTGCGATGGAAGAAAACCCTATGCTGGCGGGCGACGCGCGCGGAGAGGTGGACATCCTCCATGAAGCTATAGCCGCTGAAGAACGGGAAGAGTTCCGCCTGGAAGGCCGCGGTGCGATAGAAGACGCACGTCGAACTCAGCCAGTCCGCGGGGATCAAATCACCGTCGGCTTCGGTGTAGCTCGGGTAGCAGTTCACAGCCGGGCCCAGCAGCTTGCCTCCGTAGGTCGGATGGGCATAGCCCGCCTGGAGCCGGTAATAGAGCCACAATAGTTTCCCCGGAACGGGTCGTGAATCTCCGGTGAGGCGGCCCGCGACGCCGCCGATCGCGCCCGCGGGATCATCGTCGAAAGCGTGGCAGAGCTTCTCGCAGGTATCGGGAAACAGGCGCGCATCGTCATCGATGAAGGCGATCAACGGCGTGGTCACGTGGCGCGCGCCCTGGTTCCGCTGCCTGGCGGCGCTCGGCTCGATGGCGCGTTCGTAAACGAGCGGCAGCACGGACGCCTGCGCCTCGACCACGGCCCGGGTCTGCTCGTCCCGCGACGAGTCCACGACGATGATGGATGCGGGTAATCGCGTTTGCCCGGCGACGCTGGCGAGCATCCGCTCCAGTTCCGCGGGCCGCTCGAAGGTGGCGATGACGATCGTATAGTCGAGGCGTTCCATCACAGTTCTGCGCGGGCCATCATCGGAGCGCACGCGCGATCAGTTCTGCGCCGGAAAAGCCGAGGGCGTGGAGAGCCACCCGGTAGGAAGAGGGTGCGGCGGGCCCCTCGAGGTGGACGAGCCGCCGATCCCGGCGATCGCGGTAGTAGCGGGCGCCTTCGCGCAAGTCGTGCCTGGCCACGGTGCGCGCCATTTCGAAGCAGGCGCGGCCCGCCACGCGGCGATGGTCCTCGGTCCACAGGCCGCGGCTTTCCATCCACTCCCGCAGGTCGTCGATGAGGCCGGTCTTGACCCGCACGACCAGACGCGGGTCCTTGCGGCAGACCGTCTCCTCCGACCAGATGCGATAGACCGCGTGCGGCGTAGGTGCCAGGACGAAGCGCTGACCGGCCTCGAGCGCGCGCAGGTAAAGCTCATGTTCCTGGCAGCAGGGTTGCCCCTCCTTCCAGCCGCCGATGGCCTCGAGCGCGCTCCGCCGCCAGAGCGCGCCGCCCGTCTGCGGAATCTCCCAGGCCAGCCACTGGCTGTAGATGTCGCGCTCCGTATGGATGGGACTCGGTGTGCGTGCGTCTGCCTGCTCGATCCACACCGGGCTGTAAATCACGTCGGCCCGGGCGCCTCCATCCGTCTCCGCGAACTGCCGCGCAATTTTCTCCGGTTCGAGATAATCGTCGGCATCGAGGAACTGCATCCACTCGCCGCGCGCCTCGGCCAGCGCTTGATTGCGCGCCGCATTGCCGCCGCGATGAGGGCCGCGCACCAGCCGAATGGCCGGACCGAAGGTGTCGAGCACCTCCAGGGAATTGTCCGTGGAGCCGTCATCGACCACGATAATCTCCTTCTCCGGCCAGGTCTGGTCGAGCGCGCTCCGCACCGCGGCGCCGATCCACTGTCCGGCGTTAAAGCAAGGGATGGCGATGGTGACGAGCGGAGTCATGGGGCGACCGGGTTCGCGGGTGCGCGGACGACTGTGCGATGCCAGGCCTCGTAAAGCCAGAGCGTGTAGAAGATGAGGGCGTCATCCCAGGCGCCGGTCTGGAAGTCGTCCCAAGCCCGACGCACCCGATCCCGGTCGAGCCCCGCGAAGATGGCGGCGTCTTTGGCAAAGAGCTCGGCCTCGACCTGGTCGCGCAATTCGCCCCGCAGCCAGGCGGCCAGCGGCATGAAGAATCCTTTCTTCGGGCGGTTCGGAGGTTCGTTCAGCCGGCGTTGCAGGCAGGCGCGCAGCACGAGCTTGCCCGTCTCGGCGCCGAGCTTGAGCGACGGGTGCAGGCGCGCGGCGGCGGCGGCGAGCGGCACGTCGATGAAGGGAGTGCGCAGTTCGATCGAGGCGGCCATGCTCATCTTGTCCGCCTTTTGGAGAAGCGATTCGCCGAGGAGCCAGTCGACATCGAAAGCGAGCAGGGTGCCCAGCAGGTCGCGCTGCGGACGCACGATGGCCTCGCCGATTTCCCGCTCGCGGCGGCGGACGCGGGCGAGTTGCTCCGGGGTCAGGCCGCGCGGATGCAATTGATTTCCCGGCAACCCTTCGGCACGGAGCTGCACGATCTCCGCCGCGCGGCTCCCATTGGCGCGCCGCCGCATCCGGCCGAAGCGCGTGGCTGGATAGGGATCGCTCGTGCCCGGCAGCCAGCCGGCCCAGCGCTGCAATTGCGCCGAGCGTTGCAGGGTGGCGATCTGGGCGCGGTATTTCTGGTCGTAGCCGGCAAAGATTTCATCGGCGCCTTCGCCCGAGAGCAGGACCTTCACATGCTGGCGCGCGAACTTGCAGACTTGCCACACGGCAAAGACCGCCGGGTCGCCGATGGGTTCGTCGAGGTGCCAGGCGAGCTTGTCGATGACCGCGCCGACGCCCGTGCCGGTGATGGTCAGTTCGTGATGATCGGTGCCGATCTCTCGGGCGCTCTCGCGGGCGCCGTCCAGTTCCGAGCCGGCTTCCGCATATCCGACGCTGAAGGTGGAAACCCCATCCGGATTCAAATCCCGCGCGTAGGCGGCGACCGTCCGGCTATCGAGGCCGCTGCTCAGCAGCACGCCGACGGGCACATCGGCGCGGAAATGGACGCGGATGGATTCCTCGATCGCCGCGTCGATGACCTTCACGGCGGAGTCAAGATCGTGGATATCCGGTTCGCCCTCATATCCGAAGTGCCAGTAGCGCTGTGGGGGGCCGGTGACTGTGCCGGTCGCCAGATCGACCGTCAGATGGCTGCCCGCGGGGAGCTTGTGGATGTGCCGGAAATGGGTGCGGGGCGGGGGAAGGGAGACCCAGGTGGCAAAATCAAGCAGCGCCTCGGGATCGGTCTCGCGCGGGACAAAGGGCAGGGTGAGCAGGCTTTTCAGTTCCGAGGCGAAGGCGAAACGTCCGCCGCCGGTGAAGTAATAGAGCGGTTTCTGGCCGAAGTGATCGCGGGCGAGGAAGACCTGCCCCTGGCGCCGGTCGAGGATGGCAAAGGCAAACATCCCGCGCAGTCTGGCGAGCATCGCCGAGCCGCAATCCTCGTAGAGATGCACCAGCACCTCGGTGTCCGTCTGGGTCTTGAACACATGGCCCGCGGCAACGAGATCGCGGCGCAGTTCGATGTAGTTGTAGATTTCCCCGTTGAAAACGACGCCGACAGTCTGGTTTTCGTTCCAAATGGGCTGCCAGCCGCCGTCGAGATCGATGATGCTGAGCCGCCGCATCCCGAGCCCCAGACCCTGCGCGATGTGCGTCCCGGCCCCGTCCGGGCCGCGATGGGCGATGAGATCGAGCATCCGCTGGAGATGCGCGCGCGCCTCATCTGGAGAACTGGATGGATCTATAAGTCCGGCGATTCCGCACATGGTGGTGCGCGTTAATTAGCGAGGTTCATGCCACAGGCCTAGAGGGAACTCGGGGCATGACCCCTTCGCGGAATATCCCCGCAAAGACTTGAATCGCCAAATCCGGCCTGGTTCCGGCAGAATGCCGACATGCTCCCCCCCATCACTCGCCGAAAATTTGCTTCCCTGATCCTGGCCGCCGCGCCCGCGAGCCTGTGGGACCAGGCCACGCCCGCGCCCGCCACGCCCGCGCCCGCCATGGCCGGGCGCAATCTCGACTTGCGGATCGGCAGTGACTTCAAGGCGGTCGAAGCCAATGTCAGCGCCGTGTTGCGATCGGCCGGCGAGGCGATCTGGCAGCACTGCCCCAATACCCGATGGGAAGAGCCGGGATTCTTTATCTACCATAGCGATGACGCTCCCGTGACCGTCTACGATCATCGGGCGGACGGGCGCATCGCGATCGGGTTGACCTCGCAGGGAAATCTTTGGGCGCAATTCGCGTTTCAGTTCGCCCACGAGTTTTGCCACGCCCTGGCCGGGCATACGAACGACTGGAAAAAGCTGTGGATAAAAGGGCGGAAGGCCAACCATTGGCTGGAGGAATCGTTTTGCGAGACCTCTTCGCTTTTCGCCATGCGGGCGATGGGGGAAACGTGGAAGACCAAGCCGCCTTACCCGAACTGGAAATCCTACTCGGAAGCGCTCACGAAGTATGCCGGCGATCGGATCGACGCGACCGCCGCGAGCCTCCCGCCGGGTTTTAAGTTCACCGATTGGCTGCGCGAGAATGAACCGTCGATGCGGGAGAAGAGCACCCTGCGCGAGAAGAACAATGTGGTCGCGGGCCAGCTCCTGCCCCTCTTCGAAGCGGAGCCGGCGGGCTGGGAGGCGATCACGTTTTACAACCTGACCAAGCGCGAACCGGAGAAAACTCTCGCGGCGCAATTGACGGATTGGAGATCCGTGGCGCCGCTCGCCCAGCGGGGGTTCATCACGAAGGTTGCGGCGGTTTTTGGGCTGCGTGCTTAGATGAAGTCATTCCCGGGATACTCTTCCTCTCCCGCGACCATCCTGCGGGAAGCGGTGGCCGCGAGGTCATTCTGAAGCCCGCGGTGTCCGGCGCGGCCCGGCATACCTATCGGGCTGAACGACGCCCTCACGCGTTGGGAGCCAGGATCTGCTTCAAGATCTTCAGGAGCGCCGAGGCCGTGTAGGGCTTGGAGAGGATGTGTTGCACGCCGAGGCCGGCGACGTTCTGGCTGTGCGAGGAGAGTCCGCTGGCGGCGATGATCGGCAAGTTGGGGTTCATCTTCCGCAGCACCTGGATGGTCGCGGGGCCGTCCATTTCCGGCATCATCATATCGGTGAGCACCAGGGCGATCTCCGCGCCCTGGCGGGCGAAAATGGAGATCGCCTCCACGCCGTCGCCGGCGACGATGGCGCGATAACCGAAGGACTCCAGGCAGTGCTGCGTGATTTGGCGGACGGCGGCCTCGTCATCGACGACCAGAATCAGTTCACCGCGGCCGCGCGGCATCTCGGCCTCGATCACGGCGACGGCTGCCGCCGAGGGCTCGGTGAGCGCGGGAAGAAAGACTTCGAACTGCGTCCCTTTTCCCACGTTACTATCGGCGCGGATAAATCCGCCGTGGCTCTTGACGATGGCCAGTGACGTGGAAAGACCGAGGCCGGTGCCTTTGCCGATTTCCTTGGTCGTGAAAAAAGGATCGAATATTTTGTCGATGATCTCGGGCGGGATGCCGGTCCCGCCGTCCTTGACCTGGAGGAAGACGTACGGTCCGGCCTTGGCCACGGCAGTCGAACTCATGCCGGCATAGTGCGAATCGAGGGTGCGGTTTTCGGCGGAGATGGTCAGCGGCCCGCCATCGGGCATGGCATCGCGCGCATTTAAACAGAGGTTGAGCAACACCTGGTGGAGTTGGGTGGGATCGCCCAGCACCGTCCAGAGATCGTTGGGGATGATCGTCTGGACCTGGATGTTCTTGAGGAAGGTGTCGTTGGCGATTTTTTCAATCTCCTGAATGAGGTGCTTGACCTGCACCTCCATCCGCCGGCCCTCGACGCCGCGGGCAAACGAGAGCACCTGCCTGACCATGTCAGCGCCGCGGCGCGCGCTGGAACCGATGATGGCCAGCAGTTCCTGGCTTTCCGCATCGGGAAACTTCATCTTGAGAAGATCGAGCGACAGGATGATCGGGCCGAGCGTATTGTTCAGATCGTGGGCGATGCCGCCGGCGAGCGTGCCGATGCTCTCCATGCGCTGTGTGCGGAGGGAATGCCGCTCGGCTTTCTTGCGCTCGGTGAGATCAAGCATGAAGCACACGCCTTCCTCCGGATTGTCCTCGAAAACCGCGGCGCCGATGAGGATGGGAACGCGCGAGCCGTCCTTGCGGAACCATTCCTTCTCGTAGGGCGCGCAGAACCCGCGGGTGGCGATTTCCTCGAGGCTCTGGCGATCGAGGTCGGCGTATTCGGAGGGGGTCATGGCCAACCAATTGATGGACCCGGTCTCCAGATCCTCGCGGGTGTATCCCACCATGTGGAGGAAAGCGTCATTGCCGCCCGTGGTCTCGCCATTGGTATTCCAAAACATGACCCCCTGGGCGTTGGAATCCACCAGCCAGCGGAAGCGCTCCTCCGAGCGCTTGCGCTCGGTGATGTCCAGGCCGATGCCGACGCTCGTACCGTCGGCGAGCAGGACATTGGCCCAACTCGTGGGCGTCACTGTCTCCTCATGAGTACGCATCCGAAATTCCGAGAATTTCCCCGTGCCCTCGCGAATAAAGGCGAGGACTCCTGCCCGGTATTCGGGGTCGGGATACCACTCGGCAAAGATGTCCGGCTGCGTCTGGATTTCTGACAGCGTCCAGCCGGAGACGCGCTCCGCTTCCCGGTTCACCCACTTGATCTGGCCGGTCCGGTCGCTGAAGCAGAGCATGACCGGGATGTTGTCGATGATGGCCTGCAAAAGCTCGGCCCGCTCTCGCGATGCGGCCTCGGCCTGCCGCCGCTTGGTAATGTCGCGGAGCACCACCTGCACGGCGGGCCGGCCTTCGTGCAGGGAGGGATTGCTGGCGGCCTCGACGACGACCGTCGTGCCATCGAGGCGAATCCCCATGACCTCGACCGGAGGATTGCTCCCATTCGTGTGCGCGTGGTGGATCCGTTCGCGAACGAGATCTTGAAACTCGGCGGAAATGCTTTCCAGGATGGACCGGCCCAGCAGTTCATCCACGCGGTCGACACCAAAAAGTTTCAAGCAGGCGGCATTGGCGAAGACGATCTTGTTGTCGCAATGGACCAGATAGCCATCGGGCGACTGCTCGATGAGGAGGCGGTAACGTTCTTCGCTTTCAGCCAGGGTGCGCTCGGAGCGCTGCCGCTCGATCGCGTAGCGAATGGAGCGGGGCAGCACATCTTCGCCGAGGCGTCCCTTGACGAGGTAATCCTGCGCCCCGGCCTGGACCGCCTTGACGGCGAGATCCTCGTCGGCCCGCCCGGAGAGCACAACGATGGGCACCTCCGCGACGGCGCCGTGGAGCCGCGTGAAGGTCTCGAAGCCATGGCTGTCCGGCAGGCTGAGGTCGAGCAGGACCACGTCGAAATGCTGCACTTTCAGCCGCGCCAGAGCCGCGCTTAGATGGTCGAGATGGACCACGGAAAACCGCGCGCCCTTGGTATGGGCCAATTCATCCTCCACGAGGAGCGCGTCCGTGGCGTTGTCTTCGACGAGCAGCACTTGAATGTCGTCGGGGTCGATCATTCCGCGACTGGTGGGAGGGTGACGACAGAGAACCAGAAGTCCTGGATGGTCTGGACGACCGCGGTGAACTCGTCGAAGTCCACCGGCTTGCTGATGTAGCAATTGGCATGGAGCCCGTAGGCCTTGCTGATGTCATCCGAGGATTTCGAGGTGGTGAGAATAACCACGGGGATGTTCTTCAGATTGTCGTCGGCCTTGATCTCGGCCAACACTTCCTGGCCGTTCTTGCGCGGCATGTTCAAGTCGAGCACGATCAAATCCGGGCGGGGTGCGTTCGCATACTTGCCGCGCCGGTTCAGGAACTCGATGGCCTCGATGCCATCGTCGGCCACGTGCAGCGTGTTGGTCATTTTGGCGCCGGAGAATCCTTCCCTCGCGATCAAGACATCGGTGGGATTGTCTTCGACCATGAGGATGATGACGGGGCGGTCTTGAAAAGTGGGATTCATCGGGGCCTATTTCCTTTCCGGGATGGTGAAGCAAAAAGTGGAGCCCTGGCCGGGTTCCGACTCGGCCCAGATGCGCCCACCGTGGCGTTCGACGACCTTCTTGCAGATCGCGAGGCCGATGCCGGTGCCCTGATATTCCTTGCGGGTGTGGAGGCGCTGGAAGACGAGGAAGACACGCTCGAAATACTGCGGCTCCATGCCGATGCCGTTGTCGGCCACCGTGAACCGCCACTCGCCGTCCTTGCGCACGGCGCCGACGTGGATTTTGGGCGGCCGCTCCCCGCGGAACTTGAGAGCATTGCCGATGAGGTTTTGGAACAATTGCGCCAACTGCGTCGCATCTCCATTGACCGTGGGCAGCGCATCGTGAGTGACCGTGGCGCTGCTTTCGGCCGAGGCGACCATCAGATTGGCCAGCACTTCGTGCAGCACCATCTCGCAATTCGTGGACGCGAAGACCTGGGCGTGGGTGCTGATCCGCGAGTAGGCGAGCAAGTCGTTGATCAGGGTTTGCATCCGCTTCGTGCCGTCCACCGCGTGGGTAATGAACTCATCGGCGCGGGCGTCGAGCTGGCCCTCATAGCGCTTCTGCAAGAGCTGCACGCAACTGGCCACCGCCCGCAACGGCTCCTGTAAATCATGCGTCGCCACATAGGCGAACTGCTCCAGCTCCGCATTGGAGCGCGTCAGCTCCTCGTTGAGCACGGCCAGTTCATCCGCGCGTTTGCCCTTTTCCTCGACCTGAAACGCCAGCTCCTTGTTGGCGGCGGTGCGTTCCTCGACGATCACGGCCAACTCATCGGCCCGCTTGCCCTTTTCCTCGACCTGAAACGCCAGTTCCACATCGGCGGCGGTGCGTTCCTCGACGATGACCGCCAGTTCACCCGCCCGCTTGCCCTTCTCCTTGACCTGAAACGCCAGCTCCGCGTCGGCGGCGGTGCGCTCTTCGACGATGACCGCCAGCTCATTGGCCCGCTTGCCCTTCTCGCCGACTTGAAACGCCAGCTCCACGTCGGCCGCGGTGCGTTCCTCGACGATGACGGCCAGTTCGCCGGCCCGATTGCTCTTTTCCTTGACTTGGAACGCCAGCTCCTTGTTAGCTGCGGTGCGTTCCTCAACGATGACGGCCAGCTCGTCGGCCCGCTTGCTCTTTTCCTCGACTTGAAAGGCGAGTTCCTTGTTCGCCGCGGTGCGCTCCTCGACGATGACGGCCAACTCGTCGGCCCGCTTGCCCTTCTCCTCGACTTGAAACGCCAGTTCCTTGACGGCGGTCTCCAACGCCTTGTTCACCCTCATGCGTTCGGTGATGTCGCGGATGTTGCAGTGGATGAGGCGCGTCTCGTCAACCAGATACGCGTTGCTGATGAATTCCACCTCGACGCGCCGCCCATCCTTCGTCTCCAGGGGCAGTCCCTCGTAGTGCAACCGGTCATTTCTTTGCAATTCGGCGAAGGCGCTTCGGGACGCATCCTCACCTTTGAATGGACCGATCTCCCAAAGCTTGCGCCCGACGAACTCCTCCTGCGAATAGCCCAGCAAATCCTTCATGAAGGGGTTTGCATCCACGACTTGTCCGGTGGCGGCGTCGAGAATGAGGATGCCGTCCTGGGCCGTTTCAAATAACCGGCGGTAGCGGGCTTCGGAGAGCCGCAGCGTTTCCATGGCGCGTTGCTCGCCGGTAAAGTTCACACCGCGACTCGCTGGTCTATTCATCGTTTTAAATAAACGTTTGTGAGCGTCACGTTGGTTGCAAGGAATGATGGGAATTTCTCCGGCAGCGCCCTGGCGCCGACGCAGATCACGAGCGACAGGTCATTGTCGCGCCCCGTCGGAATACCTGTGCCCGCCGGCCGCGTGTTCCGGACGCGAGGTTGGCGCAGGCCTCCTGGCCTGCGTCCTCCGTCCTTCGCTGCAATGCGTGTTATCATCCTCGTCCGAAACCGCGACCAGCACGCCGGAGCCTACGTGATTATAAGGATTCGCAAAGGGTTCTTTTGGGCGTGCGATTAGTTCGAATCGTTGGGCATTCGCACCGATCCCGGCGGCATCTCGGGCGAGGGGAGGCGCACGAGCAGCCAGGTCTGGGTCTGTGCCTGCGGGCCGCTGAAGTGGACGAAGACGCTGGCCACGTCGTAATCCAGGCTCGAGAGGCCGGTTTCGAAGACGGTCGTGGGAGCATTGGCGATGTGCCACGCGATGCGCTGCCGGCGCTTGTCGAGTTGGCCGACGATCGGTTGCTCTTCACCCGAGAGCGCATTCTTGTAACCGCCCGCGACGATGCCGCCGCGGTCCACGCTGAGCTGGAAGAAGAGGATGGGGTCGCCCTGTTCCTGCTGCGTGAGCGCCCACGCGCCGAGGGGCAGCCACTGTTGCGGTTGGCCTTCGGGTGCCGGCTCTGGGACCGGGATTTCCTCGATCTGCGGATTGCCGAGGGCTATGGCCCGGTCGCGCGCGTCAGTGGCGCTGCCGTTGTCCCGGCCATCGACATCGTAATTGTCGCCATCGTAAAACACATTGGCGCCCGGATCGTAGGTGACGGGATCGGCGCCCAGATCCGCGCCGAAGAACACGGTTTCGTCCGCCCAACTGACCGGGTTCCACCACCACCACGGCGACACATTGGCCACGCCGTCCCACGGGCGATGCCGCCACCAGCAGGTCGCCCACCAGTGGCGGTCGAAAAGATTCTCGTGCAGGTATTGCGTCCGATCCCAGATCTCCTCGGCGCGGGCTCGGCGGTAGTCCCATACGCCATGGCGCCATTGATGGTATTGCGAGCTGGCGTACTGCCCGCGCCACGCGGCGCCGGACTGGCGCTGGCGGACTTGATTCCAACTCGTGCTACGATTCGACTGGAAGGTCGCGAGATACGCCGCATTGGCCCGGGCCCATCGATTGAATTGATCGGAATAATGGTCGTTGGCCGATTTCCAACGTTCCGGCACGGGCGGGGGCGTCGGGCGTTCTGGTTTGCCTGGTGGATTCGGCAGAGGGGCATGCCGCGCGCCCTCGTGAAACGATGCGCCCGGCGTCACGATGGCATTCCCATTGAAGGTCGTGGATGGGGATGGGGGTGGTGTCGGAACCCGAATGGGAGTGCCGGGATGGGTGCCGGGCCGATCGTTGTGCAGCCCGAGGAAATCCTGCCGCTGTTCGGCTCGCCGCGCTGGCTGGGCGGGCGGCGGCGTTGATGATGGCACCTCCCGGAACTGATTGGCCGCAGGCGGGCGGAAAGGCGCGTTCGCTCCCGGCAATGTGCCCGCGCTCCCGGAACCCGCTGGTGCGTGGCGTTCTTCGAAGACGGGTGGCCGCTGGGGCGCCACCGGGTTGGGAGCACGTGAGAACGCCGGTGGGGCGGGAGGTGGGTCTGCGGAGCGGAAGCCGTTCGAACCTGTCGGCGCCGATCCGCTTGATGGCGCGGCGCTTTCGCCAAAACCGCCTCGTCCCGCGCCGACGGCCACGCCCGCCATCGCGGAGATCGCGAGGACAAAACTTGCGAGTGAAAGAATCGGTTTCATGAACGACGGCCTCCGGTGAAATTATGGAACCCGGATCACATCGATCCGGTCGAGGTTGGGCATGACCTCACCGTTGCGGGTGCGATTGATGCTTTCCCAAGTGTACTTGTTTTCGCCGAGCCTGGTGATGACGTGCTGGGCGGTGGATTGAGCGCCGTCAGGCCCGGTGGCCTTCATGCTCACCAGCCATTTGTTCCCTTCCTGACGCCACCCGCTCTCGCCAAATCCGCCCCGCGAATCGAAAACCCAGGATCGAATATGTCCCGCAACGGGATCGTAACCAATCATCTCCGTGCCTTCGATCGTAGCCGAACCGTCGCGGGTGACGGAGAATGACCGGCGGAGGAAGTGGTTGCCTGCCGTCCACGCCACGGTGGTCTCGACGGTGATGCCCGGCGAGTCGTCCTTCCACGAACCGACCAGCCAGGCCAGTTGATCGAGAGCCTGCGCCGCTGGATCGGCGGGACGCAACGCGGATTCCTCGATCTGCGCGATCAGCCATTGGTTGCCTTTCTTGACGTAGGTAATCGCGCAGCGGGTGGTCTCGCGACTTCCTTGCGATGAGACGAGGGTGGAAAGCCCTTTTTCCGCGAGAACATCGGGAGTGAGCCAGCGGGCGGATTCGACGGCGGCTTCGAGTCTGGCGCCCTTGTTCTTCGCAAAGTATTTGCCCAGGCCATCGGTGACAGCCGCGCGACCTGAGATGACCGCGCCTTCGTCGGTGGTGAACTGCACGTCCTCCGTGTAGAGCGCGCCGAGCGCCGGCAGGTCCTGACGATTGAAGGCCGCCGCATAGACGTCCTCCTGGGCTTGGGCGGCCTTGCGGGCATCGTCCAGCGGCTGGCCAGAGGATGTGGTCTGAGCAAAGGTCGGAACAGAAAGAAGAGCGCCAGCCAGCGCAGCGAAGAGGAGTTTCATAAGTTGCCGAAGCGGAGCCAGACGCAAATGTGGCGGGACAGGCAGTTTGCATGAGCGCAGGGCCGTGAGCCAGGGGAGATCCACGTAGCCATTCGACCGCGATGAAGTTTCCTGCGCATGGGGTTCTTGGGCTTGAACGGCAGCAAGCCCGAATTTGTTCGACGGATCACGCCGATACGGGTGCCACAGAGCGAAGCCAAAGTTCCGGATTCGACAATCGGGAGAGTCTGGCAGCAGGGTCCGCGTTTACGTAGCGGCGAATTTATTCGCCGAACAGCGTGGCGCCGCGAACCGACGGTGATGTCTTCTGTGCCCGTATCTACACGAATTCTCCACCATGCCGGCGGAGCCGCGGTTCCGCGAATAAATTCGCGGCTCCGTAGCGCGCCTACGGCGCGGCCGACGGACTGAGCAGATATCCCAGAAGGTCGTAGAAATCGCCCGGCGGGATGGCCTGCTCGAACACGGGCGGCATGAGCGAAAGCGGGGAAACCGCCTGTTTTTTGATCCGGCTCTTCTTGATCGTCTGGTCTTTGCCCGTGGCGTCGGCCAGCAGGAGGGTGTCTCCCTGGTCGCGGATATTCGCGCCGATGAATGTTTCGCCATCGGTGGTCTCTATCGTGGTTTGGCGGAAGAGCGGATCGACGTTCCGATTGGGATCGAGGATGTCCTCGATGAGCCGCGCCGGCCCGTGGGCAATGACGCCATCGAGATTCGGGCCGACATTGCCGCCGGCATTGCGAAAGCGATGGCAGACGGCGCACGTCTGCTGGAAGACTTGGGCGCCGTGGGCTGCGTCGGTCTTCGTTTTGGCAAATGCCACGGCGCGTTCGGCGACGAGGGCATTGAGCCGGGCATCTTCGGGCGGGAGATCCTTGACGAGAGCCCCGACACGATCGCGCAGCGGCTGCGGTCGGGCCGCCATCGGACCGGACACGGCGCGGTTGAGCAGGAGCCGGGGTGAGGTCTTGCCGGCATCGATCAGCGCGAGGAGGGCGGCAGCCCCGGCGTCCGTCTTCGCCAGCGCGCCGCTGATCGAGATCGCAAGTTCGTTCGGAGCGCCGGGCAAAGCCGCGAGGACGCCATCGGTGACGCCGCTTTGCACGAGCAACTCCGCCGCGCGCTTGCGCAGGCTCATGCGATCTTGATCGGCAAATGTCGCGACGAGCAGGTCCTTGCTCGCGGGCAGATTAGCCGCGGCATCCATCGCGGCCAGCCGCAAGGCGGCATCGCGGGCCTGGTCGCCGACGATTTTTGCGAGCGGGGCGAGTTTGGCGTCCACCTTCTGTTCCTTCACCGCCGCGACTGCCGTCCTGGCGAGGTCGTCGCTCGCGTTCGAAAGGGCGTCGAGGATGATGCCCTGGGACCATGCAGTCATGGCCGGTGGAGCGGTGATGCCGCGCTGGCGGACGCCGTCCGAGAGGCTCGCCGCGAGGGCCAGTTTCTGCGGCCCGGCAGTCTCGCCCATCTGCGTGATCAACTTCATGACGGCGTCGAATTTCTCCGGCGGCAGATAGAGCAAGGCATGCTTGAGGTACTCAGCGGCGCGGGGCGCGGCGAGTTTGGTGCGTTCGAGATGCAGGAGCAGGAATTCCGCAGCCTCGGCGGTCGGCACGGCGAGGCTCACCTCTGCGGTAGTCGCTGCGGCCTGCGCCCGATCGATTCCCTGATGGTTCTCGATCCAATGAGCGTAGAACGAATAAGCACCGGTTTGTGCCAGTTGATCGCGATACGCGGCGCGAAGCGCGTACCCCAACTCTGGATCGTCTGGCGGCGCGGCGAGTAGCGAACGCAGAAACTGGTCCGGGATATCCGTATGAATCAATAAGGCTGACGGAAAACTCGCGACCGCCTCGGCAGCGGCGCGATCTGTGAGGGGACTTCTCTTTGTCCCGTAGAGCGCATGCGTGGCGATGTCCATCTCGACCCGCATTTCGCCACCTAGAGCACTGAAGACGAAAGGCCGGCCATCGTTCGGAGCGATGGGTTGGCCTTCATTCAGCCGCCGGACGCGCGCCGCGGCGATTTTTGAAAGATGCACGCGAAATGCCGCGTCAGGATGAAAGTCGATATCCTTCATCCTGACCGTGTGAATTCCACCCAGTCGATCCAGCGCCCAGAGGGCATGCGCGAGTTGCAGCGATTGCAGGCCTGTCGTGGCTACTTTGGCCGCTGTTGCCATCTCCATTTTCTCTTCCACATCCGCTGCGGGAATCGATCGAACCGATTCAAGTAATTTCTGGCCTTCGGCTTCCAGAGTTTTCTGCAGAGGAGCGATCGCGGTGGCGCCGAGACGGTCGGTGAGCTCATTGGTCGCCAGTGTGCGGACGATGAGATTTGAGTCGGCCAGCCTTGTGATGAGGCCAGTGGCGTCCAAATTCGCAAGATCGGGTGGCGCTGTGACTGGCGCATCCTTTTTCTCGCCACGCCACACGACCCGCCAAATGCGCCCGTGCGTGTGATCGCGGCGCGGATCGGCGAGGGGAAACTCGTAGTGGCCGATGATCGGATTGTAGAAATCCGCGATGTAGAGCGCGCCATCGGGACCGAGCTTCACCTGCACGGGGCGAAACCACGGGTCGTCGCTCGTGATGAAATCCGGTTGGCGGATGGCCTTGGGCGTGGAGCCGTGCCATTCCAGTTTGTCGCGATTCACTTTTTGCGTGACCGGATTGCCATTGAAAAGGTTGCCGCGGAATTCCTCCGGGTATTTGTCATCGGCGTAGTACGCGATGCCGGCGATGGCGCTGGAGCCATGGTCATCGTCGGTAATGCGCGGCGCGAAGCCAAGACCGTCATGTTGCTTCCCGATGCCTTCGTAGTAGCCGCCGCGGAGGAGCATATAGACGGGTTTGGAGTGCGAGTCGGCGCTGTAGAAATTGCCGAGCGGATCGACGGTGAGTCCGAAGGGATTCGTCTGGCCATGCGTGTAAACCTCGAAGGCACTTCCGTCGGGCCGGAAGCGATAGGTATTGCCGCTCTCGATGACGACGGTTTTGCCGTTGCGGTCACGGACTTCGCTGTGATTGCGAAAACCGTGGGTGCCGTAGATCCAGCCGTCGATCCAATACAGGTAGCTCGACGAACCGCCATGCGTGTCGAGGAAGCCGAACATGCTGTAGAGCACTTCACGCTTGTCGGCTTTACCGTCGCCGTCGGTGTCCTCGATGCGCCAGATATTGGGGATGGAATAGACAATGGCGGTGTCGCCTTTGGCACCGGGCTGGCGGGGGAGCGGTTGGATCCCGCTTGGGACATTCAGGCCATCGGCGAAGACTTCGATCTTTCGGGCCGCACCGTCGGGACTAAAATCGCTGAGGATGCGGACGGTGTCGCGAGCGACATTCGTGATCGGCGGCGCTTTGTCGCCGACGTGAAAGGCGGCGGCGATATCGGCGTAGGCCCTGGCAAAATCCGGGATCGGCTTGCCCAGAGCGTCCACGCTCGCGGGCCACGGATACAATTCCGAGCCGGTGACCCAGAGCCGTCCGGCGGCGTCGAAGGTCATATTCACCGGCTTTTGAATCCGGGGCTCGGCGGCGACGAGCTGGACCTCGAAACCGGGAGGGACGTGGAATTTGGCGAGTTCCTGCTCAGGGGTGGAGGAGGGGGCGTCTGGGTTGTCGCCACGGGGGTCTGCCGTGTGGGCGGCGGGGAGGGAGATGAAGAGGAAGAGGGAGAGGGAGAGGAGTACTCGGAGGGGGAGGCGGAACATAAAATTTTGTGGCACGCAGACTATCCGCAGATGGCTTGGATGTTGGCGATTCTGTTTTCGATGTACATCGTAGCGGCGCATGTTCCCCTTCATCGCCGCTTCTCCACGAATTTCCATGACCATGAAACTTGCCTCCCTGTTCGCTGTCCTCGTCGCTGGAACTTTGTCGGCGGCCGACTGGCCGGAATTCATGGGGCCGACGCGGGATCAAGTGTCCACGGAGACGGGCCTGGTCGACACGCTGCCGGTTTCGGGGCCGCCATTGCTCTTCGACAAACCGGTGGGCAAGGGATACAGCGCGCCCTCCGTGCGGGGCGACATTCTCGTCGTGCACCATCGGCTGGCCCGCGAAGAAATCGTGGAAGCGTGCGATCCGAGGACGGGGCTGACGCTGTGGAAGCAGAGCTACAAGTCCGATTATCGTGATCCGTTTGGCTACAACAATGGGCCGCGTTGCTCGCCGCTGCTCACCGAGGACCGCTGCTACACGCTGGGCGCGGAAGGCGTGCTGCTCTGCGTCGGCCTGGCGACGGGAAAGCCGATCTGGCAGCGGGATACGGCGGCGGATTTCGCGGTGCCGGAAGCCTTCTTCGGGGCTGGCAGTTCGCCGGTGCTGGAAGACGGCTTGCTGTTCGTGCAAGTGGGCGGGCAGCCGAATTCCGGCGTGGTCGCGTTCGATGCCGCGACGGGGAAGACCGTGTGGGAGAACGTGGGGGAAAAAACCTGGAACGGCGTGGCCATGACAGGCTGGCCGGGCGCGCGGACGGTGGCGTGGGACGTCAATAGTCCCGACTACCAAAAGCAGGCCAGCTATTGCACACCGGTCCTGGCGACGATTCACAACCGCCGGCATTTGCTGGTCTGCACGCGGCAGGGGCTGGTCTCGCTCGATCCGAAGACGGGCAAAGCCAATTTCGCTTATTGGTTTCGCTCGCGGGCGGATTCCTCGGTGAACGCGATGACGCCGGTCGTGCACGGCGACCTGGTTTTCATCTCGTCGGCGTATTTCAAGACGGGCTCAGTAATGCTGCAGGTGGCGCCGGATGGCCTGTCGGTCACGCCGGTGTGGCGTGGGTTGCAACTGGAGATGCACTGGACGCGGCCGGTGCTGACCAAGGGATGCCTCTTCGCGTTCAGCGGTCGCAACGAGCCGGATGGGGTCTTCCGTTGCGTGGAATTTGCGACGGGGAATGTGAAATGGGAACGGGCGGAGGGCTGGCCGAACGGGGGACACTCCAAGCTCGGTCCCGGCGAAAAAGCGCCCAACGTCTTCGGCCGCGGCTCGGCGATCCTGGCCGACGGGAAGCTGATCGTTCTGGGCGAGGCCGGGCTGCTCGGGCTGATCAAGCCGAACCCGGATGCGCTCGAGGAAATCGCCCGCTGGCAGGTGCCACAGCTCAACTATCCCTGCTGGGCCGCCCCCGTGCTGGCGAACAAGCGGCTCTATCTGCGCGACGAAGATCACCTGGTTTGCTACGACTTTGCGAAGTGACGGGCAGGGGACTTATGAAGCGTTGTCCAGTGGGGGCGCCGCGCAAAGACGCCGCAAGCGCACTCTGGCTGATCGCTTTGCGTTTAAGGTTTTTTGCTCCGGCTCCGCCGAGCCGCTGCTTTGCGTTTTTTCTGCGCAGCGGGCTTGGGGGACGGCGCCCGGGCCGCGGTTTTATTTGCCTTCGTTGATTTGGAGATCCTGCCCGGCTTGGCGGCTGGTGCGGCTTGGCGCTTCTTCGGCTTGGCCTTCGCCGGTGCTGGCCGGATGTCAGTAGTCTCCAACTCAATCCCAAAAACGTCAGCCAGGGAATCGGACGCAATGGTGTCACCGGCGGGAGATGTCGCGCCCGCACTGACGCTCTCCGCCGCTTCCGTGACCAGTTCGAGATGGTCGACTCCGCGCAGGACGAAGAGCAGTTCGGGCGTGTGGTCGAGGCGCGCCCCAACCCCGTAGAGGACCGCGGCGACGTGCTTGCACATGTCGGCCCAGTCGGGACATGAGCATCCGAGCTCGATTTCCGCAGGCTTGGGAAAGAGACCGCTTTCACGCTGGGTCATGATTTCCATGACGGGCGCCGACAGCTTGCCTTGGAGCAGGTCGAGGAGGCTGCCCACGCGTCCGGAGCATTGCGTCTTCAAGGACTTCCAGACAGCGGTTTTCACCGGGGCAATTTTGATCGAGATCCGGTAGAGGGAACTGCCACTGACGGCGGCGGTCACCATGCCTGCGGAAAGTTGCAGATCCAGCACCGAACCGTTCCGCACGTAGCTGCGTCCGCGCGGGAGACGATTGGAATAGTCGCTATAAGACTCCAGGTTCTGGCACCAGGACTTGCCCCAGAAACTGTTCGCAATCAGGCGGCCCTCGATGCGAATCGGCTGCAGATCCCCCTTGCGATCTTTCGCCAGTTTCTTGGCGGCCTTTTCGGAACGTCGGCGTTTCTCGGCGGCGCTGACATAGGGTGTATGATTCCAGTCCCAGGACATGACGGTAATTACTCTTGAACCGCGGTCTTTAGGTCAAGCGCCACGAACCGCAGCAACTCGTCGTCCCGCATCTCGGTGAGAACCTGGTCGCCGCTTCCTTCCAGAACGTCGGAGGCGAGGCTCTTCTTCTCCTCGATCATCTCGTCGATGCGTTCCTCGATCGTGCCGCGACAGACGAATTTGTGCACCAGCACGTTTTTCTTCTGCCCGATGCGAAAGGCGCGGTCGGTCGCCTGATTCTCCACCGCGGGATTCCACCACCTATCGAAATGGATGACGTGCGAAGCCGCGGTGAGATTTAGCCCCGTGCCGCCGGCCTTCAGCGAGAGAACGAAAAACGGAGGGCCCGCGTCTTCCTGGAATCGCGCGACCAGACGCTGTCGATCCTTCACCGGCGTGCCCCCGTGCAGGATGAGTCCAGCGCGGCCGAACACTTGCTCGAGTTGCGTGGACAGCGGCGCGGTCATCTCCCGGAACTGCGTGAAGACGAGGATCTTTTCCTGGCGCGCGGCGATCTGCTCCGTCAAGTCGCGCAACCGTCCGAATTTGCCGCTCTTCGCGGGGTCATACTGGCCGTCACCGAGCCAGTGCGATGGATGATTGCAGATCTGTTTGAAACGCATGAGAAAAGCCAGGATCAAGCCCCGCCGTGCGATGCCCGCGACGTCATCGAGCTTCTCCGCCAATTCCACGACGGATTGTTCGTAAAGGGCCGCTTGGGTCTTGCTCAAGGTGCACCAGGCGGTGAGTTCCGTTTTGTCCGGCAGGTCAGCAATGATGCTCCGGTCGGTCTTGAGCCGGCGCAGAATGTAGGGCTGGGTAAGATTGCGAAGCGGCGCAAAATGGCGGCCCTGGTCGTCGGTGAGCCGCTTGACGGTGCGGCCAAATTCGGAGGCGGTGCCGAGCAACCCCGGGCAGAGAAAATCAAATAACGACCAGAGATCGCCGAGCCGATTCTCGATCGGGGTGCCGGTCAGCGCGATGCGCGCCTGGGCACGAATCTCCTTCACGGCACGGGTCTGCCGGGAAGCCGGATTCTTGATGGCTTGCGCTTCATCCAGGATGCCGATCCTCCAGGTGAATTCGCGAAGCCAGGGCAGTCGATTGAGCACGCCGTAAGTGGTGATGACGAGGTCGTAGCTGGCGAGTGCGCTGGCGGGGTCGCTCGCGGCCTCCTTCAAGGTCGCAGCGGACGCCTCGGATGGGTGCGCGAAGAAAATGCGCAGCGCTGGCGCAAAGCGCGTGATCTCGTCCTTCCAATTCGCGAGCAGTGAAGCGGGCGCCACGAGGAGCGAAGGAGGTGGTGCTTTTTCCCGGCTGGATTCGCGTTTTAATTGCAACAAGAGGGCGATGGTCTGGATCGTCTTTCCTAGCCCCATGTCGTCCGCCAGGCACGCTCCCAGGCCGAGCCGGGTCATGAACCACAGCCAATGCACGCCCGCCTGCTGATAGCCGCGCAGACTTGCCCGGAGGTCGCGCCCGGGGTCGAAGCCTTCGATCACGGACGGGTCGCGCATCGCCGCGAGTGTCTCGCGCAACCAATCGCCGGGGACGACTTGCGACCACTTGCGAGTGTCGGCTGCGGCGGCCGGATCACCGGAAGGATCGCGGGCAAGGCCGGACAGCATGCGCATGCCCTCGAGAAAGGAAATCGTGCCACTCTCCTTCTCGATGCCGCGCCAGTGATCGAGCACCTGCTTGAGCCGGTCCCGATCGATTTCCACCCACTGGCCTTTGAGGAGGATGAGATTTTCCTGCGAAGCCATGACCTCCCGCCACTCCTGCGCGGAGAGCGGGGCTCCGTCGAGCGCGACGTCGACCTGAAAATCCATCAGGCTATCCAGGCCCAGCAAAGAGCTGCGCGTTTCGCCGATGCGCACATTGACCTGCGCACGGGCTGGGCGTCCCGCTTTCCACCAATTCGGCACGCGCACGACCAAACCGCTCTCCTCGAAAATCGGGATATCGCGCAGGAAACGATGGGCTTCGCGAGGGCTCCAGGCGAGCGGTTGGAAGATACGGCGCGACTCGATCAATTCCCGCGCGAGCACGCTTTTTTCGGAGGCCTTCTGAACCGGCGCAAGGAGGTTCGCCAGTGCGGCTTTGTGCTGGGCGCCCGCGTATTCCTGGAGGGCGCGTGCGAGCGGGATGTGTTGCGGCTTTCCCTGGTCGGAAAGGCGATGAGTATAGGTCGCGAGAAAGGCGAAGGGACGGTCCGGATCGCGTTTGTTTTCGGCCAGGTGAAAGGTGACGCGTCCGACGGTATGCCAGGACGGGTTCCTGGTTTTCAGCCACGCCGTGAGGCCGCCTTGCGCGACTTCGTTTGTGACATATTCGCCCAATTCCTGCCAGAGGCGTTCCAAGAGTCCAGGGTTGAGAAACTCGCCGCCTCTCATCGGCGGAGCCTCTTGGGCGAACGTCACCAACTCCTCGTCTGGCGGCGCCACCGGGACGGCGACATTGGCCTCGCCACTGTTCGCATGACAGAGTCGCTGCAGATGCCGCCGCGCGAAGTCCCGCCAATAAGCCGGGGAGGGGGGTAGAGCCAGGGCCAGCGCCTCTCCCGCCAGCAGGAAAAGGCCGTCCGCCGCCGAAATCTCGAATGCTGACGCCAAACGCTGAATCCACCTTTCCTCGACGAGGGGCGCGAAATCCGGCTGGCGCACGACGGACAGCACACCGGATGGCGATATGGCGATTTCCAAGGACATTATCGCAGAACTACCTGCTCTCGCTCGATCCGGCGAAGCAGAAAGCCGCCTCGCTCGGTAGGAGCAAAGTTTTCCGATGGACGCGGGTCAGAGTTGAAGGTTGCCTCCCACATCCCCCATGCCTTCTTTTCCTCATTCCTCCCGCCGTGATTTCATCCAGACTGCTGGTCTCAGCCTGATGGGCTGGCCGCTCGCGGGCGTGCTGCTCTCGCGCCCAGGATCCGCGGCGGCGCAAGCCACCACGGCTCCGGCTACCACCGCCGCAGCGCTGACTCCTCTGAATCGCTTCCCGCGGATGATGCAGGACTGGCTGATCGAGCGCATCCACGAATCCGAGACGCGCGGCCGGACCCGGCGCGAGGCGGTGAAAACCAAGGCCGATGCGGAGGCGTACGTGAAGTCGGTGCAGGAGCGCATCCGCCAGTCCTTTGGCCCTCTGCCGGAAAAGACGCCTCTCAATGCGAAGGTCATGCGAGTCGTGGAGCGTGAGGGCTATCATATTGAGAATGTCGTCTTCGAGAGCCGCCCGAACTACCTGGTGACCGGCAATCTCTATGTGCCCACCGGGCGGAAGTTCCCGATGCCCGGGGTGGTCGGCGTGTGCGGACATTCCACGAATGGGAAGGCGGAAGCCGCCTATCAGGCCTTTGCGCAGAATCTCGCGCGGCTGGGCTATGTGTGTTTTCTCTTCGATCCCGTGGGCCAGGGTGAGCGCGTCCAATTTCTCGACGCGGAGCGCAAGTCGCGCTACGGTGGCGGAGTCGGGGAGCACATTCAGATGGGCAATCAGCAGACCTTGATTGGTGAGTTCATCGGCGCGTGGTTTGCCTGGGATGGGATGCGCGCGCTCGACTATCTGCTCACGCGGCCGGAGGTCGATCCGCGGCACGTGGGCGTGACGGGCAATTCCGGCGGTGGCACGCAGTCCACCTGGCTGTGCGGCCTGGAGCCTCGCTTCACCATGGGCGCGCCAGCTTGTTTCGTGACGACCTTCCGCCGCAACGTGGAGAACGAACTGCCGGCAGACACGGAGCAGTGCCCGCCCCGGGTGCTGGCGCTCGACCTGGACCACGCGGATTTCCTCGCCGCGATGGCCCCCAAGCCCGTCATCATCCTCGCGCAGGAGAAAGATTTCTTCGATGCGCGCGGGTCGGCTGAAACCTACGAACGGCTCAAGCCGCTCTACACGCTGCTCGGCAAACCGGAGAATATTCAACTCCACATCGGCCCCGACCCGCATGGCTATACGCGGGGCAATCGCGAGGCGATGTATCGCTTTTTCAACGGGGTCACCGGAGTCTCCGACGCGAAGACCGAGCCGGGCCTGACGGTGGAAAAGGACGAAACGCTCTGGTGCGTCCCGGGTGGGCAGGTGGCGGACTTGCAATCACGCACGCTAATGTCCTTTACGCGTGAGACGGCTCAAGCCATGGCCAGGGCACGAACGGCACTCCACGGCGATGCCCTCAAGGCGGCCACGCGTGAGACGTTGAAATTGCCACCGCTTGGGACCACGCCGCCGGATTACCGCATCCTTCGCAATGCCGGTCCGCGGAAGTATTCGTCCAAGAGCTACTGCACCTATGCGGTGGAGACCGAGCCGGGGATGTTCGGCATGCTCACGCGGCTGAGCGACGAAGGGCTGACCTCGCGTGTGCCCGGCGGAACGAAGCAGGCTGTCCTCTACGTCTCGCACCGCTCCGCCGATGCCGAATTGCGCGACGAGCCGCTGGTGAAAGAACTGATCGATGCTTCCGCGGATGCGGCCTTCTACGCCTGCGACGTGCGTGGTATCGGCGACTCGCAGCCTAACACTTGCGGCGCGGAACAGTTCCTCCGCCCCTATGGCAACCACTATTTCTATGCCGTCCATGACCTGATGCTCGATCGGCCGCTTCTGGGCCAGCGCACCTTCGATGTCTTGCGTGTCATCCAGCTTCTCCTCTCCGCCGGCCACCAGGAGGTGCACCTCGCCGGCCTGGGATGGGGCGCGCTGCCGGCGACTTTCGCGGCTTTGCATAGCGATCGCGTGACTCGCGTGACGCTGAAGAATGCGCTGACTTCCTACGGCGATTTGGTCGAGGATGAAGTCTATCACTGGCCCTACGCCGTCGCTCTCCCGGGAGTGCTGAAGCATTTCGACCTCCCTGACTGCTACGCGGAGTTGAGGGCAAAAAATCTGCGAACGATCGAGCCCTGGGGCGCCGGGGATGGGATGAAGTGAGGGCGTGCAAGTCGTGCTCAGTGCTCAGTGCTCAGTGCGTTCAGCAAGGAACGCCGTTCGTCCTTGGTTCGCTTCCGCATTCCTGCGACGAGCGCGTAGTACGATTTCAGGTCGCCGTGCTGGCGCCGCAAGAGCCGCTCAAAAGCTGGGACCAGGTCATAGTAGGTCGCCACGGTATTGAGCCGGGCGTTGTTCCAGGGTTTTGCGAAAGCCCGGTCGTAGCGTGAATCGCCGCGCCAACGCTGCCGGATGATGGCGTACTCGGCGCGGAGTCGCTCGAAGATCGCCATCTTCTCGCCCCGCTTCTCCTGAGCGCTGAGCGATTCTTCCTGATAGAGACGATCCAATTTTTCGCGGGTCGCGAGAAGGAGACGGATGATTTCCCGGTCCTTCGCCAGGCCCGATTCGTAGCGGGCCAGGCCGGCGCGATCACTTTTGGAATGCAACCATCGAGCAACGCCGGCCTCCGCGGTGGCCGTGGCGAAGGCTTCATTGAAGTCGGTATCACCGGGAAGGAAAACTTTCACGTGCGTCAATTCGTGAAAGATCAACTCGGCGAGTTCGGCGTCCGTCCGGTGGAGGCTGGTGTTCAGGACAGGGTCCCGGAACCACCCGAGGGTCGAGTAGGCTTCGACTCCGCCGACATACACCTCGTAGCCTCGGGCCTTCCAATGGGCCGCCTCATCGCGTGCCGCCTTTTCGCTGAAAAAGCCTCGATACTCCAGGCGACCGACGACGGGATACCACCACTCCTTGCCTTCGACGGAAAATTCCGGCGCCGCAAATACGACCCACGACACGTAGCGCCGTCCCAGGTCGGTGAAGCGGCCAAATTCCCGCGCGGCGGGCAAACCCAGTTGTTCTCCGGCGAATCTCCGTGCGTCCTCGACGAGTGCGAGTTCCCTCTTCACCTTGATGGGCACGCGCGGGTCCTGCATCACCTGGTGGATCGGGCGCGCCTTGGACAGGATCTCGGCCTGACCCGTGATCGCCTGGGAATAGAATCGAACCGTGCCGCAACCTCCCATCGATAGAAGGAGGAGCCCCACCGCTACCATCACGATTCGTCGGCTCACGCGACGGAATCGATGGTGCGGAGTTGGTGGCGGCTCATCACGAGGGTTATCTTAATATCCGGTAAGTGCCGCATTTTTGGTAGTCTGTCGAATGGTGTCGATGGCGGCGTTCGCGCGCAATCAGCATCATTTAGCCGTTTCCAGGAGGCTGTTGGAGAACTCCAGCGAGCCTCCGCTCCGCTCGGGACGACACGCTTTGATGAGGCTGTTTGGTATTGCAACTGCCTGCCGAGCCGATTGAGCATGCGGATTCTCACAGCGCCGAATTCTGCCCTGATCCTCCACCTTATGAAACCACTCCCCCCGGGCGGCTACGATCGCATGCGATGCCCTTGGTCGCGTCGCCGCCGCGGATCGAAGTCACCGCCCGTTGGCGAATGATGAGGGCGATCCCGGCTAGCCCCGGTCAAGACCCGGAACCTGCGGTTCGATTTGCAACTTTCCGGATTGGCGTCTGTTTTACCGGCCTTACGGATATGCCGTCTTCCCCCCCATTATGAAATCTCACGGTAGGATTGTCGCCGCCGTTCTTGCGGCGGTCGTTGCGTTCTCCACTCCCGCGGTCCGGGCCGAAGGCCAGTCTCTGCTCTACACCGTACCGTTCAAGGCGGCGGATGGGAAGTATCGTATCTACCGCATCCCCGCGCTGTGGTGGCTGCCGAAGAAGCCGTTGCTCGCGTTTGCCGAGGGTCGTGTGGAGCAGCGGCGCATGACGGGTGACGTCGATATCGTCTTGCGGCGCAGTCTTGATCACGGACAGACATGGGAACCGATGCAGGTCGTCGCGAATATCGATCGCGACACCTGCGGCAATCCCTGTGTCGTGCTGGACGCATCCAATAACCGGCTGTGGCTCGCGTTCACGCGCAGTCGCAACCAGGACACGGAGGAAGACATCGTCACTGGGAAGGGGGCGGGCACGCAGGTATGGATCACGCATAGCGATGATGACGGTGCGACCTGGGCTGCGCCTGTCGACATATCAGCCACCGGCAGGAAAGCCAACTGGGGCTGGTATGGCACGGGCCCGGGCCAGGGCTTGTACCTGCCAGCCACCAAAACGGGGCGCTTGCTCATCCCTGCCTACCACACGGAGGATGGCGTCTATCGCACGCACTGTCTGTTCTCCGATGACCATGGTCAGACGTGGCAGCTCGGCGCCGATTGTGCCGACCACACGAGCGAGCCGCAAGTCATCGAGATGGATGCTCACACCCTGCTCATGAATGCGCGCACGATCAGCGGCCATGGAACCCACCGCACGCTGGTGACGAGCAAGGATGGCGGGGCGACCTGGCAGCCGGCGGTGGGGATGGCGGAGATGATGGAGAATGGTTGTCAGGGTTGTGTTTACCGCTGCTTTCGAAATGGATCGGATGGGCCGTCCGATTGGATTTTCTCACATCCCATCACCCCTAGCCGCACCGGGGTTCACGCCTGGATTAGCGACGACCAGGGCAAATCCTGGCCGAGCGCGCAGATGCTCTGGGCTGGCCCGAGTGCCTACACGTCGATGGTGCGCGTGCAGGGCGGGCTTGTCGGCATGTTGATCGAGTGTGGGACAAAGGATGTCTATGAGCAGATCGCTTTTGTGAAGTTCGCACCCGAGTGGCTGAAGGCGCACCCAGCGCCGGAAGCGAAACTGCCCACAAAGTAGCCCTCCGCCGAATCCCCAGGATTATCTTTTGAATCCCAATCCCATGAAAAAACTCGTTCCCCTCCTCGGCCTCTTCGTGTCTGCCATCCATGGTCACGCGTTGGATCTCGTCCGCGACGGCCAGCCGATTGCCGTCATCGTTTCCGCAGTGGCGCCCGTGTCGCCTGACGCGAAACCCGCGAAGGGGAAGGGGGCGAGAAAGGTCGGCACCGCTGAGAACGATGAGGCGCTCGCGGTGGGAACTCTTGTCGAGTGGATCAAGAAAATGACGGATGCGGAGCTCGTGGTCGCGGACAAGGCGAAAGATGGTGTTCCGGCGATCTATGTCGGACAAGCGG
Organism: Chthoniobacterales bacterium; assembly: GCA_038228205.1. Classification (GTDB taxonomy): domain Bacteria; phylum Verrucomicrobiota; class Verrucomicrobiia; order Chthoniobacterales; family Chthoniobacteraceae; genus Chthoniobacter. The sequence goes on from JBBRPL010000010.1 coordinate 27,635, forward strand.
CGGTCGCGGCCGGGCTGAAACTGGATGACGTCGTGAGCGTCAGTCACGAAGGCCTCCGCATTGTGGCGGATGGGCAGCGCGTTTTGATCGGGGGACAGAGCGAGGGGGCGACTTTGAAGGCGGTGTGTCGTTTTCTCGAAGCGCTGGGGTGCCGTTACTTGATGGACGGACCGCTCGGTGAAGTCTATCCGCGCTCCACGACCCTGTCGGTAGGCGCGTTGAATCTCACGGAAAAGCCCGGCTTGCAGTGGCGCAACCCGAAAGGACCCTCTTTCGGCGCGCGGCTGTGGAAGGCATGGAACGGCGCAGGCGGCGAGCCCTTCGGTCATTCCCACTCGTGGGGCAGTTACGTCTCACCGTCGATTTTTGGCGAACATCCGGAGTTCTTTGCGATGGGGGCGGACGGCCAACGGAAGGCGGGCGGGTGGATCTGCACGTCGAATCCCGGCCTCCGCGGGTATTTCGCGGCGAATGTGAACGCGGCGATCGAGAGCGGAACGCGCAACCCGTCGCTCTCGCCCACGGATGGCCGCGGCTATTGCCAGTGTCCTGTGTGCAAGGCGCAGGACGATCCCAACGCACGGGAGCCCTCGAGCGGCACCATCGCGGTCTCCAATCGCTATGCGGATTTCTTTGACGCGATCGGGCGGACCGTGGCGAAGACGCATCCGGCATCGATCCTGAGTTTCTATTGTTACGCCGACTATACCCAGCCGCCGACGGTGAAGCGGACGCTCTCTCCGAATCTTTGCGCGATGATCGCGCCGATTCGCTATTGCCGCTTGCATCCGCTGGGTCAGGCTGGTTGTCCGACTCGCGAGCAGCAGGTGGCCATGGTCGATGGTTGGGCGGGCATGGCCAGCCGGATCGGCTATTACAACTACATGTACAATCTCGCCGATGGCACGCTGCCGTTCTTCAAGTTCAGCGCCTGCCAGAAGGAGTTCCCGTACCTGGCCGACAAGGGACTCACCTACATGACGATCGAGGTGCTCTCCAATTGGCACATCTACGGTCCCCAGATCTATCTCAGCCTCCGTCTTGCCTACGATCCGCACGCGGATGCCACGGCGATTATGGACGACTATTGGCTGAAGTTTTACGGGCCGAAAGCGGCGCCGCTCATGAAAGCGTATTGGATGGGACTCGATGCGGCGCAGCAAAAGCTCAAGACGCACGCGGGCTCCTTCTTCGGCCTCTCGCAAGAGTACACGCCGGAGTTTTTGGCGACATGCGAGGATCTCCTGGCGAAAGCCGGGGCCGCCGCCAAGGGAGACTCCATCTATGAGCAGCGTGTCGCGCTCCATACCGAGGGCTTGCGGAGCGCGCGCGCCTACCGGACGATCAGCGATGCCATGAACCACGGTGATTTCGCCGGGGCGCTGCGCGAATACGACGCGACCGTGGCGCGCCTGACCGCTCTCGCGGCGACCGGAGCCGCGAATCGAGAATACGCCACCGCCTACCTCGAGCGCATGCTGAGCAAGCCGGTGCGCGCGGGAGCCGCCGCGACCGCCGCGCCGAACCACGTCCTGCAAACGCTGCCGGACCGCTGGCACTTTAGCTTCGATGAAGCCGACGCCGGCAATGAGCAGGGTTATCAGCGGGCCGATTTCAAGGACGACGCCTGGCCGCTCGTGGCGACTTTCAACACCACGCTCGATGCCCAAGGCTACGACAAGAATACCGTGTTGTGGTATCGCACCAAGTTCACCGTGCCGGACAAGCATGCGAAGCTCGCGCTGTTTTTCGGTGAGGTGGACGGCAAGAGCGAAGTCTATGTGAATGGCCAGAAAATCGCCGTTCCCGAGCAGGTTCAAGGCGGCAAGAAAGCGGGCAGGGCCGGAGCCGCCGTGACGACGGCGCCCCCAACCGCGGAGGGAGTCGCGGCTCCGGAAACGCCGGCCGTCGTGCCCAGCGCCAAGCCGCCACGCGAGGGTTTGGCGAGGCCGCGCGCGCCGTTCGAGGTGGACGTGACTGGCGCTGTGCACCCGGGCGAGAATGTGATCTCCCTGCGCGTCGATCACTCGACGATCACCGATCTCGCCCTGGGCGGAATTCTGCGCCCAGTGTTGCTCATCGAGAAGCCCGAGTAAACAAAGGTCAATATGCAGCATTCACTTCGCCTCCTCATGGCCGCGGCCGTGTTCCTTCCCGGTCTCGGTCTTCCGCTCCCTGCGCAGGAGCAGATCGATAAGGCCGACGCCCGGGCCAAAGGCTCGATCACGGTCACCAGGCTTTCCCTGCGCGTGCGCGTGAGCAAAGCCGCGCCCGAGCAGACCGTGGTCCGCGTCACCTGGCGACGCGGGGGTGAGGGGTTGGGCGGGACTGTCGTGAAGGGCGAGTTCGCCTCGGCCGATTCGATGCCGCAGATTCCCATCGGCGCGTGGTCCGCGGCGATGCCGTTGAAAGAAATGGTGGGCGCGGTGCGCGGATGGGAATTTCCCAGCATCGTGGTGACGAGCGAACCTGTCGGCAAAGGCAAGTCACCCAAGCCCGCCGTGGATCTAAGCGACGTGGCCGTGGACTTCGAGTTTGCGGAAAATGGCAAGGTCTTCCAACAGTTCACCGAGACGGCGCCAAAGGGTGCGACCGTAGGCTTTGCCTTTCCCGGCATTTCCCTGGGCGAAAAGGTGACGCCGGAATTCGTCGCCCAGCTCGTTGGCCTCAGCGCGCATGCGCGCCTGAGACGCGAGCGGCTGGAGAAGGCGTTCCCGGAGCCTGCGCCGATGCCAAAGCTGTTTGGGATCATCGGCCACGTGGGCGGATACGGCGAGGGGATGCCGGGCCGGGGGGGCGGCTCTGGATACGGTGTTCGGCACTGCAATCCCGCGATCCTCGGAGACGAGTTTCGCACGATGAGTTTGCTCGGGATCAATGGGCTGGTGAACTCGATCAAATTCGCGGATTTCGCGGGGGTCGGGGAACAATTCCGCCACGTCTATTGGGGAGGTCCTGGTTCCGGAGATCCGATGTCATTCTTCAAGAAGGCCGGCAAGACCACGGAAGAACCCGACGGATGTCCGTTCGATCCCGCGTTGAAGGCTTACGTGATGGAGACGGTCGACAAGTCCATCGAAGAACACCACACCGTCGGTGCGAAAGACTCGTGGGCGCTGTGGGATGATGAGATGGGGGTCTATGCCAAGGAGCACATCGCGCACTGCGAGCGCTGCGCCGCGGTCTTTCGCGATTATCTCCGCGCCCAAAAGGTGTCCTTGAGCGACCTTGGAAAGAAGTCATGGGACGAAGTGCAACCATTCGACATCTGGCTTCCGCGGGCACCGGCGGCTGGTGGCAGGAAATCGTCCGCTTCCGGCACGGGGTTCGCATCCGCCCCGGACAACGCGGCGGACGCCTTGCGTTATTACTACACCTATCGCCTGATGACCCATGCCACAGCGCAGGTGTATCCGGAAGCCGCGGCGAAGTTTGCGGCAGCCGGTATCAAGCTCTACGCGATGCAAGGACCGACGCCGAGTTGGAACGGATCGAGCCTCGATTGGAACGAATTCTACGACCTCAAGGCCAATACGGCGTTTGTCTTCGAGACGTCGAATCGGGACGCCCGCACCTGGCAGTGGGAATCGTATCTTGCGGAAATCGGGCGCGGCATCGCGACGCGAAACAATCTGGCGATGGGCTGCCTTGTGAAGCCCCATCGCGGGGCGCCCGCGCAGCGCATGTTGAGCGTCGTAGCGCGCGGCACCACTACCCTCGAATGGTACACCTACGGGCCCGACTATTCGAAGGGGGACAGCTTCTCCCAATCACCCGAGTTGCTCGAACAAGTCGCGCGTGCCGCCCGCTTCCTGGGCCGCGCGGAGCCCTATCTCTACGGCGCAAAATATGCCCGCCAGCCCGAGGTTGCCTTTGTCACGCCACGGTCCTCCGAGATCTGGAGCCGCGTGACGGATCTCAACCTCACCACCTTCGAAAATGCCAAGTGGGTTTACCTCGCGCTCATGCACGCCCATGTGCCGCTCGACATCCTCAGCGAACAGCAACTCGCCGAGGGCAAGTTGGATCATTACAAGGTCATCTACATTCCCGGCACCCATCTGCGCCGCGACTCCGCCAGCGCGGTGCGGGCGTGGGTGCGGGCGGGTGGCACGGTCTGGACCGACGCCACCGGACTTTCGCGTGATGAGGCCAATCAGCCCGCCACCGCCATGAACGAGATGCTCGGCCTTGCCGACCGCCAACTGGAGACTTGGGGGAGCGTCGCTCCGTATCGCGCCACCGAACTCAAGCCGCTCACCGAAGCAAACCCGCCGGCGGGTGCGGAGTTCGGTTGGGATAAGGCGAAAATCGTCGCCCGCACGGCCCGTGAACTACTGCATCCCACGACCGCCGAGGTCGTTGCCACATTTACCGACGGCAAACCAGCCGTGACCCGCAACCACTTCGGCAAAGGCGAAGCGATCGTCGCCGGTCTATGGAGCGGTGTTAGCTATTCTGGCACGATTCGCCGCAGCGACTTCGACATGCACACTGATTTCGACGCCACGGTACGCGCGCTCATCGCCGCGCCTGCCCTGGCTCGCGGCGTTTACCGTCCCGCGGTGCCCGGCGATGCACTCGTGGAGACCATCGCTCTCAGCAAAGATCAGCAGCGCTCGGTCGCGCTGATTAACTGGAGCTACAAGCGCGACGCCGGGGAATTTGGCAAAGGCACGCTGGAACCAGTCGACAATCTGCGTGTCGAATTGCCGGGCTTTGCTGACGCCAGGTCCGTGCGCTCCATCATCCACGGGCCTTTAAAAGTGACGGCTGGCGGCGTGACCGTGCCCAAGCTCGCCGAGATCGATCTCCTGGTGATCGAGTGAGTTGTTCATGGCGCCCGCTCAATGCAGGTGCTCCAGGCGGAAGCCCATCCCGATCATGCGGGAAAAAACCCTGCGTAGCGCGGAAGTTTGTTCCGTGGAGTATTGCCAGAGGGCCTAATTCTGCTTTGATCCTCTCACTATGAAAGCACTCCCCCTCGCAGCTCTCGTAATTGGATTCATCGCCTTCACCAACGTCGCCCATGCCGAAGACGCGGCTATCGACTTGAAAACGCTCGCCGTCGGCAGTCCTTTCCCCGATTTCAATGAAACCGACATTCATGGCAAACCGATTTCGGTCGGGAACTACAAGGGCAAGATCGTGCTCGTAGATTTCTGGGCCACCTGGTGTGGACCTTGCGTCGGCGAACTGCCGAATGTCCTGAAAACCTACGAAAAGTATCACGCGAAGGGATTCGAAATCGTCGGCGTCAGTCTGGACAGCGACAAGAGCAGTCTCACCGCTTTCATCAGATCGAAGAAGATGTCGTGGCAGCAGTTCTTTGACGGCCAGGGGTGGAAAAACAAGATCGCCCAGAAGTATAACGTGCGCAGCATTCCGGCAGCCTACCTGATCGATAAGGACGGCAACCTCCTCGCGAAGAACCTGCGCGGCGAAGCGCTCGAGCAGGCCGTGGCCAAAGCGTTGGGACAGTAGCTGCGATCCCGCGCTATTTCAAAACGTTGGCGTTGCTGTCCACTGATGAGCCGAGTTGGTGTCCGGCGTAGTTGAGGCCTGTGTTGCCGGTGAAGGGCAGATTCGCGCCGGGGAGAGGATCGAGCGCGTAGCCGATGCTGCCGTCGTGGCGCACGAGATTCACGAGGAGGTTGCCGTGGAGTCTGACCTGCCCGCCGACGTTCTTCACCACGATGCCGCGTGTCGATTCCGTGATGGTGTTATTTTCGATCACGATATCGGCCACCGACCCCGGCCAGGGAGCGCCGGCGGCCAGATTCCGGGGCGGGCTGTAACTGCATCCAATCGCAAAGCATGGATCGCGGGGATCCGGGCTGAAGACGCGGGTCAATATGTTCCCTTCCACCCGGACATTGGTGACCTGTTAGGGAGCGTATTTCATGACCGGCGCTGTCCAATCGCCCGCGCCGTGCTCATTCACCGCCCGCACTCGGAACCAATAGCGGGTGCGGTTATTGAGGTTCTGGATGGTGATTTTCGACTTGGTCGTCGCGCCGCTCTGCTCCCATGGCCCTTCGCCAGTGATATCGTAGGCGATTTCCACTTCGTAACCGCTGGCGCCCTGGACCGGGTCCCACGCAAGGTCGATTTCCCCGGGTTCATCGCCTGCGCTGGCGGAGAGTTCCTGCACATCGCCCGCGGCTCCAAATGGCCAGAGGTGGGTCTCTTCTTCGACGTGCAGATTCGCGCTCAAAATCTTTGCCATGTCTCCTCCGCTCGTCTCCTGCACATACTCCACTTCCATGGCGAGCGCCTCACGCAGGGTTTCCGCGATGGAATCCCGGACAGCCTGCACCTTGTTCACCCGCATTCGCTCCTCGCGATAAGCTGTCTCCGCTTCCGCGAGTTCCGCGGCGATCCGCCTCAATTCCTGTGGCAGAGGAGTTGGGGTCGGGAAATTCGGGTTGCCTTCAAGCGCGGAAGCCACACCCGCTGCGGCAGCCAGCAGTTCCGGAATCGCAAGCGCAGGAATATCGAGTTCAGCTTCGGCCATAAGAGGCGCTGGTTATCCTCGGGGATTTTTGCGAGTCAACTGCTTTTTGAAACCCGACGCGGCGAGTCATGCAATCGACTGGACCATGGTCCCAGCCTCATGGCGCCCCTAAGCAGCAGAAGAGCCGCGGAAAAAAAGAATTGTCGCATGCATGGGTTCAGGCGGATGCGTTACATGGGTCCGAACCGCTGAACCGGCGCGAGGTTGCGGTTCAAAGGGCCGGCGAAACTCCAATGCCCGACGATTATTGCGCCGCGCGCGTCGGCGGTAGTTTTCCCCATCCGTGGGGATTGATCTCGTTCGGATCATATTTGCTGAGATCCCACATCACGGATCGGATGCGGATGCGCTTGCGATTCTGTTCGTACCAATAACGGGCGGCCTTTTCTTTTGGCGGATTGGGGTCGTTCAGGTCGTTATCCTTGGATGGATGCCACTGGTGAAGCATCGTGGTTTCTGCGTCCAAATGGACGGCCCGGAGGCCCAGCCATCTGGCTCGCCGTTGAAAATCCACGTCTTCGTAGCACCACATTTTGAAGGCCTCATCACGCCCGCGCATGGCCCGGAACGCCGTAGTCCGAATCCACTGGCACGCCCCCAAGGCCGTGATTTCAGGCCGCGGAGTGGCCAGTTTCTTGAGGCGCTCGAAATCGCGAACGACGTCTGTTTCTGGTGTCAGCGCTCCCCGCGGGAGGTCCATGATCTGACAATTGATGATGACGCCGGGCCCGATCCGGCTCAGGCCACGTTCAATAAAGTCCGGCGCGAGCAGGACATCCGCATCGAGAAACAGCACAGTTTCCACGGGTGGCAGGAGGGATACACCCTGATTCTTCGCGACAGGAAGAGACCACGGCAAACGTTGAGGAAAGTGGCGATACAGGTAGCGGAACGGAACGCTCACCGTCTCGAACTCGGGGCAGGCAGATCCGAAATTGACGAGGGCTATCGCCTCCGGAGGTCGGGTCTGCGCGGCAAGGGTCCGAGCCAGGTGGAGAACGGATTGGGGATCCCGATCTCCGAAGATGACCACCACCCCGACTGAGCGGGCTTTTGCTTTTTCAATCATGCGCGGGAAGCGTACCGAGGATGCTACTTCAGCGACAAGACCCGAGTGGGGTGGGAATGGTGACATAACGGGAACGGGGACCATATAGCGGGCTTGGTCGATCTGTGAAACTGTCTCTATGTCCGGGCCCTTGGTTCTTCGTTCCCTTCCCTCCTGTCGTCTGGTTTTGTCGCGGTTCAAACGTTTCTTGACTGTCGCGGAAAAAGCTACCCTATTGGTCGCATGAACCCCCGCAACATTCCCGTCCTCGTTGTCACCGTCCTCGGGCTTCTGGCCCTCGTCTCTGCTGATGTTTTAGCTGCAGCCCCCAAACCAGCCCCAAAGCCGTCGGCAAAAGCTCCGAATGCGAAAAAGGCCACTCCGGCGCCGACGCATACCACGATCGCCAGCATCAGCGCCGACTCGATTACCGTCGACGAACCGAAGGGCACCAGGACCTATAAGATCGGCAAGGATACGGAGTTCAATCTGCGAGGCCAGAAGGTGAAGATCGAAGAAATAAAAACCGGAATGCGCGTGAGCGTGACTGTAGGTTCTGACCCTGCGGTCGCCCAGCGCATCTCCGCCAGCGACGCGCCGTAGCGCGCCGACCGCGAAGGTCAGGGCCGCGAATAGCGACAGCTCGAAGTTCTAATTGGCCGCGAGCGCATTCCCGCTACGCTTGCTTGCGTGAAATATCTAAAGCCGAAAGGCGGGTCTCTTTGCGCCCTGATCGCCCTGGTTGCGGCCTGCGCGGGCACGGGTGCAGTGGCGCTCGGGGAGCCTGCCTTCCCGCTGCTCGACGGCGAGCGCCAGGCTGTGTTCGTCGGTCTCCCGAGCCCTTTTTTGCGGAAGGCGATCGAGCGTTGCACGGGGAAGCAATTGGCGGAGATGCGGGAGGGGCAATTCCATCCCGGCCCGGGCCAATACCCGGTCTATCTCGGAGACACCAGAAAGGGCCGGGAAGTGCTGGTCGACGAAATCAAGACACTCGATGACGAGGGATACATCCTCGATGTAACCCCGGAATTCGCGGTGATCTATGCCGCGCCGGCCCGGACCACGACCGGGCAGCCGCTGGTGTGGGCGGAGGGTGATTTCGCCCGGCGGTTCATGGGAGTGGATCACTATATTCCCGGTCCGATCGGCGAGGTCTATCCAAGGGCCGAAAGGATCCTGATCCCGTGTGGCAAATGGGTGGAGAATCCGGTCTTCAAGTCGCGCGCGTGGAGCGGGTACTCCGGAAGCGCCGGCCCGACCTGGCGCATCCGCGCTTCGGGCGGCGCGGCCCGTTTCGCTTTTCACCACAACTTTTGGTCGATCTTCGATCCGAAAAAATATGGCGATCATCCTGACTATTATCCCGAACTGAACGGCCGGCGTTCCATCCCGACGAAGACGACCTACTGGCAACCCTGCACCAGCAATCCCGAGGTGCTGCGGATCACCGTGGAAACCATCCTGGCCGCCTTCGAAAAGGAGGGGGCGAAATTTCACTCCTTCAGTCTCGGCGTCAACGACTCGGGAGGCTTCTGCCAATGCGCGCAAGGCCTGGCGCACACGCCGCCGGGCGTGGACCCGACGAGCCGCCAGGCCAGCGCGTACCGCTTCTTTGATTTCTACAACGCGGTCGCCGCGCCCGTGGCCGCAAAGTTTCCAGACGCGCGGCTCGGCTTCCTTGCGTATGGCGCGCTCGGTACGCCTCCGACCGAGAAGCTGAACCCCATTCTGATGCCGTACCTCACGCAGACCCAGGCGGACGGAATCGACCCGGGTTTTCGCAAGGTTCTCGACGAGCGCTTTGCCCAATGGGGCGGCATGGCGTCGCACTTGGGAATGTATGAGTGGCTCTATGGCGATGGGTTCATGATTCCGCGGATCTACTCGCGCGAAATGGCGAAGGGACTCCGCCAGGCCGTGCTCTGCGGAGCGGACGGATTCTATGCGGAGGCCTACGCGAACTGGGGGCTGGACGGCCCGAAACTTTGGATCCTCGAGAAGCTCCTCTGGAATCCGGTCCAGGACGTGGACGAGCTGATGAACACATGGTGCAACGGCTTTTTCGGCCGGGATGCGGGACCGAAGATGCGCGCCTATTTCGATCGCCTGGAACGCGCCTGGGCGGAGCAGAAGACCGCTGATGAAAAGTTTGGCGGTTATCGGATGATGGGGGCGCTGCACAAGGCGGAGCAGTTCACGAAAGTCTTTCCCCCGGCCGTTTGCGAAGAGGCGTGGGCGCTCCTCGAAACCGCGGAAAACGCGGCGGGCGACGAGACGACGAGGGCGCGTATTGCCTATTTCAAAACCAGCTTCGGCGCCACGCGGCTTGCCTCGGCGCGCTATGACGCCGCGCAAACTCTCTCGGTCATGACCAGGGATGGCGTGCCGCGCACCTCCGCCGACTGGCTGCGCGCACTCGAGAAGTGGGCTCGTTATCCCACGCTCGATGCCTATATGGCGGAGGTTCGCCACGCGGTGCCGCGCTCTTTCGCCCCCTTTTGCCTGCCGGACCTCGCGCTGGAACAGCCGGTCTCCTTTGCCGAATGGGACACCGACTCTCCCGCCATCCGCACGGTCGCCAATACGATCGTCGCCGAAATCATGAAGCCCGCCAGCGGAGCCGCGCCCTCGGGCAAAGCGGCTTTCGACGCCCGCGCCGACGCGATCTTGAGCGCCGCCGGAGCGTGCGAAAATGCGGTGCGTGTCGTCCGCCCGCTGCTCCGCTCCGCCACCATGGACGCCGTCGCTTTGAACACCGATCCCGTCATCGACGGCGACATCGAAGCGACATGGGGAAAGCCTTCTTTTGAAGGGGCGTTTTTCGACTATCCGTACGAGACGCGGCCTTCCGCGGCGCAGACGCGAGTGTGGGTCGCGGTCCATGGGGACAAACTCTTCCTGGCCTTTCGCTGTGTGCAGGATCCGAAAACGATCGCGCCAACCGTCCGCGAACGCGACGCGCTCGAGATGGTCGAGCGCAATGGCGTGAAATCGGTCGATCTCGGAAAACCCATCCCGTACCTTGCGACCGACGCGGTCGGGGCATTACTACCCGGGTTGTATGTCGCGGCCGTCACCGCAGCCGGCGGTCTTATGGATCTCCAGGCCACGGCGCAGGGCGTGCGCACCGAGTGGAATGGAGCGGAGGCCAAAGCAAAACTTACCGAGGACGGCTGGTCCGCGGAGATTGCGGTGACGCTCGACCCGAAAAGCCCCATCCTGCGCGGAGGCGCCGTAGCCGGCTTCAACTTCTTCCGCACGACCAGCCAGCACCGGCGCAGCGCCTGGACGGCGGCAACTCCCAACAGATGGTCTTTCTCTCCGGGAAGCAGCGGGTTCGTATTCTTTCCTGCGCCGTAGCCTGGCAGACTTGTGGGACAGGCCGGGACAGGAGCTATCGCTTTTCACCTCCGCCAACTTCAGTCAGCGTGATATCGGAAAACCACGCAGTGCCGGTTACCGGGCGGGCATACGTGCCTAGACTCGGTCCGACTCGAATCTCATCGGGATTTTTCGGGGTAAAGTCCACGCTGACTCTCTTCCACGGTGTGGTCTTTTGGAGGCTTCCCGAGTTGGGGTGTTACACACAAGTTCTCGCCCACTCCCGGCGTGGGCATCTTTTGTCATTTATCCCTTCCCTCCATAGGTCGCCAAGGTTTTTTCGGGATTGTGTGACGGTGTTCTTGCCAAGGGGCGGCGCCGTCCCACTCGACACCCACGACGCCGGGTGAGAGTATCGCACCATGATCGTGACGCTTGATTCCAAACGCCGTGTGCCCGTTCCGAAGACGCTCGCTCCCCCCGCACCCGCTCCTTCCCCCAGTTCCGACACGCGCCCTGGCCGTTCATGGTCCACAGCGCGGGACAGCAAATTCCTGGCAGCGGCCTCGGTGTTTCTCGCCCTATGGAGCATGCCTGTGGCGCTGCGGTCTGACGAGGGCGTCAAGGCGGGTTCGGGTTCTCCGGTTCCCATAGCCGCGGAGCCGCCCGGCATTCACGTCAAGAGCCGGGAGGTCTTTTTTCCCTGTAGTGGGCCCGGCGTGCTCGTCGAAGGCCAATCATTCTACACGCGACGGGAGGGACTCGAAAAAATGTGCTTTCGCTTCATTCAGACCGAAAGCATGAAGCTCGACTCGATGGAACATGGTTTTTCCGCCGACAACGGGAAGACCTGGTCCGCCTTGGAAACATTTCCGGTGGCCACGAATACGCCGGAGGGCACCGAGCGCCGCAAACGAAAAGCGGGGTGGGTCGATCCGGTCAATGGCCGGCTTCTTTTCATGAATGAACGGATGCTGCTGCCGAACGGTCGTCCGCTGGAATCCCTGACGCGCAGCCAGCTTTGGTATCAGGTCTCGACCGACGGCGGACACACGGCTGCCGTGGAAGAGCAGGTGATCCAGAAGGGGGAGGGATATTCCGCCGAGCATCCCCTCGAGGAGGTCTGGCTGGGCCGCAACTCGGCACGACTGGGGGACCATGTGGGCCGTCCCATTCGCACGCGCGCGGGCAAGATCCTCCAGCCCGTCCAGTTGTCGCTCGTGGGCGAAGAAGACGGCAAGGTCGCCAATCCCGGCGGCGGGCTCAGCTACCTGGAATCCGCCGTTCTCATCGGCACGTGGCTCGATACCGGCAGGATCGAATGGGTGCTTTCCCAGCGCGTGGCTAACACTCCCGAACAGTCCAGCCGCGGTGCGTTTGAACCCACGATCGCCGAACTGCCCGACGGGCGTATCCTCATGGTGATGCGCGGCAGCAACACCAAGACCACGCCAGGCTGCAAGTGGTACAGTTTATCCGGAGACGGCGGCGCCACGTGGAGCCCGATCCAGCCCTGGAGTTTTTCCGATGGAACGTCGTTCTACTCGCCGAGCAGCACCTCCGTCCTGGTCTCACACTCCAATGGCCGCATCTACTGGCTGGGGAATATCAATCCCAGGCGGCCCGACGGGATTCATTGGCGCTATCCGCTGATGATGGGCGTTGTCGATCCGGCCAGTGGCCTGCTGATTCATGAGAGTGTGGCGGTGATCGACGACCGGGCCGAGGGCGAGACCAATAAATTGATGCTCACCAGTTTTCTCGCGCATGAGGACCGCGCGACCGGGGACATCCTGCTGCACATGAGCCGGCCGTTCGCCGGCAAGGATCGGGCGAGCGATGCGTATCTGTACCAGATCTCGGTCGGAAATGGCAAAAGCCCATGAGTCGCACGCCTGAAGAGTGTCGAAAATTTTCTTCCCGCGGTCATTCTGAGGTCCCAGAGACGAAGGGAGGTCATAATTGGTGCGGAGACAACGTTGGGCTTCGGCGGCGATCTTGCGTGGTAAACAGCCCAAGGAGCGGCGGTTTCCCTACCGCCGAGGAGGCGGAGGGGACTAGAGGGGTTGGTGGGCGGGCGAGCACGAGGAGGCGGTCGAGGTGCCGGCGGCAGGCCGGTGCCTTTCGGGCGAGTCCGGCCGTACCAGCGCGGCGGCACCGTCAAATTTCCTGGCCAGGATTGTCAACAAGTTACAAATCACGTCGTTAGCAGATGAGACGCCAAATACGCTTGGCAACTTGGTTTGTTCGGTATGACTTCGAGTGCCTTCTATCGCGGGGGGATGAGAGCGATTAGCCCCGGGACGATAGCAAATTTGCTTGTCAGCTGTTTGCAAAGCGTACTCAATTGCATTCCTGTGAGCACAATCGTTATCAAGGGCGTTCTGGCGATCGACACTGACGGGATCGGCCATCATCACAACGATCCAGACGCGCAGAGTAAAACCTCCGCAAAATTGGACGCGAACGGAAAATTCGTCTCGGCGTCCGACCCCACAGGCGTCCGTTTTCTCAATGCTGACACGGATCAATATTCCGTGGCGCCATTGAATCTTGCCGTGGTAAACGGCGGCCCTCTCAAGGTCGGAGACCTGGCCACCGTGACGTTCGCAAGCGGCAAGACACACACCGCTCCGATTGGCGATTTCGGTCCGAAAGGAAAGGCCGGCGAATTCTCGCTGTTCGCCGTCCAACAGATGGGAGTGCAAGTCATCTTTACGCACAGCGGCCCGATCCCCACTTTGGATGGACCTAACGCCAGTGATATTCACGTGAGCGTCGAGTTCTTCCCGAACTCCGCAAAGTGAGGTTTATGAGCCCGACCGTCGCCTCTTTCCCCGTCGCAAAGGACGAGAGGCTTGAGTGCAGAATCCACCGGGCGATAAACGTGCGCCGGTTTCCACTGAGCATCGTGGTGGCTCTACTTATTGCCGCCATGGGTGGGAATTTGTTAGCCGGCCCTGTCGCAAAGGGTTTCAAAGTCCAGAGCGACTCCATCTCCCCTGATCAGCGGCTCGGCGTTACCGTTCCTATTCTTTCTCAGGCTCCTGAGAATGCAAAGAACACCGTCATTGTTGTCGAAACCGGCAAGGCGCTGGGAGTGATCAAAGGTGAAACCGGATGGAATCGCCAGAACAACGGTGGCGTCGCTCCTGCGCGGTGGTCCAAAGACAGTTCGGTCCTGGTCTGGATGGTGGACGGCAAATGGTTCCCGGCCGCACTCGTGGTGCTCAAGTGTGGCCCGCGAGCCGTGCTGTGGCAGGTCGACCTTCTCAGGGCAGTGCAGGACGAAATGCTTGCGCGCACGAAGGCCGCGCAGCCGAAAAAATACGCGGCCATCGTGACTGGTCATAAAGGTTGGGGCTCAGCCTATCGGGAGGGTTTCTCGATCGATGTGGACGTGGATGGAGAGATTGCTTTTCCTCTGCATTTCCACGGAGCATTGAGTTCCGATCCCAAAGGCGCTGACGACTTGCCTAAACTTGAGTCCAATTTGGAAGGCTCCATCGACGAGAAGGGAAAAGTCACCGTTACCCGGTTCGCTCTGGGGCCAGGCAAGTCGGAAAATTTCTGAACCCACCCCAGGTTGGGGATTGGTGCATTCGGTGGAATGGAGCACCGGGAGCGTGGAAGGGAATCCCGCCGGAGACAACGCCCATCGGCGGTTCGGCGGACACCTGCGAGGCCGTTCCGTGGTCTTCGCCGCCTGGAGCGTGTCACGCACTTTGGCAGTCACGCACGATTGCGGGCCGAGGCGCGAAAATTTCCTTGCAGTCAGTCAGTGAGTTCAGTGCGGTAAGACATGAGGATAAGTCTCGATTCGACTGCATCACTGGAGGCCGATCGGGCCGCCAGGCTGCTCGAGACCAACTATGTGACCCGTGATGGGCTCGGGACGAAGTCTCTCCGATTTTACGCTCGATCAGTAACGCAAAGGATGAACTATCTCTTCATGTATCAAAGTTCCGGATCGATCAAGAGGTGGCTGAACAGATGTCTATGTATTGGTGTTTTGTGCCTGAATGGAATTGGCTCTGCCAGCGATTCTGCTCCTGAAGTAGCACACGTTACGGAGGGATCTTATCGAGCGCACGAAGGAAACTTCTTTCCTCGAAAGTATCGAGATTGGGGTTGGCACCATCGGCTACCCGGGTTCCCCCGATCTCGGATACGGCTTTCTCCTTCAAGTGATGATGAGTGACCCCACTGGGAAAGGACCTTACACAGATCAAACTATCCATTACATGGCGTGCAGTGGACTTGAACCACCTGGCATGTTGTGGGCCAAGCCGAAGGAACGTCCGAAAGTTTACGTTGCTCGGGACACACTCGTACCCGGAGCCGTGTTGTCGGATTTGCAGGAGAGCGGCTACCCGGTCACGTTCGGCTCACTTGGACGAAATCAGTCACCACGCGACCAGAACCATTAAAGCAATTGTGGATTCGTTGGTGCAGAGGTGCAGAGGTGCAGCGAGTGCATTTTGCACCTTTGTCCGGGCGATGCCGGCGATTTGAGTCGACGACGGAGGCGAGGGGTCAGCGCTTGCGACCCCGAGCGACCGTCTCCCTCAGCCTCGCCCATCACTTTCCCTTCCCAAGTTCTTCGGAGCCGAGGGCGCGGTTGTAGATCCGGAAATCCGAGATCCGGCCGGCGAAGTTATCCGTGGTCTTGGTGACGCCGTCGTCGTAGCGGGTACTGGCAGCGCGGCCGATCAGGGTTCCGCCGTGGCTGGGCAGGCGGGCGGCGGGGCCGGTTCCGATCCGGGCGCCGTCGAGCCAGAGAGTGAAGGCGTCGGCCTGCAGGGCGTCGGTTTCGTTGTCGAGGGTGAGGGCAGCGTGATGCCACACGCCGGGTTCGATCGCGCCGGAATGGAGCCAGGTGCCTGGCCAAATTCCCGTGGCCCATGTGCCCGCATAGAGCTGGCCGTCTTTCAAGTAGAGATTGAAACCTCCGCCGGGGCCGCCTTCGGCGAAGATCGCCTGGCGCGCGGCGGTGTCCTTTGGCTTGAACCAGAGCGAGACCGTCCGCTTGCCGAACTTCCGGTGTTCGTTGATCTCACGCGAGCTGGCGATGAAGATATAGCTGCGATCGCCCGACATCTCGAGGACGGTCTGCCGCTGCGGGTCGGGGATGAATCTTCCACCGCTCAGGAATCCGGTGTTCCAGTGGCCGGCGGCATCGGGGATCATGAGGAGTGGCGAGTTGTCGGGCGTGGGGTAGGGCTCCTGGTCTTTGACCGGGAAGTCGAGTGTGCCGGTCATCAGGAGGCGGCAGACCATGTCGGGTTCCTGTTTCATTCCGGGAAAAATCGCCATCCGCCGCTGGACGGTGGCCGGGGCTTTGCCGGCCTTGAGCGTGACGGCGTACTGTCCGGGCGCGGGGTAGGCGTGGGTGGCCTGGTCACCCCGGGCGATGGAGCCGTCGCCGAAGTCCCACACGAAATCCTCGAGTGGGCCGCGAGGAGCAAAGGCATCCTTGGCGGAGAACGTCACCGTTTCGCCCGCAGAGGGGAAGGTGTTGGAGATTTCGGGCGCGACCGAGGCCGGGCCGCCGGGCATCACGGTCTGCACGGTCTTGTTTCCTTCGGTCAGCAGAAAGAACGAGCCGGACTGGCTGACCGAGACTTCGATGTCGCCGTATTCCGGGACCGTGATTTTGACGTGGTTGCGGGCCTGGAGCGGGGAGTGGGCATAGACGAGCCACTGGCGCTTCGGCTTTTCTCCAATGACGCGGGCCAGGGAGAAAACGGGGAAGATCACGTCCTGTTCGTCATAGTCGGCGTTGTCCCAGCCGCTGACCTTCCACGGCTTTTGGGTGTCGAGATTCGTGGAGAGCATGAACCACCGGGCGACGTCCTGATATTCCTTGGGGACATCGTAATTGTAGGGGTGATTCTGCGCGGGGTTCGCGACGAGCCGGCCGTAGCGCCAGAATTTCTGGAGGGTCGCGTTGGTATAAATGCGGTCCACCGAATTGACGACCGCCATGAAGTATTCCCCGGAGCGCGGGACGACGTCCGTCCAGCCGCGGAATTCCCGGACCGAGCGCGGCACGGTCAGCCACATGCCGAGCTGCACAAAGCCCTCGTAGCGCCACGGGCCGTAGTCCTGCCCCTGTTTCAGGTAATAGCGGCGCGAGTCGTTCGGGTGGCCCGGCTGGTCGGAATCCCACGTGGAAAGCTCGAACCAATAATCGGGCTTTTTCTCGTGGATCTGATCGAGCATGGGGACCCAGTTCTGCGCCTCGACCTGCGGGCTCCAGAGCGTGAAATCGTGATCGGGCATCCACTCCCACGTGTAGAACGACGGTGATGTCCCATCCCAGATGATCGGCTCCGGGTCGAGGCAGCCCGGGGTGTAGAGCGAGTAAGTCTTCCAGCCCGGCCAGCGGCCGAGATGGATCGGGCCGGGCCCCGCTTCGTAGCCCCAGAAGCGGACATTCTTTCGCCAGGTCGCATTGCTCAACGAGGCGCGCATCGAGTCGAGCATCGCGCGGTAACGCTCGATCATCCCGTCGCTGATGACCTTCCGCTTGAAGTCGTCATCGTGGCCGGGGCCGTACTTCGTCATGTAGTATTTGCACTTTTCTATCTCGGTCCAATAGAGCTTGCTCGCTTCGTTGTTGGAGATGAGCACGACGAGCGGCGGCTGGGGATAGAGCTGCTGGATGTCGCGCAGGAGAGGGGAGTCGATCCACTCCTTGCCGACTTCCTGCCAGGGCTTGATGGGTCCGAACGGCGACACGCTGCGCGTAACCTTGCCGTCGGTGGTCACGACGTTCGGGTTCTGATCTTCGGGCAGGGTGTAGTATTTGTCTTCCCAACTGAGATTCATTTCCCACTGGGTACCGAGGAAGGCGATGGGGAGATTCAGCCGGGCGGCTTCGCGGATGGCGGGCTCGAATTCGGCCTTCTGGGACTGGTAGTAGTTTTCCCGCAGGCGGCGCCGTTCGAGTTCGTCCTTGAGCCGGCGGGCGGGATCGGTTGCTTCGCTGGGCTTCCAGTTGTGATCGAACGTCGATTCGGTGGCGGGCCACGCGAACCCGAGCATCACGTGGTGCCCTTCGCGGATGAGCTGGAGCTCGTAATCCGGGCTGAAGCCCTTGCCGCCGAAGGGGGTCACGCACCAGTGCGCCGCGAGCGGCAGGGCGCGGCCGGCCTCCGGAGTTTGAGGCCGGGTGGCTTCCGCGGTGATTTCCTGGGCGGTCTGCGCGCTCAGGTCGGGCGCGCCGTCTTTGGCCACACCCCAGGATGGAGAAAGAGCCAGGGCGATGGCGATCCATGCGGCGGATGCGGCTGTGGAGAGTTCGCTGCTACGGGCTGCCGGACGGCAATTTCCAGAGCGGGGGTCGGAGCAGGGGGGATTGGTCGCGGAGAGATTCATACGCTATTTACTGGAGGGCATGCCCGTGCCGAAGTGGGGGCACTGAAGCTTAGGGAAGGTCGTGACGATCAGGACGAAAAACACCCGGTGGCAGGTTTTCGGGGAGGAATTTTCAAAGCGTACCGCAAACCGGCCAGCAACTTAGGGAGTGTTTGAAAAATCCCATGCCGCGCTCATTCTGAGACCCTCAGGCCGGGCGTGGGTTATGGTTGAGGCTTGGGAAGGGGAGAGCGGGCATCCGCCATCTCGTCGACTGCGCAAATCGGCGGATGAATGCGCAAATCCACAGCCAATTTGCGAATGGAGTGCGGGTTTACCCCTGCGAGCACCCATCCTTCCCCTCATGAAAGCCCGATTGATCCTCTCCCTATTCCTCGTTGCCTCGCTGCGGTCCGCGGCGGCTGAGGACAAACTGCTCCTGGTCAATCATCCGCCGATCGCCTCGGAGCAGAACAAGGCGTTCATCCGCGAGATGGCCGCCTTCGTCGAGCGACTGCATTTGCAGAAGGACCAGTCACCGCAGCGGGGCACGATCCATGAGTATGTGGTGATGAAGCGCTTGAAGGGCGATCAATTGCCCGAGACGAATCCGGGGCAATGGGGCCAGTGGGTTCAGCCCGTGGGTGGCGATACGGTTCACGCGGCGATGTACTACTCCATCGCCATGCTCCATGCCTCGCGAGCGTTGGACGAGCCGCGGTATCGGCAGTTTGTCACGGACTACCCGCTGCCATGGATGCACAAGATGATTACGCAGAGCGACACGCTGTTCCCGGTGCAGAAGGGCACGAAGCGCTCGGGGCTGACGCTTACGATCGACCAGCCGCTGAAGGGCTATGTGCCCTTTTGGTGGGATGAAGGACAGGTCGTGTGCATCCTACCAGAAAAGTTTAAGCAGTTTTTTGAAGTCGTCGGCGAGGTGACGGAAGAGGAAAACAAGCCCGGCAGCGTCTATCGCTTCAAGGGCTACACCAAGGCGGTGAGCCAGCACATGGCGCAGGACATCGCGATGATGCTCACCGAGACATGGTGGAACACGCACGACCCCCGCTGCGTGGAGGCGGCCAGGGATCTCGCGCATTTTTACGAGGTCGCCACGCCCTGGCGAATGCCAGTGGTCATCGGCCTGGACGCAGTCACACGGCGCGATGCCGCGGCGATCAAGAAAATCGCCGTGGAGAACCCGGTGCCGGAGTCCTCCACGTTCGCCTTCCACATCATGTATTCCTCGTGCCTGGGCAAAAGCCCTGAGGCGCCGCTCATCACGCCTGGCTTTCACGATAGCGAGCAGTTCAGCTTTTACGTCGATCTCATGCGCAATGGCACACAGCCCACCGAAGCGGGCGCGCTGGCTCTGATCGCCACGGCGTATCTCGATCCGTTGCTGATTCAATCATGGGCTGATGCCGCGCCGCTCCCCAATGGGGTCAACCGCTTCGAGCGCGTGCCGAAACAGACAACCTGGTCAAATGGCGCACCCGTCCAGTACCGATCGGAGTCTCCGCAGCCGTTCGGCGTGCGCAGCGGCCCCCAGCAACTCGTTCATGCCGCGCTCGCGTTGCAGGCGATGAAACAGTTTCCGACGGCTTGGACCGACGTGCGGCAGAAGAAGCACCCGACCGACTGGCTCGTACCCGTGCACCCCGAAGGCTCTGCGAAACAGGATGTCTGGTCCGCTCAGTGGAGCACCGCCGCCGGCAAACTCGAACTCAACTCCAAACGTCACAGCCTCGATCTGCGCGGAGAGTCGACCAAGCCTGAACTCACCCTGCAAATCAGCGGCCGCCCCGATGCCGGCAATCCTTTTGCGAAGATCTTCCTCAAGCAAGATGGCAGCATCAGTGCTGTAGATCACGACAACAAGCCCGTGAAGTTCACCGGCAAAGTCACGGCGACCGCCGGCGGTTTCACGTTCGCGCTCAACATTCCTTACACGGCCAACAAGGGCCAGGGCCCGTGGGTCAACGGCATCGACCACGGCCGCTATCTCGTGGACTTCGGTGGAGAACAGCGCGTCGCCTATTTGCTCACCGCGCAGGAGGAAGTTGTCGCGTGGCTGGAGAACTTCGTGGGCACCAGCCTCGCGAACTTCCAGGCGATCTTCAAGGCGAAGGGATTTCTCCCTTTCGTCATCAGGGACGGCAACAGGGGCTATGAATGGGGGAACGCCGGCCCGGGCGACGAGATCTCGCACCTCTACGGGTACGCCTTTCTCATCTCCGCCGCCTCGCAATATCAACTCTACCTGGATGGCAAAACGTATTGGCCCGTGGAGACTAACACGAAGCCTTGAAGGGGCTGCTGACTTTGAGGCGAATGATCAGAGGGCACCGTCTCGGAACTTGATCAAGGGGCGAGGAGAACCGTTTAGCTAGCGTCATGGAGGACTCACCATGGGCCCAATGTATTCCCTCGCGATCACCATATCATCGAACCAAACCGTTTGCCTTTCCCGCATTGCGGACAATGGCAAACGAGGATGGACGGAAACCCCGTTTCATCAATTGGGAGCGCCTCCTTTGAATGAATGGGCGAAAACAACCAGCCGGGTAAAATGAAGCGCACGATGTTAGGCGTGGCGGACATTGGCCTATCGCGACCTACGCCGAAGGTCTTCAGAATATAAAGCTTCATCCAGATATGGTCTGCGATCTGAAGCCTGAGGCTTAATGGCGGCGTGCGCTGCGATCACCTCCAGCTTGCGCAATCCACGACGCAGCCATTGGCCACCTCCTGAAAAATGAGGCATTACGTGATCCGTAATTATACCCGTTCGATCCCCCGCAATTCTACTTAGCGACGTTAAAGTGGGAACTTCGCTTCGTAGTTCAATCGGATGCAATCAGGATGTTAACGCAACGGATTGTGACATTCCGGCGACATGGAAATTCTTCGTTGACGCCTTCGCAAAACGACCCGTATGTCCCGGCGCCCGCGGCTGCCATGTTAGGACCGCTACCCATCAAATTGTTTAAACAAACATCTTCCAATCACGTTAAAATGACGACGGGTTTCCCTGCGCACTGGTTCGGCTCCAAGTTTCACGATAACGATTCGCCGGCCATTTCGTCTACCGCGTGCCGCAGCCCCCGCAGTCGGTCGCGGCTCCTTTTGGCCCTTTCGCTGGCAGCCGGGCTTTTCGTGCAAACTGGGGCGCTTTGGGCGGATACGAAAGCGGACATCAATGCGGCGCTCGGGCAATTGGGCACTTCGAGCACGATCACCAATGCGACACCTGACCAGTTGCGACAGGCAATCGCGCGGGCCTCCTACACGCACCATAGTTCGGCGTCGGACGTCGCGACCTACGTCACGGATGTCCTGAACTTGCGATACCCGACCAATCTCGCCAACGCGAATACGAACAACGCGAACCTGACGCAGCGCGGCAGCAATGCGAATATGATCTTGAGCGGCGGGATTCAGGGTCTCCGGGCCTTGGGTGACACATCAGCGGGGGATTACGCGACGGTGACTCTCGCCGCGGCCAATGTGAGTTACCAACCGGCGGCGCTGGACGCGATCCGCGCTGATTTTGGCAACAAGGTGATCAGCCAGTTGAAAACGGCGGCACCTGCGAAGTTTCTTTCCGGCATTTCAGGAGCGCCAACCTCCCTGCCGGCCAATCCCGATCTTGCAGGGACTGCCGCTCCCGCGGTCGCCACCGATCTTTTGAGCACCTACGCAGCCCGGGATGTGACTCGGGACAGCGCGATGACGTATCAGGTCCTCTCCGCAATCCCGGCGGTGACCGGCGCGACGTTTACGCAGGCGGAGCGCGACACCTCGATTGCCAGCGTCATCACTGCCCTGCAGGGTGGGAGCTACATTACGCCAGCCAACATGAACGAATTTGTGGCGCGGCTTGCCAGGAGTGACACGACGACGATTCAAACGGTCTCGCAGACCGTGGCCGCGAGTCTTGCCGACGAGACAGCGAGGGAAACTTTTGCCTCAGGGTCAGCCGGCTTTTTCACGGCGCCCAATGGAAGCACGGGCGCCAATCAGGCACTGATCGTATTGCCCGATGCCACGAAGGCGCTAATGGCCTCTGGCATCGGGTTGGCCGCTCCGGGACATGAAGGCGATATCGCCTCTGCAATCGCGGGCACGATCTCCAACAGCAATTTGACGGCGGCCCAGCAAGCGGCGGGGCAAACGGTGGGGTCTGTCTATGCGCTGGATGTGCGCCGGGCGGTGGTGGTGGCCGGAGTGGTGGCGGCTGTTCCAGGGAGCGCTCCGGCGATCACGGAGCAGTATCTCACCGATCGTCCGATCACGGTCGAAGCCAATGCTCCCGCGTTTGCGACGACTGTCACGCGGTCTCTTCCAGTCGCCGTCAATAATGCCAACCGCGATGCCTTCGCCGGGACGACCGCGGTGGTGACGGGGGAATATGTCGCTGCGGCCATCAGCGATGCGCATTTTAAGACCAAGGCGGGGGTCGTCCGGGCCGTGGTGGTTGCGGTTCCGACCTTCGCCGAGGAAACGGTTCACCAGGTGGCGGCGCAGGTTCAGTCGGAATTGGGGGCCCTCGATCAAGGGGCTGTGGCCACCGCTTTTGCGGTCGCCATCGCCGCAAATTCCGGTTCTTCGAAGATGGCCGATGCCACCAAAGCGATGGTGGCGCAGGGCGTGGCGCTGGCATTTGCGGGGAATGAGGCCAAGGTCGCCAAGGCCGTCGCCGATCTGCCGACCGCCGCGGGATCCTCCGCTCCCACGGATGCTTCGCGCGCGGCGATTGCGGCTGCGGTGGCCATCGCCGTGCCGGCCGCTACGCACGATATCGCGGCACAGGTAGGCTCGTCGCTGGGCACGAATGCGGGAAACAAAGTCGGCTTCGGCGGCGCTCTTATTGCAGCTTTGCCCGCCACGAGTGGGGTCGCCGATGCCGCGAAGTTGATTGCCGCCGGTCTTGCCGATCCGGGGTATTCGACCTTCGCGAATGATGCCGCGCGCATCGCATTTGCGAAAGCGCTGGCGACCCAAAGTGCGACCACGAAAACGGCCACGAATTCCAGCCTGATTGCCGCCGGGGTCACCACTCAACTGACGGATATCGTCACGTCGGCCCCGCTGCTCGCAGCGGGAGTCGCGACGGCAGTGAATATCCCCGCCAACCTCGCCCCGATCGCCGCGGAAGTCGCCCGAGTGGCCCCGGCCGGGACGGCAGACGAGATTGCTTACGCAGTCGCGAAATCGGCACCAGCGCTGCTGGATGCGAACCGAACGGCAGTCGCGGTCGCTGTGATTCAGGTCTTTGCACCGGCGACTCAACTGACGGTCGCGCCCGATGTAGCGGACAAGATTGCCAGCCTGGAAAACGATAGCGCGAAGGCTGGATTGGCCGCCGGGGTGGCCCAATTGGTCTATTCCACGCCCAGTGCCGTCGCGACCGTCGCCGGCAATATCGCCAATCATATCACCGCGAGCAGCACTCTCGGTGGCACGGGTGTCAGCCCGGCGGATCTCATTCGGCAAGGCATCGCTTCGGCAGCTTTGAAGAGCGGGCTTCCTGCGGTCTTTGACGCCGGTGCGGCCCCATCGATCGTCGCGGTGGCGGACGCTCTGGCTAGGGGCAGCTTTTCGACAGGTTTCGACAGCTTGCTCTCCCGGGCGACTCTGGCGAATACATTGGTCACGGCCGCGGGAAACTATGCCAGCACCACGGTGGGTGTCTCTTCGGTGGCCGGCGATATCGCGATTTCCGTAGCGCAGACGCTGGCCAGTCCGGCGGACAAGGCAGCGGCAGCCTATCAGGCCGCCAAAGCGAGTAGTTCGCAGGCGGCTGTCATTGCCGTGTCTGTGGCCAATTACGGGGCAGGCGCCGATACCACTACGACCCATCCTCTCAATGATGCGGGCAAGGCGCTGGTCGCGCAAAAAGTGGTCCTCGCCTCCACCAACGCCGCAACGCAAGTCGCGTTGGCGATCGTGGCCCTCATCGATGGCGATGGCAACGCGGCCAATATCAATCAAGACACTGCCAATGTCGCGAAGGCCGTCGTAAATTCCGCTCCGACCCAGGCCGTCGCGGTGGCGGCAGCGGTGGCTGCCCCCAACGACTCCGCGCTGCGACTTCTCGTGGCGCAAGGCGTGGCGCAAGGGTTGCCGTCCGGCTACGCGACCTCCGCTGGTCCGGTTGCGGCGGCGGTCGCCGCTTTGACGGGCAATTCGGTGACGACCAAGGCGGGCATCGCCGTAGCCGTTGCGACGGCGGTTCCGTCCCAAGCGGTCGATATCGCCGATAAGGTCGCCACTCCCACCGTGGCCGCGGACAAGGCGGTGATCGCCGCGGCGGTTGCGGCTGTCATTCCCGTAGCGAGCCAGGCCTCCGCCACCGCGGGGACGGCTGCGCTGGCTGCGAAAGTGGCGGGAGAGATCACCGTGACTGGCAATGCCAACGCCGCAGATGAAATTGCCGCCATCGCGAAGGCCGTTGCTGCCGCTGGCGGAAACGTGTCGCTCTCCATCGCGCCGGATATCGCCAAAGCGGTTGCGACCAAGTTTGGAAGTGCGCTGTCAGCCGCGGCACCGGTCATTTCCTCGCAAGTGGCCTCGGTGTCCGGTCTCACCATCGCCGGCCAGGCTGCGATCGCCAAGGCGGTTGCCGGTGCTGTGCCTTCGCGAGCGCAATCAGTCGCGACGGTCACCTTGAGCACCGCGCTCACGATTGATAACGGAGCGACCATTCCCGACAGTGTCGCCGGCACTTTTGCCACGGCGATTCCGGCCCAGGCGGCGGCGATCGCCGGGACGGCGACGACGTTCTACGCGACCAGCTACTTGAGTCTGCATCCCGGCACGACGGTCCGAGCCGGTGATATTGCGGTATCTGTCGCGACCAGTCCGGGTGTCACCGTCTCGACGATTCCCGCGATTGCCACGCAAGTGGCGCAGGCCATCTTCCCGTCGGACCGCGCGGCGATCGGCGGGATCGCCGATAAATTCGCGGCTGCGGTGAGTCCGGGTTCTGGGAACCTATCGCAGGGCAACTTCAACAGCCAGGCCCCGGGCATTGCCACGGGCCTGGGCACGGTGGCCGCGCCCACCGGCCGGGAAAGTTCGGAGCTGGCCGGCATTGTCGCGGCCTTGACCGAAGCACTCCCGATTGCGTCCACCTCGAACATGACTTTGATCGCCACCATCACCAAGAACGTAGCGCTCGTTGCGGCCAATTACTGGACGAGCCAGAGCGTGACCTACAAGCCGGATGACCTCGTCGGGTTCCTGGTCGCAGAATTACTGGCGCGCGGCGCGAGCCATAGTGTCGCGTCCGGGAGCGTCCTCGCCGCCTTGAAGACCGCGCTGACCTCCTCCGGCAGCCCGATCAGCGTGGCCGTGGTGAACTCGGTCTACGGCAATGCGGGAACCACTGGTAACGTGAACCTCAACACGGCGTACTCCAGCGCGATTGTAGGTGCTGGGCTTGGCTCGATCGGCGACGTCCTGAGCCAGACCACCGCTGTCACCAATTTCTAAGTTCTAAGTCCGGCGCTCAGAGACTCTTTGTTCGGTGGCGATGGCCACGCGCCAGGATGGCCTCAGTCTCTCAGCACCGATCCAGCACGAACGGTTTCCATTCGTGAATTGCGGAAGCCCGAGAACTCCGCGCCCAAATCGTAGCGGAAGGCGTGCTTCTCGGAAAGCTGGTGGGCATTTTCGATCATTGCACCTCTCGAAATCTCCTGCGGCTGTTTCAATGCCACGAACAGCTTGGTCCCAGGCGCTGACACGTCGATAATGTAAACGTCATCAAACGTGGCCCGATAGGTCAGCAACATGTCTGCGTAAATCGGGTTGGCAGCCGGACCCCAGACATTGGCAACGGCAATTCCGGCGGGCGTTAAGGCGGTGCGGACCGCGTGGAGAAATTCCAGAGTGGTCAAATGGACAGGAATGGAGTCGGCGTCGAAGCTGTCCAGGATGATCACGTCGTATGGTCCGGTCGTCGACTCGATGAAGTCTCTGCCGTCTTCGACATGAACCCGAAGGTGGGAGTCTTCTTCGAACCCGCAATGGTCCCGGGCAACTTCAACAACCGCCGGATCGAGCTCAACCACATCGATCATCATTGCCGGAAAGTGCGCCCGAAAGAAGCGAGCGAGCGAGCCTCCTCCCAATCCCACGATGAGCATTCGTTCCAGCTTCGTGCAAAACACGAACGACGCTGGGAGAAGGCGGGCATAGGGCAAAGCGAGATCGGTGGGGTCGGCCAGGTTCACCATGCTCTGGGACGCTCCACTGTCTCCGAATCGCAAAATGCGAAGTCCGAAACGATTCTCAGTGAGGTGGATGGATTGGAATCCTGATTGGCGGGCGAGCAGGACTCTTTCGTCGTCGAACATCGCTGAAGTGTTGGTCAATGCCGGTATGGTTGCGAGAAACTCTTCGCAAGTTTGGCGGTGAAATTCCGCGCGATCCGCCTTAGAAAAACGGTATGAAAACCGCCGCAATGGAAGAAGTGGCCAATTCCGGGCCAGTCGAGCAACCGCCCCACGAAGATCACGAGGTGAACGCCGCCGCCCACGCCGCCGCGACGTCGCGACCTGTCGAATTGCTGCGCGAGCCATTTCCTGGCGACCCGACGCGTGAAATCGTCCTCTTGCGGGCGACCTTTTCACCGGGCGATTCAACGCCGCCTCATCAGCATCCCGGCTTTCTGGTGGGATATGTGCTCACGGGCGAGTTGGAGTTCCAGTTGGAAGGCCAGCCGCTTCAGCGATTGACCGCCGGCGACCGATTCTACGAACCACCTCAATCAGCGCATGTCGTTTCTCGCAATCCCGGTGAGAGCACCACCCAGGTGCTCGCGTTTATCGTGCACGATAAAGGCGCGCGCGTCATGATCCCTGAATGAATCGGAGAAATCCGCGTAGATGACCCTGCCATGGGCTCATGAACGAGTGTCGGGATCTGCGCGTGCTTGATCGTGGCGAGGCGGTCGAGCAATGATTGGAAGTCTCGCTCGACGGTGAGCATCGCGCGATGGGAGGGCGTGAGAACGCTGTCCGAGATTGCCGGCGGGCCGTGGAAGTCGTATTCTCAACTCCTGGATACAACCCAACGATTATGTACCACAAGTTCCTCCTCGCGATTGTAGTCATCACCCTGTGCGGCGCCCGTGTGATGGCCGAATCCCCTCATGTCCCGCCCGTGAATTCTCCCGAGCGCAAGACGATCCTCGATGCATTGCGCCCGGCTTTCGAACGGGAACTGAAGCAACCGGTAAAATTCGAGGTGAGTTTCTTTCGCGTGCTCGATAACTGGGCATTTGTCCTCGGCAAACCGGAAAACGCCCACAGCGGAAAAGCCATAAATGCTTTTCCGGAGGTTGATCCCGATTTTTGCGGCCTGCTGCACAAGAACGGTCGCGGTGAATGGACCGTGGTTGATCATGCCGCCGGTTTCGGTGATCCAACCTATGTGTCGTGGCCCAAGACTCATGGAGCGCCGCTGTCGATATTTCCTTAAATCGTGGCGGGCATACAAAGGAACAACCGGTAGCACCGCGCGCCGGAGTCGTTTTGCGGAGTCACGTATTCGAGTCTGGGTCTGAACGAGTGGACGTCCGTTTGCAGGAGACTACGCCCGGCGAGACCATGAGTGGTCCACGCCGGGTCGTCAGCAAGGAATGGCCGGAAGCGATTTCGCTTCAGAAGTCTCGAACGAGATTCACACGCCGATCCTCTCCACCCATGGCACATACCGGCGGTTTCCTTCAGGGTCCAACGTGAGCGCGGCCGCCGTCTCTCGGCAGTCTGGGAACGGCTCGTTTCCTTTGAACATTCAGCCCGATGTTGCCAGTGACATCAAAGGGAAAGTTAAGTAAAGCCCTCAAAAAAATCACTGACTAGAACCTGGGAGCACTGCGGAACCAGCCGACGCTCAAAGCCGCCCGGAAGGACCCGCAATCGGTATCGACGGGACCGCTCCCGACTACGGTCCACTAAATGACTACGCAGTGGTATCTTTGTCCTTTTCGAGAGTCTTTTCGCGAATCTGCTTCCGGTTTGTCAGGGCACCGACCGCGGCCTTAATTTCTTCCTCGTCTTTCAGCGCCTCGGAGATCTTCTCTGCCAATTTCGCCAACACAATCCGGACGCTCGTGGCGAGTTTGAGGCACTCATCGTCGCTCTGCGCATGCAGACTGTCACTCAACGCGTCAT
Organism: Chthoniobacterales bacterium; assembly: GCA_038228205.1. GTDB lineage: Bacteria > Verrucomicrobiota > Verrucomicrobiia > Chthoniobacterales > Chthoniobacteraceae > Chthoniobacter. Next base: position 56,073 of record JBBRPL010000010.1, read on the forward strand.
GCAAACGAGCAGCGGATTATGGCCAGCGATTTTCAACGCTTCGGGAACAGCATCGCGTTCCAACTCAAACGCTTTGGTAAACTGCTTTTCCTTTCGCGCAGTTTTGAGAGTGGCAATTGTGTCGGCTGACGCTCCTATTTTTTCGGCAACGCTGATTATCTGATCGAACAGACGATCCTTCTGCTTCTCGACGACACGCCGGTAATAAGCGTAAGCAGCTATTCCGAGCCCAAAAGCTTCGGACTTTCTGCCCTTCAGCAAATAGTCGCGATCCGGACCCAGGAGAGTGACCAGACGAGGCGGGAGCGTCGGACCAAACGCTGGCGTCTCGCCCATTTTCATGACGATCATTTCTTTGCGCACATACCTGAAAACCACGGGATAGAATTTTGTCGTCTCTCGACAATGCCTGCACGTGTAACGCAGCAAAATGTATTTGGAATCTTCGACCGAGAACGAGTCCTTCTCTGTGTCAAAGAACGTCACGCTTTCGCACTCTTCATTTGCGCAATAGAGGCGAATTGGTTTCGGCACCACGTAGTCACCTCCATTGACAACAGTTTCGTTATTTGGAGGGACGGTTTCCAAAAACATTTCCAGTGTCATTTTCGTCGACTCTTCCGACTCGGGCTCTGTGCTGTCAGTGTCGGGGGGCATGGATGCAGAGAAGATCTTCAGTCGATTTGAACTCTTTCAAACGCGCGGACACGCGGACACGCACGGAATTGGTCTTAGTGTGGGTCTTACAAAGGCGCGGCTACCCACATAAGATGCTGACAATAAGGGAAGTGGAGGCGAGGGGAGTTGAACCCCTGTCCTGATGTTTCTCAACTCAAGTTTCTACATGCTTAGCCCGTCCTTGGATTTAGAGAGAAGAACGATTGGCGGGCAAACTGCCCCTCTCTCGATCGACCACGAAATTTTCTCACCCTCAGGCGCGGTCACTCCGCCCTTGGGCCAGCCTGCTGTCGTCGTCCCCACCGTTAGCAGGTGTCACGGTGGGAACGCCGCGGTCAATTAAGCCGCAAGAGCCAGCTCCTCCGAAGAGAAGTCAGCTTCAACTACGTTGTTCGCAGTTATGTGTTGCCCGGGAGTTTAACGAGGCCAACCAGGCTTCCTCGGCATGCGGCCTGAGTCTCGAACCAACAGTCGAAACCAGTACGCCCCCTTTTTTGGGTAGGGAGAGATTACGCGAGGATGGGGGCGGTGGCAACTGGGGATTTCGTGGGGTTGTGGGCAGGAGCAGCGTGGCGTGAAGTTGGGATCCGCGCGCTGAGAAAGCGCGCAGGTGGATCGCGTTCTCTCCCGCATGCGGGACGATTGGAAAAAGAATCGCGGCTCCGCCGCCCATCTTTTGCCATCGTCTTCGGAGAAGCCGATCCACCCGCGCACTCTGATTTTCAGCACTTCACAAAGCATGTCATTGGCAGCGGAGTGGAGATTCGAGGTTTTGCGATTCGAGGCTCTGCGAGCGGTCGGCTCGCGCTGACTGCGAGGGGGCAGACCTCTGCGGCCGTGGGAGGGCCTGACGGTTTCCTTAGACTCAGGCCGAATGAGGGCTACTCTCGGCGTACCCATGTCCAAGCTCCTCCTCCCGGTCGCCGTTCTATTTGCTGTCATTTCGCTCTCGGGATGCTCGCTGTGGGGCAAGAAGAAGCCGGCTTCGTCGACGCATCTTTATGAAGGCAACTCGCCTTCGATTCACTTTAATGACAAGCCGGAGACGGCCGGCGGGGAGTTCAATCCTTCTTAGCAGGCGCGGGCACCACGACGACGGGGCAGTGGGCTCCCTTGATGACGCCGTGGGTGACGCTGCCCACGAGCAAGTCGTAGAGCGCGCCATGGCCGTGCGAGCCCATGATGATCATATCGACCTGTTGCTCGCCGGCTTCATGCAGGATTTTTTCCACGATGGAGCCCTGAATGTGGAGGGCGGTGACTTGAGCGCCGCTCGCCGCGCATTGGGCCTTGAGATCGTCGAGACGCTGACGCTCAACCTTGAAGTCGCGCGCGACGGCGACGCGCACGGTGGGCGGGCCGGCTTCGAAACCGACAAAATCCGGCTCGGGTTCGGCGACGTTGAGCAGGACCAAATGGCTGTCAAATGACGCGGCGAATTTCCGGGCGGTGTCGATGACGGGCGTCGTCACGTCGGAGAAGTCGATGGGTACAAGGATCGTTTTCATGGGATGTCTCCTATCTGGTTTTCGTAGGAGAGGTTACTCCTGCGCGGGGGATTCGTCGCGTGTTTCCTTTGGAGGGGGAAAGTGATCAGTGCGGTGCTGCGTGGGTCGTGACGGTGAGGCGGGATCTGGCGCGGGGGGGATTGTTGCAGCACCTGCCGGTGCTGTCCTGCATGCACGCATGTGCGGCAACTTTAAGCGGATAAGGTTCTTTGCAGCGGCTCCGCACAAGAACCCACGGAAGTTGGAGGTCGTTGCCAGCACCCGCCGGTGCTGCCCTGCGGGCTGCCTGCGGCAGGCTATCTCGCTCCGCTCGGTTCGACTGCGCCCGTGCTTCCCCGCTCCGCTCAGGATGACAAAAGAAGGGGATGGCGCTCGCGCTCGGCGAGACGCGGCGCTGATCGGCGGCACGCAAGCTCTCTGCGGGCGTGCGATTACTGAGCACTGATTACTGGGTATTTACTGATTACTGATCACTGATCACTGCCCGCCATCGGTTTCCCGAGGTTGCTCACGCACCGATGGGATGCCAGGTGGTTTTGAACTCGAGGGTGTCGCGGAGAGCGTAGAGGCTCTGGGCGGTGTCGGCGTACCAATCGATCGGTTCCTCCGCGGCGTGGAGATGGACGCGCTTGATGCTTTCGGCGGCGCCGAGGCGGAGGGTCTTGCGTTCGTCGGCATCGGCGACGCCTCCGAGGGCGCGCAGGTGCGAATGGGTGGCGAAGGTGGGCACGAGCTCCTTGCGGAAGCCGGTGAGGATATTGACCACGCCGCCGGGCAGATCGCTCGTCGCGAGCATCTCGCCGAGGAGGATGGCAGGGTAGGGCTGGGACGTGGAGGCGAGCGCGACGACGGTATTGCCGCTGGTGATGGCGGGGGCGAAGAGCGAGACCAGGGCCAGCAGCGGCGCCTCCTCTGGAGCGAGCAAGCCGACGATGCCCATGGGTTCGGTGACGGTGAAATTGAAGTGCGGCGAGGCCACGGGATTTACGTTCCCGAGGACCTGCTCGTACTTGTCGGCCCAGCCCGCGTAATAGATCAACCGGTCCACGGTGGCCGCCACTTCGCGCGCGGCGTTCGCCTTGGTGGCGCCGCCGAACAGGAGGGCCTCGGCCATTTCCGCGCTGCGGGCTTCGAGCATTTCACCGAGGCGATAGATGATCTGGCCGCGATTGTAGGCGGTCCGCCTGGACCAGCCGGGGCCGGCTTTGGCCGCGGCTTCGACGGCGTTGCGCAGGTCTTTGCGGGTGCATTGCGGAATGTTGGCGAAGAAGTTGCCGCTGGCATCCTTGAGCGGAAATACCCGCGCGCTCTCGGAGCGGATAAAAGCGCCGCCCACGTAAACTTTGGGGGTCTTGGTGATGGGGAGGCGGGACATGGAGATCGGTGATGGGAGTTTTGGGACCGGGTATTGCTCAGACCAGTTTCGCGTAGTCGAGCAACCCCTGGCGGCCACCTTCGCGGCCGAAGCCGCTTTCCTTGTAGCCTCCGAAGGGGGAAGTCGGGTCGAACTTGTTGAAGGTGTTGGCCCACACGACGCCCGCTTTCAGCTCGGTGCTCATCTTCAGGATGCGCGAACCCTTGTCGGTCCACACCCCGGCGCTCAATCCGTAGGCGGTATTGTTCGCCTTTTCGATCGCTTCGTCGACGGTGCGGAAGGTCAGGATGCTGAGCACAGGGCCGAAGATTTCTTCGCGGGCGATGCGATGGCTCATCGTCACCTCGGAGAACAGGGTCGGGCGGAAATAATACCCCTTGGCCGGCAGGCGGCATGACGACTGGAACATTTCCGCCCCTTCCTTCACGCCGCTGTTTACGAGTTCGCGGATGCGGTCGAGCTGCTCCCTGGAATTGATCGCGCCGACATCGGTATTCTTGTCGAGAGGATCGCCGACGCGGAGCACCTTGATGCGGTTCTTGAGCTTCGCCAGGATCTGGTCGGCCACGGGTTCGTGGACGAGGAGGCGCGAGCCGGCGCAGCAGACGTGCCCCTGATTGAAAAAGATGCCGTTGACGATGCCTTCGACGGCCTGGTCGATCGGCGCATCGTCGAAAACGATGTTCGCGGCCTTGCCGCCGAGTTCCATGGTCATTTTTTTGTCGGTGCCGGCGAGCGAGCGCATGATGATCTTGCCGACATCCGTCGAACCGGTGAAGGCGACTTTCGCGGGAATGGCATGGCCCATCACTGCCGCGCCGGTCTCGCCAGCGCCGGTGACGAAATTGACCACGCCGGGCGGCAGGCCTGCGTCTTGCAAGATTTCCGCGAGCTTGAGACACGTGATGCTGGTCGTTTCGGCGGGCTTGAGGACGACGCAATTGCCCATGGCCAGCGCGGGCGCCAGTTTCCACGCGAGCATGAGCAGCGGGAAATTCCACGGGATGACCTGGCCGACGACTCCGAGCGGCGCCACGCGGCGGCCCGGCGCCACGTAGTCCAGTTTATCAGCCCATCCGGCGTGATAGAAGAAATGCGCCGCGGCCATGGGGACATCAAAGTCGCGCGATTCCTTGATCGGCTTGCCGCCATCCATCGTTTCGGCCACGGCAAATTCGCGCGCCCGATCCTGCAAGAGTCGGGCGATGCGGAAGAGATACTTGGCTCGCTCGCGGCCGGGCATCTTGCTCCAGACACTGTCATGGGCGCGCCGGGCGGCTTGGTAGGCGGCATCGACATCCGCGGCGGAACCGAGCGCGATCTCGGCCAGCTTTTGCTCATTCGCCGGGTTGATGGAATCAAAATACTTGCCGCTCTTAGGGGCGACGAACTCGCCATTGATGAAAAGGTCGTAGCGCGCTTTCAGCCGCGGGTCGGCGGTCTCCGGCGCGGGATCGTATTCCCAGAGGTCACCGAAGATCAGTTCGGGCGCGGGACGGCCGTTGCGGTCGTGGGCGCGCGTGGTTTTTTTCTCTTGGGCGGGAGTGGGCATTGGGGAAGTAATCAGTGCTCAGTGCTCAGTGCTCAGTAGCTCTCGGCGGCTTCGCTGAAGTAGTAGGGGGCCTGGTAGGCGCCGGTTTTTTCTTTTTCGATTTGGCGGATGAGGTCGTTGAGGAGCGAACTGGCGCCGAAGCGGTAGCGCTTGTTGGTCAGCCATGCATCGCCGAGGGTTTCTTTCACGGCGATGAGGAATTGCAGCGCCTGCTTGGCCGTGCGGATGCCGCCGGCGGGTTTCATGCCGATGGCGATGCCGGTATCGAGGTAGAAATCGCGCAGTGCTTCGATCATCACCTGGTTGTTGCCGAGCGTGGCATTGAGTGATGTCTTGCCGGTGCTCGTCTTGATGAAATCTCCTTCGCGGATGACGCGCATGGCGAGGAAGGAGGCGGCGCGAATGTTGTCGTAGGTCTCGAGTTCGCTGACTTCGAGAATCACTTTGAGGGCGGCGTCGCCACAGGCTTGCACGACGGCGGCGATTTCATCCTGCATCCGGCCAAATTCGCCCGCGAGGAAGGCGCCGCGATTGATCACCATATCGATCTCGTCCGCGCCATCGGCCACGGCGGCCTTCACTTCGGCCAGGCGGGTCTTGAGGGGCGCCTGGCCGCTGGGGAAAGCGGTGGCCACGGAGGCGACCTTCACGGGCGAGTCCGCGACGTGTTTTTTTGCGTGCCGGACCATGGCGGGGTAGACGCAAACAGCCGCGACTTGCGGCACGTCCGTCCCGTCGTGCGGATGGAGCGCCTTCTGGCAGAGCGAGGCGACTTTGCCGGGGGTATCCTTGCCTTCGAGCGTGGTCAGATCGACCATCGAGGCGGCGGCCTTCAGGCCCCAAAGTTTCGAGGCCTTCTTGATGCTGCGCGTGGTGTACTTGGCCACGCGTTCCTCCACGCCGATTTGATCCACGGTGCCGACTTGATCGAACAGCCGGCGAAAAGCGGTTGGGACGGAAGACGGAGGCATGAGGCCAACCATGCCTGAATCGGGAGCGGAAACAAAGGCCATTTCGCGTATGGAATGCCTTCGGCATCCTCGGACGGCAGCGCGTCAAAGCATGACGCGCTCAAACTGCGAAGCACCCTCTCAACGGGTGACTGCCCGACTGAGCACTGAGCACTTCCCCAACCCTCAGTCTCCCATCCCGTAGACCCGCACGGCCTGGCTCTTTCCCTTGAGGGCGCGGTCGCCGAAATCAGTGCACTTGCGCATCAATTCCGGCATGTGTTCGGCGAAATCGCCCGACATCACGACGCGCTGGTTGAGTTCCTTCGAGACGCCCTCGAGGCGAAAGACGGTATTCACCGCGTCGCCGATGATCGTGGCGTCGCGCTCCGCGGCCACGCCGACGTTGCTGCACGTCACTTTGCCGAAGTGGAGGGCGATGGCCACGCGGAAAGGGGATCCGTTCGGCCATTTGCGGGAATCGGCGAGGGCGAGCATCATCTTCGCCGCGGCGAAGGCGGTCCCGCAATCCGCCGCCGGGCGGCCAGCCGCCCCCCAATAGGCGAGCATCGCGTCGCCGATGAATTTGTCGATCGTGCCGCCGCTTTGCGCGACCATATTACCCGTCTCGCGGAACCAGGCGCCCAGCGTTTGGGCCATCTCCGCTCCGGGCACGCTCTCCGACATCGTGCTAAATCCCCGGATGTCGCAGACCAGCAATCCTACCGGCCGGGATTCGACGGCCGAATGGTCGACCGTGCCCACCAGGGTCATGGCATTGTGTTCGCCGCTCGTATCGTCGTCGTGTTCGGAAAAGATGATCGTGTTGTCCGCGATGCGGATGCGCGCCCCGTCGGTGAGCGTCACTGGCATGACCACGCGCTGATCGTTGACGTAGGTGCCATTGCGGCTGCCGAGGTCGATCAATTGAAATTGCCAGCCATTATGGCACCGGATGATCGCGTGTTGCCGGGACACGAGAGGGCTAAAACTGAGGCAAACCGTGTTTTCACGGGTCCGGCCAATGGTGGCCGTATTGCCGATGGCGACATCGAACGGATCGGTGTGGGCCGGCTGGATCTGTAGTTTCGCTCCCATGGGGTTACTGGCAGTTGCGGGTTGCACCTTGCGGGACGGTGCGGGAAACTGCAACCTCTGACGCTGCGTAAATCCGAATGTCGAAATCCGCCTTCCGAAACAATCCGAAAATGACAGAACCCGCTCACGCGGCTCCGGAGTGTGCCGCCGGCGGCTTTCCGAATTCCCTCCCTTTGAGGTTTGCTTCGGGTTTCGAGCTTCCGAATCGGGGTTTTTCTCTTCATGCCTGAAACCGCCATCTTCGATCATTACGAAGTTTTGACCCGCGATGATGGGTCGCTATTCGAGTTGGGACGGGGCGCGATGGGCATCACCTACAAGGCCTTCGACACCAGCCTGCGCATTCCCGTCGCCCTGAAGGTCATCAATGCGACCTATCTCAATAGCGAGGTCGCCCGGCAGCGATTCGTGCGCGAGGCGCGGTCCGCGGCCAAGTTGCGGCATCGCAATGTCGCCACCGTTTTCCATCTCGGGACGGAGGGTGATACATGGTTCTACGCCATGGAGTTCATCGATGGCGAAACGCTCGATGCGCTCATCAAGCGCCAGGGCCCCCTCAGCCCGGCGATGGCGCTGACCATCACGGCGCAGGTCGCACGCGCGCTGAATGCCGCCGCCCAACAGGAACTCGTCCACCGCGACATCAAGCCCGCAAACCTCATGCTGGTGAAGGAGGATGACGACCTGGTCGCCAAGGTGATCGACTTTGGCCTGGCCAAGACTTCCGTCGCCGGCGAGGGCGAGGACGCGGCGACCTTGAGCATGGGTGGCTTTGTCGGCACCCCGCACTTCGCCAGCCCGGAGCAGCTCGAGGAAAAGGAAATCGACGTCCGGTCGGACATCTATTCGCTCGGCGTGACGCTCTGGTACATGCTCGCGGGGCAGGCGCCCTTCGCCGGCTCCATGGCCCAGGTGATGAGCCAGCATCTCTCGAAGCCACCTCCCTTCGAGAAACTTGAGCGCTTGCCCGCGCCCGTCGCCGACATCCTGCGCAAGATGCTCGCGAAAGATCCGGCGGACCGTTTTCAGATGCCCGCCGATCTGCGCAAAGCGATCGAAGATGCCCTGGAGCAAATTGCGGACGTGCCCGCCGCAGCCGCCTCGACAGCCGGACCTGTGGAGAATTTTGCCACGATGCTGGAGGACAGCACGATGCGCTCGGGCATGGGCAGCTTCGAGACGAATACGATCATCGCCGGCCGCTATCGCGTGGCGGAATCACTCGGAGAGACCAACGCGGGCCGCCTCTTCCACGCCTATGATACCAAGCAGCAGCGGGAGGTCCGCCTCATCGTCCTGCCGCCATCCGCGCTGGGCGATACCGCGGGCCTGACGGCGCTGGAGCGCGAAGTCGAAAAGCTGGCCAAGGTGCGCCACACCAATCTTCTCGGCGTCATCGATTTCGAGACGGTCGATCGCGGCAGTTTCCTCGTGCTCGAATGGACGGACGGATTTTCCCTGCTCGACCTGCTGAAGGCCCGGCGCGAGCTGGCGGCAGATGAAGCATTGAAGCTGCTGGCGCAAGCGGCGTCCGGTGTGGATCACGCTTTGAGCCTGGGTCTGGGCGGTCTGGAGTATGGCCTGCACCAAGTGTACCTGCATTTCCCGCAGCCCATCGAAAAAGACAAGATTCTGCACACGCCGGTCGGCGCCTGGCCAGCCTTCGACCTGAAACTCTATCCCCTCGGCGCGACGCGCGGCATCGCCACCTCGCAAACGTGGGCCGGAGCACAGACGATGGTGGGCGGCGGCGCCAGCAGCCAGGCGGACGGGGGTGACGCGCGTCCGCGCTACCTCCAGGCGCTGGCCGCCATCATTTACGAGATCCTCGGTGGCACCCTCTCGCCGCTCGTGCTGCGCGGGGCCGGGGGACCGACGATGCGCTACACCCCGCTTTCCACGCTCTCGGAGGAGGGCAATGAAGTGCTGAAGCGCGCGCTTGATCCGTCGCGTTCCTTTGCCTCGGCCAGGGAATTCAGCGACGCGCTGGGAAAACTCGATGGGCTCCAGGTAGCCCGTCACGAATCCAAGGCGCCGGTCGCAGCGCCGCGCTCGCCGGCGACGCGTGTGCCGCCCTCGCCGGCCAGGAGCCAGGCTTCGCAAGCGCCCGCCTTTGTTCCATCGCAACCGCGCAAGCCACCCCTGGCTCTCATCGGCGGGGCGGCCGCGCTGATCGTCGCCTGCGTCGGGGCAGTTTTCTTCCTCCAGAAACCAAAGCCGCCGGAGCCCGGGCCCGTCGATTCCGGCGAGCACCCGACAACGGTGAGTGATACGCCGAATCTCACAGACCCAAAACTGACGGCGGACAACACTCCGCCATCGACCCCGGTTCCGGCCACTCCGGCGCCCGCGACCCCGCCACCCGCGACGCCGCCCCCTCCGCCCACCCGGCAGGACATGCTCAAGGCGGCCATCAACAAGGCGCAGGAGTACGAGGATAAAGGAGATTGGGACCAGTCGCTCAACGTCTGGTTGCACGTCGCCAAGGAGTACCCTGAGTTTCCGGTTGGAAAGACTCATCTCGAGACCCTGCTCGAACCGTTGCGCAAACGTCCGAACCCGCTCAGTCCCGAGGAATTTCAGAAAATGCGCCCCATGATTGCGGAGGCTGCGCAACTCAACGTGCTCGCGGCGATGATGCTGCTCGCCGACAATATTCGGGAACAGGAACCGCAGAGCGCGTTTGATTGGTACACGTCGGCCGCGGGGAAGGGATACGCGCCCGCGATGACGCAGCTCGGGCTCATGTACTCCAATACCACGATCCCCGGCACGCCCGACCTGGCGAAGGCAGTGGAGTTCCTGACGGCCGCCGCGGAAAAGGGCGACACGGCCGGCAAGGCAGCGCTCGGGGACTGCTACATCCTGGGCAAGGGAGTCCCGGCCAAGGATGAAAAGCGCGGCCTCGAGTTGTATCGTGAAGCCGCGGCGGAGGGCGACGTGCGGGCGATGAACCGCCTCGGGGACGTTCTTCATACCCTGGGCGCGGAGGCGGTGAAAAACAACCAAAACGGGCAGGCGTATTTCGCTGAGGCGTTTCAACATTTCACAAAGGCCTCTGACCTCGGGAGCCTGGACGCCCTCGGCAATCTGGGGGTCCTCTATCTGAATGGGGAGGGCGTCCCGTCGCCCGACCCGAAGAAGGCCGCCACGCTTTTTGAAAAGGGAGCCCGCGCGGGCAACTCCTTCTGCATGTGGCTGTATGCGCGGTGCGTGGAGAACGGGATCGGCGTCGGCAAGAATCTGCTTCAGGCCCAAGGTTGGTATCGGAAGGCTGCGGAAGCCGGCGACCGGCGGGCCGCGGATTGGTGCCGGAAGAACTCGGTGCCGTTTACGCCGAAAGGCTAAGGGGAGAATTCCTTTGCCACCGTTCTCCCCAATCACTAGAAATATCGGACCTCTCGCTATGAAACTCGGACTGATCAGACCCGCCGCTCTTGCCACCTCCATCTCCATCCTCGTTGCCGGTTGCGCGGACATGACGCCCGGCGAGAACGCGGCCGTCTTCGGCACAGCCGCCGGCCTGGCGGCAGGCGGCATCGCTCGCGCGGCTGGCGCCAGCACGGCGGAATCCTTTGCCATCGGCGCGGCGACCGGGGCGGTCGTCGGCATCACGACTTATATCATTGCGAAGCATCAAGCCACGGAGCGTCAGCGGCGGGTGGCCGAGGAACGCGCCAGGGTTTACTACGCGCATCTCGCGCCGGAAAAGAAAGTCGCGCTCAAGAAGAAGAGGGTGCGTTACATCGCGGTCGACACCGAGAAGGACGAGAAGACTTCGCCCAAGGCGAAGAAAGCGGTGATGATCTGGGATACCGAGTCCGAGACCGTCGTCGGCAATAATGTTTACGACGTGCAGGCTCCGCCTCCTGTGGGTTCGACCGCGAAGTTTGAGACCTACTCGGCGGAATACGTGGGCGCCGGCGGCTAGGATCGCGGCTCGATTTTCCCCTTATCTCGATGAACTCGCCAACTCTCCAGGCCGCCGCTCTTGCGAGCGCCGTGGCTTTGCTCTCCACCGCATTCGCGCCGCTATCGGCAGCGCAGGCGGACGCCGAAGGTGATGGGTTCGATCCGAGCGCGATCCTGCGATTTCCAGCGCCGCAGGCTGGCGAGTTTCTCGCCTTCGACATGAACCGCATCATCAGCACCCAGACGCAGATGATTCGGTATGAGGCGACGGAGTATCAGCGCAAGGTAGCGGAAGAACGCGCCCGCGCTTTCGTCGCGGCGCACCGGCGCGCGATGGCGGCTGCCTCGGTTCCGCCCAAGGTCGCACCGAAAAAGTCCGGGAGCCCGGAGAAGCCTGGAAGTCCCGAAAAACCCGTGAAGCCCGTGAAACCGGAGAAGCCTGAAAAGCCGAAAACGGACGAACCCACGGCCACGGCCAAACCCAAGGAACTGCCCCGCTACATCGCGGTGGATACGATCAAGGACAAGCGCGCTTCTCCCACGGCCAAGAAGGTCGTCATGATCTGGGATACGCACGCCGAGGCGCTCGTCGGCAACAACCTTTACGATGTGCAGAATCCGCCCCGCGTGGGCGCCACGACGACCTTCGAGACGTATTCCGCGCAGTACATCGGAGCGGGGCTTTGAGGGGAGCAATCAGTGGTCAGTAGGCAGTGACCAGTAATACTGTTTTTTGGCGGCGCGTTCACGCGAGCGCCAGGTCAGCGGTTGCTGTTGCGGTTCAATTTCATCTGCCTTGAGAAATTTGAGTCGATTCCGCATGGCGAGGATGGGCGATCCATGGGGACCGATCGCTGTTTACTCCTCCGCGTGACATTTCCTTGCCCTCGCTCCCGTGTCTCCTCTACAAGACCCGCCCACTTTCCTCAATGAACATCCACGAATACCAGGCCCGGGAGCTATTTGAAAAATTTGGCGTCGCCACGACGAGAGGGGCCGTTGCCACCACGCCCGAGGAAGCGGTCGCGGTCGCCGAGGGTTTGGGCACCAAGGAGTTCATGGTGAAGGCGCAGATTCACGCGGGCGGACGCGGCAAGGGCACTTTCGCCAATGGTTTCAAGGGCGGCGTGCACATGACCACGTCCGTGGGGCAGGTCCGCGAATTTGCCAGCAAGATGCTGGGCCAGACGCTGGTCACGCATCAGACCGGGCCCGATGGCAAGCTCGTGAGCAAAGTCCTCATCGCAGAGCCCGCGACGATCGCGAAGGAGCTCTACTTTGCCATTCTGCTCGATCGCGCGAGCGGGGCGCCAGTCATCATCGCCAGCACCGAGGGCGGCGTGGATATCGAGTCGGTCGCGGAGCATACGCCGGAGAAAATCTTCCGCGAACCCATTCACCCCACGCTCGGGCTTCAGCCCTTCCAGACGCGCAAGATTGCCAAGCTGCTGGGCCTGGCCGGCGCGCAGATCAACGCCGCCTCGAAACTCTTCAGCGCGATGTTCCGCCTCTTCATCGCGCGCGATTGTTCCCAGATCGAAGTGAACCCGCTCGTGATCACCAAGACGGGCGAACTGCTGGCGCTCGATGCCAAGTTCAACTTTGACGACAATGCTCTCTACCGCCAACCGGAGATCGTGGCCATGCGCGACAAGAGCGAGGAAGACCCGCGCGAAGTTGCCGCGTCGGAATTCAATCTCAACTACATCGGCCTCGATGGAGACATCGCATGTCTCGTGAATGGAGCCGGCCTCGCCATGGCCACGATGGACATTATCCAATATGCGGGTGGCAAGCCCGCCAACTTCCTGGATGTGGGCGGTGGCGCTTCCAAGGAGCAGGTCACGTCGGCCTTCAAGATCATCCTCGGCGATCCCAATGTGAAAGGGATTCTGGTCAATATCTTCGGCGGCATCATGGACTGCAACGTCATCGCCACCGGCATCGTGGCCGCCGCCAGGGAAGTGAGCCTGAAGATCCCGCTCGTCGTCCGGTTGGAGGGCAACAATGTCGACGCGGGCAAGAAGACCCTGGCCGAAAGCGGCCTGGCGGTGATCAGCGCGAGCGACCTCGCCGACGCCGCGGACAAGATCGTCGCGGCTGTGAAAAAGGCGGGATAAGCATCAGACCCGGGCGCGTTCCCGCGCACCGGTCATCGCGCACCTATGATCAAAGTTATCGAACTGGCCTTCACGTGCTACCCCGTGCGCGACATGGCGCGGGCGCGTGCCTTTTACGAAAAGATCATCGGCCTTCAGCCGACCGCGGTCACCGAATCCGAGCACGCTTCCTGGACGGAATACGAGGTGGCCGGCGGCGCTTTTAGCCTCGGCAAGGCGGACGGCTGGCTGCCGAGCAAGAGTGGCGCCAGCATCGCCTTCGAGATGGAGGACTTCGATTCGGCCATCGCGACGCTGCGCGAGCACGGTGTCCCATTCAAGATGGAACCTTTTCCCACGCCTGTCTGCCGCATGGCTTTCGTTCTCGATCCCGAGGGCAATACCGTCTGCATTCATAAACGCAACCCCGGCCATCATTGAGCCGCTGATTTCTTTCCCATGGCCATCCTCGTCACATCACAAACTCGCATTCTCGTCCAGGGCATCACCGGCGACTTCGGCTCGCGTCACGCGAAGCTCTCGCTCGAATACGGCACCCAGCTCGTCGCAGGGGTCACCCCTGGCAAGGGCGGACAGACCTTTGAGCACGGTTCCTTTCGCGTGCCGATTTTCGATACGGTCGAAGAAGCGGCCCGCGCGACCGGCGCCACCGTCAGCACGATTTTCGTGCCGCCGCCGTTTGCCGCCGACGCCATTCTCGAGTGCGTGGATGCCGGCCTGGATCTCGCCGTCGCCATCACCGAGGGGATCCCGGTCAATGACATGGTGAAAGTCAAAGCGGCTATGGCCGGTAAGAAGACCCGCCTCATCGGTCCCAATTGCCCCGGCCTCGTGACCCCAGGCACCGGCGACAAATCGCATGGCGGCTGCCGCATCGGCATCGCCCCCGGCTATATTCACAAGAAGGGCAACGTCGGTGTTGTCTCCCGCAGCGGCACGCTTACCTACGAAGCCGTCTGGCAGCTCACCACGCGGGGCTTCGGCCAGTCGACGTGCGTCGGCATCGGCGGCGATCCCGTGAATGGCACCAACCACACCGACGTGCTGAAAATGTTCACGGAAGATCCTGAGACGGAGGCGATCATTATGATCGGCGAGATCGGCGGAGACGCCGAGGAGAAGGCCGCTGCCTGGGCGGCTGCGAATTGCAAGAAGCCGATCGCTGCCTTCATCGCCGGCGCCACGGCGCCTCCCGGACGCCGGATGGGACATGCGGGCGCGATCGTCAGCGGAGGGCAGGGGACTGCCCAAGGCAAGATCGACGCCCTCAAGAAAGCCGGCATTGCCGTTGCCCTGACACCGGCCGTCATGGCCGAGACCCTCCTCAAGCATTGGGGCAAGGCCTGACCGTCACCACCTCCCCCATGAGCCGGTTCCTTTTTTTTGCCGCCATTCTGGCCGCATTCCTTTCAGCCTTCGTCTCGACCGCCCAGGCAGACGATCTCAAGTCCATGCAGGGAAAATGGAGGGTCGAATCCGCGGAGGCCGAGGGAAAGGCGGTAGTCTCGCCGGAATTGACCGACCTCGTCGTCACTATCACTGGCGAGACTTATGAGGTGTCGACCAAAGATGGAATCGACCGGGGCTCGCTGAAAGTCGATGAGGGGCAAAAGCCGAAAGCGATCGATGCCACGCACACCGAGGGGCCCGAATCGGGAAAAATGATCAAGGGCATTTACGAACTCAAGGGAGACACCCTGCGCGTATGTTACGCCGTGACCGGTGGCGAACGCCCCACGGAATTCGCGACCAGGCAGGGATCGCCTGTGTTGATGATTACGTATCGGAGAGAAAAGTAGGACAGTCCTTTCCCCCTTGCCGACCGGGCGTACGATCTGCTACAAATCGTACCCATGCGAACCGTTAGGGCTTGCGTTGCGTTTCTTGTATTGGGCTGCGGGCCTGCATTTTGTGCCACCAATGGACTGGTGAGCTTGTCCCATTACGACGAGGTGGCGCCGGACTTCCTCGGCATGCGCAGCCAGGGGATCGAGGGCATCATCCACGAAGCGACTTACCCGTCGTTCGATCGAGACTCGAAATACGCCTATCGTCAGAGTGGCGCGAGCAGGGCGGGCTTGCTCTGGGGCGCCTATCATTTTGGGAACGCCAGCGACGGCGAAAGACAAGCGGACCACTTTTTGGAGGTCGTGCGTGCCGGGATGGAATCCTCTCCCCTAAAGTCGGGCGTCCTGCTGGTCCTGGATGCGGAGCAGAACACCCATTATCCCGGTGGCACGATGCGAGTGCAGCAGGCCGTGTCCTTTATTCGCAGAGTCCACCAGCGGACCGGGCTTTATCCTGGTTTTTATTCCAATGAAAACTGGGTGAAGTCCATGTTCAGTGATCCGCGGATCGATGCCGCCTCCCGCGAGACGTTGAACAAGTGCTGGCTGTGGATCGCCAACTATCATTATCGCCCGGCCTTTACCGGTCCGTGGCCGAACTGGAGCCTGTGGCAATATACGGGCGACGGGCGCTGCGGCTTGCCCCGCACGATGTTTCCGACGGCCGTCGCGAATATTCCAAAGGTCGAACGGACGATTTTCAACGGGGACCGCGAAGCACTGCGGGAATTCTGGGCTGGCCACGCCTGGCGGCGGTGAGGCTTGGAGTTTCTTTTGGCGGATGGCCTGCCACATTTAATACTTGACCGTTCAGTCTCACGGTTTTCCAACCGCCGATCCACCCTGCGCGGCGGAGTCGCCAAACTTCCTGGCCTTGTAGCCGGGGGCCGCTGCCGTGCGTTTGAAATGCATCCGCCTGTCGGATTCATCCGCACTTTATTTCCAACAACCATTCACCCTACGATCAGAGCCATCCGATGGCGCGCATTCCTTCGGCGTCGCGGATTCCTTCAGAAAGGATCCCACCCATGAAAAACATTCTCATCGTCGGTGCGGGCGCCCAAGGCGCCCCCTGCGCCGCCGTCCTTGCCCATCAAGCCGGCGTCGATCGTATCCTGCTGGGCAGCAGCAAGCTCGCTGACGCCGCATCGGTGCGCGATCGAATCGGCAGCCTGAAAGTGGAGGCCGCGGAACTCAACGCGAGCAATGCCGGCGCCCTCGTCAAGTCCGTCCGGAATTCCGTGGGGTCCGTCGACGCGGTCATCGACATGACTCCATCATTTTGTTCGGCGGACGTCATGCGGGCGACTCTCGCCCTCGACGCGCACTACGTGAACACGGCCGCGTGCCCGGAGCATCTCGCGCAATTGATCCAAGGTCAGCCGCTCGCCCTTCACGAAGAATTCGTCAAGGCTGGACGCACGGCGTTGCTGGGTTGCGGAGCCAGCCCAGGCGCGGTGAACGTGATCTGCCGGCTCTTCTGTGACGAACTCGATACCGTGGAGCGGATCGAAATTCGGGCCGGGTTCCACACGCCGGCGCAGAAGGCGATGGTCAAGACTTGGATGCCCTCGTGGAGCCCGGAGCAGCAATTTTTCGACTACAGCGATCCGCCTTGCCTCTTCCACGATGGACAGCACGAGCACATGCCGCAATTTCATGAGCCCGAAAACTACGACTTCGGCGGGAACCTGGGCGAAATCCAGCTCACTCACCATGCCCACGACGAACAGTACAGCCTTCCGCTCAAGATCGGGAAAGGCATCCAATACTGCTGCTACAAATACCCGTTCGAGCCCGCGGTCGCCACGTTCTTCGCCACCGGTTTCACCCAGGACCGGCATGTCGAGGTCAACGGTGTGAAAGTGCGGGCTGTGGATGTGCTCATGGAACTGCTGCCGCGTCCGGTGCAGATCGCGGTGCTCGACCGTCAGGCCCAGAAGGACCTCGTCCCGCTCTTCGCGGATACGCGGGCGCACATCCTCATCAAGGGGACCGTCGGCGGACGCGAGAAAGTGGTCCACATCTCCACCGGTGTTTTCTACGACGAAGCGGCCCGGGCGCTCGACTTGTTCGGCACGGCTGCGGTGAGCGTGGCGTATGCCGCCGCGACCGGCACCTTGCAGCTCGCCGAAGGGAAAACGAAGCCCGGTATTGTCTGGCCCGAGGAACTCGATCCGCACCGGTTCATCGAGATCGCGAACACCCTCGGGTTGACGTTGAATCTGAGTGTCAACTGACACATTGCCAATCTCATGGAGACGTCATTGACCGTGCCGGGCACGGCAGGGCCCCCGATGTCGCCTCCCGGGAACAAGATCGGGTTTACGATATAGGAATTGCCGAATTTGGTAACTTCACGGGGATTCCCGATCCCGCTGCGAGGCTCCACTCGTCAATTGAGGTGCCATGGCGTCGTTTCACGATGGGTCGCCACCCGCCGAAACTCGCCTGTTCCCGGCGAGAACTCGAACGCAGCGCAGACCTCGTTGGTAACATTCATCGGTTGTTTCACATAGCGTGATGCGCGGTGATTCGCTGTTCGCAGATCCCATCGAAATGTGGGTCCGATGGCGATTTTCGCGTTTTGAACCCCCGCATCCGGGTTACTCTGTATGCCACCCCACCTTTGCTTCCGCGAAGAGACAGTCCATCGCCATCATCAGTCGCCCATCGTTTGCCCCCAGAGACCTTCGATCCCGGGCTTTGGATGGTGATACTCCCCTTTGACGCAACCAACTATCGCTACGTAGCCCCCATCGGTCCGCTCACAGATTGGCGCCGATTTTTTCGACCGTCGCGCAGAGATTATGAATGCAATCTTTGTAAGGCAAACCCGGAAAACCCTTTGACCACCCTCCATAAACGATTAAATAAATATCTAAGCACACGCAGCAAGGACCCCGCCTGCGTTGCTTCTAAGCCGCCTCATGCCCTCCGCTCCCCGCACGAAGATCCCTCGTCTCCGCTTCTCGCCTCAGTTCCTTAGACGCCTTTCCTCATGGCTTGTCCTGTCGACCGCGCTGACGGTAGCGGTGCGTTCAGCCACCAAGTACTGGGATGGCGATGCATTGGCTGCTGGGAACACCACTGGCGGAACCGGACTGGGCGGGACAGGGGTTTGGAACACCACAGCCAGCAACAACTGGTGGGACGGCGTCAGCACCGACGCCGCCTGGAACAATGGCAACATCGATGCCGCGGTTTTCACGGGCACGGCTGGGACGGTGACTCTCACCGAGCAGATTCGAGCCGACTCCCTGACGTTCAACGCGGCTGGCTATACGATAATGGCCTCGACGGGGAACTTCTTGCGACTCGACGGGGCGACGGGCATCACGGCAAATCAGTCGGCCAATATCGGGGCGAATATTCTCATGGGCATCGCTTCGGGTTCACAGACATGGTCCGCAGGCGCAGGTCAGATCCTCACCGCCACCGGCGTCGTGAGCGAGTCCACGCCTGGGCTCGGTATCACCGTGGCTGGAAGTGGCACCATCCAGCTTACCGGCGCGAGCACTTTCACGGGTGCCGTGACCGTCTCGGGAGGGAAGCTCCAGTTTACGACGGTGGCCAACGTGACCGGCGGAACTTCGAGCAGTCTGGGCTTGGGCTCCCAGATCGTGCTGGGAGGCGCCGTGTTGGAGTTTACAGGGAGCTTCAACCAAAGTACCGATCGTGCGATTACCCTGACCGGCAACGGCACGCTGGTGGCCTCGGGAAGCAACGGAGCCACGATCACTTATAGCGGAGCCGTCACGGGGAGCGGCAATAGCTTAAACCTCGATGGCGCTGGCATCGGGAATCTCAACGGGATTTTGACCCTCGCCAACCTCACCAAGACCGGAACCGGCGCCTGGAACCTTGCCGCGGTCAATAACATCACCGGCAACGTGACGGTGACACGCGGCACCTTGAACGCCACGCTCAACACGGTGGCCAGCAATCAGCTTGGTTCCGGTACTCTCACCTTGGGTGCGGGCACTTTGCAGTTGATCAAGACCGATGCCACGACCACGTCGCAGACCTACACGAACACGGCGCTGAACGCGAACGCCTCGTCCTCCGTGGTGATCACCAGCGCCACGGGTTCGATTCTCTTGAACACCGGGACGATCACGAGGAGTGGCAGCGATCAATCGACGGTGTCGTTTGACCTGATCAATGCCGGCGCGAGCGTGGTCAACATCGGGACGACGACGCTGGGGGGGTGGGCCACCGTCAAGACGGGCTCGGGAACGTTCTTTGCCGGCAAAGACGGGAGCAACAATCTCGTGGCCGCCACGACGGTGACGAAGAATGACGTTTCCACGTGGCAACTCGCCGACAACGTGACCGACGATACGGCGGGTTACACGGGCACCTCCGGCTTGGGGCCAGCCGTCAATTCCATCCGTTTCACGGCATCCGGACCTTCGATCGCCACCATCACGACCGGGGAGACTTTGAACGTCGTGAGCGGCGGCATCCTTGTGACGAGCCAGGCGGCCTATGCCACGATTACCGGTGGCTCTCTGGTGAGTGCGGGCGGCGTCAATGACCTCGTCATCACGACGGAGGACGGGGGGCGTCTTACCATTGCCTCCGCCATTCCGGCGACGGGCAACAATCGCGTCACCAAAGCGGGTGCTGGAACCTTGGTCCTCTCCGGAAACAACGGGTTCGTGGGTCCGCTGAGCATCAATGAAGGCACGGTTCAGTTTGCGACGGTGAACAACATCGGCGGATCCGCGAGCAGCATTCTGCTGGGTGGGGCTCGACTCGAGTTTGCTGGCAGTGCCAGTGACGGCACGAACCGAAGCATTACGCTCTCGGGTTCCAGCACGACCGGCACGTTGGTGGCCTCCGGGACGAGCGCCGCCACCATCACCTATAGCGGAACGGTGACGGGGAACGGCAATAGCCTGACCTTGGATGGCGCCGGCGCCGGCAGCCTCACGGGAGCCCTCAACCAGGTGGCCAACCTTACCAAGACTGGACCTGGCGCTTGGAACTTGGGACCGGCGACCGCTCTCACCGGAAATCTGGCCGTACTTGGCGGCACGTTAAGCGCCTCGCTCAATACCGCGTCCACCAATCAGCATGGCGGGGGCACACTTACCTTGGGGGAAGGCACGCTGCAACTGACCAAGACCGACGCCACCACCGCTTCGCAGACCTACACGGGCACCACCCTGAACGCGAACACCTCGTCCACCGTCGTGATCACGAGCGCCACCGGTTCGATTCTGTTGAATACGGGGACCATTACGCGGAGTGGGAACAATCAGTCGACGGTGACATTTGACCTGACCAACGCCGGCGCGAGCCTCGTCAATATCGGCGCCACGACGCTCGCGGGATGGGCGACGGTCAAGACCGTTTCCGGGACGTTCTTTGCCGGCAAAGATGGCAGCAATAACGTCGTCATCGCCAGCACGGTCACGAAGAACAATATCGCCAATTGGCAACTGGCCGACAACGTCACTGACGATACCACGGGTTACACCGGCACCTTTACCCTTGGGCCGGGAGTGAATTCCATCCGCTTCAATACCGCGTCATCGACGGTCGCGATCGCTTCCGGGGAAACTCTTAATGTGGCGAGCGGAGGCATTCTCGTTACGAGCGCTGCCGCAAACGCCACCATCACCGGTGGCTACCTCACCAGTGTGGGCGGCGCCAATGACCTCGTCATTGATACGGAAGCTGGCGGCCAGTTGTCCATCGCCTCCGCCATCCGGGCGACAAGTCTGTCCACCACGAACACCGCCAACACGCGCGTCACCAAGGCGGGAGACGGAACGTTGATTCTCTTGGGAAACAACAATTTCGCCGGGCCCCTGAGCATCAACGAAGGCACCGTCAAGCTGGGCAGCAGCACGGCGCTCATCGTCAATCCGATCGGCACCGTTGCGGTGAGCGCACCCGCGGTGATCATGGGGAGCAAGGCCGGCGCATTCCTCGATTTGAACGGTTTTAACGCCAGCATCGGCAGCCTCTCCGGGGGCGGTTACCTGAGCGGCGGCGGCCCAGGCAATCCGACGGTGGTCGCAGGCACGGTTGACATCGACCCGACAAGCACCCTCACCATTTATCAGGCCTCGAGCACGGCTTACAACGGGGCCCTCACCGGCAGCGGCTCCATGGTCGTCAATTTCACGAGTCTGGCGAACACGCTCACGTTCGGAAACGCTGCGAACAGCTTTTCGGGAACGATCACGGTTCACAACGGCCAACTCGCGCTGGGCAATGGCGCCGGACTGCCGAACGGCACCGCCGTCGCCAATCTGGCCAATGTGACGGGCTTTACGATCGAGAACGGCGGACTGCTGACGATCGACGATACCGGAAGCGCGCCGGTGAATCGAGTGAACGATGGCGCGACGATCCTTCTTCGGAACACGGCGGCTGTCGCCGGGGGATCGGCTGGCGTGTCCGTCCTTTCCGACCAGGCTGGCATCCGCAATGAAACCGTGGGTGCGGTGACACTGAGTTCCGGCGTCAATACCTTGAACGCATCGTCGACGGGGATTGGTGTGGCGCAGTTGACGATGGCCAGCCTGACGAGGACCCCGGGCAACAATGCCACCCTGGTCGTGGTCGGAACCAATCTCGACGCGCCGACGGCGGCGGTCCGGGGCGATATTGTCGTCACCGATCCCACCAACGTGACGGGTGTCAATTTGAGCGGCGGCGGCAGCACGTCCAACGGCAGCACCCAGATCAGCATTCTCCCCTGGGCCATCGGGCAGGCCGGCGCCGGGTTGGGGAATACGTTTGTCACCTACAGCACCGTTGGAGGATTCGGTAACGGTTTCCGGGCGTTGGCGGCTAATGAATACGTGGCGCTGAGCGCGACTTCGGCGCAACCGGCAACGACGCAGAACGACAACGCCAGCTACGTGCAGAGTGTCTCGAATTCCGGCGCGGGATTGTTTTCCGGCGCGACGTCCGTGAACTCGCTGCTTGTCAATAACACCAGCACGACCGCCGCGATCACCCTGGCGGACGACGGCTTTAGTGGGGCGAGCCTCACCGTCAATAGCGGTGCTTTTCTCTTTCTCGGTTCGGCGACGCCGCAAGGCATTACGCTCAGCGGTTTTCCCGGCGGCATCGCCATCAACACTGCCGAATACGTCTTCAACCAGATGAACACCGCCGCGGCGGGTGTGACGATCAGTTCCCCGCTGACCACGTTTGGTGCGGCTCTGACCAAGACCGGCCTCGGGACCTTGATCCTGACAGGATTCAACACCGCAGTCACCGGGCAGATTACGCTCAACCAGGGTCTTCTCCGGATCGCCGATCTGGATAACATCGGCGGCGATGGCGCGGGAGCGATTGTCTTCCGCGGCGGCGGACTGCAGATCGCCGCTGGCTTCACCGACGATTTTTCCACGCGTTCGCTGGTCTTCCGAAATGGGGGCGGAGTCTCCAGTGCGTTGACCACCTTTTCAGGGCTGCTGCCGATTTCGGGCAACCTCGTCGATACCAACGGGGTCAATACGGTCTTCAATACAACGCTCACCGGCACCGGCGGATTCACCAAGATCGGCGCGGGGACCCTGACGTTGAGCGGCTCGGCGGCCAACACGCTCGCCGGGCCAGTCTCAGTCCTGCAGGGAACATTGGACCTTTCGAAGCCGGTCGGCGTCAATGCCATTGGCGCCGGGGGATTGATTATCGCCGTCAATCCGAACCTCACGAGCCAGACCGCGACGGTGCGGTTGTTGGCGAACGACCAGATCGCCGACAATGCGGTGGTGACGGTGGCGGGGGGGGCAGGAGGATCGGGCGCCACCGCCAACACCACCTTCTTCAATCTCAACAATTTTACCGAGACGATTGGCGGACTGGTCATCACCACGAACACGACCAATGCCGGCGTCGTGCAGACCGGAGCGACCGGTGTCCTCACGGTATTGGGGGACATCTCGCTGCTGAACAATCGCGACGCCGACACCGGGGACGATGCGCAGGATGTTGTCATCTCCGGCACGGGGACCACGACAGTCCGGACCTTCAACGGATTCCTCGATCTCGGGGGCGCTGATCGCAATATCATTGTCTCTTCTGCCGCGCGGGCCTCGTTCCAGGGAGCGATCAACACCGCCGGTTTTGGGACAAAACCGGACGCGCTGATCGAGACGGTCATCCAGCACGGTGGAATCATTAAGCAGGGCACGCGGGTGCTCTTCCTAACCAACGCCAACACCTACGACGGGACGACCACGATCCAGGAAGGCGCCATTCGTATCACCAATGCGCTTGGCTTGGGCAGCAGCGTCGGAGGAACCGTAGTCCGGGATTATGCCGCGCTCCAGTTGGAGGGGAACATCATCGTTGCGAACGAAGCCCTCACGCTGTCTGGCGTCGGCGCGGGTGGATTCGGCGCTCTCGATAACATCGCCGGCCACAACATCTGGAACGGCTCCGTGACGATGGCCGGGAATACAACCTTCGGCGCGGAAACGGGATCCGAACTCGTCATCGGTGGTGTCGTGAGCGGATCGGGAACGATCACCAAGGTGGGGTTTGGCAATCTCTACTTTGGCAATACCGGCAACACCTTTACCGGCAATATCGTAGTGACTGCTGGTGCGGTCGGCTACGCGCCGGGAGCCTTGAATGGTAATACACTGACCATCGGCACGAGCGGGCTGCTCGGATTGTTTTCCGACGGCAATGGCACCGGGACGCGGGAGACCATCGTGCTCCCGCAGGTTACGGCAACATTCGCCGGCCCGGACTTCGGCGTGGCGGTGGGTCGGGTGGGTGCAGGAACGACCTTTAACCAGGCGGCGAACAAAACCATCCAGTATCGATTCTCGTATCTGCCGGCGCTGACCAGCCAGACGATGAATGTCTCCGCCACCGCCGGCTACGGGCTGGAACTGACGGACGATCTGGCTCTGTCCACGACGGGGGCGCCGACGTTCGGAGTCTACGGGGCCTCCGCGTCGAATACCAATTCCGCGCTGACTCTTTCGGGGTTGATTGCAGGCGGGCAGACCGGCGTCGGGCAAGTCGTTTTTACCAAGGCTGGTGACGGCACCATGTTCCTGGGCAACGCGGGTAATACGTTTGGCGGCGGGGCTGCGATCATCGACGTGACTCAAGGGGTGCTGGCGGTCGCGGATCAGCATGCCCTGGGCAACGACAGCAATATCATTCGCCTCAATCCCTCGGTCGGGATCACCGGGGGCGTGGGAAACGCCACATTCCGTTTCGCGCCGGCGACACCCGTGGATGTCGGGCTCGATCATATCGTCCTGCTGGGAAACGTCTTTAACACTAACACGCGAACCATCGAAGTGACCGCCGGGAGCACTCTCACGCTCAATAATGCCCTAGGCCTCGCGACGGGCGCGGAAGGGTCCAACTTGATCAAGGGCGACAGCGGCACGCTGGTCTTCAATATCAGCAATCCGACCTGGACGGGCGCGATTACCGTTGCCGACGGCATCCTGCGGGTGACGGGAACGAATACGCTCGTCCTCGGAACCGGCGCCGTCACCGTGAATGCAACCGGGGGTGGTATCGATGCGAATCAAGCCGTGCAGTTGGTGGGCGGCGCCAATCTAGCCAACGGCCTGACGCTGAACTCTTCCGGCGTCAATTATCGCGGATCGCTCGAAAGTGTGTCGGGAGCCAATACCTGGGGCGGCGCGATCACCCTGGGCAGCAATGCGACGATCGGCGTGACTGCGGGGACCCTGGATCTTTCGAGTGGCATCACTGGGGCTTTCGCCTTGACCTTGACGGGCGCCGGCACTGGCAACGTCAATGCCGCGATTGCCACCGGAGCAGGCACCCTGATCAAGATGGGCGCGGGCACCTGGAATTTGAACGCCGCGAATACTTTCACCGGGGCCGTTGCCGTCAATGCCGGCACACTCGCGTTGACGGGCAGCAACGGAGCGCTGCTGAGCACCGGCACTGCGGCGATCACCGTCCAATCGGGCGGAACATTGCTGGTGGATAACACAGTCAGCCACGCGAACCGGCTGGGGACGGGAATTCGGACATTGAACCTCGGTGGGACTTTGGTGATCAAGGGCAATGCGGCTGCGGGCACCACGGAAACGCTGGGAACCACGGGGGTCCTGACCTTGGCGAGCGGTGGCAGCACGATTACCCTGGACGCGACCGGGAATACCTCCGGCGGCGTGACATTCAATATCGGTACTCTCACGGCGGTGGCTTTCGGGAAGACGGCATTGTTGCGTGGCAATGGGCTGGGTGGGACGGCGGGAGATGGAGTGGCTAATATGATTGCGGCCACACCCGCCTTGATTGGGGGAGGCGGCGCCCCCGGGACTGTAACGATGAGTATCCGCCCGGACATCATCGGGGATACCGGTGTGGCTGGGAGCGGATTGGGCTTTGTCACGTCGACTGGCACCGGTTTTCGAATCCTGACGGCGGCGGAACTGGCCAGCGCGATCACCGCCGGCGCGACAGCGAATGTCGGCCTCACGTCGGCCACCTCCTATGCCGGGCCGCTGGCGATTAACAGCCTGACCTTGAATTCAGGAGCGACCCTCACGAATATGTCCTTTACGGCGCTGACGGTGGGTGCCGCGACCGGAGGCGGCATTCTATCACTTGATCCTGCGGGGAGCACGATCAGCGGCGGGATTATCACCACCGCCGCCGCCGCGGCGCCCCTCTTCATTCACACACTCGGCGCGCTTAGCCTGGGGAGCGCGATCTCCGGCACCACCGGGGGGTTGACCAAGGCGGAGGGAGGCGCACTGAACCTGACGGTAGCGCAGTCTTACACGGGAACCACGACGATCAACGGTGGCACGCTGCAACTGGTCAGCGGAGCGACCAATAGTTTGGTCGCGAATAACGCCCTGACCGTCAATAGCGGCGGCACGCTCGATCTCAACGGAGGTGTCCAATATGTCGGTGCGTTGACGAGCGCGGGAGCGGCCCTGGGCTCAGGCGTGGCGGGGGGAACCATCACTTCTTCCGTGAACGCCGTGGGGACTACGCTGGTGGCAAACTATGGAGCGGCTGGCAGTTTCGCTGGCACGATCAGCGGCGGCAGCAATGTGGCTTTCGTCCGCTCGGGCGGCGCCTTCACCGTCAATCTTCTTGGGACGCTGAGTTACGGCGGACCGACTCTGATCAACGGCGGCGTGTATACCGCCGCCACCGCGGCGGCGTTTGGCACGATCCTCGCCGACAACGGCGCGCTGACGAACACCTCCTCGATTACGATCAACTACGGAGCGCTCTCGCTCGACAATAGCCGCTTGTTTGGCAACTCGGATCGCCTTCCGGATGCCGCGCCGATCACGATGAATGGCGGCACCCTGAACTTCTATGGGCGTAATGGAAGGACGTCGACGGAGACGGTCGGGGCCGTGACGCTGAATTCGGGTACGAGCATCATTAGCTCCATCACGCACAGTTTCGGGCCGACTCCGTTTGGGGCGATGCTGACTTTGACGAGCTTGAGTCGCAATTCCGCGGCGGCGGCGACGTTGGATTTTGCCCAGAACTATAACGCCAATAGCACCGGGACACTCGGCCTCCTCGGCAGCAATCATCAGATCTTCATCGGTGGTTCGGTTCCGCTGACCAATAACATCATCGGTGGGTGGGCGGTCACCACGCATTTCTTTAACACGACCACCGCGGAGTTTGCCACCTACGTCCCGGGTCTCGGAGTGGCGAGTCTGGCCAACTCCGTCGGCAATGGCTTTGCGGCGTCCACGGGCACCGCCGGTTACGACGGCGCCACCATCCCGCTCACCAATCAGTTGAATCAAAACATCCGGCTGCTAACGGGCGGCGCCGTGGCCCCCGGGGGCGTCGTGATCAATGCGTTGAACCTCGCGTCAAATACCACGTTGGCGGTGTCTTTGGATTTCGCGAATGCCGGTGACACCCTGAATCTGCGCAGCGGCGGGTTGCTGGTGCAGAATGTCATCGCCTCCGCCGGCGCCACTTCCCTCGGCAGCGTGTTGCTCCCGGGAAAGATCACTGCCGGCGGCACCGCTCCGGCCGCGTTGAACGATCTCTATCTTTATTACTTCGCCAACAATGCCGCTTCGTTGTTGACCGTGAATTCCCAAATCACCGACAATCCCAATAGTGGTGGGAAGGCGGTGCGTCTGGTTGTCTGGGGGGGCACTTGGGGCCCGCGCGCGGTGATTCTGGCGAACAACGCGAACAATTATACCGGCGGCACCGTGGTCAATCAACAAGCCCTGCAAATCGGCACCTTGACCGTGGCCGGCAAGCTGCCCGGGAATGGTCTGACGATCAATGACGGCACGGTGACGCAAGCGGCCTTGGGGACCATTGTCGCCCAAGCCGTGACGATCAATGGTGGAGGTGTTTTGACTTTGGTGAACGATACCATCCTCACCAGCCTCACGATCAATAACATCGGCGGCTCGACTGCTCCCACGGTGACGAGTGTGGGAACGCTGACGCTCACGGATGCGGCGCCGATTACGGTCACTTCGAATAACGTCGGCACCACCGCCACAATCAGCGGCCCGGGCGTGCTGGCCCTCGGGGCTGGCACGAAGACGCTCAGCGTGGGAGCCATCACCTTCAACGGAGCGAGCCTGGCGCCGAGCCAGGCAGTGCTGAGCATCAGCGCGCCCGTCACTGGGGACATCGTCGTCAAAACCGGCGACGGCCTCCTGCAACTCAGCAGCGCGGCCGACAGCTTCAATGTCTTCAATCTCGCCGGCGGCGGTTTGATCGTCGGGAGTAACACGGCCTTGGGTTCGGCAACTCTCTTGATGAGCGGCAGTAGCACCCTGACCTCCGACGCCACGGCGCGCGTTCTTGCCAATCAAATTACGATGGGGAACGCGGCGACGAATATCGTGCTTGGCAGCAGCGTTACCGCGCTCGGGCTCACGCTGAATGGACCGATCAGTTGGAGCGACTCGACGACCATGGTTCCGGTGCAACGCACCATTACCGTCAACTCCTCGTACAACGCTAATTTTGAGGTTCTGGGTGGAACGATCACCACGGCGGCCGGCGCCAATCGGCTGATCAAGGCCGGCAACGGTGTGCTGCAGTTGTCCGGGGACAGCGGGACCACCGCCGACTTCACCGGCTCGCAGGCGATCGCGGTCAATCGCGGCACGCTCTATCTCTCCCGCTCCTCCACGTTGGGAATTACCCCGGCGGCCTTCATGGCGGACAACATTTTCCTCAATGGCGGCATGTTCGGCGCCACTGGCAACGTGGTCCTCGACGCCAACCGCGGCGTTACCATTGGTTCCGGCCAAAACGCCACGTTCGACGTGACCGCGACCAACGTGCTGACTGTCAACGGGGCAATTGCCGGACCCGGCACGCTTTACAAGACCGGGGCCGGGATGCTCTCGCTGACCAGTCCAGGAAGTACCTTCGGCGGCGCCGGGAAAATTGTCGAAATTTTGTCCGGCGTTCTTTCCGTGAGCACGGACGGCGCCCTCGGCAATCCCCTCAACAGTGTCCGCAACTGGGTGAACTCCGCCTCGGCGGGTCTTCGGGCGGACGGCACTTTTGACACGAGCCGGGTCATTATTCTCAATGCCGCCACTTCCGGCATCGAGGTCACGCCCGGCAACGTCTTCCGGGATAACACCGCGTTTGTGACTCTCACGCCGACTACGGCGTTGCAAAAGTCCGGCGGAGGTGTCCTGGCGATCAACGCCGCCAATACCGGGTGGGACGGCGTCATCACCGTGAACAACGGCGCCGTGCGCGCGCAAAATTCCGCCGCCTTGGGCAGCACGGTCGGCAACACGATTGTCAGCGTAAATATCGGCAGCGCCGCGCAGTTCGATGCCGGTGGCGGCACCATGCCGATTGCGGAGCAGTTTACCATCAACGGCATTGGAATGAATTCCGCCGGCGCCCTTCAGGGCGTGGGGACGGGAACCACCACTCTCACTGGTGTCATTACCGCCGCCAGCGCCAGCACCCTGGGCGCGGACCTGGGGTCGACGTTGGAATTCAACAATCTTTACGTCGGCGGGGCCTTCGCGCTCACGCTGAGCGGGGCGGGAAGCGTTCTCATCAAGACCAGTGACTTCAATATTACGGGAACGGTGCTCGGGCTTACGACCCCGACCAAGATACTAACGGTGACCAGTATCGCCGGTCTGGCGATCGGCCAGGTCGTGTCGGGCACGGGCATCCCAGCCTCGACGACGATCACGGCGATCGATCCGTTGACCAATAAAGTGACGCTGTTGAACAACGTCTCTGTGGATCTTACCAATGTGACCTTTGCGGTGACGAGCTTTGCCAACGTCGCCTCGATTACGCAGATCGGGACCGGCACCGATGGATTCGCCGCCAAGAATAGCGGTTTCATCGGCACCATAAACATCGCGAACGGCACGTTCACCGTGGGTGGTTCCGCAGTCATGATCGGCGGCACGGGCACGATCACCTCCAGCGGGAATGCGATTTTCGTCCTCGACGACAGCGCGGGCACCGCCATCACCAACCGATTGGCCTCGGGCGCGACGACGGGTCTGCGGTCGCTCCTCTTGAGTGGCGGCACTTTCGAATATGCGGTCAATGCCGCGGGATCGAACGAGACGTTGGGAACTCTCACCCTCGGGGTGGTTGCGCCCAATGCCATTGGTTCGGGATCTTCGATCGAGTTTGTCGGCGCCGGGTCCACACCGACTACCCTCACCTTCACCAGCCTGACAGCCAATGTGGGCACGAGCCTGCACTTTGGTGGGGATATGGGCGGCAATGACAAAGTCATCTTCACGACGACGACAGGCCTGCCTACGGGGGGGGCTACCATTCTCACACGGGGCACCGTTTCCAACGCTGCCAATACCACTTTTGATTTCGCCACTTACAATGCAAGTGCCGGGGGGATTGTTGCCTTCACGGGTTACAACACGTCCGCTAACATCGACGGAGCGGCCAATACCGATATCCTCCAACTGACGACCGGGACCGGCAGCGCGAATTTGACGGTCAGCCGGACTCTCGGCGCCCTGGCGATCAATGGCAGCGGTCTCCACGTCAATGGCGTGGTCGGCACGATCCTTACCCTGACCACCGGCGGTGTGCTCGTTACCGGCGGGACCGGCAACGAGATTGATGTTCCCGTCCTGGCCCTCGGCGCCGAAGGGATTTTCCACATCAACGCGGGATCGGCCTTGACGCTCAACAGCGCCCTCACCGGCTCCGCCGGGATCAGCGTCTCGGATGGCGGCACCCTCAACCTGAACGTTCCTCAGTATTACACCGGCGCCACTTATCTCAACGGCGGGACCTTGAAGCTGGCCAGCGGGGTGGTCAGTCCCCTCGTCGCCGGTCAAAGGCTTGCGGTCAACGACGGCGTTCTCGATCTGAACGGCAGTTCCCAATACGTGGGCGACTTCCTCAGTTCGAACGGTATTTATGGCGGCACCGTGATGTCTTCCGCCGGGAACGCCCTGCTCGCGACGGACAATTTGACGGCCACCACTTTCGCCGGACAGATCTCCGGGTCGCACATGTCCTTTGCCAAGATGGGGCAGGCGAGTCTCACCCTGACCAACGTCAGCAACTATACCGGCTCGACGACCATTGGCGGCAGCACTCTGACCTTGCAGGATTTTGCCCGCCTTTCCGGCACCACTTCCATCGAGATCGACACCGCGACTCTCGAGATCGACAACACCGGCCGCGCTTACGACGCCAACCGGGTCAACGACGCGGCCACCGTCGTGCTCAATTCCGGATCGATCCTCTACGAAGGGCGTTCCCAGATCGACTCCACGGAAACGCTGGGCGCGGTCTCCCTGGCGAAGGGCTTGTCGACGATCACTGTCGCCAACGGACTGGTCGCGGCGCCGACCTCGGCGACTTTGATCCTGGGGAGTCTCACCCAGTTGCCCAACGCCGCCTTTCCGCTGCTCACCGACGGCTCCGTCATTAATTTCAAGGGGACGACTTCGACGGGAACGGTGACCGCTCTGGGTCAGGCGGGGAATAATCCCCGCTTGATCATCTCCAACATGGCGACCACGGCATTGATCGGGCCGTGGGCTATTGTCAATAGCCTGGAGTTTGCGGGTTACGATGCGACTCTCGGCGTGGGCGCGCTCGGCGCGACTGGCTTCGCGGCTTACAATGGAGCCTCCCTGATCGGCGCGACGTCGACACAGAATATCAAAATGATCGCCCCGGTGACGACGGGTAGCGTCCAGGTCAATACCCTGACGATCGCCGTTCCCGCCGGCGGCGCCGATATCAATTTCGCTTCCATCGCCAGTGTCCTCGATATCGTGGGCGGCGGTTTGATCAAGACCGGGCCGTCCGCGAAGATCGGCCCCCTCACTGGTAACCGCGGCATCCTGACCTCGACCGGTTCCGGTACCCGGGATTTGTACATCTACAATGGCGGCACAGGCGACCTGACCATTAACTCTAGAATTGTGGATGGCGCCCTGACTTCCGGCGGCAGTGGCATTTTGCGGCTTATCATCACCCCGCTGGCCGGGACCGTCTTCCTCGATGGCAGCCCGAATAGCTGGTCCGGTGGCACTGTGATCAACAATGGCACGGTGCAGGTCGATAACTATCTCCCGGGCACGAGCGTGATCGTGAACAACGGCGTGCTCACCATCGGCTTCCAGCAGTCGCCGGGCGTCGGCATTGACCCGGGCAATGTCGTCGAACTCCATAACTCCAGCATCACTCTTCCGCAGAACAATACGCTGGCCGGCCTGAAACTCTTCACCGATGGCAGTGGTTTCCTCTCCGGCACGAATGTGACGACCACGGGGAATGGAACATTGACCTTGACCGGGATGATCGAGTCCACGCCTACCATCATTGGGGGATCCATTACGACCGCGCCGGCTCTGCCGGCTCTCATCAACGGCCAACTGGCGCTCGGCGCGCCGGATCGCGAGATCAAGGTCAACCAGACGCTCATTGGCGGCCACGATATCGTGCCGTTGCAATCTGGCCTGACGATCACCGGGGCCATCGTTAGCGGCGGTCTCGTCAAGACCGGCCTTGGAGTGCTGGAGTTGGATTCCACGGCCAGCACCTTCACCGGTGGCGTCAAGGTACAGGCGGGATCGCTCATTATCGGGAACTCCAGTACGCCGAACAATGTCACTCCTCCAGCCACGGGTCCGCTGGGCACCGGGTTGCTCACGATTGCCGGCACGAACACGACCCTCATCGCCGGAGTCGCCAATGCGACCGTGAGCAACCAGGTGCTCGTGCAGAATAGCTTCTCCTTCAACGGCCCGAACAATCTCATTCTCGCCGGCCCCATCGAGCTTCCGTCCGCGCTCACGATCAACGTCGTCAACCCGAACATGACTGCCACGCTGAGTGGCGAGATCAGCGTCACGGGCGGCAATGAATCCGCCAGCACGCTCACCAAGACCGGTCTCGGCAACCTCGTCTTGAATGCCAGCTACACCGGGACATTGAACGGCAGCGGACCGCTGTCGCTTTACACGGACGGCACGGATGGGTCGGGCACGCCGGAGTTGGTTCAATTTGGGACCGTAAATACCACCGGGCCAGCCACCTTGAGCGTGGGCCGCCTCGCCACCACTTTCAAGCCGCTCTTTACCCTCGCGGCCGACAAGACGGTCGTCTTGACCGGCCTGAATCTGACCGGCCTCCTTACCGTAACCAATCTCCCGGCCACGACGGCCGGTCCCGGCGGCGGCGGCTACGGCCTGGCAGTCGGAGGCCAGACCACGCTGTCCAACAATCAGGTCATCCAGGTCACCAATGCGACGCCGTCGAATGTCGTGCAGGGATTGACCTTCAGCGGAGATGTCTCCGGGGGCGGGGGGTTCGGTGTCACGAAAACGGGCAGCGGAACGCTGGTTTTCAGTAATCCGGGCACCAGCACTTTCCAGGGGCCGTTGAATGTGCAGGCGGGCGTATTGGGGGTGACCACTGCGGGAGCTTTCGGGTCCACTGCTACGAATCAAGTCAATTTGAGCGCGGCGCGTGGCAACACCGCCACCTTGGAAGGATTTGGCAACGTCAATATCAGCCATACCATTAATCTGGTCGCCCCAACGGTGTCGGTGACGGGGAACGGCACCAATGTCGTGACGGCCAACACGACGACGGGCCTTTTTGTCGGAGAACGTCTCACCGGAGCGGCGATTTCCGGCGGCAGTGCCACGATCACGTTCATCAACGGCACTTCGGTCACATTGTCATCGACTGCTTCCGCCGGGGCCAACGACTTGGCGGTGAGCTATCTGGTTCCGACACTCGCCATGTCGACCACGAATGCGAGTGGGACGGTCACGCCGACGCTGGTCCTCAGCGGCGCGTCAACGACTAATCTGAACGATCAAGTGGTGGTAGGCTCCGTCGCCGGGCTGGCGGTCGGCGACCCGATCAGCGGTACGGGCATTCCGGCCGGCTCGACCATCATCCAGATTGTCGACTCGGGGCACATTCGGATCTCGGCGCCAGCCACCGCCACCGGGACGGTCAACCTGAACGTCTCGGTCGGCACATCGGGGATCGCCGTCGGTCAGGCGTTGATTGGTCCGGGGATCGCCGTGGGTTCGGTGGTCACGGCCGTGAACCCCTTCACCTTCACCACTTCGATCGCCTCAAGTGCCACGACGGCGGCAGGCACCTCGGCAAACATTGTGGTCGTCAATGCCAACTCCATCCTGGCCGCGGCCGCCGGGACGACGCTGACCCTTAGCTCCCCGTTCGGAGGCACGGGCGCCTTCGTGAAGTCGGATCCAGGCACCGTGGCCTTGGCGGCGGACAATACCACTTGGGCGGGGCAGGCGGTCGTCTTCGGCGGGGTCCTGCGATTGCAGAACTCGGGAGCCCTCGGCGCGACGGGAGCGCTCAGCAATACCATCGTCCTGAACCAGCAGGGCTCGGCTCTGCAACTCGACGGGGGCGTCGCGGGCCTGACGATTGGGGAGTCGCTGGATCTCAGCAATACCGGGGTCAACACCCGAGGCGCCTTGCAGAGCCTCGCTGGGGCGGGCGCGAACACGGTCAGCGGGGCCATCACGATCAGCAACGCGGCGACGATCGGCGCCAGCACCGGCTCGATCCTGAATCTGACCGGTGGTATCGTCAACGGAGTGAACGGCGCGCAGGCGCTGACTTTTGCGGGTGGTGGCGCGATCAACGTCACGACGACCGAGATTGCGGCGCTGACATCGATCACGAAGAACGATGCGGGAACGACGACGCTCGGCGTGGCCAGCCCG
Source organism: Chthoniobacterales bacterium (assembly GCA_038228205.1). GTDB lineage: Bacteria > Verrucomicrobiota > Verrucomicrobiia > Chthoniobacterales > Chthoniobacteraceae > Chthoniobacter. Next base: position 90,315 of record JBBRPL010000010.1, read on the forward strand.
TCGTTTGTCGGCGCCTTGACGCTCAACGGCGGCACCTTAGCGGTCAGTGGCACCGGCACGACCGGGGGTACCGGGACGATACGGCTCAACCCGTCGGGCGCCCTCGTCATCGACAACTCGGGAGGCACGATCGTCGACCGCCTCGGCTCCGCCCGGCCGCTGACAGTAACCGGGGGGACGCTGACCTTTATTGGCCAGGACGCGACCGTGGCGTCGCAGGCGTTTGGCGCTTTCACTGTGGGAACCGCGACCGCGCCAGGAATGGCGACCATCAATCTCTCTCCCGCGTCCGGCGGCCAATCGAACCTGACGTTTAGCTCCCTCGCCCGAGTGGCCGGCGGCACCGTGCTGATCAATAGCACCAACCTGGGCGTGGGCGCGGCTAATGATCGCGCCACCATTACCTTCGCCGGAGCGGTGACGCAGGCCGGTGCCGGCGCCAACGGTACAAGTAACAAGGGGATGATGCCGTGGTTGGTCATCTATAATCCGACTGGATTGGGGAGCTATGCCTTTGGCGCGATGGATTCGGGGAGCGCGACGTTTGTGCGGGCCTTGGGAGCCGTGGCCGGCGAAACGGTTGGGACCTTGACGGCCGGAGCCAACTTGCGCTTGTCCGGTGCGCAGGGTCCGACGAGCAGCCTGGCCATCAACTCGCTGACTCTCGACAGCGGCGGATCCCTATCGATCAGCGCGGGGCAGAGCTTGACCATCGGCGGGGCTGGGATCGGGGGCGTCCTGGCGTTGGCGGGAAATGGCGGGATCAGCGGCGGCGTCCTGACCGCCGGCGCGACGGAACTCATCTTCCACACGATTGGCGACTTGGATGTCAACAGCGTCATTGGCCTTGCCACCACGACGGTCACCAAGGATGGAGCGGGCACCCTCAATCTCCTGCAATCCGCGTTCGGGGTCACCAGTCTCCAAATCAATCAGGGCACATTCAAACTCGGCGCCGGCGCCAATACGATGCGCCCCGGAGTCCTTGTCGCGCTGAATAATGATGGCAGCCTGGACTTGAACGGCAATGCCCAGCAGGTCGGCGGCTTCTTTTCGGATGCGTCCTCCTTGGCCGGGAACGCGGGCACCGTCGTCAACAGCAACGCGACGCAGGGAACGCTCGTCGTCAATCTCGACATCGCCAGGGATTTTACGGGGTCCATTCAAGGCAACAATTACTTCAGTCGCCAGGGATTGCTGACGTTCGGGCTGCTGGGCGACAACACCTACACCGGCGACACGTTACTCAACGGCGGGACGACCACTGTGCACGACGCCGGCCGTCTTTCTGGCACGACAAGGATCGACCTCAATTATGCGACTCTGAATATTGATAACGCGACGGGCACCCAGTCGCTGGGGAATCGGGTCAATGACGGGGCGACGATCCACCTGCGAGGGGGCGCCCTGAGCTTCCTCGGCCGTGTCCAGACGGTCTCGACCGAGACGCTCGGCCCGGTGATTGCCGAGCAGGGCAGTTCGGTGATCACCGCGACGGCCAGCGCGGTGGGGATCAGCGAGGCCCGCTTGACGCTGGGGAAATTGTCCGTCGCGCCGTTGAACAAGGTGGTGCTGTCCACAGATTCGCCCGATGCGGGGATCGTCAGCTTCGCCGGCAACGGTACGACCTTGGGAACGATGGGGAGCAACGGACGGATCGTCATTACCGATCTCAGCAATCTCAGCGCGACGCTCGCTTCCACGCACATGATCGGTGGTTGGGCCGTGGTGGGATCGGATTTCGCCAGCTACAACTCGGTTTTCGGCATTGGCGCGCTCGGGCAGACGGGCTACGCCGGATACGACTTGACGTTGGCGGCCGGCACTCCGTTTCCGAACTCGACCATACTGACCGAGAATCAAAACCTCCTGGTCAACGGCGCCGCGAACCCTGGCGTTCCGTTGCCGGGGATTATCATCAACGCCCTCAAGCTGGGGGCGACGGCCACGACCTTCGCGTTCACGAATAACGCCGTGCTCAACCTGAAAAGCGGCGGTCTGATCCTACCCGGCGTGGCCGCCTCGATGGACGGCGCCACCGGCGGCCAGTTGACCGCGGGCGGCTCCGGCCATACGGCCACTCACGTCGCGGGACTCTACCTGTACAACAGCGCGGCCACGTACACTTTGGGCGCTACGATCGTAGACAACCCGACCTCGGGCGACTCGGTGCGTCTGGTCACCGCCGGAGCTGGCACCATTTCGCTGACGAATATCAATAACAGCTACACAGGCGGCACGGTCGTCAATGACGGGACGCTGAGCCTGAACGCACCTTCAGCCAGTCCCGTTATCCCGGCCGGCGGGTTGACGATCAATGGCGCCGCCGTAACCATGGCCGCCTTCTCTGGACAGATCGAAGCCTCGAACACCGTGACCTTGAACGGACCCGCCGCGCTGACCCTGTTCGGCAATAATCTCCTCAAGAGCCTCGCCTTCAATAACAACGGCGGAGACACTGCGGGGAACGTTGCTTCCACGGTGACGACCACCCCGTCGGCGACCGCCGGCTTCGTCAATGGCACGCTCACCCTTACAGGCGCGACTGCCATCAGAGGGACATCGAGCTACACGGCGTCCAGTCCGGCCCTCAACGGGCGCATCGCATTCCTCACATCCGGCGCAATCGTCGATATCGCCCCGGTTACGGTCAATGGCCAGAGCGTCGCCCCATTGGTGAGCGGCTTGAACCTGCAAAGCTTGTTGGACGTGGGCAGTGGCTTTCACAAGCAAGGCAACGGGGTCCTCGGTTTCGCCACGACGACGACTTACACGGGCGATACGATCGTCGACGCCGGTGGCTTGATGATTGCCGCGGCTGGCGGTGGATCGTTCCATTCGGCTTATCAATTGTTAGGCGCTGGAACGACGCTCAATCTCAACGGATTCAGCACTACTCTTGGCTCCTTGAGCGGCGTCGGGACCGTTCTCAACTCCGGGGCCATCGGCACGCTGACCGTCGGCTTTAACGGAAATTCCACCCTCTTCAGCGGTCAGTTCAGCCGTTACGCGGATACGATTCCGAATGCGGTCAACGTCACGAAGATCGGCACGGGCACGATGACCCTCACCGGCGTGGCGCAGGCCGTCAATTCGCCCGGCGTCCTGGTCAGTTCGACTGGCACGCTGGCGGTGAACCAGGGGGGGGTGACCTACAACGGCGCCGGCACGGGTGGCTTTGGTGTCTTTACGGTCACCCCCACCGGGACGCTCACGCTCGATGATGTCGCGACGAATACGAACAATCGGCTGAGTGGGCTCGGCGCGACGGCGACGGTGCCGACGATCAACCTTGGCGGGAACCTGACGATCCTCGGCAACAGCGTCGGTGCCACGACAGAGACGATCGGAGTCCTCACGGTGACCGGCGGTGGCGGCGCGTTTACCCTCGATGCGAATGGTCAGAACATCACGGTAAACCTCACCACGTTGAGCTCGATTGGCGCGAATACCGGCGGGTCGCTCCTGCTACGTGGCGATAACTTGGGCGCCGCCAGCGGGGTGGCGGCCAATGTGGTCATCGCTGCACCCGCCAACTTCAATGGGATCAACGGAATCCGCGCCGATATTATCGGCGACACCTCGGCGACCGGCATTGGGACCTCATTTGTGACTCGCGACGCCTCGACCGGGGCGCTGCGGCCTTTGACCAGCGCCGAGATGACCGCAAACCTCGTCGACAGCGCCACAACCAACTTCCAGTTGACCGGTGCCAGCACGGGGATGGTCCTGTCGGGGAGTATTTCGGTCAACTCTCTCGTCCTTGGGAGCGGCGGTGGCTTGAGCCGTACGGCCACGTCCAGCCGGCCGGCCTTGGTGACTCTCACCAGCGGCGGTATCCTCGCCCTTGCGGGAAATACCGGCATTAGCGTGGATCAGCTCACCACGGGAAACAATACAGCCTTCTTTTTCCATACGGCAGGCTCGAGCACGACACTGAACGTCGATGCCCGGTTGACGGGGACCACGGGCGGTCTGGTCAAGGCGGGCGCCGGCACGCTCTTCCTTAACACCCAGGAGCTTTACTCGGGGACCACCTTCGTCAACGAAGGCACGTTGAAGCTCAATTCCGGGGTGGATAATACGATTCTGGTAACGGCCGGAGTGACCACCCCGAATTTGCTGGCGCTCGCCGTCGGCGGGAGCGCCGTGCTGGACCTCAACGGAAACAGTCAGGTGATCGGCGCCTTCGGCGTCGCCGCGCCCCTCGTGGAAGCTGGCGGGACGGTCACCAACAGCGGGTCGACCTTGGTGAATTTCACGGCCGCGTCCAGCACTTTGACGACCTTTGCCGGGGCACTGACCGGCAAACTGAACCTCGTCAAGCAAGGATCGTCCACCCTGACGCTGACCGGATCGAGCAATTATCAAGGTGCGACCATCGTCGCTGGCGGCACGTTGGCCCTCAAGGAGGGTGGAATGCTCACGGGGACCAATGGAATCCAAATCATCGGCGGTACGCTGTTGCTCGACCAAAGCGGATTGAACTCGGTGAACAACCCCAACCGGCTTCCCGGCGGCCCCGCCATCAGTTTGCAGGGAGGCGCCCTGCAGGTGTCGGGGGCTCTCTCGGTGGATACCACCACTACTTTTAACGCGGTTACACTCCTCGCTGGCGGAAACACCGTCACCAGCGGCGCCGGCAGCGTGAATGCCACCGGGACCGTCACCATCGGCAATCTCTTGACCAACTTTGCCACGAGCAAGGCGACGGTCTCTTTCACGGCCAGTGCCGGCTCGTTGGGAGGCAGCGCTTACGGCAGCAATCGCGTCTTCCTCACCCAGGTGGACGGAGCTCCGGTCAACTTGGTCAACAAAATCATTGGCGGCTGGGCCGTCGCGAACGGCGACTCTTTTGCCAGCTATGACCCGGTCCTGGGGGTTAGTTCTCTGACCGCGACCGGGCCTCTGGCCTACACCGGCACGAACCTGTCGGCGGGCTCGAGCTTTTCGTCGAATTTCAACGACTCCACCAGCCGCACCGTAAACAGTAGCTTTGTCAACACCTGGCGCATGGCGCCCACGACGACCGCGCAGACGATTACCTTCGGCTCTTTGGGGGCGCCGGCGGTGGTGACGTTTACCACCGGATTCCTCACATCCGCCGCCGTGTCGGTCACCTTTTCGACCCCCGATCCCGGTTCGCAAATTACCACGGCCGGTGGAGATCTTTACGTCTATAACTTCGGCGCCGGTGTCAATACCGTCGCCGTATCGATCGCCGGCCCGCAAAGTCTGATTAAGGGCGGCACCGGGACCCTCGCCCTCGCCAACACGACCGCACCGGCCTTGAGCGCCGTCACGGACGGGTCAACGACGGTCGTTCCGGTTTTGAGCCTCACGGGCGCGACGATCGCGACGGCGGCAGGTGTCAGCACCGTGACCATGACGGTAGGGAACACCTCGGGCATGGGTACCGGCACCCCCATCACTGGTCCCGGCTTTACGCCGGGGACGGTCGTGGGCACGGTCCTGACCGCAACCACCTTCACGCTTTCTCAAACGGCGCCCGACGGCACTGGCTTGAGCCTCACCGCCAATAGCACCGTGGGGTTGGCCGCCGGCTTGGTGGTGGGCGGTCTCAACTTCGCACCCGGCACGAAGATTCTCACAGTAGGCGTGGGCTCCTACACGGTGGATATCGCCCCCACCGCCGGCACGCCACTCGTTGGTTTTGGCAACCTCTACACGGGCGACACGGTGGTCAACAGCGGGACGCTCAGCCTCAAGTCCACGGTTGCCAACGTTGAGTTGGTGACCGGCAACTTGACGATCAACAATGGCGGCACGGTAACATTGGTCACCAATGGGGGACAGATCGCGCCGACCAGCCACATCAAGATCAACGATGGCGGCATTTTGAATCTGGCCGGGACCAGCACTCTCGATTCGATCGTCTTCAATAACGCGGGGGGCACGGTGACCCCGGGGGTGGCCACTGGCGCTCTATTGAACCTGACCGCGCGGCAGGCCATCACCTCGACCAATAACAACTTCGGCACGACGCCGAACGTTTCCGGCCCCGGCCTGGCCTTTGTGGATTCGGCCCCGGAAATCAACGTCTCTGGCGCCTCTCTCAACAACCTGATCATCTCCGCGGCGATCACCGCCTCGGGCGGCAACATCCGCAAGCTGGGCAACGGATCGCTGACGCTGAGCGGCGCCAGCACTGTCACCAACTCGTTCAGCCTGGAGCATGGCACGTTGATTATCGGCGCCAATAGCACGCCGAGCACCGCGGGCGCCCCGGTGACCAGCGGTCCGCTCGGCGTCGGAAGTTTGCTCATCACCGACGGCACGACCATCATGGCCGATGGCACTGCCCGGACCGTCGGCAACAATGTGACTGTCAACGGCAACTTCACCTTCGGCGGCACGGTGGCTGGGAACAGTCTGACCATCAACGGCGCCGTCGATCTCGGGAGTGTCACCCGTACGATCACCGTCACCAATCCGCTGGTCAACGGGACCCTCGGCGGAGCCATCACCGGCGGTGGAAATCCGTATCTCATCAAGGCGGGCGAGGGCATTCTCACCCTGGCGAGCAGCGCCAACTCCCTGGCCAATGTTGCTGTTTACGGCGGCACCTTGAGCGGCACGACCAGCACCGGCGCATTCGGGACTGGCACGATCAAATTGGGCGACGATTCCGTGGCCAACGGCTCGTCAGCCAGGCTCCTGGGTGACGGACGCACCTTTGCCAATCCGATTGTCCTCGGCGACCGGGGCAATTACACGGGGGTCATCACGATCGGCGGCTCGACTACGACTGCGGGGAATTTCAGCGGCGGTATCACCGGGAACAACGATTTTGTTCTCAACAGTCCGGCCACCTTCCTCGTCACGCTGTCGGGTGCTCAGATCAATAACAGCGGGTCGATTACCAACACCAGCCTGGGCGGCGCCTCCGTGATCAGCGCAAACGTCACCAGCAACGTGACGAATATCGTGCAGGCCAGCGCGACCAGCAGCCTGACTCTCAGCAGCGCCATCCTGGCTAACACGGGTAACCTGCTCTTCTCCGGCGGTGGCGCGACGACGGTGACCCTGAGCGCCGCCGCGCTCAATACCACGGGTGCCATCATCAACAACGGAACCACCACGGGCACCACCACGGTCAGCAGTGTCCTGGGCCCGAACCTGACGGGCATCACCCAGAATAGCAGCACTTCGCAGATGACCTTCTCGGGGGCCAATGCGTCCTACACCGCTGGGATGACGATCATCAATGGCCAGTTGAATGGAGCGACGGCTGCCACCTCGCTGGGTGCGGCGAGTAATGTGATCAATCTGGGCACGGCGGCCACCGGATCCGGCGGGGCGACTTTGAGCGGCAACAACTCACTGACGTTTCTTCCGTCGATCAATATTACCGCCAACGCGAACGGCGGCGTCCTGACCATCGGCCAGGGAACGACTGCAGCGGCCGTTTTCAGCGGCCCGGTGACGGCGAATAGTCCGTTCACGGTCGTCGCGGCCAGCAGCGGTTCGGTGACCTTGAGCGGCGGCATTTCGAGCACCGCGGGCGCCGCCAATAACATTACCCTCAAGAACAACGGCACGGGTGGCATCACCCTCGGCGGCACAACGGTGAATAATGCCGGCTCCATCACAAACGTGGGGACCGGCGCCGGCAACGCAACGATCAGCGGGGCCCTGGGCAGCAGCGTGACGGGGATCACTCAGAATAGCGCCGCCTCCCAGTTGATCATCTCCGGCGCGAATACCGCCTACAGCAATGGCATTCTCGTCAAGGCGGGCACCCTCAGCGGTACGACCAATGCCAACGCTTTTGGCACGGGCACAATCACGTTGGGCGATGCCTCCGTCCCGAATAGTTCAGCGGTCAAGCTCCTCGGTGACGGGCGCACGTTCGCCAATGCCATCGTTCTGGCCGACCGGAGCAACTACACGGGCGTGATTACCATCGGCGGTTCGGCGACGACGGCGGGGAATTTCAGCGGCGGCGTCACGGGGAATAACGATCTGGTGCTGAATAGCGCCGCGACTTTCCTTGTTACGTTGTCCGGGGCGCCGGTCAATCATAGCGGGTCGATCACCAACGCCAGCCTGGGCGGCGCCAGTCTCATCAGCGCGAATATCGGCGGCAATGTGACGAATGTGACGCAGAACAGTGCGACCTCGTCGTTAACCCTCAGCGGATCGAGCATCGCCTACACTGGCGCCACGACGGTCAGCACTGGCACGCTCAGCATCACTGGCGGCACGGCGGCGCCGCTTTCGACCAGCGCCATCTCGGTGGCCGGTGGCGCCACGCTCAACCTCGTCAACACCGTGGGGCAGACGGTGAATCTCGGCGGCGGGGCTCTCAGTCTTGGTGTGGGCTCTGGCACGACGACGCTGGGCCTCGATCTGGGCTCCCTCAGTGCCTTCGACCATTTGATCACCACCGGCGCAGCCGCGACGGCGAACAATATCGTCATCAACCTCACGGGCATCGGCGGCATCCAGACGGGCGTCTATGACTTGATTACCGCGGCGGGCGGATTGAATACGGCCAGCTATTCCCTGGGCACCTTCACCAATGCCGGTGGCTTCGTTTATAGCCTGACCTCGAGTGCGACCTTCGTGCGGCTTACGGCCACCGCGATCACGGGGAACATGTACTGGAGGGGCGGCATCAACAATAGCTGGACCGCGACGAGCGGCCTCAACACCAACTTCACCACGGACTCCGCGGGGACGGTCAACGCCAATGGCACCCCGGGAGCGGGCAGCACTTTGATCTTCAGCGCCACCGGTGCGGGGGCTGCCGTGGCGACCACGCTGGATGGCGCCTTCACCATCAATGACCTTCAGTTCGTTAACAACGGTACGCCGACGACGGTCTCCATCGCCGGGGGAACCGGCGGCATCCTGACGCTTGCTCCGTCCTCATCGAGCGTGGGCATCGGCGTCTCCGCGAATGGGGGCGCGGTGGCCATCTCCGGTCCCCTCGTTCTGGGTGCGCCGCAGACGTGGAGCGTGGACGGCAGTGGGACCGCGAACTCGTTGACGATGAGTGGCGCCATTACCGGCGCCGGCGGCAACGGCCTGACTATCACGGGCACAAACGCAGGCATCGTTACAATCTCGACCGCCGCTGGTCTCAACACCTACAGCGGTTCTACGACCGTGAGCAATGGAGGCATCCTCCAGGGCGGCGTGCTCAACACCTTCAGCGCCAACTCGGCCATCACCGTGAGCGGCACGGGCATCCTGCGCTTGAACGGCATTAACAACGCGATCCCATCGCTCAGCGGCGACGGCACGGTGCAGAATAACAATGCCAGCACCGCCGCGACACTCTCGATCGGTGATACGACCAGCACGGCCTTCAGCGGGGTGATTCAGAATGGTGGCGTGGCGGCGCTCGCCCTGACCAAGGTTGGCACTGGCGCGCTGACGCTGGCCGGCGCGAATACCTACACCGGAAACACGACCCTGACCGCCGGCACCTTGAACATCACCGGCACGATCGTGGGTAACAATACCGCGAGTTCGCTCGTGTATAGCCCGGTATCAGGCGCTGCAGCCGTGGTGAACGTGAGCGGTGGCACGGTCGGCAGCCCATCGACTTTCTTCGCGACCACCGGTGGTGGTGTCGCGGGCGGGGTGGGTGTTTACAATCAAACCGGCGGCTATGTTCTGGTCAGCACGAGCGCTGCTTCGACCACGTCCCACTATGTCGCCCTTTCTGGTTACGGTTACTTCAATCTCACTGGAGGAACGTATAAGATCGGATCGTCTTCTTTCACTGATCGATTTAATCTCGATGGAACCGCGGCTGGCGCGACGGGCCAGGGGGTCGTCTATGTGGGTGGCGTCATCAGTGGGGGCGTTATTACCGGCGGAGGGACTTTGGACCAGACCGATGCGGAATGGATGTTGAACTACGGAACTGCGACGGTCACCATTGGGACCGGCGGGACCATCGATCGTCGCGGCGCGGGCAATATTTACGGCGTTACGATGAATGCCACGCCGGCCAACGGCGCTTTTACGAATGGGACCAACGGTTCCTACGGCATTCTGAATCTCGCGGGCGGGACGTTCTTGACTTCCATTCGGGTAGTTCAGTTTGGCAACTCGACCATCTCCAATTCCACGGGTTTCATCAATCTGGCTGCCGGTCTGTTCAGCACTGGTGTCGGCATCACTCAAAACAACGGAACGACCGGCTCGAACAACAATGATTACATCAACTTCGCGGGTGGCACCCTTTCGACTACCGCGTCGGTGGCGGCCATCCTGCCCACGGCGGCAGCCGGAAACACGCTTACGGTGACGCTGTTTGGCCGCATCGTGAACAACAACGGCGGCAACGCCCCGTTCAATACGCAGGTTGGAACCACGCAGAACTTTGCCGGCGGGGCGACAATCGATGTGGGCGCCGGCTTTGCATCCGCCATCGCCAACCCACTCCTGGCACCGTCAGGATATGGTGTCACGCAGCCGGACATCACCATTCCGACCGTGGGAAATTCCGGATATGTTGGTGCGCCGCTCGTCACCTTCTCCACGCCCAGTGGGGGAGGGGTTCCGGCGGCAGGCTACGCTCTGATCAGCGGTGGTCAGGTCACCGGCATCGTCATTACAGATCCCGGTACCTATGCAAGCGGAGAGGTGGTCACAATCCGGTTGACGGGTGGCGGTGGCTCCATCGCTTCTTCATTCACGACTTCGGCCCTCGCGACCCTGAACGACACCGGCGCTGGCCTGACCAAGACTGGGGCCGGGACTTTGACCCTCAGCGGCGCGAGCACCTTTACGGGTCCTCTCAACATCACCGCAGGCACGCTGGCTTCTGCCACATTCAACAATATTGGGACGGCTGGCCCGCTCGGTTCCGGCCTGGCGACCAGTGCCGCCACCAATGCCGCTTCGATCGTGCTCAACGGCGGGACCCTTTCCTTCACTGGCACCGCCCCGGCCACCACGGACCGCCTTTTCACGCTCACCACGGCGAGCGGCAGTGCGCTGGACGCCTCCGGCACGGCCACCAATACCATCACCTTCAGCAATGCGAATCCGATCGGTTTCAGCGGTCTTGGCGCCCGCACCCTGACGCTGACCGGAACGAACGCGAGCAGCAACACCCTGGCGGCGCAGATTACGAACGACAGTGGCAGCAATGCCACCACGGTAACAAAGGCGGGTGCGGGCACATGGGCGCTGACTAATGCCAGTAACTCATATACTGGCGGGACCAACCTGGGCGCGGGCATCTTGAGTTTCACGCCTGGTACCCTTGGTTCCACCGGCAGCATTACTTTCACCGGGAATTCCACTCTCCAGTGGGGCACATCCACCAACACGGATCTTTCTCCGCGCCTGGTCCTGACCAGCGGTGTCACGGGCACGGTGGACACCGCCGGCAACGACGTGATTTTCGCGAGTGCCATCGGAACGACGGGCGGGACCGCAGGGGTCCTCAACAAGACTGGCGCGGGTGCATTGACGATCAATGTCGCACAGACCTATACCGGCGGAACGACCCTGACCGCAGGCACGCTGAATATCGGCCAAGCCGGCGCCCTCGGCTCGGGTACCTTCACGGTCGTGGGTGGCACGTTCGACAACACAACAGGGAGTGCTGTCACCACGACCAACGGTGGATTGGCCTTGAACGGGAATTTCACGTTCACCGGGACCAACGACCTGAACCTGGGCGCCGGGCCGGTGAGCATGACGGCGGTGCGCACGGTCACGATTTCCGGGAGCACCCTGACCATCGGCGGCGCCATCACGGGGGCGGGGAACTTCATCAAGAACGGCTCCGGCACCCTCTATCTGGCCGGCAACAATAGCGCGATGACCAGCGCCTTGCTGACGATCAATGCGGGGGTCGTGAAGGTGGACAACGAGTCCAACCTCGGTGCGGCCACCAACGATGTTACGTTCGGCGGTACCGCCACTTTGGATGTCACCACCGGCTTTTCCGCCAACGCCGGGAAAATCTTCGCTTTCGGCACGAACGCGGGAACCATTCAACTGGACGCGGGCACCCTCACGATCGCCAGTGCCGTGACCGTCGGTACGACGGGTACCCTCATCAAGACGGGGGCGGGGACGCTCGCTTTGACGGTCGCCAGCACCGGAATCGACGGCACCGTGCGCCTGGACGCGGGAAACTTGAGCATCAATGCCACGGCGGCCTCGATCATCGGAGACTCGACGACGGCTCGAGCTTCCCTGCGGTTCAACGGCGGCACCCTTAGCTTCGATAACGACACCGGGACTGCGCAGAGCTTCAATACTTTCCTCGATGTCGCTTCCAGTACCATCACCTTGAACCGGGCGACCCCGGGGGCCGGTATCACCAACACCGTGAGCACCACGACTACGACGGTCAGTTCCGGTGTGGCGAAGACGCTCAATATCGTCGGTGGATCAAATATCACGGCCGCGACGACGGAAGGTCTGACCCTGGGCGCCGTTCTAGTCAATGCGGACGTCAACTTCAACGTTACGAACCCGACGGGAGCGACCACGCTGCTGACGTTGGGAGCGCTCAACGATGGAACTGTCGCGCGTTTGATCACGAAGTCCGGCAACGGAGTGCTCACGCTGGGAGCAGCCGCGACCAGTCTAGTGGATGGCACGCAGGTGAAGGTCGCCGGCGGCACGCTGAATTCCAACAACGCCGCGGCCCTCGGCACATTCGCTACCGTCGATGTGGCGGATGGAGCCACCTTTGCTGTGGGAGCTACGCAGACCATCGGCTCGTTGAACAATGCCACCACGGTGTCGAATACCGGGGCTGTGGCCATCGGTTCCGGCTTTATTCTCACCGTGGGAGGCGTGGACAATCTCGATTCCACGTTCACCGGTCCGATGAGTGGTTTGGGTGGATTGACGAAGGGTGGGACCGGTATCCTGACTCTCAACGGCACATCGACTTATTCCGGCGCGACGACGATCAGCACCGGCACCGTGAACCTGAGTAACGCCAGTGGTCCGGTGATTAACGGGGCGACGACCCTGACGCTGAGTTCCACGGGTGTTCTGAACTTGCAAACCGCCCAGGCTTTCAACGCGGGCATCTTGATTGTCCAGAACGCCAACTTGAGCGAATCGGTCAACAATGCGATCAGCGGGACGGCGGGGCTAACGCTCAATAACGCATCGTCGAGCGTCACGTTGAACAAGGCGAATAACTATGCTGGAGCGACAGCATTGTCGGCGGGCACGTTGACGCTGAGCGCGGCCGGAGCCATCAGCGGAGGAACGATCACGATCTCGGGCACGGGTGTGCTGTCGGAAACTGTCAATAACGCGATTAGCGGGACGGCGGCATTGACCGTGTCGGTGACTGGGGTCGTCCTGTCCAAACCGAATAGCTACAGCGGGACGACCACGGTGGGGGTGGCTGGGACCTTGCTGGTGACCGACCCGAGCGGCATGGGCACGGGGACGGTGGCGATGACCACGGCGAACGGCGTGTTGCAACTGCACAACGACGGCGCGGGTAATAACGGCACGATTGCCTATGGCAATAACATGACGATCAGCGCGACGCCGGTGACAGTTGACGTCGGCAACGTCACGGCTAACACGGGCAATACGATCACCCTGGGGACGTTGAGCATCGCGGCGGATACATTGAATGTCACCAGTCCCAATAGTTACAACCTGAGCTTTGGTGCGGTGACACAGACGGGAGCGGCGACGTTCAACCCGACGACGGCGAACCTGTCGATGACGTCGTTGACCGGGACGTTTGCCACGGTGCTTGGCGGCACCTCGGGGAACAACAGCGTCGGTGCGATTACGATTGCGACCGGCACGCTGACGAAGAACACGGGGAGTACGTGGACCTTGAGCGGGACGAACACTTACACTGGCGCGACGGCCTTGAGCGCCGGGACGACGACGATCACGGGCACGATGGGCAACACGGCCATTGCCTTG
>JBBRPL010000011.1:0-103714 GCA_038228205.1 Chthoniobacterales bacterium
GGCAGGAACCCCGGGTGTTCGCTCGCAAGGCACGCACGACCCCGGGCTAATGGCTTTGACCCCACCGGGGTCTTTTTTTGCGATGCGGGTGGTACTGTGCGGTTGGGATGCTGGGACATCCACCCGGTCCATTGCGGAGCGATGGGATTTCGTGGAAGAGTAACGACTTCCGCAGGGCGTCAGAGTTCCATTCCCGTTTTTACTTTTAGCCCCGGGTTGAGCGATCCCGCGAAGCGGGAGAGCGAACACCCGGGGCTAATCTCCCTCATCCCTTCGGGATGGATGGCGCACGGTGTCATCCCGAACAAATCGTCCCGCGCAGTGGCTTGAGAGTCTCCGAATGACTTCGTGGATGAATTCTCAAACACTCCCCAACCCGCGCCGCCCTAGATCAGCCCGAGCTTCATCTTCCCCGCTTCGCTGATCATCGCCTGGTTCCATGGTGGGTCCCACACGAGTTCCACCTCCGCATCGCCGACCCCGGCCACGCCCATTACTTTTGATTTAGCTTCCGCGGCGATCGTCGGGCCCATCCCGCATCCCGGAGCGGTCAGGGTCATTTTCACATCGACCTTCGCGCCATTGGCCTCGCGCGGTGTGATGACGCAATCATAGACCAGGCCGAGATCAACAATATTGACGGGGATTTCCGGGTCGTAGCAGGTGCGGAGCTGATCCCACACGGCTTTCTCGTCCACGGGACCGTCTCCCGCGGCCGACGGAGGAGCGGCTTGCGTCGCGGCGCGTTCCAGGCCGAGCGCATCGGCATCTTCGTCGGCGATCCGCGCGAGGCCGAGGTCGGTCGCGACGGTGTAGCTTCCACCCAGCGCTTGGGTAATGAAGACGCTGGTGCCTTTTTCGAGGGTGATAACCTCGCCGCTCGGAATCCGGGTGGCCGGGCAATCGCGGACGAGGGTTTTGTCGGTGTTTTCGTGCATGATCAGGAATTCGGAGTTTTCATCACGACCTTCACCTTGCGCTCGGGGGAGGTGGCGGCGTGGAGTTGGTCGAAAAGGGTGGTGGCGGGGGCGGCAGGTTTTGGCGCGGGGACCGCGGGCGCGGTCTGTGGACTGAGGGCCGAGCGCAATGCGCCTTCCACGAGTTGCGCGCAGTGAATTTTCATCGGTGGCAAGGCCCCGAGCGGCGCGGAAAGGTCGGCCCCTGACATGGACAATGCCTCTTCCACGGTCTTGCCCGCGATCAACTCCGTGGCGACGCTGGCCACGGCAATGGCCGTCTCGCAGCCAAAGGTCTGAAAGGTGGCGCGATCGATGACTTTCCTGCCGTCCTGCTCCTTGAATTTCACCCACATGCGCAGCATGTCGCCGCAATCGGGGCTGCCCACCGTGCCGACGGCATCGGCGTTCTCCATCGCGCCGAGGTTTTTCGGATTGGCGATCGCGTCGTGGATGCGTTGCTGAAGGTCTTCGCTCATAGGGGGTCGTTCATGCCAACTCGTATCGGGGCAGGTTGGAATCAACCTCCTGACTCCAGGCGTCGATGCCGCCGCGCACGGCCCGCACATTTTCGAATCCGTGCCCGGCAAAATAGGCGGCGGCGTCCATGCTCCGTGCACCTTCGTGGTCGATGATCGCGAGCAACGCCCGCCGGTCCCATTTCATCAGGATTTCCTGCATTAGCTCCTGGGTAAAAAAGATGGCTCCATCGATGTGCACCGTGTCGTATTCCTCCCGGGTGCGAATGTCCACGAGCTTCGTGTCGGGATCGTCCTTGAGCGCGGCGGCCAATTCGCCCGGCGCGAGCTGCATCCGGAGATCGGCTTCGTGGCTCGCCAGGATGTGTTCGACCACTTCGGGGACCGGCAGGGAGTTGTTCCGCGCGCACACCCCTTCGAGAGTCTCTTCGGGCTGGAAGCCGCAACTCGAGCAGCCGCCGATATGGTAACGGCGGAAAAGCGCCCGCTGGGCGCCAGGATAGTGTTGCAGGAGTTCGCGCATGGTCATGCTCGGGTCGAACGTCGTGGAAGTGGACATGCGGCTACGTTAGCGGTGTCTGGCGCGGCTGACAAACGCGCTCTTTACCCCTTTCAACCTCGCGGCTACCGTCCCCGCCTCTCATGCGATTTCAGACACTTATCGAAGGCCGATGGATTTTCTTTGCCGTGGCCCTGCTGGGCTGGGCCGGGTTATTCTTCGCCCAGCTCTGGCTGGTGATCCTCGCCACCCTGCTCTTCATTTTCTGCCTCAATTTCTTCCGCGATCCCGACCGGGAGATTCCGCCCGGTGACGAGGTCGTCGTGGCGGCGTCGGACGGCGTCGTGTCCGAGATTATCGAAATCGAGGAAACGGAAGTCTTGAAGACCCGCTGCCGCCGGGTCGGCATCTTTCTCTCGGTCGTCGATGTCCATGTGAACAAGGCGCCCATCGCCGGGAAAATCACGTATCGCCAGCACCATCCCGGGTTGTTCCTCGACGCGCGCGATCCGGCCTGCTCGGAGAAAAATGAGGCGCTCACCTGGGCGTTCGAGGGCGCCAGGGCGACCCTGGTGGTGCGGCTGCTCACGGGTGCCATCGCACGGCGCATCGTGCCATGGTCGAAGGTCGGCGACACGGTGCCGAAAGGATTTCGTTTCGGCATGATCCGCTTTGGTTCGCGCACGGAGGTCTATCTGCCGCTGAACGCCGAAGTGACCGTCAAGGTCGGTGATCGAGTCAAGGGAGCGGAAACTGTCATTGCCAGATTAGTCTGATCATGAGCGACGACGGCATGCCCAAGATTTACCTCCTGCCGAATCTGATGACGGCCGGAAACCTTTTCTGCGGGTTCGCGGCCACGCTCAAGATCCTCGAGGGAGCGCTCATCCAGGCGGCAGCCACCTCCGACCCGATCGCCGCCGCCACTGCCGATGCCGCCGCCGCTTACAATTTTCACATCGCCATCTGGTGCATCCTCGCGTCATGCGTCTTCGACGCGCTCGATGGCCGGCTCGCCCGAATGGGCGGCCATGAAAGTCCATTCGGTCGCGAGTTCGATTCGCTCGCCGATATCGTTTCGTTCGGTGTCGCTCCGGCGCTCATGGTGTATCGCATCGTGCTCCACGAATTCCCCAACGCGGGCTGGATTATCGCCTCAGTCTACCTCATTTGCGGCGCCCTGCGTCTCGCGCGTTTCAATTGCCTCGCCGCCGCCAATTCCGAAGCCGCGAACAGGGAGTTTCGCGGCTTCCCGATCCCTGCCGCCGCGGGGGTCATCGCGTCGCTCACCCTCTGCATGCTGTGGTTCGATGAGCGCGGGCGCGAAATTGGCAATGGTAAATACGTTCTGCCTCCGCTCATGCTCTTTCTCTCGTGGATGATGTTTAGCGGTTTTAAGTACCCGAGTTTTAAATCGCTCAACCTGCGGACGACGCGCTCGCTGCCAAAATTTCTCGCCATCGTCGTCGTTCTGATCGTCACCGTGCTCTACTACCAATGGATGCCGGCGGTGATTTTTATCATCTACTTGCTCTACGGTTTTCTGCGTCCGTTCCTCTCCCGCAAGATGAAGAAGGAGATCGAAGAGGAAGACGACGACGAGGAAAATGGGGGTGACGAGCCCCTGGAAAGTCCGTAGCCGCGTCGCGCGCGGAAATCCGGAGATCATCGCATGAGCGACTTCGCGCAGACCGGCCTGATCTGCACGCTCCAGCGTTTAAACGATACGCACCTGCCGAGGATCGAGGCGGAATTGGCGAGGCTCGCATCCGCGCGTCCGATTGCCCTCGTGCTTCCGTGTCACGGCCGCGACCTCGAGCAGCCGGCATTCGCGCATCTGCTCGGGGAACTCCGGGGAGCTGCCTTCCTCCGCGAGATTGTCTTCAGCGTGAATGATGTCGCGCCTGACCTTCTGGCCGCACTCCCCGGCCGGCTCGCGGATCTGCCGCAGAAGACCACCCTCCTCCATAACGAGGCACCCGCGGGGAAGGGGGAAAATGTCCGTGCCGCTTTCACGCACCTGGCAGGGGAAGGGGAATGTGAAGTCTTCGTCACCCAGGATTGTGATGTCGCCAGTTTCCGTCGCGCCGACCTCGCGCGGCTCTGCTACGCGGTGGTCCATCCGCAGCTCAGCTATCGCTTCGCGAAAATGTATTACAGCCGGGTCACCGATCGGCTCTACGGGCGGGTCTCGCGACTCTTCCTCGCGCCCTTGCTCCGCGCCCTCGTCCGGGTGGCCGGGCACCAGCCGCTTCTCGATTTTCTCCTCAGCTTTCGCTATCCGCTGGCCGGCGAAGTCGCTCTCATCCGCGACCTTGCCGCGGCGCTCCCCGCGAGTTCCGGCTGGGGATTGGAAATCGGTCAGCTCTGCGAAGTGTTCCGCCGGGCTGATCCGCGCGAAGTCTGCGAGGTCGATGGAGGTCCCGGCTACGATCACAAGCATCAGCCCGCGGCCACCGCGCTGGCCGGCATGGCCGCCGAGATCGCACGCGAACTGTTTTCTCAACTGGCGGCCGAGGGGCTGCCCGGCGATGCGGCCTTCCGAGACGCGGTCGCCACCGCCTATCGCCGCGAAGCCGCGCATGCCCTGCGCCGCAGCGCGAGCCTGGCGCTGATCAACGCCCTGCCTTTCGACGAGCCAGCGGAGCAGGCGATCATCGAGGCATTTGCCGGTCGGTTAATGTTGGTGGACGATCGTACGTAGGCGGCTCTTTTCGACAGGCTGTCGAAAAGCCCCATGAAGCGTGCCACCTTCACAATGACGTATCGTGTAAGCCTCTGGTATTCAGGGTCAGCTCAGCCAGCCCGGAGGGCTGGAAAGAGGTTAGCCCCGGGTCGAGCGAGTCTGCGAGCGAACACCCGGGGATCCCTGCCAAAACAGCGCAGATCCATCCGTCCCGGCCTCCTGGCCGCATCCTTCCCCTCTCCCACGCAGAGATGCGGCTTCGCCGGGACGGATGGAGCGTTCGCTGGGAGGGGGGATACCCCGGGTATTCGCTCGTTTCACTCGCTCGACCCGGGGCTAATTTTCCTCATCCCTCCGGGATGCAAGGCGCCCGATTTCATCCCGAACAAATCGTCCCGCGCAGCGGCTTTGGGGTCTCAGAATGACGCTTCGGTGTGGTCTCTTCGTATTTCAACAGGCTGCCAGAGCCGCGCCGGAATGATTGCGCCGCGGGTTCCGACGTGACTGGGAAGTCCCGCTGATGGCGTGGTCGTTCCCGCGGCGGTTTTGCTCGCGCAAAAGCTGCGGATCGCATTGGCTGGCACTGCGGTTTCTCAATCCCCCAGACTATGAAGACCATACGGACATTCGTTAATGCTGCGGAGGCAGGTTTCGCGGGTTCATTGCTGGAATCCGCCGGGATTCGGACCCTGCTCAAGGGTGAGCAGAGTTTCATGATGACGCCGGGCCTCGCGACCGGCGGGATTCAGCTCCAGGTGGAAGACGAGGACGTGGATAGGGCCGTGCGCCTATTGGACAAAGGCTTTGATGCGGTGACCGAAGAATCGCGATCGGACACCGAGGCGGAGACGGAGACTCCGGCGGCCATGGAACATGCCCCCGTCCCGAGGAAGGCGGGCCGGCGGCGCGGCCACCTCGGTCTCATGGTGGTTGGCGCGATGGCGCTGGGGTTGATGGCCTACGGCGTTCATCAATGGGATCTCTACCATCCACCGCAGCCGCGCGACGCGGACTTCGATCACGATGGCCGCCCCGACCATTTTTACGTTTATCGCGATGATGGAACTCTTTTGCGAATCCTTGTGGATCACAATGGCGATGGCGCCGTGGACGAGTGGATCACCTACGATCGCGAAGGAAATGCCGAACATACCGAACGGGATACGAACTTCGATGCGCGCCCCGACGTTTGGTCCTTCTATGAGAATGGCGAGATACAAAGCAGGCAGCGCGATACCGACTTCGATGGCGTGCCGGATTGGTTTGGCACATACGAGCATGGGCTGATTGTCCGCGAGGATTGCCGCCCGGGGGACTCCACGGTCGTCGTCCGCCGACACATCTTCGTTAACGCAGTCTTGCGCGAGGAGCAGGTGGATGAAGATCGGGATGGAAAATTCGACTACCGGATTCTTTACGATGCCTTTGGCACGCCTTCGGATCGAATGCCGATCGAAGCGGCCAAATAGCCCGATGGTTGCCGGTAAGTCCGTGCTTGGTTCGCGGGCGTGCGGATGCTTTCCTGCGCGGACATGTCGAAGAAACCTGTTGTTCTGATCATTCGCGACGGCTGGGGTATCAATCCGGGCGGTCGCGCCCAGGCCGTCGCCAATGGCGATGCCACGCTGCTCGCCAAGACGCCTTTTCACGATCAACTCTACGCCACCTACCCTCTGGCCACGCTCAGCGCCAGCGGGATGGATGTGGGCCTGCCCCCGGGACAGATGGGAAATAGCGAAGTCGGCCACCTGAATCTCGGCGCGGGCCGGATCGTTTACCAGGATTTGACCCGGATCAACAAAGCGATCGCCGATGGTGACCTCGCGAAGAATCCCGTCCTCATCGATGCCTTCGCCAAGGCCAAGGGCCATCGGCTGCATTTCCTCGGATTGCTGTCGGATGGCGGCGTTCATTCGCACCAGAACCATCTCATCGCCCTCGCGAAGGCGGCGAAGGACGCTGGGGTGGACGACATCCTCGTCCATGCCATCACCGACGGGCGCGACACCTCGCCCACCGGCGGCGCCGACTATCTCGCCCAGGTCCAGTCGGGCCTCACGCCGAGCGGCGCGAAGATCGCCACCGTCATCGGCCGCTACTTCGCCATGGACCGGGACCAGCGCTGGGAGCGCAACAAGCTCGCGTGGGACGCCATCGTGCTCGGCCGCGGTCTGGTTTCGGATGACACGCCCAGCGCCGCCGTCAGTGAGGCCTACACCCACGAGCGGCGTGGTGATGAATTCCTCCAGCCGATCATCTTCTGTCACGCCAATGAGCAGCGCATCCGCGACGGCGATGTCGTGCTGTGGTTCAACTTCCGCGCCGACCGCGCCCGGCAGCTCTCGCAGGCGTTCTTGAAGAAGGATTTCAACGGCTTCGATCGCGAGGTCACGCCCGCGGTGCACTACGTCACACTCACCGAATACGACGAAACCTACGGCGTCCCCGTGGTGTTCGGTCCGCAATCGCTGAAGAACATCCTCGGCGAAGTCGTGAGCGCCGCGGGGTTGAAGCAATTGCGCATCGCCGAGACCGAGAAATATCCGCACGTCACATTCTTTTTCAACGGGGGGATCGAGGAGCCGTTCGCCGGCGAGGACCGGATCATCGTGCCGTCGCCCAAGGACGTGCCGACCTACGACTTCAAGCCCGAGATGAGCGCCCCGGAGGTCACAGCGAAGGTCGTCGCGGCGCTTCCGGATTACGACTTGGTGATCCTCAACTTTGCCAACCCGGACATGGTCGGCCACACCGGGGTCGTGGAGGCAGGGATCAAGGCCGTGGAGACGATCGATGATTGCGTGCGGCAGGTCGTGGAAAAGACGCTCTCGCTGGGCGGGCAATTGCTCCTCACCGCCGATCACGGAAACTGCGAACTGATGCGCAATCCGGACGGCAGCCCGAATACCGCGCATACCACCAATCTCGTCCATTTCATCTACGTCGCCGCGCAGGCTCCCGGGACGAAGCTCGCCAGTGGCATCCTCGCGGATGTCGCGCCGACGCTGCTCCACCTCCTCGGCGAGCCGCAACCGGCGGAGATGACCGGGCGAAGTCTGGTTGGGTAAGGGTAGCGGGCGTTCGTTCAGCCGGTGCGATTGTTCCGATCCGAGGGCGCTGGGCGGCGCTCCGAATTGGAGGGCCGATTCCGCATGCGGGATCGCCGCCCTGACTGATGGTGGCTTTAAGCCATCACCGAAATGGAAGATTTGGTGCGCGCCCAGCTTTTCGGTTGCGCGAACTCGCGCCTTGAATTTCAATGTTCCTCCCTCAGCGCCGGGAGAGTGTCCCGTCTCGCTGTCGGATTGTTTAAAAAAGTGGCCGATGGTGTAGTGGTAGCACAGGGGTCTTTGAAGCCCTTAGTCAAGGTTCAATTCCTTGTCGGCCAGCCATTTATGGGAAGATTTAGGACTGCTCGCACTTCGAACTTTACGAGCGCCCACTGCGGATTGACTCCGACATCGCGGAATTCCGCAAATGCGTGACCGTTCTTCCTCGCTCCTGACTCTCGACGCATCGCACTAAGCGCATGAGTCCATGAACTCCGAAGGTGGAACATTTGAAATTGCTCATCGAGCAACGCCCGTAGTTGCCCGCCGGAACGACAGCGAGCCTTGTCGAGTGGCTTGGTGGATATTACAGTAAGGCCCTTCGTTCCCTATGAAAATTTCCAAACGTGGCGAATACGCCCTCCGTGCCCTCATCGACTTTGGCATCGCCCACGAACTCGGGCGGCCCCTCATGAAGATCGGCGAACTCGTGGAGAAGGAGCGGTTGCCCGTGAAGTTTCTCGAACAGATCCTCACGCAGCTCCGCGGCGCCGGCTACATCGAGACCAAGCGCGGGAAGGCGGGCGGCTATTTCCTCGCCAAGCCGCCGCGCGAAATCAGCCTGGGCCAGGTCATTCGCCTCATCGATGGACCGCTCGCCCCGATTTCCTGCGTGAGCGTGACAGCCTACGAACCCTGTACCTGCCCGGATGAGGCCCACTGCGGCTTGCGCATGCTGATGCTCGACGTGCGCAACGCCATCGCCAGGATCCTCGATCGCTACGTGCTCGGTGATGTCGTGGATATCACCCTGCGCAAGATGCGCCGTGACGGCGTGCCGATTCCCTTCATGGTTGAGCAATTGCTTCATCCCAAGCCGGCCGTGCAAGGGGTGCCCACCTTTGAGGAGGACAACCCGACCGGAGGGTTCCTGGCGGAGTTGGCCGGGATGGAAGCGCCCGGCAAATCCAATCGCCCCAGTGGATCGAAGGCCGCCCGGAAAGTCTCCGGAAGCAGCAAGTAAGCGGGTAACCTGACTTCCGCGATAGGGAATCGCGCTCCCCCGCCGGGTTTCTGGCGCAAACACCGGACAAGAATTTCCTTGCGGCACACTCGGGCAGTCGTTACGAACGATTTTCGCACTCGAAATTCGATAATGGCCCTCGACAAACCCCTCCAGCGCGTCCTTTCCGGCTTCATCCGGATGCACGTGCTTCACCACGCCGAAGAGGGCGACTTGTGCGGCCACTGGATGATCGAGGAACTCCGGCATCACGGGTACAAGATCAGCGCGGGCACGCTCTACCCGATGCTCCGGACGATGGAGAGGGACGGTTGGATCAAGGGACGCGATGAACGCGGCGGGGCTCGCCGGCGTCTTTACCGCATCACGCTCGCGGGTCGCGCTGCGATGAAGGAAATCCGGGCGCGATTATCGGAGCTTTTCCGGGAGGCCGGAGGGAAGCCCGGGAAGACCAAATCATGAGGTTCGGTCGCCCAGGCCATGTCGAATAGGAAGACCTTCCACCCGCCCGCATGAATCTCGTTGATGCTTCCATGCGCCGTCCGCTCACCGTGGTGGTGCTGGTGGTGGCGGCGATCCTCGGGGCCTGGCTGGCCATTCAGCGCATGGCGCGCGACGTCTTTCCGCCGCTCGGGATCCCCACGATTTACGTGGCCCAGCCTTTTGGCGGCATGGACCCGGCGCAGATGGAGGGATACCTCACCTACTTTTACGAGTATCACTTCCTCTACATCACGGGCATCGAGCACGTGGAGTCCAAGTCGATCCAGGGCGCCTCGCTCATGAAGCTCCAGTTTCATCCCGGCACGGACATGAGCCAGGCGATGGCGGAGACCATCTCCTACGTGAACCGCGCCCGGGCGTTTATGCCGCCGGGGACGGTCCCGCCCTTCGTCACGCGTTTTGATGCGGGCAGTGTTCCCGTGGGCTATCTGGTGTTCTCCACGGAGAACGAGCAGCGCACCGTGGGCCAGATGCAGGACGCCGCGCTGAATCTGGTCCGGCCGCTGTTTGCCACGTTGCCGGGCGTCTCGGCGCCGCCGCCGTTTGGTGGGGCCGCGCGCAGTATCGTGATCAATGTGAAGCCGGATCGCATGCGGGCGAGCGGGCTTTCGCCGGATGAAATCGTGACCGCCATCGCCCAGGCCAACGTGATCAGCCCATCGGGCAACATCAACCTCGGCGGCATGTATCCGATCGTGCCGGTCAATGCGGTCGTGAAGAATATCAAGGACCTCGAGGGAGTGCCCCTGCGCGTCACGCCACAGGGCGCGGTCTACGTGCGCGACGTGGCGACGGTGGACGACCAACCCGACCTCGTGACGAGCTACGGCCTCGTGAATGGCCGGCGAACCGTTTACATTCCCGTGACGAAACGCGCGGATGCTTCCACGCTGACCGTGGTGGATCTGGTGAAGGCGAATCTGTCCCGGTTCCAGAGCGTGCTGCCCGACGATGTGAAGGTGAGCTTCGAGTTCGATCAATCGCCGGTGGTGACCGGCGCGATCCGCAACCTGGTGAAGGAAGGGGTGCTCGGAGCGGTGCTCACGGGGATCATGGTCCTGCTCTTTCTGCGCGATTGGCGCAGCGCATTCATCGTGGTCGTGAATATCCCGGTGGCCCTGCTGGCGTCGGTCTTCGCGCTGTGGCTGAGCGGCCAGGCGGTGAACCTCATGACCCTCGGCGGACTCGCTCTCGCGGTGGGCATCCTCGTGGATGAAGCCACCGTGGCGGTGGAAAACATCCACGCGCACCTGGCGCGTGGCGTGCCGCTGGCCCAGGCGGCGCGCGATGCGACGAGCGAGACGACGTTGCCGCGGCTCCTGGCGATGCTCTGCGTGTTGGCGGTTTTTACTCCGGCCTTTTTCATGGTCGGCGCGGCGCGGGCGCTCTTCGTGCCGCTGGCTCTCGCCGTGGGGTTCTCCATGGTGGCCTCCTACCTGCTTTCCAGCACGATGGTCCCGATCCTCACGGTGTGGTTGCTCCGCGGGAGCGGTTCGGTCCACGCCGTGCAGCCAGCGCGGAGCCGCGGCACCTACGAGCGGCTGCTGGGCCGGGTGCTGGCCATCCGGTGGATTCTTGCCGCCGGGTACCTCGCGGTCTCGGTGTTGCTCACCTGGTTTTTTGGGGGGCAGCTTGGGCTGGAGATTTTTCCCAAAGGGGAGGCCGCCCAACTTGCACTGCGCTTGCGCGCGCCCACCGGGACGAACATCGAGCAGACGGAAAAGCTCTCCCTGCGCGTGCTCGAGATCATCAAGCGCGAAGCCGGCACGGATAAGGTGGCGATCACCATGGGCCTGGTGGGGGTGCATGCGCCGAATTACCCAGTGAACCTCATCCACCTTTGGTGCGGCGGTCCCGAGGAGTCATGGTTTGCCGTGCAGTTCAAGGCCGGTGGGCCACGGGTGGAGGATTTCAAGGAGCGCTTGCGCGGGATTTTCGCGCGGGAGGTGCCGCAGCTCCGTGTCTCGTTCGAGCCCAGCGATATCGTCTCACGCGTGATGAGCTTTGGTTCGACCACGCCGATCGAAGTCGCGGTAAATGGCCCCGACATCGCGGTGAGCCGGCAGTACGCCGAGGCCATTTACGCGGAGATGAAAAAGATCCCCGCCCTGCGTGACGTCTATTTCGCGCAGGCGCTCGATTTCCCGAGTGTGAACGTGGAGGTCAATCGCGAGCGCGCCGGCTTGCTCGGCGTGAAAACGGCCGACATTACGCGCTCCCTTGTGGCGGCGACCACCTCGAGCCGCTTCACGCTGCCCAACTATTGGGCCGATCCGAAAACCGGCGTGAGCTACAACATGCAGGTGCAAATCCCGCAGGCGAAGACCACCTCCGTCGAGGATTTGAAGAACGTCCCGGTCTCGGGCCGCGGCAGCGCCCCGGTCCTGCTCCGCAACCTCGCGAGCATCGCGCCAGGCACGGTCGTGGGGCAGTATGAGCGCTACAACATGGCGCGCGTGGTGAGCATCACGGCCAACATTCATCGCTCGGACCTCGGACACGTGGCCGCGCAAGTGAAGGAGGCCATCGCGCGCGCTGGGGCTCCTCCCGCCAGGACCAACGTGGCCTTGCGAGGGCAGAGTGTGCCCTTGGAGGAATTGCTCACCGGGTTCCGTTCCGGCCTGGTGGTGGCGGTGATGGTGATCTTTCTCCTGCTGGCCGCGAACTTCCAATCGCTGCGCCTTTCGTTGGCCGTCGTTTCGACGGTGCCGGCGGTCCTCGCCGGTGTGGTGCTGGCGCTGTGGATCACGCGCACCACGCTGAATATTCAGTCGGCCATCGGGGCGATCATGGCCGTGGGCGTGGCGGTCGCGAATGCGATCCTGCTCGTGACTTTCGCCGAGCGCGCGCGGCAGGCGGGGGCGACGGCGCTCGATGCCGCGAGGGACGGAGCCGCCAGCCGCGTGCGGCCGATCCTCATGACGAGTTGCGCGATGATCGCGGGCATGCTGCCCATGGCTCTCGGATTTGGAGAAGGCGGCGCGCAGTCGGCGCCGCTCGGTCGGGCCGTGGTGGGCGGGTTGTGCGCCGCCACATTGGCCACGCTTTTTGTCCTGCCGGCCGTTTTCGCGCTGATCATGGCGCGGTCGCACCGGCGCTCGCCTTCACTCGACCCCACCGATTCGCTGAGCGAATTCTTCGTTCCGCCCGCCCGCCAGGACTGATCCGCCTATGAAACTCACGCCATTCCTCGGAGCCGTCCTGGCCCTCGCCGCCGTCGCGCGCGCCGATGCGCCCGAAATCAAAGCCACGCATCCCGGACGCGGCGAGATCACGCGTTACGTCACGCTGCCGGGGACGCTCCGTGCCAACCAGCAGGCGACCCTCTACGCCAAGGTGCCCGGGTATTTGAAATCACTGGGCGTGGACAAAGGCGACAGCGTCCGGGCGGACCAGTCGCTCGGGGAAATCGAAGTGCCCGAACTGGTGTCCGATCTCGCGAAATATGAAGCCGAGGTGAAGGTCGCGGAGATCGATTTCGAACGCGTGAGCGGCGCGGCGAAGAAGGCGCCGGATCTCGTCACACCCCAGTCGCTGAGCGAAGCCGAGGGCAAGCTCAAAGTCGCCCGCGCGCGCTTGGATCAGACGACGGTGCTGCTCAAATACAGCCGCATCCTGGCGCCATTCTCCGGGGTGATTACGCAGCGTTTTGTCGATCCGGGGGCCTTCATCCCGGCCCCGACCAGCGGAGGGACGATGCAGGCCGCGGCGATCGTGACCATTGCGGACTTCGATACCGTGCGCGTGCAGGTCGCCGTGCCCGAAGCCGAAGCGTCGCTCGTGGACAAGGGCGAACCGGTGAAGTTCAGCGTGGAAGGACTGCCGGGGAAGGCCTTCGAGGCCACGGTCAGCCGCATCAGCTACGCGCTCGACGAGGCCACGCGCACGATGCTCGTCGAAGCCGACGTGCCGAATCCTACGCGCGCGCTCCGTCCCGGCATGTATGCCATGGTGAAAATCGGGGTCGAGAAGAAGACGGACGCTCTCCTCATTCCCGCCGAGGCCATCGTGATGGAGAAAACGAACGCGTTCGTCTTCACGGCTGTGGACGGCAAGGCGAAGAAGACGGCGGTGAAGCTCGGCTTTAACGATGGTGCGAAGGCGGAGATCGCCAGCGGCGCCACCGAACAGGACCGGGTGCTTCTCGTTGGAAAATTGACCCTGACCGACGGCCAGTCCGTCAATGCCAAGGACGCCCCATGAACTGTCGCACTCTCGCGCTCTGCGCACTCCTCGCTGCTACCGCTTCGGCGGGTGCCGGTGATCCTGGCAGGACTCCCGATCGTGGCCGGGCCCAGCCCATCGACCTGGCGACCGCCCTCCGGCTCGCCGGCGCCCGGAATCTCGATGTAAAGCTGGTCGCCGAAAAGGCGACCCTGGCGCAGGCCGAGCACACCCTGGCGCAGGAGCAGTTCTTCCCCTGGGTGACCATCGGCGCCGCGTACCATGGGCACCAGGAGAACATCCAGGCTGTGGATGGTCCGATCCTCGACGTGGAAAAATCCGCCGTCGATCTCGGCGCGGCGGTCAAGGCGCAGATCGACCTCGGCGAAGCCTATTTCAAGTCTCTCTCGACCCAGCAGCTCGTGAACGCGGCCGCGTATGCTTCCGACGCGCAGGCTCAGGAGGCAACCCTCTCCGCGGCACTCGGCTATTTCGATCTGGTCCGGGCGCAGGCCGATGTCGGGGTGGCCTCGGAGGCCGTGCGAATTTCCCTGGATTATGAAACGCAGGTCCGGCGTGCGGTGGAAGCGGGGATTGCTTTTGCCGGCGATGCCTACCGGGTGGAGACGCAGACGGAATTGAATCGCGTCGCCTACCGCCAGGCCCTGGAGGCGCGCCGGATCGCGGCGGCCCGGCTCGCGCAGGTCGTGCAACTCGATCCCGCCGTGAACCTCCTGCCGGATGATGCCGCGCCTGCCCCGCTCAAACTGATCTCTTCCGCCGATTCCCTCGATACCTTCGTCCAGCGCGCGCTCGTCGATCGGCCGGAACTGCACATGAGCGCGGCGCAACGCGAAGCGGCGCGCCGCTCCCGCGATGGCGCCAGGTACGGTCCGCTCGTGCCCACGCTTGGCGCGCAATATTCCTACGGTGGTCTGGCGGGCGGGCGAGGCACTGAAATCGCGACTTTCAATGAATCATCGGACTACGGGATCGGCCTTTCGTGGCGGATCGGCCCCGGCGGGCTGTTCGATCGCGGCCGCATCGCGGCCGGTGAATCCCGCCTGCGGACCTCTGAGCTGGAAGGGCAAAAGCTTCGGGATGAAATCGTGCGCCAGGTCGTCGAGAGCCACACCCGGGTGCATTCGCTCGGCGATCAACTCGCGATGGCGCAGCGGGCGCTCAAGGCGGCGCAAAAAACGCTGGAACTGTCGCGGGAACGCAAGGAGTTCGGTGTCGGTGTGGTGGCGGAGACGATTCAAGCGGAACAGGATTTGACCCGGGCAAGGCACAATTACCTGGGCACGGTCGTCGAATACAACAAGGCGCAGTTTACCTTGCAGCGGGCCGTCGGGGCCAGGGCCGGTGCTCAATAGGGAATCACTCAGCCACGCGGCGGCGCATTTCGCAGTCGGCAAGACGACCGAAGTCTGCTATGGTTCTCAATCCACCGGTAACATGCTCGCGAAAACCTCGCTCATCCTGACGCTCCTCGTGAGCCTGCTCTTCGTGACGCAGGCCCAGCCGCTGGCGATGCCCGTCGAGATGAAGCAGGGCGGGTCATGTGCTGCCATGGAGTGCGCGCGCGGTTGTTGCGCCAACATCGTCTGCTGCAAGGTGACGGAGCAGCAAAATGCCCCGCAGCCGCCGACTCCCGCCCCGGACCACGCGAATATCCAGCTCGCGACCATCGGTCTGCGCGCTTACACGCTTCTCTTCACCCCGCCCGCGCCCCGGCGCCCGTTCGTCATTCTCGACGAAGAGGGCACCGTCCCCACCCTCTCTCCGCTGGCGGTGAGCTGCATCCGGTTGATCTGAGCCACGGACGTTCCCAGGCGAAGTGTGCCCCGCGCACACCCTCACCCGCGACATCCACCGTTCAGATCCATGAAACCGTTCCCATTTTTCCTTTGCAGCTTTTCCCTATTTTTCACCGCCCAGGCTGAACCGCCGAAGAATTCCGGCGACTCGCCGCCAGGCGTGCTTTCGCTGGGGGCTATCACCGATGCGGTGCTGGCCAGCAATCCGTCGATCAAGGAGGCGCGTGCCCGGTGGGAGGCGATGAAGCAGCGCGTGCCGCAGGCCGCGGCCTGGGACGACCTCAGAATTAACGCCAGCACCCGGCTCGGTCGCTTTGTCGATGTCGCGCCCGACAGCTTCACCGACCAGATGTGGAGCGTGGAGCAAATGATCCCGCTCTCCGGCAAGAACCAGAGCCGGGCGCGAATCGCATCGGCGGAGGCGCTCGGCAGCCTGGAAGAACTGCGCCGCAAGGAACTCGACACCGTCGCCAGGGCGCGCGCCGCCTACTACCGCCTGGCCAAAGGATACGCCCTGCTCGAGTTCAATCGAGCCAACGACGGGTCGCTGGCGCAAACGCTGGAAATCAGCCGCGCGCGCCTGGAGGTCGGGAATCAAGGGCAGTCCGACGTGCTGATGGCGGAGGGCGAACTCGTGCGACTCGAGGAGACGCGGCGGGATCTGCAACGGGCCATTTCCGACGATGCGACCCAGCTCAAGGTGCTGATGAATCGCGACCCGTTTTCGGCGCTTGGCCAACCGGTCTCATCGAGTGCACATGCCGTGCTGCCGCCCGTCGAGCGCCTGCGCACGCTGGTCCTTTCAAACCGTCCTGAAGTGCGGATGGCCGAGGCCGGCGTAGCGGCGGCGAAAGCAAAACTCGAACTTGCAAGGCGGGATTGGTTTCCGGACCCGGCCTTGAGCCTCCAGGCGCAGCGCTACAACGGCGCATCCCAGGCGGTCAGCGAGGTGGGGGCTGGTGTCTCGTTCAACGTGCCGTGGCTCAACGGCAGAAAATACCGAGCCGGGGAACGCGAGGCGCAAAGCGGCGTCGAAGCAGCGGAGCGGGCGCTGGACAGCGCACACACCGAAGCACTGGGCCTGCTCCGCGACCAACTCCAGAAGATCGAAACCTATCGTCATCACATGGAGATCTTCGAGGCGCGGCTGATTCCCAACGCGCGCCAGACCCTCCAGACGAACCGCACCAATTACGAAGGTGGCAAAACAGGGTTTCTCGAACTGGTCATCTCGGACCGCGCCCTGCGGGAAGTGGAAGCCGTGGATCAGCAGCATCTCGCCGATTACCGGGTGGCCCTCGCGGAACTCGAAGCGCTCGTCGGCACGGACCTCCACCTCTTCTCACCTTCTCAGGGCCCCTCGAGCCGGAAACCCAAATGATCATGGAGAAACTCATTCACCAGCCTATCGTCCTCGTCGCGTTGCTCATCCTTATCGGTTTGGCCGGTTGCCAGAAGCAAGGCCGAGCGGGCGCGGACCCGAACGTCGATTATTACACCTGCACGATGCACCCCTCGGTGCATTCGCATGACCCGAAGGCAAAATGCCCCATCTGCTCCATGGACCTCGTCCCGGTGTTGAAGAAGGGCTCAATGAACACGGCTACCCCGCAGGCTGCGTCCGGCGCCATGCTCAATGAGTTCAGCGTGCCGGTGCAACGGCAGCAACAGATTGGTGTGACCTACGCGGCGGCGGAAAAGAAACCGCTGCACCACGTCATCCGCTCGGTCGGCATGGTCGTGCCGGACAAGACCCGGCATTGGGAGTTTGTCGCGCGTGTTGAGGGGTACGTGCAAAAGCTCTGCGTCACTTCACCTGGCGAACCCGTCGAGGAAGGCCAGCCGCTGCTCACCATCTACAGCCCCGAGCTTTCCACGGCGGAACGCGAATTGGTCAATCTGCTCGAGGCCCGCGACCGCGCCACGACCGGGGACGGCAAGGCGGGCACGGAGCGGCTGCTCGACGCGGCCCGGCGCCGCCTGGAGCAATGGAGCATCACTCCGACGCAAATCGCGGAGCTGGAGAAGACGCGAAGGCCGTCCGAGTTTCTCACCCTCAATTCCCCGTTCAAAGGCGTGGTGGAAGACGTGCCCGTGGACCAGGGCCGCAAGGTCATGAGCGGCGACCATCTCGTCGACGTCGCGGATCTCTCCGTCGTTTGGGTGTGGGCCGAATTTTACGAAGACGAGCTCTCGCTGCTGGCCAGGGGCCAAAAGGTTCGCCTCACCGCGAAGTCCTATCCGGGACAGACCTTCGACGGCGAACTGGGCCTCATCAATCCGTTCCTCGCTGAAATGAAGCGCACCGTGAAAGTGCGGGTCGATATTCCGAATGCCGACTTCAAGCTGCGGCCCGGGATGTACGTGAACATCGAGCTGGCGATGGACATGGGCGAAGGACTCACGATTCCGGTCAGCGCGGTGATGCCCACGGGCTCAAACACCCTCGTCTTCGTGGACCGGGGCGGAGGCAAATTGGAGCCACGTCGCGTCCAGATCGGCAGAAAATACGGCGACATCTACGAAGTGACCGGGGGACTCAAGGAAGGGGAGCGGGTCGTCGCCAGCGCGAACTTCCTCATCGATGCGGAGTCCAAAGTGCAAGGCGCAGTCAAGTCTTTCGAGGAGCCGGCGATGGGCGCCGCGGAGAAATCCGGGATGGCAGAGGCCGCCAAGCCTATGCCACTGCCGCAGGAAGCTCGGACGCTCTTTCAGCCAGTCGTTGCGTCCTACCTCACGATCCACAAATTGCTCACTCAGGACAAACTCGATGGTCTCACTGCACAAATCACGCAGCTCCGCGAACGCGTGCAGGCTGTGACCAAAGCCGAGGTCCATCCTCCCGAGCGTGTGGAGGAATACCAGCAGCGTGTCGCCGCGGTCGCCACCGCGCTCGAGCAGTTCAAGGCGGGCAACCTCGACGAAGCGCGAATAGAGTTTGGGAAGATGAGTGCCGCTTTCATCGCGCTTCTCACCGAGTTTCCGCCGCCACTCGCAAGCCCGGTCAACGTCGCGAATTGTCCGATGTGGGACAAATCGCCAGCCAATTGGCTACAAGCTGGAGAGAAAGTTGAAAACCCATTCATGGGTACGAAAATGTCCGGCTGTGGGGACATGGTGAAAACGCTGGGGGCGGTGAAGTGAGCATGGAATCCCGACCTTCCACGCCCGTCAGCGAGACGTTGATCGAGCGCATTATCGAAGCGAGCGCGCGCAACAAATTCCTCATCTTCATCTTCACGGTCTTCGCCATCGCCGGCGGCATCTATGGTCTGTTGAAGACACCGCTCGACGCCATCCCCGACCTCAGCGACGTGCAGGTCATCGTCTATACGGATTGGGAAGGCCGCTCCCCCGATCTCGTCGAAGACCAGATCACGTATCCCATTTCCACGCGCTTCATCGCCGCGCCGAAAGTGAAGTTTGTCCGCGGCGAGTCGATGTTCGGGAAGTCGTTTGTCTATGTGATCTTCGAGGACGGCACGGACATTTACTGGGCACGTTCGCGGGTCATCGAATACCTCAACTCCGTGCGTGGCTCGCTGCCTGAAGGCGTGAATCCGGTGATCGGACCGGACGCGACGGGTGTCGGCTGGGTCTATGAATACGCACTGGTCGATGACACCGGAAAAAATGACCTCGCCCAGTTGCGCTCCTTCCAGGACTGGCATCTGCGATACGCCCTGGAATCGGTGAAGGGCGTCGCCGAAGTCGCGCCCGTCGGCGGCTTCGTCAAGCAATACCAGGTTGACCTCGATCCGAACCAGCTTGTGGCCTACAACATCCCCCTCGCCGACGTTGTCAGTGCGATCAAAATGAGCAACGGCGACGTGGGCGGCAAGGTTTTCGAGGTCGCGACCACGGAGTATTACGTCCGTGGTCGCGGTTACATCAAAAGCATCGCGGACATCGAAAACGTGGTGCTCAAGGTCGTGGACGGTACGCCGATCTACGTGAAGAACGTCGGCGCCGTGCATCTCGGCGGCGACTTGCGTCGCGGCGTCGCGGAGTTGGACGGCAAAGGTGAGGTGGTCGGCGGCATCGTCGTCATGCGCTACGGGGAAAACGCGCTCAATGTCATCGACGGGATCAAAAAGAAAATGGAGGAGATCAAAGCCTCGCTGCCCGAGGGTGTGCGCATCGTCCCGACTTACGATCGCAGCGAACTCATCAAAAACGCCATCCACACGCTTCGCGAAAAGTTGATCGAGGAGAGCATCGTCGTCGCGCTCGTCTGCATCATCTTCCTCTGGCACGTCCGCTCGGCCCTGGTCGCGATCATCACGCTACCCATCGCGATCATCCTCTCGTTTCTACCCATGATGTGGCTTGGGCTTACGTCGAATATCATGTCGCTCGGTGGCATCGCCATTGCCATCGGCGCGATGGTCGATGCGGCGATCATCATGGTCGAGAACGCACACAAGGCGTTGGAGCATTTTCGCGACGAGCACGGGCGCGACCCCGACCGCGCCGAACACACACGGGTCATCATCGACGCCGCGAAAAGCGTGGGCCGTCCGCTTTTCTTCTCTCTCCTCGTGATCACCGTCAGCTTCATCCCGGTGTTCTCGCTCGTCGAGCAGCCGGGCCGGCTCTTCAAGCCGCTCGCCTTCACCAAGACTTTTGCGATGTTTTTTGCGGCGGTGCTCGGCATCACGGTCGTGCCGGTGCTCATGCTGCTGCTCGTCCGCGGCAAGATCACACCGGAGATCAAGAACCCGTTGAACCGTTTTCTCATTTGGGCCTACCAGCCATTCTTCGATCTTTCCATCAAACTTGGTGTTCCGCTGCTGGGTTTCCCGTGGCTCCCATTCCAATGGTTGCGTGTCACCGTCCTCGTGGTCGTCGCCATTGTCGGGCTGGCTGTTGCCAACTGGATCCCCTACTCGAAACTCGGTACTGAATTCATGCCGCCGCTGAACGAAGGCACGATCCTCTACATGCCGACCGCCGTGCCGGGCATGTCGATCAATGAGGCGACGAAGATCCTGCAAATCCAGGACCGGATGCTCGCGAAAGTGCCCGAGGTCGAGCGCGTCTTCGGCAAGGCCGGGCAATCCGAAACGCCAACCGATCCCGCGCCGCTGGCCATGTTCGAGACCGTCGTCACGCTCAAGCCTCACGACCAATGGCGGCTCGGCATGACTTGGGAAAAGCTCATCGCGGAGATGAACGAGAAGATCAAGACGCCGGGCATGGCGAACATCTTCTGGATGCCGATTCAGACACGCACCGAGATGCTTACGACCGGCTTCCGCACAATCCTGGGGGTCAAGGTTTTCGGTCCTGACCTCAAGCAGATCGAAAACGTCGCGGTCGACATCGAGAAAGCGCTGAGCGATCTTCCCAACACCCGCAGTGTCTTCGCGGAGCGCACCACCGGGGGATATTTCCTCGACTTCGACGTCAACCGCGAAGCTGCCGCTCGTTACGGTCTCCGCGTCGGTGACGTGAACGACATCATCGAGACGGCGATCGGCGGCAAGACGATCGCCACGACGGTCGAAGGCCGCGAGCGTTACCCCATCAGTGTCCGCTACGCCCGCGATTTCCGCGACGACCTCGACTCGCTCAAGCGCGTGCTCGTCGCTACGCCCATGGCGCAAGCGGCCGCGAAACAAGCGCCGCTAGGCGCGCCGAGCCGGATGGGCAACGCCGCCGCACCGGACACGGTCACGCCGCAGGTCCCCATCTCACTCCTGGCCAACATCAGCTACAAGACCGGCCCGCCTTCGATCCGCAACGAGAACGGCCAGCTCGTCGGCTTCGTTTTCGTGGACATCACGGGCAGCGACATCGAGGGCTACGTGCGCGCCGCCTCGCAGCGCATCAACGAGCGGGTGAAGTTTCCCGCCGGCTACTACTCCCAGTGGGCTGGGCAGTTTGAGTATCTCAAGGAAGCGGAGAAGCGGCTCAAAATCGTAATCCCGTTCACACTGCTCATTATCTTCGTCCTCATCTACATGAACACGCAGTCCGTGACGAAAACATTCATCGTGCTGCTCGCCGTGCCGTTTTCGCTGATCGGCGCCTTCTGGATGCTCTACGTGCTCGGCTACAACATGAGCACGGCGGTGTGGGTCGGCCTCATCGCCCTGGCGGGCCTCGACGCGGAGACGGGTGTGGTGATGCTGCACTACCTCGAACATGCCTGGGAAAAGTACCGCGACGCCGGATGCATGAACTCGATGGCCGACCTTTACGTCGCGGTAAAGGAAGGCGCCGTGCAACGCATCCGCCCGAAGATCATGACGGTGTGCGCGATCCTCTTCGGCCTGCTCCCCATCATGTGGAGCCCGACCACGCAAGCGGGCGCTGACGTCATGAAACGCATCGCCGCGCCGATGATCGGGGGGGTGGTGACGAGCGCGATCCTTGAGTTGCTCATTTACCCGGCGATTTTCGTCCTCTGGAAGAAGCGTCTGCTTCCCATCTGAGCATTGAGTCTGGATGCGGGGAGTGTGGGGGTAGTTCGAGACGGACAGGATGCCACGGGGAATAACCGGGCCGAACCGAAACCGTGCAATCTTCGATTTGGGACGGTGCGCGGGGAGATGGTGCTTCTCGAAATGCATGAATAGGCTTTCGGCCCAAATCCCGCCGACCAATGAAGATCGCATCCTTCCTGTCCCTCCCTTTGTTCCTCGCCGCCCTGCTGGCGTTCCCGACTCCTGGGCGTTCAGCCTCCATCGCCGAGAATCTCGCCACGGCCAGGTTCACGCAGTACTGCAAGGGCCCGGCCTACTCGGAGGGACCCACATGGGTGAATGGGGAGGTGTTCTTTTGCAGCGACGGCCTCCGGCGCGTGGACCAGTCGGGCAACGTCATCCTGTGGCTGGACATCGCACCCGCCGGGACGGTATTGGGGGCCAACGGTTGCTTGCTGATTTGCGACAACAAACACAAAGCGCTCCTCTCGCTCGCGCCGGATGGCACGCTGGGCGTGCTCGCGGATACCTTCGAGGGGAAGCCGCTCAATAGCCTCAACGACCTGACCGTGGATGCACGCGGCAACATCTACTGGACCGACCCGAGCGGCTCCTCGCTCGCCAGCCCCACGGGTAGCGTTTTCCGTCTGCGTCCCGATGGCGTGGTGTCGCGCATCGGCCATACCTTCGCCTTTCCGAACGGCCTGGACGTGGATCCCGCCGGTCAGTTTCTCTACCTCATCGAGTCACAGTCGAAGAAGATCCTCCGCTTCCGGGTGCCGGACGATGATCAGCCCCTCGGACCGGCGGAGCTGTTCTACGATCTCGGCGGCAGCGGGGGCGATGGGTGCGCGTTTGATGCCGCGGGGAATTTCTGGGTGGCCGATTACCAGCGGCCCGAGACAAAGCAGGGCCGCATTACCGTCATCAGCCCGGAGGGCAAGGTGCTCGGCCAGATCGATGTCCCGGCGCAGGTCGTGAGCAACATCACTTTCGGTGGCCCGGAGAACGACGAGATTTTCTGCACCACCGGCGATCCAGCGGGGGTCTTTCGCGCGAAGGTCGGCGTGAAGGGTTTCAAGGGCCACCCCGGCGTGGCGACGAAGACCATCCGCACGATCGCCGTGCAGCCGTTCGAAGGAGCGCACCCGCTGCACCCGCGGCGCTTCGGAGTGCCTGGCAACGTCGGAATCAGCCGCGGCTGGTATGTGTGGCGCAAGTTCGATCCCGCCACCTGGATCGTGGAGGTCCAGAACGAATCCTCGGGCGAAATCTTCACGTCCAAGGTGCTCCCCTGGGCCACGACCTACCGCCACCTCTATTACGATGCGCATGTGGATGAACTGCTGCCGGGCGAGCGGGTGAACTGTTTCTTCAATCCCGATGGCGACCAGCGACGCGGCTGGCTGGTCCATTATCAGGATGAGATGTGCCAGATGAAAGGCCACGGCCACGCTTGGGTGATTCAATCCGTGAAGCTCGGCGGACGGGAGTTCGCCGCGCAGGTCTTCGCCGGCGACAAGGTGTTCGAGGAAAAGCCGCGCGACTTCGAGCTGGCGGCCGATGCCCGCATCGTGCGTGGCGCCGAGCCCGCCGCCGACGTGGCGTTGCGGAATGGCGAGCGCCTTTACTTCACATGGACCCTCACGGGTGAACGCCGGATCGTGCACACCGTGGCCGACGATGCCGGTCTGCAGGTGCTGAAAGCGGAGGAAGCCGCCCGGGTCGATGCCCGTCTCGCCCGTGAAGGCCTCGGAAGCTTTGTCGAAAGCGTGGATGCCGAGTCCGTCCGTCTCCTCATCTTCTCCAGTGCCTGGTTCCACGCGAACCGCCTGAAGCCCGGCCAGACCGTCGATCTCCGCGCCACCAACTCGACCTATACCCCCATCGGCAACGCCATCGAAGCCGAAATCCTCACGCGCAAGAACCTCGGCACCTACGGCTCAGGCTCGTCCGAGCTGACCCTCCGCCTCAAGAATTCCGCCGACGCAAAGAAACTCGGCGCGTGGAGTCGCGGGCAGGTGATCAGCACCACGGTCCAGTAGAATCACTTGCAACGAATGTATCGAGGCCGATGTTTTGTCATGAAATCCAAGTTTCATCCGAGGGTCTTTGCGGCGCCGGCATTAGCCCTCTTCGCGTCGCTGGCCGTGGCCAACGCGACGTCGGTGCGCAGCCCGGAAACGGTTCAAACTTACGCCTATAGTTCGATCCTCTGGCACCAACTCCGGTGGTTGCCAGGCCCGAAGGCTCTCGTGGCCAGCATCACCTTCAGCACTCTCAACTATGCGTCAAGGGTCGAACCCCGGCACGATGAGAGATTCGACTTCTCGCTGCCTGGAGTGAAATTCGATTCCAACAGCGGGATCTTTTTCGTCTCCGACGCGCAGGGTCAGCACATTCCCGTGGCGGCTTTGCGGCCGAAGCTGATTGGGCAAAGTATTGAACTTCTGCCCGGCGCTCAAATGAATGTGTTCATGCGGAGCGGAGAGGTTCACGTCGTTTTACTGGCGCAGAAAACCCCCATCCCGGGCGAACGCTGGGCAGAGAAGTGAACCGAGCCATTGATATCGGAGTCTGGAACACCCGCCTCCTTCGCGGGTGTCCCATCGAGCTGATGGCGTCTCGCCGCGCCGCTACGCGGTGATTCAGAACTTCAGCAGAAAATCGGCGAAGAAGAATTGGGAATCGCGGAGCGAAATGCCTCCTCCGACGAGACTGCCGTAGCCGGCGGTGCCGAGGTCTTTGTCAATTTGCTCGCCACGCGAATAGAGCAAGGTGAGCGATGCTGCATCCGTGAAGGCATACCCGAGACTGACGACAAATCCTTCCGTATTCAAACGTCCGTCGAAGGTGTTGTTTTCGACCAGATTGGGATCGAGGGAAAACTGTTCGCTATGCTGCCAGTAAGCTTTGAGTTCCCAATCGGCCTTGGTCATGAGCTTGCCGATGCTGGCCCCGACCTGATAGGCGATGCCTTCGCTGCCCTTGTCCGGATGCCCGGCTCGCGCGGCGCGCGATCCGGCATTGAGGTTGTCGGCGAAGTCACCGAAAACGGTAAATGGGATGTTCCCGACCTTCCATCCGAACTCCACGGGAATATCGAGGACCTGCAAATTATTCACCCCGGTCTGGTTGAACGTAACCAATGCGGGCTTGGCATTTTTGGTCAGGACGATCGCCGGCGAATCGCCGTTGAAAGTGGTGGCAGATGTCTGTCCACCCCCAGTGTAGCTGTACAGAGTCGGCGCCACCTGCAGATACGTGTTCTTGTTGAAGTGCGCCCGGGCTCCGATCTGCCAGCCGAGCATCCAGTTGTCCACCTTGTTTGGGACCTGGCTAAATGGGGTGGTGCTGGTGCTGTTGAAGCTATTTTCGTATCCGGCTTCGTCATAAACAAACTGGCCGAAGTTGGCGAAGAGATCGACGCTCAGCCCACGGGTGGGAGCGAGAGATTTTCCGTCCTTGCCGCTGGTCACGGCGCCCCCCGAAGGGCCGATCGTGTATTGGAATTGTTCGGCGAGGCCTTCGGGATTCAGGTCCGGATCCCAGACCATCGGCGTCGTGATAAATGGATTCGGGATCTTGCCGCCTTCGACGGACAACCAATCAAACGGGTTGTAACGGAGGAAGACTTTCGAGGCGAACAACGTGTCTCCGAAGTTGACGTTCGAAACCACCGTCCCCTTGGTGGTCGTCACGCCCGTCAGGGCTTTTCCGCTCGTGACTTTGCCGGTCTTCGCATCGATGCCGGTGACGACGGGGCCCGAGTTGGAAGTGAGTGAGTTGAGGACGCTCGTCGTGCTGGCCGTGGCTTTGCCGAAAAATGGATTGTCGCCGGCGGTCACCTGTGTCGAGCGCCCATCGTTGCTGGTCTCGACTTGCACCCCGAGCAGCCAGTGGTCGACGAGCTTCACTTCGGCGCCGAGATGCAATCGATACCGAAGCCGGTCCCGTTGCCCGTGGTCTCCTGCGTCCAAGCCGGCGGATTGGCCCTCCTGGACGCCGTAGCGCAACTGGGCGTCCCCGTAGAGACGCATTTCCGTGACGGATGTGGAGAGCCTGACTTTGCCCGCGTTGGGTGAGGTATTTTCCTGCTCGAGCTGTCCACGGACATCCTGTGCCTCTTGTGAGGTGAGGAGTTTTTTCTTCACGAGGAGATCAAGCAATGCGCCGTTTTCCTGGGCCTGCGCAGAATGGGCGGCCAGCACGGCGGCCGCTGCGAAAATGGTTGGG
The DNA here is from genome assembly GCA_038228205.1 of Chthoniobacterales bacterium. Classification (GTDB taxonomy): domain Bacteria; phylum Verrucomicrobiota; class Verrucomicrobiia; order Chthoniobacterales; family Chthoniobacteraceae; genus Chthoniobacter. Next base: position 26,069 of record JBBRPL010000011.1, read on the forward strand.
AGTGTCTTCATCGAATCAATAGTCTGCTGAATCCTCTGCCCGGTGATCCGGTCAGCGAGGTGTCCGTATGGTTGGTGAAGCCTCCAGTGGTGCTGGTGGGCCGTGGATGGGCGACGCTCGGCCCACGGCGTTGGCCCGCGGTTCGATCGTTGCAAAGACGACTTTCATGGCCGTCTTGAAGCTATACTTAATTAATGGACTTAAATCGGTCAAGTATAAATTTGGACCGTCTCGAACAGATCTGGGGTTGATCTCACTGGCCGCGCCCTTTCCCGTCATTCTTGATCCCGCATGCGGGAGAAGAACCTCTGATCTCTGCCTTTCCTTACCAGCACAATTTTAGATGCCGGAGGAGATCAGAAGGTCCTTCGCGCCTGCTGCTAATGACGTGATTTATGAAGTACCGAAAATCATGGTGCGCGGGTGGATCGGCTTTTAACGATCGCCTCCGCGATCGCCCTATCGGGCTCGCTCCGCGAGTTCTGTCGCTCCGCTCCAGTCCGAAGGCGATGGCAAAAGATGGGCGGCGGAGCCGCGATTCTTTTTTCCCATCGCGTTGCGGAGAACGCGATCCACCTACGCGCTTTCTGAATTCGGCAGCTCTGGAATCGCTGCGGAAACCTCCCGGCTAGCGCGAGATGGGTGGGGGATTCAGATACTTTGGAGCGCCGATTTGGAAGTCCAGGATGAGCCGGTTAATTTGGTATTCGTAAGTGGCTGTCGTGTGATCGATCTGCGCTTGCAGCTTGGCGAGTTGCGCCTGGCTGAATTCGACAAGCGAAGTGACCCCGGACCTGTATTTCGCCTCGGCAAGATCGTAGGCCTGCTCGGCATTGGCCAGCAGACTGGCCGTGACGACGATTTTGTCGGAAGTATTGGTCGTGTTGAGCAGGGCGACTTGCACGTCCTGGGCAATGAGATTCTCCATTTCGCGCAAGGTCTGCTCCGCGGCCTGCGCTTGCAGCGTCGCTTCCTGGACCCGCGCGCTCAGGCGGAATCCCGTAAAGATCGGCAGTTCCACATTGATGCCTGCCGCCGCGTAATCGCCTTCGACGCGCGGGTCGCCGGCGGTGGTGCGTCCCGCGGCGCCGATGAGGCTGATTTTTGGCAGATGCGCGGCGCGTTCGGCCGCGGTCATGCGGCGGGCCGCGTCACGCTCGTGGCGCAAAGAAAGCGCCTCGGGCCGCGATTCCAGGGCCTGGGCAATGAGGGCGGCGAGATTTCCCTGGGGCGCCGAAAACCGGGGCATATTGACCAGCGCAAAATGCCGGGGTTCGGCATAGCCAAGGGCGGTCGAGAGATAGGCGAAGGCTGCATCCATGCGGTTTTGCGCCTCGAGCTGGAGCAGTTTCGCCTCGTCGAGGCTCACGCGGGCAAAGCTGGCGTCGAGATCGGATTTGAGTTTGCCCTGGGCGAGCGCGCTGACCTGGTCGGCGAGCAACTGCCGGGCGAGCACCGTCTCGTCGGCGACGCGCAGGACGGCCTGGGCTTGCTGCGCCTTGAAATAACTTTGATCGACGATGAGCAACACTTTGGCCCGGGTGAGTGCGCTGCGTTGGGCTTCGGAAAGAGCGACGCTTTTCGCGGCCTCGGTCAGGTTCCAGGTTCGTCCGAAATCGGTGATGAGCTGGCTGAAGATGACGCCGTTCGATTCACGGCTGAGGATGGTCGGGTTGTTCAAGCCGCCGGACGCGCCGATGCGTGTGTCCTGTTTGGTGATCTTGTTCCAGCCGAGACGGTCGGCGATGTCATCGCCCGTCGCGACGGCGCTGAACTCAGCGGTGATCTGCGGAAAGAAAGCCGAACGGACTTCCCGGACGACCTGCTTCGAAGCGAGCGCCTTGAATTGTGCCACATTGATGGTGGGCGACTGGCGGAGCGCGATTTCCTCCGCGGCTCTCAAGTCGAGTTGCACTGGAGCGGGCGCGTGCGGCACGGGAGCTTTGCGCGGTGCGGCCAATGCGCAACTGGCACTGGCCAGGACAAGGAGGAGGGATCGTTTCATCAAGCGTGCAAGAGTTCCGGCTTCGGGGCGGGGCTCTCGGGGGGAGGTGTCCCGGAGTGTGCGGCAAGGCGCCTGCGATAGACGATGTAAAAGGCCGCCGGCACGATGAAGACGGTCATGACCAACGAGGCGAGCAGTCCACCAATGATCGCGCGCGCGAGGGGAGCATAGGCCTCGCTGCCGGTGCCGAGTTTCAAGGCCATCGGAATCAAGCCGAAGATCGTGGCGAGCGACGTCATCAGGATGGGGCGCAACCGAACCCGGCAGGCGGTCTGCACCGCTTCGCGCAGCGGTAAACCGTCCTCCATCAAGCGATGCGTGAACTCGACGATGAGGATGCTATTGGATACCACGATCCCGGCCATCATGACGATGCCCATGAGCGACATGACGTTGAGCGTCGTGCCGGTCGCGGGGAGGATGATGAGGACGCCAACGATGCCCGGTGGCACGGCCAGCAGGATGAGGAGCGGGTCGATGAAGGATTTGAACTGTGCGACCAGGATCAGGTAGACGAGCACGACGGCGAGAATCAGGCCGAGGCCGAACGACAGGAACGAAGTATTCATCGCCTGCACGGAGCCACGCACGGTGATCCGAATGCCCTCCGGCTTTTCGATTTTCTTGACGATGCGCTCCACGGCCCGCGCGACCGAGCCGAGTTCTTCGCCGTGAGGGGCGACGTAGATGTCGATGACGCGCCGAAGTTGGTAGTGATCCACCTCGGTTGGCGCCTGGATCGGCGAGAGACTCGTCACCGCGTCCAGTCGCGCGGAGTCCGGCTGTCCAGCGGCGCGGATCGGGATGCTGCGCAGATCGGTGAGCGTTTTCACCACGTCTTCCGGATACTGGACGGTGAGCAGGTAATCATTGCCGGTGCGAGGATCGACCCAGAAACTCGGCGCGATCATTTGATTGGAAGTGAGTGCCGTGATGACGTTGCTCACGACTTCCTTTTCGCTCAGTCCCAACTCGCTCGCGTGCTGGCGATCGATGGCGAGCTGAAAGGCCGGCGCATCGATGTCCTGCGGGATGAGAATGTCGCTGACCCCGGGAATCTTCCGGACTTCGCGGGCAATTTGCGAAGCAGTCTCGTAGGCTTTTTCAAGGTTGGAACCGCTCACCTGAATATCGATCGGCGCAGGCAGGCCGAGATTGAGGACGGCGTCGACGAGACCCCCGGATTGGAAATAGGCGTTCAATTCCGGCAATTCCTCCCGCATCGCTTTGCGCACGCGATCCATGTACTCGTAGCTGCCGATCTTATGTTCGTCGTGGAGACTGACCTGGACGAAGGCGGTGTGCGACGCGGAATTGCTGGTGTAGATGGCGGAGAAGTCCGGCGTCGCGCCGATGTTGGCAGCGATCAGGCGCAGATCTTTCGGGAGGACGATCCGGCGAACGAGGTCTTCGACTTTTTTCACTTCCTGTTCCGTCACTTCCAGCCGGGTGCCGGTCGCCGCCTTCACATTGATGACAAATTGGCCGGGATCGGTGCGCGGAAAATAGGCGAGCCCGAGGGCGGGAATGAGGCACAGGCTGACGAGGAATACGCCGCCGATCGCGAGCACGGTCGCGGCCGGCCGCGCGAGGGCGAGCGATTGCGTGCGGTCAAAGCCATCCAGGAACCTGTGAAAACGCGCATTGAACCACGCATTGAAACGGCCCATGAACGTGCGCGGTTGGTCGTGGGAATCACTGTCGTGGCCGGCGTGAGCCTTGATGAGTTTTGCGCAGAAGAGGGGCACGACGGTCATGGCGACGACGTACGACGCGAAGAGCGAGAGCACGACCGAGAGCGCCAGGGCGCCGAAGAGGAATCGGCTCACGCCGTAGAGAAAGGTGACCGGAAAGAAAACGACCGCCGTGGTGAGGGTCGCGGCGAGCACGGGCAGCGCGACCTCCCGTCCGCCTTTCTCCGCCGCGACCTCCGGGCTTTCGCCGAGTTCGAGATGACGGAAGATATTCTCCAGGACGACCACGGAGTTGTCGATCAGCCGCGAAAAGGCGAGCGCCAGGCCGCCCAGGATCATCGAATTGATCGAGCTGTCGCCGAAGGACAGGCCGATGAAAGTGGCCAGCGCCGAGAGCGGGATGGAAAGGAAAACGGCGAGCGTTGCCCGAAAATTGCCGAGGAAGACGAGGATCATCAGCCCTGTCAGAACGAGGCCGATCGCGCCCTCGTGGAGCAGGTTTTCGATGGCGGTCTTGACGAAGACCGATTGATCGAAAACGACTTTCGAGATGAGCGCCTTGGGGGTGTCCACGAGTGAAGCGACCGCCTTCTTGATGCCGTCGACGACCGCGATCGTGTTGGCATCGCCGCCTTGTTTCAATACAGGCAGGTAGACGGATCGCTGGCCATCGACGCGGACGATATTGGTCTGGATCTGCGAGCTGTCCGCGGCCTTGCCGACATCGCCGACAAGCACCGAGGTGCCGTCGATGGTCTTCAATGGCAAGGAATTGATTTCGTCGATCCCCTTGAACTGGCTGTTCGTGTAGAGGCTGTAGTCGAAAGGCCCGATCTTCACGTCGCCTGCGGGCAGGATGAGGTTGGACTCATTCACCGAGCGCACGACGTCCATGACGCTGAGCTGATGGGCTTCCAGCTTGAGCGGATCGACATAGACCATGATCTGCCGGTATCTGCCGCCGAAGGGCTGTGGCACCGAGGCTCCGGGCACATTGGCGACCTGGTTGCGCACGGTGAATTGCCCGAGATCGCGCAACTGCGTTTCGTTCAATCCCTCGCCCTTCAACGTGATGAGGCAGACGGGCAGGCTTGATGCGTCGAATTTCAAGACAACGGGCGGCAACGTCCCCGGGGGAAGCCGACGGAGCTGCGCCATCGCGAGATTCGAAATCGTCGTCACCGCCGAGTCGGCATTGGTCCCGGGCTGAAAATACACCTTGATCAAGCTCACGCCGGGAAGGGAACGCGACTCGATGTGGTCGATGCCGCTGCCGAGGGTGAAGAAACGCTCGAAGCGTCCGGTGATGTCGTTCTCGATCTGTTCCGGAGGCATGCCATTGAAAAACGTGGCGACGACGACGACCGGGATTTTGATCGAGGGAAACAAATCCACCGGCATGCGAATCACGCTCATCCCGCCGACCACGCAGACCATGAGGCAAACGACGATGATGAGATAAGGGTAGCGAATCGAGAAACGGGACATGGTGGGAGCGAGGGGCGGAGTGGAGAGTCGGTGGCGGTTCGCTCAGCAGGGCTCACCGAGGATTTTGCGCAGACCAGCCTTGGAAAAATGCGTCGAGCGGCAGAATTCGAGGATTTTGTGTTCCTGCTCGCGCACTCGAGCCACGACTTCTGGGAGTTCCGGCGCAATCTGGCGCGGGATGCGGACGATGCCGTGCTGGTCCCCGTGGATCAAATCGCCGGCTTGAATGCGCAGTCCGGCCACCTCGACGGGCATGTTTACCTCCACCACATGCATGTAGGCATGCGACACGGAGAGACTCCCCGAAAACAAAGTAAACCCCGTGGGTTTGACCGCCGGGACGTCGCGGACCGCGCCATTGGTGATCACGCCGATGCAACCGAGAGCCTGTAAAATGGCCGCGTGAACCGCACCGACAAAGGCGCCCACCCCGGGTCGCTGGTCGGCGTCCTGAATGACCACGACGTGCGGCGCCGGCACCTCATCCAGTTTATCCCACCACTCGGTGGTCTGAGCATAGGTCCCGCCTTGCATCGGTGGATTGCCACTGTGGACGCGCAGTGTCACGGCATACCCGACCATCGGCGGCAACTCCGGGAAGTGGCACTGGAGCGTGTTGTTGGTGAAGCCTTCGTTACGCAGACGCACGTCGAAACATTCGATCGCGTTGGCCACCTCACAGGTGTCGAAAGTGGCGAGAGCCTTGAGCGCGGAGTCGGAAATGGTCGGGTTCATGAGGGTGGGCGTTATTCTGCCGTTGCCAACTGGATGAGCTTGGGTGTGACCCGCTGCCCGGGTTGAATGCCGGAACGGCTGCCGACGATCACCATGTCGCCGGGTTCCAGCCCGGAGGTTACTTCATCCTTTGAGGGCGTCTCCAGGCCGAGCGTCACGGTGCGTTCCTCCACCGTTCCGGCCGCGTTGACGACGAACGCCTTCGGCTTTGCGCCGACGGCAATGGCCTGCACTGGGACGGTGATCGCGTCTTTGCTCTCGCGCAGGTTCAGGGCGACATTGGCGTACATGCCGGGCGTGAGGCGCCCATCGCTGTTGTCGATCTCAGCTTCGGTCGACATCGTGCGGGTCGCGCGATCCACTTTCCCGGCGTAGCGCGAAACCTTTGCCTCCATCGTTGCGTTGATCGATTCGACGGTCACGCGCATGGCCGCGCCGACTTTGATGAGCGACACGGCGGATTCCGGCACTGGAAAAACGAGACGCAGCCGCTTGTCTTCGGCGATATCGACGAGGGGCGCCTGCGCACTGGATGACGTGCCCGCCTGGATGAGCGCCCCCGGGTCGGCATAACGCCGGGTGATCACGCCGTCGAACGGCGCGGCGATGGTCGTGTAGGCAATCATGGAGCGGACTTTGCTCAGCTCCGCGGTGCATTCTCCCACCCGCTGCTTCGCCACGGCCAGCGTTCCGGCGGTGGTCGCGTCCTTGGTCTGCACGGTGTCCAGTTCCTGTTCCGCCACAAGTTTCGGATGCTCCTTGGCCACGTCCTGCAAGCGCCGGCACGACAGGTGGGCATCATTGTAGTTTGCCTCCGCGCGAATGACTTCCTGCTCGCTGGCGCGCAACGATGCCGAAGCTTTTTCCAGATCGTCCTTCAACTCTGGCACGTCGAGTTGGGCCAGCGCCTGCCCCTCGCGCACATGATCGCCGACATCCACGGAGATCGACTGCAAGAAGCCGGCAATCTTTGCGTGGAGGGCGACTTGCTGATATGGGCGAAATTCCGCGGCGATGGTCAGTGTCTGGCGGAGGTCTTCACGTGTGACTTTGGCGACGGCGACGATCGGCAAACGGCTTGACGATCCCTCGGAAGCGCTGTGCCCGCCGCGAAATAGCAAAACCGCCACGATCGCCGTAGCGGCGACCGCGATGAACACGTAAACATTTTTTCGGCTGCGTCGCTTCGAGATCTGAGGAGCGGACCCCGCGGCCGGAGTGTCTTCCCCGGTCGTGGGTTCGGTCGATGGGGCGAGGGGTGGTTCGAGCGGAATCATGGGCTATTTGGCTTTGGGGAGACCGACGGTCACGTGGCAACCGGTGGGTGAAACGTTTTCGATGCTGACGGAACCGCCGTGTGCGGCGCAGATCGAATGGACAATGGAAAGACCGAGGCCGGCGCCCCCTATTTCCCGCGAGCGCGCTTCTTCCGAGCGATAGAATCGCTCGAACAAATGCGGCAGGGCGGCCTCGGAAATCCCCGGTCCCGAATCGGTGATTTCCAGAAGGGCTGTGCCGTTATGCGCTGTGACGGTGAGGGAGATGCTGCCGTCTTGTGGCGTGTATTTGATCGCGTTGTCGAGCAGGTTGACGACCACCTGCTTCAGCCGAGCCCGATCGCCCTCGACTTCCACGGCTTCGCGCGTTTCGCACCGCAGGTCGATGTGCTTTTCCTCCGCGAGCAGGCACATTTGTTCCGCCGTCGTCTCGGCCAGTTTCGCGAGGTCGAGCCGCACGCGTTCCGCTTGCGCTTCGCCGGTGTCGAGTCGCGACAGCGCGAAGAGCCCCTCAACAATCCGGACCAGCCGCTCGACTTCCTCGAGCAGGCTCGCCAGGGCTTCCCGCAGGTCCGGTTCGAGCTTGCGGCGGAGCAGCATTGCTTCCAGTTCTCCGTGGATGATGGTGAGCGGCGTGCGCAACTCGTGCGAGGCGTCGGCGGTGAAGCGGCTGGTATGTTGAAACGACTCGTCGAGGCGCGCGATCATCTGATTGAGCGCGAGGGACATGCCGGCGATTTCGTCGCCGCTCTCGGACACTGGCAGACGGCGACCGAGATGGTGCAGGGTGATGTCCTGCGCGGCGCGCATGATGTTCTGCACCGGCGTAAGCGCGCGCTTCATGAGGATATAGCCGCCGAAGACGGCGGCGCCGATGACCACTGGCAGCCCGGCGGCGAGGGTGAGGAGGAGGGCCTGCAAGACGCGATTGCTGCTCGCGAGCGAGGTGCCGACTTCCACGAAGTACTCATGGGAAGCCACACGGGTGGACAACGTGGCGATGAGCATGTCACTGCCGCTGGCGAGCCGCTGCTCCCGCGTCACGCTTGGCCCGAAGTAAGGCGGAACCTTTTCCGGTTCGAAACTGCGGTCATTGGGCTCACGAGAGATGTAGAGGACGAAACCGTCTTCCCTCGTCACCCGCACGAATTTGTCATTCAGCGCCGGTGCGAAACGCCCTTCAATGGCTGCCGTCACATAAGCGGCGGCGGCATAGCTTTCCCCTTTCGATGGGATTTCACTCAGGATTCCGTGGGCGATCTGTTCCGCGCGATGTTCGAGCGAAGAGCCGAGGACCTCGCGCAGGAAATGTTGGAGCCGTTTGTAGGTATAGGCGTCAAAACCCAGCATCACGACCGCGAGCAGCCCCGCGTAGAGGCCGATCAGTCGAAAACGAATGGATCGCGTGTTCATTCGTGAGCGGAATCACTGACGACGTAACCCGCGCCGCGCACCGTGTGAATGAGCTTCTGATCGAACGGTTCATCGATTTTCGCCCGCAACATCCGCACATACACATCGACGATATTCGTCAGGCTTTCGAAACTCTCATCCCACACGTGCTCCATGATCATCGTTCGGGAAAGCACCCGGCCGGCATTGGCCACCAGGTATTCCAGGAGCGCGTATTCCTTGGAGGTGAGCTTGATGGCCAGCCCCCGGCGCTGCACCTGATGGGAAACGCGGTTGATTTCGAGATCGGCGATTTGCAGGACGTTGGACCGGTTCACCGCGCCGCGCCGCAGGAGCGACTTCACCCGCACGAGTAACTCCGCGAAGGCAAACGGTTTCGTCAGGTAATCATCTGCTCCGGCTTCGAAGTTCACCACCTTGTCGGCCACTGCATCCCGTGCGGTCAGGACAATGATGGGAACATCCGCATTGGTCTTTCGCACGCGCCGGATGAGTTCCGTGCCACTCAGCGTCGGGAGCATCAGATCCACGATCAGCAGGTCATATGGATTGAGAGTCGCGAGGTCGAGGCCGGTCTGGCCGTCTTGCGCGCCGTCCACGGCAAAATGCTCCGCCTTCAACCCGAGTGTAATGAATCGGGCGACTTTTTCTTCGTCTTCGACAAGGAGGATGCGCATGGACGTGCTGCTTGTTTACACGACCCGGATGAGAGAGCGATTAAGCCAAAATTAAAAATCCCTAATGAGGCAGCCCCGATTGGCACGCCGACAATTGCGGGAGGACGCGATCAATCACGGCCGGAAAATTCACGTGACTGTAACCGTATCGTCACACGACGGAAGCCGCAACAAACCGGCTCTTCGCACCGCCAACCAAGGAAGAACGCCGTTCAATAAAAGTCGGAAAGTTCACACAACCGTCACATTAGCGTCACATGATTGTAACAATCGATTCCAATGATGCGCCCGCCGCGTAACCAGCGGATGTCCATGCGAAGGGTTTCCCACGCTGGATACGCAAGCACCCTATCCACCACCAAAAGACCCCATGATGAAACTGAAATACCTGCTGTTGGCACCCGCCATCGCGCTGGCGACTCAAGCCGCCCAGGCGCAGGACAGCGCAGCGCTCCTCGATCTGCTCGTTAAGAAGAAGCTGATCACCAATCAGGAAGCGGAAACTGTCCGGTCGGAACTCACGAAGGAATACGAGTCCACCGCAGCGAGTAAAATTAATATCTCGGCGCCCGTTTCCCAGATCCGCCTGTATGGGGAAGGTCGCGTTCGCTACTTTATCAATGAGGGCGTCGCTGCTGGCTTGGACGGTGGCGATACCGGTCAGCGCGAACGTCTGCGTTACCGCTTGCGGCTCGGGGCGGACATCAATTTCAAGGACAACTGGATGCTTGGCGTGCTCCTCGAGACCAGCAGCAGCGCACGATCGGCAAACGTCACGCTTGGGGAAAATCCGTTCTTTGCCAAGGCGACGGTTTCGACCACCAGCGTGGTCACTGGAACCACCACGAAATCCGGCAGTTTTGTCACCGGCATCGATGCGAAGACAGGCAAGCCAGTCTCCGGTACCGCGCTCACCGGCGTCACCGCCACGAAGGGTGCCGTTGTGTCGAACGTAAACTTCGGGGACGATCTTTTTGTCGGGCGAGCCTTTCTGAAGTATAACCCATTTGAGTGGCTGTCGTTGGAAGGCGGCAGGATACCGAACCCCTTCGTCTCCACGCGGATGGTCTGGGATCCGGATATCAATCCGGAGGGTTTTGCTGAGCAGTTCAAATTTACCTTCGGGGGCGGCTCGCATGGCCCGTCCGGTGTGGACGCCAAGGACTCCAAAGGGGTCACGGCCCCTCCCGGTGGTATGACGGTTGATGTGTTCGCGAACTTCGGTCAGTTCGTCTATCAGGACGTGGGGTTTGAGAATACCTTCAATTCCGGCACGGGACCGTTCACGACCACCTCAAACTCCACTGATCGCTGGATGCTCGGATTCCAGGTTGGCACGAAGGTGAACTTCGATACCCGCACCTACTTCCAGATTGCACCGGCCTTCTATAGTTATACGGGGGGAGGCAGCACCTCCGCGGGGCCATTCAACGGCGACAACGCCCTTGTCATTCTCAACAAGAATGCCGACCCGACCTTGGTGACATTCAACCAAACGGGAGTGAACGACCTCGCGGTGCTCGACATTCCGGTCGAGTTTACCTGGAACATGTGGGGCACCCGCTTCTCGATCTTCGGCGATTATGCGCACAATTTCGAGGCGGCGACCCGTGCGGAGAAGGCAGGCCATCCGGACAAAACAGAAGGAAGTGCCTGGCAGGTCGGTGCGAGCGTCGGTCAGACAAAGAAGAAGGGCGATTGGGAACTTCGCGGCTGGTATCAGCACAGCCAGCAGTTCGCTCTGGATCAAAACATCATTGATGACGATATCTTTGATGGCCGCCTGAACATGCAGGGCTTCTTTGTGCAGGGGACATATATGTTCACCGACGCTGCTTCCGTGATCCTGCAGTATTCCCACGGCTCGCGCATCGACAACAGCCTCGGCACGGCTGGGTTTGGCGCCCTCGGGACGGCGGCGGGCTTCCCGCTGCAAAGCACGAACCTCGTCTACGTGGATTTCAACTTGAAGTTCTAATCCGGGCATAACAGCAACTCGATCAGGCCCCCGACCGTTTCCAGCGGTCGGGGGTCTTTCGTTGGATGGCAAGCCACTGTCACGGAATCAGTTATGATTGACGGACGGAACAAGCGGAGGGCGAATTTCATTCTGGCAAATGGCGCGGGAAGTCGCTACATCGCCACGCATGCAAACAGCCCCCTGTGAGATGCTCGCACCCGCAACCAGTCGAAAGAGACGTGACGCAGTACCCGGCTTGAGATCCCAACGACAGAAACCCACAGTGGCAAAAATAGGAACCGTGTGGATGGCGGCCTTGTGTGCGACGGGTGTATCGATCGCTTTCGCCGGGGAATCGGTCCAAAAATCTGACAGCGGAAAAGCGAGCGTCATCCAGGCGCCGGAGTCCAATCCGCTCAGCTTCGCCGATGACAGGATTGTCTTCGACGTCCAAGAGCGTTTGCGGTGGGAGAATCGGAGCAACAATTATGACTTCAACAGCGATGCCCGGGCTCTGACCGACGGAAACTGGCTCGAGCAACGATTTCGGATTGGCGTGGCCCTGAAGCCGTTCTCGTGGCTCAAGATCTACGCTCAAGGCCAGGACGTTCGCGAATTGAATTCGCGGCGGCCCAACATCCCAGGGAACTCGGGAGCCGAGGGCGACGATGCGTTCGATCTTCGCCAGGGATATGTGGAAATCGGCGACTATGACCGATGCCCCTTCAGTATGAAGATCGGCCGGCAGGAACTGGCCTACGGGGATGAACGCCTGGTCGGTGTTTCCGACTGGACAAACTACGCCCGCACCTTCGATGCCGCGAAACTCAAATACAAAGGGCAGGGCTTTTCGGTCGAGGCCTTCACCTCCACGCCTGCGGTCATCACGCGCAGCAAGTACGACCAATCCGATCTGTTCAACGGCAACGAATTGGGCCGGGAATTGGTCTTCAGCGGGCTTTATCTGACGCTCGATGCGCTGCCGTTTGGCACATGGGACTTCTATTCCTTCGTGCTCGATGAAGCCAATGGCACCGCCGCCTACACTCAGGGCACTCTGGCGGCTCCGGTCGCGCAGGGCTCCCTTCTCGAGCGCAGCGATTTTGTGACGCTGGGCACACGGATCAAGGGCGATCCAAAAAAACTCCACGGGTGGGAATTCTCAGGGGAGTTCGCCTATCAGGTGGGCACGGTGCGTGATCTCGATCTGAACGCTTTCGCCGTCAATGCGGGTGTCGGGTACAACTTTCTCGACACGGCGTGGCGGCCGCGCGTCTTCCTGGAATACAATTATGCTTCGGGCGACGATAACCCGGCTGACGGCAAAATCGGCACCTTCCAAAACCTCTTCCCGACGAATCACAAATTCTACGGGATCATGGATATGTTTTCCTGGCAGAACATGCAGGACGCCCACCTCAGCGTCAGCGTAAAACCCTGCAAGGACGTTACCGCCCAGGTCGACTATTACGCGCACTGGCTCGCCAATAACAATGATGCGTGGTATCGCTCCAACGGCCTCTCCACGGTTCGCCCTCTGAATGCAGCGGCGCAAGATGCCGGCAGCTACCAAGGCTCGGAACTCGATCTCATCCTGACCTGGAATGTGAGGAAATACTTCCAAATCCAAGGCGGTTACGCGCATTTCTTCGCGGGCAACTACCTCACCGACACGGGAGCCAATGACGACGCCAATTTTGGCTACATCATGGCGACCTTGAATTTCTAAGCGGGCATTTTCAGCCCAGGGCGGCCCGTCGGTTTCCCAAGACCGGGAGAAGGTTCGCTGCTTCCGTTCCGCTCCCTCGGGAGGTTGCGCTTGCTTGTTCGTGACGTGGCTCACGCTGCCCTCCGCGTGATTGGGTGTTTCGCAAAAGGAAGGCGCTCCCCACCGTCCGTCATCCTGATTCCGCGACTGCGGGAGAAGGACCTGCGAGGAGGCGGTCGACCGAGTTGGCGTCCCAAAACAAAACCAAAATAAACCTTGCTCCGACAATTTCCAGCGGGAATACTAAATCTACTAACTCAATAGAGATTAAATCAATCACCTTTATGCCCTCTCCTGCCGCTCTTCGCCGTGCTCCCGCCCCGCAACCCGAACAAGACGGAGCCGATCCCTTTGCGGAACCCGCCGCGGTTGCCCCATGGCTGACTGTCGTGGCCGACAAGGTAAAAAACATCCGCTACGGGGTCGTGCAGATCGTCGTGCACGACTCGAAGGTCGTGCAGATCGAACGCACGGAACGCACGCGTTTCGACGTGCCTCAAGCGGCTCAGGCGCGCTGATTCCCTTCGCCTTACCCTTCCACCGCGCCCGCGGAGAATTTCCACCCAATCCATCCCGGTCGACCGCTTCCACGAACGCCGCGGTTCTCTCGAAACGCAAAGTCTCACCCATGAAATTTAAGAAAGATGTGAGCATCAAGCAATCGCACGGCGGCTCGGGCAAACAGGCCCGGGCGGTCATCGACGGCCTCGACGCCGATGTCGTGACGCTCGCGCTCGCGGAATTGAGTACGGTCCTGGGTGAGCAAGCCCGTCGCGAAGTAAGCGCATGACGAATTCCGCCTTCGATCTCCTGCACCCCGTGCCTCCGAATCTCGCGGAATCCTTCGACTTGCCTTCGGAATCCGAGGAACTTCGTTCCATCAAAAAACTGCTGCTCCCCCTCTTCCTTCAAGTCGGAACCACGGCGCATTCGTTGCACGCGGACTCCGCTGGATTTTGGAAAGTGGGGGAGGAGCGGTATTGGTTGCCCAGGGTGGTCTTCCGCGGTGAGAACGAAACTGGGGAACCGACGATTCGCCTGGCGATCTTCGCCGGAATCCATGGCGACGAACCGGCGGGCGTGCATGCGGTCGTCGATCTCTTGCGCGCGCTCGAAGCCGATCCGTGGTTTGGCCGCGCCTACCGCATTCACATTTACCCCCTGTGCAATCCGACCGGCTATGAGGACGGCACACGGCATTCCCGCGGCGGACTGGATCTGAACCGCGAATTCTGGCGCGGCTCGCTGGAGCCGGAGGTCGCCATCATCGAGCGCGAATTGCTGCAGCATAAATTCCACGGCATCATTTCGCTGCATTCGGACGACACGAGCGACGGCCTCTACGGGTTCGTCCGTGGCGCGACGCTCACCAAGCATCTGCTGGAGCCGGCCCTGGCCGCCGCGGAAGCCGCGCTTCCGGTGAACCAGGCGGCGATCATCGACGGCTTCCATGCGGTCAATGGCATCATTCACACGGCCTACAATGGCATCCTGACCGCGCCTCCCGGGATCTCGCCATCGCCCTTTGAGATCATCCTGGAATCTCCGCATCACGCCCCGATGGATTTGCAGCGTCGCGCCTTCGTCCTCGCCCTGACGGAAATCCTCCGCCACTACCGCCGCATGATCGCTTACGCGGCCGATATCTGATGGCGCGCCAGCCTGCGCGAGGCGCGGGTATTCCCGGAGCGGGAATCGGTGTGAGCCGCCGCGGATTACACGTCCTTTAGCTCACCGGTCGAGTCACCGAATCGGTCACCGGGAACGCCGAGGATATTGAGCATCCGGACGTAGAGATTCGTCATGGGCGTCTTTTCGTCCACCTTGAGATGCCGCCCGGGTGTCAGCACCCCACCCGCGCGACCGGCGAGAATGACGGGCAGATTGTCGTGGGCGTGGCGGTTGCCGTCCGAGAGCCCGCTGCAATAGACGATCATCGAATTGTCGAGCATCGACCGGCCGCCGGCTTCCTTGGTGGCACGCATGCGCTCGAGGAAATATGCGAGCTGCGCGGTGTAAAACTGGTCGATCTGCGCGATTTTCGCGAGGATCTGCGGATTGTTCTGGTGATGGGACAGATTGTGGTGGCCGTCGCTGACGCCGATCTCCTTGAAGCTCCGATTGCTCCCGTCGTGCGCGAGCATGAAGGTCGAGATGCGGGTGCTGTCGGTCTGAAAGGCTAGAACCAGCATGTCCATCATCAGGCGAATATGCTGCTGATAGTCGGCCGGGATGCCCGACGGCGTCTCGGCTTGCGGATCGGGGAGCGGACCAAAGTGTTCGGCGTGCTGAATGCGTTGCTCGATCTCGCGGACGCCGGTCAGGTATTCATCGAGCTTTTGCTGGTCGTTCCGGCCCAGGTCGCGATTGAGGGCGCGCGCGTCGTCGAGCACGAAGTCGAGAATCGACTTCTGCCGGGCATTGCGGAGCTCAAAATTCTTCTGACGTTCCACGCCTTTTCCGCTGCCAAAAAGGCGCTCGAAAACGAGGCGGGGATTTGACTCCGGGGAAACGGGCGCCGTCTCCGAACGCCAGGAGACATTGAATTGATAGGCGCACGAATAGCCGGAATCGCACGCTCCCGATTTCCGCACTCCGTCGCAGGACAACTCCAATGAAGCAAACCGGGTTTGATCGCCGACATGCTGCGCGGCGAATTGATCCACGGAAACGCCGAGCCGGATATCCGAACCGGAGGTCTTCTTCGGGCGGGCGCCTGTCAGGATGGTGGCATTGGCGCGGGCGTGATCTCCGGCCCCGTCTCCATTCGCCCAGCCGTGGCGCTGTTCGAGCCCGCTCAGAATTTGAAAGTGATCCTTCACCCCGGCCAGCGGCGCCAACGTCTCGCCGAGTTGGTAGTCCGCTCCTTCGCCGATCGGCTTCCACTGCGCGACATTCACCCCGTTCGGGACGTAGAGAAACGCGGTGCGCAGCGGCGCTCCATCATGCGCCACCGCCGTCTTGGGAGCCGTGGCGGCGAGGGCCTTGTTCAGAGGCGCCATCGATTCGAGGACGGGCAGGCCGATGCTGACACCGAGTCCACGGAGGAAACGGCGGCGGGAGAGGGCGGATTTCATGGAGTGTGTGGCAGAGGACTAATCTATCACTTCGACGTCACGACGCGAGGACCATCGCCGCGTCGCTTTTGGAATGGGGCGCTCTCCACGATCCCGTAGATGAGCGTCCGCATCGCGCCTTTGTTCGCCTGGAGCGATCCGGTGATATTGTCCACGGTCACCGTGTCGTAATATTCAAGGCCACGACCGATGGCGAAGGTGAGGAGTTTTTCCGTGAGGCAGCGGTAAAAATCGTCGCGGCGGCTCGTGGCCAGCACCTGTGCCAGGTCCTCTACGCCGGTAAATTTCTCTCCCGTGATGAGTTGGCCCGCGGTGTCGATGTCCTTGCCGCTGTCCTTGTCCCGATAGGTTCCGAGCGGGGTGAAATTTTCCAGCGCCAGTCCGAGTGGGTCCATCCGCGCATGGCAGGAGGCGCAGAGAGGCTGCTCGCGATGGACAGCCATGAGGTCGCGCGCCGTCATGCTGGCGCCTCGCTTTTGAGACCGCTCCAGGTCGGGCACATTGGGTGGGGCGGGGGGAGGGGGTGTGCCGAGGATATTCTCCAGGACAAAGAGCCCGCGTTTCACCGGTGAAGTACGCGTGGGATTCGACGTCACGACCAGAGTGCTGCCATGAGTGAGGATACCACCCGCGCGATGATACTCGGGTGCGAGAGGCACCTTGCGCATCTCCGTCCCTTTGACCCCGGGAATTCCATAGAACGCGGCGAGTGGTTCGTTGAGAAAGGTATAATCTGCGGTGAGCATCTCGAGGGCCGGCCGGTTTTCCGCGAGAAGATGGGCGAAGAGCAGTTCGGTCTCGTCGCGCATGGCGTCCCGGAGGCGCTGGTTGAAGATGCGATAAGCCTCTTGACTCGGCAGGGCGAGGAAGCGTCTCACGTCGACATTGATGCCCTCGACATCGCGCGTCTGGAGCCACTGGCCGACGAAGTTCGCCACAAAACGGCGCGAACGTGGATCGGCCAGCATCCGGTCGACCTGGGCGCGCAGGTTTGCGCGCAGTTTCCGATCGCGGGCGAGGTTGAGCAATTCGTCGTCTGGTAGTGAACTCCACAGGAAATACGACAGCCGCGAGGCGAGCGCGAATTCGTCGACCGGGACGATGCGACCGGCATTGTTCGGCTCCGGCTGGATTTCAGCGCGGAAGAGGAAGCGCGGCGACGCGAGGATGGCGGTGAGCGCCTGGCCGACGCCCGCCTCGAAGTTCATTCCCGGCTGTTTCGAGACGCTCTCGGCCAGCTTGATGAGCCGGTCGAGCGTGGGTTCATCGACCGGCCGGCGATAGGCATGATCCGCGAGGTGGCGAAGAATCTTGCGCGCGTAGGCGGCGCGCGCGGTCGCGTCCGCGGGCGGGGGGCCGTCGATGAAGACACGAAAGTATTGCTTGGGGTATTCCGTGTGGCTGCCGTCGAGAGGCCCGTAGACCGTCACTTGCGAGATCGCGAGGTTGAGTTGCTTTTCACCGTCTTGCGGAGACGTTTCGGGAGTGATTTCGAGGCTGAGCGGATTGGCGCCCTGGATGAGATCGACCTCCGTCGTCAGCTTGATCTCCTTGCGAAATTCCCAGCCGACCTTGGTGGACTCCACCGATTTCCCGTCCTTCAGGAGCGCCACTTTGGCGGTATGGCTGGTCGCTTCGCTCGATCCTTGCGCCTTCATCGTCACGGTCACTCTGTAGCGTCCGGGAAATTCAATTTGCGGAACGGCGCTGATCATCGCCGCATCTGCGAAAGGAAGGTATTTCCCGGTCTTCTTTTTGTCGTCGCTCCGGAATCGATCGCCACTGAGAACCAGGGTCGGGATGCGCGGCCCGGCTTCCGACACCGCATCCCTCACGATGTCCTGCGCGGCGCCGACATATTTTTCCATGAGCAACGGCGAGATGTTGAGGACGTCGCCGATGGTGTCGAAGCCGTAGCCCGTGTCATCGGCCGGGAATGCTTCATTGGCATCGAATTTTACGCCCAGCAAGTCCGTGATGCTGTTCTCGTATTCTGTGCGATTGAGCCGGCGGATCGTCACGCGACCTGGATCGGGATTGGCCGGATCCACCTTGAAAACAGTCCGCTCGATCCACTTGAGCAACATCTCCCGCTTTTCCGGCGCCGGCTGCTGCTTGCCCGCTGGGGGCATCAATTGCGACTGCACGTTCTTCCAGACGGAGAACCAGAGCTCGATGTTGTTGAGATGGGCGTTCAGCGACTGGTATTTGTCCAGGGCGAAGTCGCCCTTCTTCGTTCCTTCGCCATGGCAGTCGTAACAGTAATCCTCCAGCAGGGGGACGATCTGCTTCTTGAAGGCGATCGCGGGGTCCGCAGCCCGTGAACTAACAGCGAAGGTCGCCAGCGCCCCGGCTGCGAGGATTTGCGCAAGGGCGGTGCGGCGGTAGCTGGATGCGAGGTGAAGTGATCCCATGGACGGCGGAACCCTTAGCGCCAAATGGGACGGGAATCCAGAGCGGCCAGGGGGGTGGATGAAGAAACTGGACCGTCGTGGCGGCGACAAGTCGCGCACTCCAAAACGCCGCCGCACGGTTCCCTCTTTCTCTTCGTCGCCGGTTTTTTGGCTTACTCGAAATCGTAAACCACCACCCGGTTGCAATTCGGGCGGAACGCCTTCTCGACAAACTCGATGTGCATCGGGTGGACCTGATATTCCTGCTCCTGCTGCTTCCCCTCGAACTGAATGTTCAGCGCGACCTGGTAGCTCTGGTCCACGACCTCGCGGTGGCTCGGCACCATGCGGCCCACGTGGAAGCTTTTTGCGAGAGGAATGGGTCGGAGGTATTTCTCCGCGCCTGCGATCAATTCATCGGCGGCGTTGGGGATTCCGGGCTTGGTCCAAAAAATGACGACGTGGGAAAGCATGGGGAAGGAGATTAATAGATTGAAGGTTGGTGACGGGCAGTTTGGTATCCGATCCGCCCTCCGGCTGGCAATGCCCCATTCCAAGTTCATGAAATACCCGCTCCCTGCTGTGCTCCTTGTCACCTCCGTCTTGATGGCCGGATGCAACTCGCTCGATAATCCGTTCCACGGATTGTTTGGTACTGGACACGATGCCCGTGTTTACAATTCGCAGACTGGCCAGTTCGAATGGCCGCCGGATCAGAAAAAGCCCCAGCCACGCGGGCCGGCGCCGGCTGGCGGGACTCCTGCGCCCGAACGCGCCGCGGAAGGCCGCTACTTTGACGTGCAAAAGAATCAGTGGGTCGAGGTCCGCGAGGAAAAGACCGCTGCCTCCAAATCGAAAAAGGCCGCATCGCCGCCGCCCTTGATGACCACGCCGGTCCCGGTCGGCACCCCACCCCCAGTGCGCCCGCCGCGCGCGCGGGGCGTCTACAATCCTTCCACCGGGCAAATCGAATGGAACGACTTCGACCCCGCTCCCGCCGCCACGCCGGTGCCGAAGAAGAAGAGCTGGTATTGGCCGTTCTAATTCACTCCCGCCAACGGGAAATGAACCTGCTTTTCCTGCCGCAGAATCTTGGCGATGCGCGCGGCGAGTTGCGGCGACGGCTCGCGTGGATTCCATTCACGGGGATTGGGCAGGATGGCGGCGAGTGCGGCGCACTGTTCGCGAGTGAGAGCGCGTGAAGCGACGTGATAGTGCGCACGGGCGGCTGCTTCGATGCCATAGACCCCGTCGCCCATTTCGATGACATTGGCGTACAGTTCCAGGATGCGGCTCTTCGAGAGAAGGGCCTCCATCCAGAACGTGTAATACGCTTCGAGTCCCTTGCGCACCCACGAGCGGCCCTGCCACAGGAAGAGCGAGCGGGCGCACTGCATGGTGATTGTCGAAGCACCGCGCGGTGCCTGGCCGGTCCGTTCGGCTTGCGCCCGAGCGGCGGCGACTTCGCGCCAGTCGAACCCGTGATGTTGAAAAAAACGTTGATCCTCGGCAACCAGGGCAAATTTCAGGAAATCCTGAGGGATCTGCGCCATCGACCGCCACTCGTAATGGCGACCCTTTGACGACTGTCCGGTCCAGCGCCCTTCGGTCTGCCTCAGGATCATGAGCGGAGTGACGGATGGATCGCAGAAGCGCACGAACGCCACCTGAAGGATGGGCAGGATGGCCAGCGCCATCAATGCGACGACGAACCAAATCCACCAGCGTCTCCCGGACGCCGGCGTTGCCGCCTTGCGCTGTTTCAAAGACTCCGCACCTGTGGCGGGGGAATGATGACGGGGCGAACCCGTGGCATCTTCAGCCGGCCCTCTTCCGCTTGCAACGGTGCGACGATCTCCGCCTCATTGATGTCGATCACGTTTGCTTCTTTCTTTCTTTGTTCGCGCGCCTTTTCCCGGGCCTTCGTGGTGGCCGCAGGCTCCGGTTCGGCTTCGACCACTTCGGGCTTTCTCTCCGGCGGCGCCTGGGTCGGCGCCGGTGCGGGCGCCGCTGCTGGTGGTGCCGGCTCGGTGTGCTTCATGGTGGTAAAGGCCGCCTGGCTGGCGACCTCGTCCAGCATCTGGCGCTGATCCGTCATCAACTTCTCGATGCGTCCCCGCAAGGCATCGCGCTGCTGGCCGATGGCGTCGCGTTCGCGGCGCATCCGGGCGATCTCGCGCTCGGTGCGAGCCTTCATTTCGCTCTCCGAAGCGGCGAGCGCGGCACGGTCGTGTTCGAACGCGGCCGTCTTGGCCGCGAGGTTCTTGCGCTCGGCTTCGAGTTGCGCGATGAAATCGTCGCGTTGCTTGACCACGGCCTTGAATTCGCTGGCAAATACCCCGGCCTGGGCCTTGTGGGTTTCGCGGGCCTGGTCGAGTTCCGCGGTGAGCCTCTGTTTGTCGGCGAGGACGGCGTCGCGCTCCTCGGTGAGTTGCTTTTGCTTTTGTTCGCCTTCGATCAAAACGGCAGCGAGGCGCTCGGCCACCGTCCCGCTGTCGTGCTGCGCGCTTTCCCGCGCTTCGATCTGCATGGCAATCTCGTTCTGATACTTGCGCTCGGCTTCGGCGAAGGCATCGCGGATCTTGTCGCGGTCCGTCGTGAGCGCCGCGACGATGGCATTTGTCTCGTTCGTCATCCGAATGATCGCCTCGGATTTCTCGTCCCGCAGCCCGTGCACGGCTTTCTCGTGGGTGGTTTTGAGTGTCGAGATTTTATCGTCGACCTCGGCGATGAGGGTGGCCTTATCGGCCGTGAGTTTGGCGATGACCGCATCCTTCTCCGCGCCCAGGGCGGTCAGGATCCGCTCGTGTTTTTCGGCTAGTTTGGCCAGCGCTTCGGTGTGTTCCCTAGCCTGCCGCGGCACGATCTCCTCGGTCTTTTTGAGCGCCGCCTGCACCTCGCTCAGCGCCGCCTCGGTCTTCTCGAGTCGCCCCTTCAAGTCATCACCCCGGCGCACGGCGGCGGCGAGTTGCTGCTCGATCTCCCCCTTGTGCTGGGCCAGCGTGTCGTGGCTGGTGTGCAACTCGGTGATCGTCTTCTCGAGCGAGGCCCGCGTGGACGTGAACTCCGCGGCGATCGCGTCCTTGGCGGCGCGCAGGGAGTCGCGGTCCCGATCCAGGGCCGCAAAGGCGAGTCCATGCTCCTGCTTGGCTCCGGACAACTCGCTGACCATGATCTCGATCCGGTTGAGAAGTGTGTCCCGATGTTCCGTGACCTCGGCCAGAGATTTTTCGAGGGCGCTGCGCGCGGCAAAATTCTCGGCGGTCAGCGACTCCCGGCCGGATACCAACTCCTCGCGTTGTTTGCGCAAGGTATCCGTCTCGACCGCGAGTGTGGTGAATTGCTGGCGGAGGCTGTCGCGCTCGGTGGTCACGGCCGCGAGAGCCTTCTCGTGCGCTTCCCGGGTGGCGCCAAAAGTGGATTCGTGCGAGACGCTGAGCGCCGCCAGTTCGTCGGCGAGCTTCTTTTTCTCCTCGGCAAGTTTGGCCTGGCCAGCGCTCAGTTCGGCCAGCGCATTCTCGTGCGCCGATTTGGCCGCGGCGGCACCAGTCTCGTGCGTCGAATGCAGACTGGCTAACTCTCCGGTGAGGGCTTCCTTCTCGGCGGTGGCCTTCGCGAGGCTGGCGCTCAATTCGGCGAGCGTCTTTTCGTGGCCAGCCTTGGCCGTGCCAAAGGCCGCCTCATGCGCCGAGCGCAACGCGACCAGCTCGTCTGTGAGAGCCTTCTTTTCGGCAAAAAACTTTTCCGTGGCGGTCCGCAGTTCCGAGAGCGTGTTCGCTTCGGACTCGCGTGCTTTCAGCGCCGTCGCGAGTTCCGCGTCCATCCGCTCCTTGGTCGCCTGGTGCGCGGCCTTCACGCGGTTTAGCTCCGCATTCAATGCGTCACGCTCGGCGATCAGCCTCTTGCTGCCTTCCCGCATCGAACCGATCGAGTCGTCGCTGCTGGTGCGGACGGCTTCGAGTTCCTGGCGAACTTGCTCCAGTTCCGCCGGATCGGCAGTCGGCTTCGCCAGCAATTCCTGAAACGCGGATTCTTTCGCGGTCAGCTCCGTGGCGTGCCGCCCCTGCAATTGCGAGAGATGCTGCTCGTGTTTCGCGGCGGTCTGCGTGAAGTCGGATTTGGCCTTGGCCAGTTCCGCCAGCGCTGCCTCCTTTTCCTCGGTCAGCTTCTGGAGGGCTGCGGCGGTCGCGGTGGCGCTGGCGGTCGAGTGCGTGATCTCGAATTTGGCCCGGCCCAGGTCCGAAAGTGCTGCTTCTTTTTCGGCAGTCAGTTTCTGTAAGGTGGTGGCGGTCGCGGCGGCGGCGGCGGCCGTCTGGGTAATTTCGGATTTGGCCCTGCCCAATTCGGCCAATGCCGCCTCTTTTTCCGCAGTCTGCTTTTGCAACGCCGCCGCTGTGACCGTGGCGCTGGCCGTGCTTTGTGTGACCTCCGCTTTGGCTTTCGCCAGTTCCGTCAAAACCTTTTCCTTTTCCAAATTCGCCTTCTGGAGCGCCACTGCAGCCGCAGCAGCGCCAGCCGTGGCGCCAGCGGCGACCTCTGCCATCTCGGACTTGGCTTTCGCCAGTTCCGCCAGCGCTTCTTCCTTTTCTCCCGTCAATTTCTGCAGCGCCACGGTGGCGGCTGCCGCGCCAGCGGAGGTCTGGGTGGCTTCGGTTTTGACCTTGGTCAGTTCCCCGTGCGTGGCTTCCTTTTCCGCGGTCAACTTCACGAGGGCCGCGACGGCCGCGGCTGCGGTTGCTGCGGTCTTGGCGATTTCGGCTTTGGCCTTGGTCGCCTCGGCCAACGCCGCATCCTTTTCCGCGGTTAGATTCTGCAAGGTCGCGGCTGTCTCTGTAGAGCCGGCGGCGGTCCGTGTGATTTCGGACCTGGCTTTGGCCAGCTCGGCCAGCGCTTCTTCCTTTTCCGCAGCCAACTTCTTCAAAGCCTCGGCCGCGGCGGAGGCGCCGGCGGTCGCCTGGGTGATCTCGGACTTGACCTTGGAAACTTCGGCCAGCGCTTCTTCCTTTTCCGCGGCCAGCTTCTGCAGTGCCTCTGCTATGGCTGGGGCGCCGGCGGTCGTTTGCGTGAATTCCGATTTGACCTTGGAAAGTTCGGCCAGCGCTTCTTCCTTTTCCCCGGTCAGCTTTTGCAAGGCCGCAGCCGTCGCCGCCGCGCCGGCGCTGACTTCCGCCAGCGTCCTGGCTTTCGTCGTCAGATCTTCCCGTTCGATTTCCAGCGTCTTGACCCGCTCCTGAAGCGTTTGGTTTTCCGAAATCAACTGGATGGCATTGCCGCCGGATTTCGCGGCTTCTTCGGCCCGGGCTTTGGCCTCGCCTTCCGCCTTGGCGAGCGCTTCTTTTTCTTCCGTCAGTTCGCGTATTTCCTTGGTCCGGGAGACCAGTTGTTCCGTGAGCTTCTGCTTGTCACTGCCTATGGCATCCCTCTCCTGCAGCAAGGTCTTGATACGGCCCCGGTACGATTCAATGTCCGCCTCGAACTGGGCGGTGGCGCGGGCGTCCCATTCCTCCGGTGCGGCGGCAGTTTCCTGGGCCGTGGTTAGCTTCTTGCGGGTCTCGTCTGCTTCGGCCTGAAGCTTTTGGTTGGCCGCCTGAAGCGCGACGAGCTGATCCTGCGCTTCCTTGAGCGCCCGGGCCGCTTCCGTTTCACGCTTGCGTGCAGCCGCTTCGTGTTCGCGCTGCAAGGCGGCCTGCATTTCCTGGACTTTCGTCGCGGATTCCCCCTGCAGCCGGTCCGCGGACGCCAGTTGGCGTTCCAGTTTGATCTTCGCCTCGCGTTCCCGCCCGAGTTCCTGGGCCGCGTCGCGCTGGCCCGTCTCGAGCACGTTGATCCGGCGTTGCAATTCCTCGAGCTGCCGCTGGTACTCTTTTTGCGAACGCTCGGCGGCCGCTGCGCCCGCCGTTGCGGCAAGGGCCGGCGCCGCTTCCGCGCCGAGAATCGTGCCGATCTTGCCGCGCTTTTGAAACTCCGTGATTTGCTTGGAAAGATTGGCCTGCTGCTGCGCCAGCGCATCGCGC
This sequence comes from Chthoniobacterales bacterium, assembly GCA_038228205.1. Taxonomy (GTDB): domain Bacteria; phylum Verrucomicrobiota; class Verrucomicrobiia; order Chthoniobacterales; family Chthoniobacteraceae; genus Chthoniobacter. The sequence continues at coordinate 50,570 of JBBRPL010000011.1, forward strand.
TCGGTGATCAAATCCTTGATCCGCTGATCGTTCTGCTGATTCAGTTTGGTGAGCTCGACCTTGAGGTTGGAAAGCTCGATTTTGAACGCATCGCGCTCCTGTTGCGCCTTGGTCAGGTTGTCCGTGCTTTTGGTTGCGACACTCTTTTCAAATTCCGCCTGCTCTGCCTTATCGTCGATCTCCTTCTTTGCCCGGATCAGGTCGACGAGGATCTTTTCGCGTTCCTCCGCCAGTGCCTTGCGCTGGTTTTCGCCGGCGGTGAGATGCCGCTCAAATTCGCCCTTGATCCGGGCCAGCATCCCACGGAGGTGATCGCGCGCCTTGAGCGCGTCCTCCTTGGTCATATTCGCGTCCTCCTCAGAGTTCGCCGCAGGCAGCATGAGTTCGGGTGGCTTGGCCGGAGCGGCGACAGCAGCCGGGGCGGGTGCCGTCACCGGCACGGGAGCATCCGAGCCGGGGCTGCCGGGGATAATATTGCGCACGCCCCGCCGGCCGCGCAGTTTCTCGGCGAGTGTCTCTGCGGCAGCGGAGGATAGGCCAGCCGGCGCCGGTCCGCCCGTCGCCGATTTATAGGCCGTCAGCATCTTCATCACCTTCTGCCACGGGAAGCAGATTTCGGTCGCTTCGGACGCGAGGACTTCCGAGCGGAAGATGCCGGGCACGCGGCGATAGACTTCCACGAGCGAGATGGTGGTTTGGCCTCTGGAGATCCGATCGGCCAGCTCGGCGATATCGAAAGTCAGCGGCGTCTTGGGATCATGCGGCTGGTCCTTGAGCATTTGCGCGGGCAGACGTGACAGAAAATCGCCCAGTTCCAGGATCACCTCATGTTTCGGTCCAGAGTCAGCCGCGGGCGCGGTTGTCCCCGCTTCTTTGTCCTTGCGGGCCGGGACTTTAAAATCGGGATTGTAGCCCGCCGCCACGGCTGCGGCGGCGATTTGCACGGCAGGATCCACCTTGCGTACAGGCGCTCCCGCGGCGGAATCCGGCTTCGTTCCCTGCGCTGAATCGGACTTCACCTCGGACGTGCCATCGGGCGTATTTTCATCTGACGCCTTGCGTTTGAAACGATCGAGGAATGACATGAGCCCTTCGTGGTTTTGAAAAATTAGCAGGTTTTAGTCCCTGAACGGAGCGACTTGTTAGCCGGTCGCAGGTATTTTGTCTGTGAAAATTACGCGTTCGGAAGCTTTTTCTGCACCCCCCCCGATTAGGAAGGCGGCGAGACTTTCCGCCAACCTGGCCGGAAGCACGGCTACCAGCCGCACCGCGTCGCCCTCGTACGTGGTTTCTAGCACCCGCGCCTGCCGGTGCAGACGGGCCAGTAGCCCACCCTCGCCTTGCGGGATGAGCAACTCGCGGGTGACAGACCCGGTCGCCACGAATTCGCCCATCCGTTCGACCAATTCGTCCAGCCCCTGCCCCGTGTGCACAGAGAGAAGTACCGCGTCGGGGAAGTGCCGGCGCAAACCGGCGAGCGCCGCCGGATCTTCGACCTTGTCGATCTTGTTGAGAGCCACGAGCATGCGCTTTTCGTCCGCTCCCAGCTCGCGGAGCACTTTCATGGTGGTATTGTAGAATTCCATGACCTCGGGTTGGCTGGCATCGAGCAGGTGAACAAGAAAATCGGAGAGCGTTGCTTCCTCCAAAGTGGCGTTGAAGGCTTCCACGAGTCGATGCGGGAGTTTACGTACAAATCCTACCGTATCCGTCAACAGCAACGGCTGTTTGTTCGGAAGGGCGACCTTGCGCGTGGTCGTGTCGAGCGTGGCGAAGAGTTTGTCCTCGATCAAAACGTCGGCGCCGGTCAAACGCCGAAGGAGCGAGGATTTGCCCGCGTTCGTGTATCCGACGATGGCGGCATTCGGCACGGGCGTGCGTTTGCGGTCCTTGCGCTGAGTGGCCCGCGACTCACGAACGTCCAGCAACTCACGCTTGCACCGGTCGATGGCGTTCCGGATGCGGCGCTTATCTTGTTCGAGCTGCGTTTCGCCTTCCCCTCGGGCTCCGATTCCGCCGCCCTGCCGGACGAGGTGGCCCCAGGCACGGGTGAGACGGGGGAGTGAATATTCGAGCTGCGCGAGTTCGACCTGGAGCCGGGCCTCGCGGGTTTGGGCGCGGCGGCCGAAAATATCGAGGATTACCTCCTGGCGGTCGATGACCGCGACGCCGGAAAGCGCCTCCCAGTTCCGTTGCTGGCTCGGCGTTAGTTCGTTATCGAAGACGATGACATCGAGGTTTTGCTCTTTCACCCGCGCGACGATTTCATCCGCCTTGCCGGAACCGATGAGCAGGCGCGCATGTTGTTCGCGATGATGCACCAGCATCCGGTCGACGACCGGAATCCCCAAGGTGACCACGAGGTCCTCAAGTTCCGTGAGCAGGCTGGCGGCTTGATCGCGTCCATTCGCTTCGGTGTAGGCACCGACGAGCAAAGCCCGTTCGACGATTTTTTTGAGGTCTCTAGTTTCGATCATGTAATTTACCAGCCCGCCATCATACGCCAAGGCGGGCCGCTCGCAAAGGGAGACCTGCCGTCATTTTAGGGTCGGCGGCGCCATGGTCGATAATTGCGCTTCGCCGCGCCACACCCGGTGTTTAGCTTGCCAGCCAAGTCGCAATGAAAAACCTGCTCGTTTGGCAAAAGCTGGCCCTGTTGGGAGCTGTCTTCCTCCTGCCGTTGATCGTTGTGACCTGGGCTCTGATTTCTTCCGTTCACAGTCTCGGGATCGCCACGGCGCGTCACGAACTGGTCGGCATCGAGTACGGCCGCCCGCTGCTCGATTTGCTGCGCAACCTCCAGCGATTTCGCGGCTTGAGCGCCGCCTCGCTGGCCGGGGAGCGGGCCGCGGTGCGCGCCGAGCTCGAGCGCAGCCTCGCCGTGCTCGATGCTGTGGATGCCCGCCGGCGGGAGGCGCTCGGACTCGGCGACCGCTGGCCGAAGCTCGGCGAGAGGTGCCGCAAGCTGCTCGATCTTCCCGTCTCCCCGGCGGCGCTGGATGAGGGCACAGCCGTGATCGGCCGGAGTCTGGATCTCCTCAGGGAAGTGGCGGACCGCTCGGAACTCACCCTCGATCCCGAACTCGGCAGCTACTATTTCATGGATCTTTTCTTGTGGAAACTGCCGCAGCACGCGGAGCAGATGGCCCTCGCCTGGAACCGGCTGGCGACCAATCCGCCCGGGGCGCGCCTCGACCCCGCGACGCGCGACGAACTCGTCCGGGTCTCCGCGCTGATCGACTTTCTCCATGGCCAGGCCAATGAATCGCTGGCCAAGGCCTGGGCGGGGGCGCCGGGTGCTGGCCGGGATCTCAGCATTCCTCCCAGCTCCGGGGCGGGCTCCTCGCATCCGATCCGGGAGGCGCTGGCCACGGGTGCGCTCAGTCTCGGACCCGCCGAACTGGCCGAGAAAATGACCGGGCGCCTCGATGGAGATTATACCCTGGCCAGCCAGGTCAGCGTCGTGCTCTCCGACTTGCTCACGGAGCGGATTGCCCGCCTCAATCGCCGCATCAATATTTCGCTCGCGCTCGGGGCGCTGGGGTTGCTTCTGGTTTCCGCGCTGGGCTGGACGCTGTTCCGCGACATCACGCGCCCGCTCGGCGAGCTCGCCACCACGGCCCGGGCCATCGAGGGCGGAGAACTCGACGCGCCCGTCACCGTCGAACCGCGGCGGGACGAGATCGGCGGGCTGGCCGAGGCTCTGCGCTGCATGAATGCCGCGCAGCAGCAGAGCCGGGAGCGGCTCGTGGAAGGAAACCTGGCGATGCTCGCCGCCAATGAAAGATTGCAGGCGAAAACGGCCGAAGCGCAGCGCCTCGCGGTCGAGGCCGACGTCGCCAACCGCGCCAAGCGCGATTTCCTCGCCGTGATGAGTCACGAGATTCGAACGCCGATGAACGGCATCATCGGGATGACCGAACTGGCGCTCAATACCGAGCTGACCGACACGCAACGCGAGTATCTCGACATGGTCCGGCACTCCGCGGAGACCCTGCTCGAGCTCCTCAACGACATTCTCGATTTCTCCAAGATCGAGGCGGGGCGTCTCGAACTCGAGCGGGCCGATTTCGAACTGCGGGATCTCCTCGGCGATACCATGCAGGCGCTCGGAGTCCGCGCCCACGCGCACGGCCTGGAACTCGCCCTGCAAATCCGCCCCGATGTCCCGGATACCTTGACCGGCGACCCGCACCGGCTGCGGCAGATCATCGTGAACCTCGTCGGCAACGCCCTGAAATTTACCGAGCAGGGCGAGGTTTCGGTGCTCGTCGAGCAGGTGGAGGTGAAAGCCGATGAAGCGGTGTTGCGTTTCACCGTGCGCGACACGGGCATCGGCATTCCTCCCGAGGCGCGCGAACGGCTGTTCAAGGCGTTTTCCCAGGCGGACAGCTCGACCACGCGGCGGTTCGGCGGGACGGGTCTCGGCCTGGCCATCACGGGCCAACTCGTCGGCCTCATGGATGGTGAGATTGCGGTGGACAGCGAGGTGGGGAAGGGGAGTGCCTTCAGCTTCTCGGCGCGCTTCGGCCGGCAGGCCGATCGAGCGCAGGAGGTCCTGCCCGAGCTGGACCATCTGCGCGTGCTGGCCGTGGATGATAACGCCACGAACCGCCTCATCCTGCGCGAGTTGTTCACGAGTTGGCACATGGAGGTGGTGGTCGCCGATTCCGCCGTGACCGGGCTCGAGGCGCTGGAACGGGCCAGGCGGGAAGGGCACCCGATTACGCTCGTGGTGACGGATATGATGATGCCGGACATCGACGGATTCGGCTTCGTCGAGCGAATGAAAGAAAATCCCGCCCTGCGCGAGACGCGGGTCATCATGCTTACTTCCTCGAACCGTCCCGAGGACGTGGCGCGCTGCGAGCGCATGGGAATCGGTGCGCATCTGGCCAAGCCGATCAAGCAGTCCATGCTCATGGACACGATTGTCAGCGTGCTCGGCTCCCGCGCGCGCCGCCGCTCCGTGGCGACCGGCGGAGTGGCGCCGCCCCAGCGTCCGTTGCGCGTCCTCCTCGCCGAGGACAACGCTGTCAATCAGCGGCTCGCCGTGGTGAACCTGGAATCGTGGGGCCACGCGGTGACTGTCGCCCACGATGGGATGGAAGCGGTGGAGGCGTTTAGTGCGCAGCCGTTCGAACTCGTGCTCATGGACTCCCAGATGCCGCGCATGAGCGGTTTCGAGGCGACCGCGGAAATCCGGAAGCGCGAGCGCGGCAGCGGCGCACGGGTCCCGATCATAGCCATGACGGCGAATGTCATGAAGGGCTACCGGGACGAATGCCTGGTCGCGGGCATGGACGGCTATGTGGCCAAGCCGATGCGCCGCAACGACCTGATCAATGAAATCGCGGCCGTGATTCCCGGCTTTCTCCTCGACGGGGCGAGTGTTCCGGTCGAAGGACCCGCCAGGAGGGATCTCCCCCCCGCGCGTCACGATGCCCCGGCGTTCGACTCGGCGGCGCTGCTCGAGAGCATGGGCGGCAACCGGGCGATGCTCGCGGAAATGGTCAGGCTCTGTCTCGACGTCGATGCCCCGCGACTGCTGGGCAACCTGCGGGCCGGCCTCGAGCAACGCGACTTCCAGGCGGTCGAACATGCCGCGCATGGGCTCAAGGGACTGGTGGGGGAATTTCACGCGCCTGCCGCGCACGCCGCCGCGAGGCAACTGGAGCAAACCGGCCACGAGGGGAATGCCGAATTGCTGGAGCCGCAAGCCGAACGGTTGCTGCGCGAGTTTGAGCGCTTGACCACCGCGTTGCAAAAATTCCTCCGCGAATGAAGGCGGCTTTCGTCTTTCCACCGGGCCGTTTCCTGCTTCATTCGCCATCCGTATGAGCACCACGCCGCCCTCGAAGGGTCGCATCTTGATTGCCGAAGACGTTCAGGTCATCGCCTTCAAAATGGCGCAATCGCTGCAAGCGGCCGGCTATACGGTCGAGACTTCCAGTGACGGCGAGGAGTGCCTCAGCCAGGCTCGCCGGACGCTGCCCGATCTCGTGGTGCTCGATATTATGATGCCGAAAATGCACGGCATCGAAGTGCTCAAGGCGCTCCGCGACGAGCATCGCACCTCGCGGACGGGCGTGATCGTGTGCTCGGCGAAGGATTTCAAGACCGACCAGGCGGAAGCCTCCCGGCTCGGCGTCTTTGATTTTTTAACCAAGCCGTTTGAACCGGCGGTGCTGGTCGAGAAGGTCGACGCGTATTTCGCGCGCCGCAGTGGGTACAAAGGCGCCCCGGAATTTCCCGCGCCGACCGTGGCCGAATCGGCGAGCGAGTTCTACGCGCCGCAGCTCGATACGTCGCGGGCTCGCTTCAGCCTTTGGGGGAGCCGGGGCTCGACGCCCACTCCCGGCGCCCGCTTCCTTCGCCATGGAGGAAATACTTCGTGCCTGTCCGTTGCGCTGGGGGACGAGCAGTTTGTCTTCGATGCCGGCTCCGGGATCCGGGATCTCGGTCTCGATCTGCTCAACAGCGAATGCCGCAAGGTGCACCTCTTCATCACCCACACGCACTGGGACCACATCCAGGGTTTCCCATTCTTTGCGCCCGCCTACGTGCCCGGTTTCGAGATCATCATTTATGGCGCCGAGGGCTTTGGCAAAGACCTCAAATCCGTCTTCCGCGGCCAACTCGATCGCGAATATTTCCCCGTCCAGATGGAGGACATGCATTCGCATTTGCAGTTCCGCCATCTGGCGGAGAATCCGGTGCCGGTGGGATCGGCCCTCATTTCATGGGAGTTTTCCCAGCATCCCGGCGCGACCGTGGGTTACAAGATCGACATCGGAGACAAGAAGATCGCCTGGGTGCCGGACAACGAATTCCTCCAGGGCTACACCGGTCCTCCCGATGATCTGGACCGCGATCACCCGCTGGTCGTGCCTTACGGCAACATGATCGATTTCCTCAGCGACGCCGACATCGTCATTCACGAGGCCCAGTATACCTGCGAGGAATACCCGCAGAAGATCCGCTGGGGCCACAGTTCGGTCTCCAATGCCTGCGCTCTGATGAAAATGGCGGGGGTGCGTCGCTGGGTCGTCACGCATCACGATCCGATGCACGACGACACGTTTCTCGAATCCAAGCTGAACGTCACCCGGCAGATTCTCGAACGCCTCGGCCACGAGATCCATGTCACCCATGGCTACGACGGGATGACCGAATATTTCTAAGAAATCGCCTTCTTTGGCGAAACTGGGCGTACTTTCGCTTTTCAGAGGGAAAAGCTGTGGCATTCTTCCGCGCCGTGAAATCCCCAGAGACTCCCCGCTCCTATCTTCCCAAGCTCGCCGATCCGCCCCCGTCGGAAGAACGAGAGGCCAAGATCCTGCCCCGCTACGTTGAGATCCCGGCGCTTCGCGAGCATGGGTTCGGGCCGCGCAATCTTTTCTGGGGTCTGGCGATCCTCTTCCTCGCGCTGATCATCCTCGTCGTCGCCCTCTTCTTTGCGGGCCCGAAGGCGACGATCTCCCTGGCCACAGCCCTGCTCACTTTCACGGCGCTCTTTGTCCTGTCCCGCCTGCATGTCTTTCGCCAGCGCAACGGCGGCTTCCTCGCCCTGGCGCTCGTTTGCCTGCTCGGCGTGCTCGTTCCTCTCCTCGAGAGTGGTTTCACGGCCCTGAAGAATGGCGCGATTTCATTGAATAGAACCCCGGTGGCCGCGCCGCCGGCGCCGGTCGGCGAAACGCAGCCGCCCTCGCTCACCCAGTCGTTTGCCCTGTTACCTCCTGAAGGCCCGGGAAAGCGCGTCAAGGTCCTCAAGGATTCCCAAGTCGTCATCGAATCGCGGTCGTTTCTCATCAAGGCGGGTGACGTCTTTTCGCTCGTGGAGGTGAAGGGTGGGGAAGCGACATTCGCGGTGCGCGATTTGAACGTGGCGCTCCCGGCCAGTGTCGTCGAGATCATCGACCCGACGGCGGTCGCGCAGGGTGTGACCGGCCGACCGTCGGAAACGGCCCCTGCATCTGGCCCCGGCGCCCCGCCGGCTTCGGCTTCGCGTTCCACTTCGGCGGCGCCATCGGGCCCCCCGACCGCGGAAGAACTCGCCGCCATCACCATGAGTGCGCAGAAGGAGGCGATCCGGCGCTATCCCGCGCTCGGGATCAAGGACTCGCTGGAAAACGCCGTTTTCGTCTCCACGTATCAGCAGCTCAAGGAATCAGGCGGCGGGGAGTTTTTTGCCAACCCCGAATGGCCCATGGCCCTGGCCGACCTCCTGGCCCAGCGCGAAGGCTGGGTGCGCGGTGGGGCGCCGGTTTCCACGGGTCCTGCCCCCGTGTTGGACGCCCCCGCGGCCAGCCGCCCCGTGCCCCCGGTGGACACGCTCGACGCCGGCGCCGGCTTGCCGTCGAATCGCGGGACGCGGTAACGCGCCTATTTTACCGATTCGAGGTACTTGATACTGACCGGCAGCGCTGCTTCCACCGTCGGCGATTCGTCTTCGATGAAATAGTACTTCACGCCGGACTTTGCCGCCTGCTTGAGCACGGCTGGCCACGGCACCTGCCCCGTTCCGAGCGGCACGTCATCGGTCAAGGGCGCGTGTCCCGTGAACCCGCCGACCTTCGCTCCCTGGCGGATATCCTTGAGGTGCATCAGTGCCCAGCGGCCGGGATACTTGGCGAGATACTTCACCGGGTCGGCGCCGGGTTGGAACACCCAGAACACGTCCATTTCGAACGAGACCAATGCGGGGTTCGTTTCCTTCACGAGGAGGTCGAAGAACGTCTCGCTGGATCCTTCGCTCACCGGGCGAAATTCATAACCATGAGTGTGGTAGAAAAATTGAATCCCCGCGGCCTTGAACGCTTCGCCCATGGCATTGAAATCAGCCGCGGCCCGCTTGACCTCGGCCTCCCCGAAATCGGCGCCTTCATGGGGAATCCACGCGACCCCGGCGTATTTCAGCCCGAGCGTCTGGGCAGCCTTCACGGCCTGGGAGGGATCCTTCTTTAAGGCGTCGTAATTGAAATGCGCGCTGATCGGAGTGATCCCGCGGGCCGCCAATTCCGTTTTCAGCTTCTCCGGCTCCACCGGAATCGCGCTGTAAAGCTCCGCATACTGGAAGCCGAGCTTCTTCGTGAGATCGAGCGCGGCGGTGGAATCCTTCTTGAAGGTCTCGCGCAGGCTGTAAAGTTGCAGGCCCAGCGGGCCCTTGAAGTCGCCTTGCAGATCGATCGCCGAGGCGCTGACGGTGAGGGCGAGAAGCGGAAAGAGGAATCGTTTCATGGGAGTGAACCAAACTCTTTGCCCGAAGTCCCAGCCCGCGTCGATGGGAATTCCCACGATGGGAAGGGTGCTCGCCTCGCGTCGCAACTAATCGCACCTGTGAAACGCGGAGGTGCTTGCTGGTGGTGGCTCGCTGGTCTGTCATCGTCCCTCGTGTTGGAAGAGACTATTCAATCGTCGGCGCTGCCACCCGCAGACCGCCCGTTCAGCGCCGTGCTTCTCGCCGGTGGGCGATCGTCGCGCATGGGCCGGGACAAAGCGGGCGTGATCGTGGAAGGGAAACCCCTCTGGCAACGCCAGATTTACACCCTGCGTCAACTCCATCCCTCCGAGCTTTTCATCTCCGGAAAACCGGACGGCCCGTACGCTGCCCGCGATGTGGAGATCGTGCCCGACATCACCCCCGGTCGCGGCCCGCTCTCCGGGCTCGAAGCGTCGCTCCAGCGGTCGGTGCATCCGCTGGTTCTCGTCCTCGCCGTGGATCTCCCCGCGATCACCCCGGAGTTCCTCGCGCGCCTCTTGCGTTTCGCGGCGGGCGCGGGCATGGGCGCGGTCCCTCAGGCCGAGGGATGGTTCGAGCCCCTGGCTGCCGTGTATCCCCGTCGCTGTTTGCCGCTGGTGCAGGAAGGCTTGCGCGGCGACGACCTTTCGATGCAGACGTTTGTGCGCCAGGCGCTGGCGCGGAACCTTGTGGCTCCATGGGATCTCACGCCCGAAGACTCCGCGCTTTTCCGCAATGTGAATTCGCCAGCCGATTTGGATGCCGATTAGCGAGCGCTTTGTTGCGCAGACGGATGGTTCGCGTTACGAAGACCGCCCTATTTCACACATCACCACTCAGCAGAATTCTCCCGATGCCCCCTACCAGGCCGGCATGGCCTTGAAAGAGAAAGGAGAGCTCGACGCAGCCATGGCCGCATTTCGCCAGGCGATTCAACTCCAACCCGGAGACGCGGAGGCGCACAGCGAACTGGGCCACGTGCTGTGCTTGCAGGGGAAATGGGAGGAGTCGATCGCCAGCTTTCGAAGGGCGGTCGAGCTGCGCCCCTCGCTTCTCGCGGCCCAGGCCGGCTTGTGCGCGGCCATGAACGGTCTGGTCCCTCATTGGCACATCCCGATGATGAACGACCGGCTGCGGAATGACTTCTATTTCTCGGCGCTGAAGGGCGCCGTCACGCCCGACTCCAGCGTCCTGGAGATTGGCACCGGCTCCGGTTTGCTGTCCATGATGGCGGCCAGCCTCGGCGCCCACGAGGTCACGACCTGCGAGGCGGTGCCGCTGATTGCGGCCACCGCCTGCCGCATCATTTCCGAAAACGGCCTCGATGAACGCATCCGTGTCATTTCCAGCAGGTCCATCGACGTCACCGTGGGCTCCGAACTGACGAGTGCCGCGGATATCCTGGTCTCCGAGATATTTTCGAATGAACTCCTCGCCGAAGGCGTTCTCCCCAGCATCGAGGACGCGAAACGCCGGTTGTTGAAACCCGGTGCCTGCATCATCCCCGCCACGGGCAGCATCATGATCGCCTTGTTCGCGGGTGACGACCTCGCGAGCAATCTGGTTGTCGGAGATTCCTGCGGCTTCAACCTGAGGCATTTCAATTCCGTCGTCTCAACCAGGCGCACCGTGTCGGGATGCGAATTGAGCGTTGAACTTCTCACGGAGGATGTCGAGGCGTTCCGTTTCGATTTCGAAAAGGACTCGGTTTTTCCCAGCGCGGAGAAAACCCTGCGCATTCCGGTCAAGACTCCGGGGCGCTGCCTCGGCATCATTCAGTGGATTCGTCTCGCGATGGGGAAGGAACTGATGTTTGAAAACCACCCATCGGAAAAAGCCGCGACTTCGAGCTGGCATTACTGCGTCTCTCTCCTCCCGGCTCCGGTGAATCTTGCGGAAAACCAGGTCGCAGTCGTGTCCGCCGCCCATGATCGGAATGTCCCGTGGTTTTCGTTGCAAGGAATAGAGCAACTGAATCTGTCAGTGTAGAAGCAGGACTTCAGAAAGTCGCTGCTTCGAACCCGAAGGGTTCACAGCCATTAGCCAGGGGTTGAGCGAGGAACGAACGATACCACCCCGAATCTTCACGGATCGCACGGATACAGAGGCATTGACGCAAAAGGTGCGGCTGTCTTCGAACCCGAAGGGTTCACAGCCATTAGCCGGGGGTTGAGCGAGGCACGAGCGATACCCCCGGAAAACAGAAAACGCCGTTTCGACCCCGGCAGGGGTCGCAGCCCGCTCCCATAGATTACACGGGCCGCACATCCACCGCGCACGACTTGTAATTCGGTTGCCTCGAATACGGATCGACCGACGGAAAGGTGAGCTGGTTCACATTGGCGTAGTGCATCGGCATGAAGACCTGGCCGGCCTGGACCGTCGTCGTTACCAAGGCGGTGGCAGCCACGCGCCCTCGTCGCGAGGTGACCACGACGCGCCCTTGCGCCGCGATGCCGAGACGCATCGCGTCGCTCGGGTTGATCTCGACGTAGACCGCCGCGGGATAGAGCCGCCGCAGGACGTCGGATTTCGCGGTCCGCGTTTGCGTGTGCCATTGGGAGGATGTCCCTCGACCGGTGAGCAGGACGAATGGGTATTCTTCATCCACCGGCTCGGGCACCGTGCGGGGAGCTTCAAAAACGAACCGCGCCTTTTCATCCTGATGAAAAAAGCGCCCATCCTCAAAGAGCCGCCGCTCCTGTGCGGGTGTTCCGCTCCCTGTCCACGGCCATTGCACGCCTCCGCAGGCATCGATCATGTGGTAGTCCTCGATCCCGGAGATGTCGCATGGTTGCCCGCGCGACAGTTGCTTGAGGATCTGGAAGACAGATTCCGGCGAAGTCCAACCGCGGAACATTTCGCCGCACCCCCAATACTGCGCGATGAGTTTGAAGATATTGAAATCGGACAACGCCTGGCCGGGCGCGCGGGCGACCCGTTTTAACAGCCCGAAGCGCCGCTCGGAATTGATGAAGGTCCCTTCCTTTTCGCCCCAGCCCGCCGCGGGCAGCACGAGGTCCGCGCGTTGCGCTGTCTCGGTCGTGGCATACATGTCCTGCACGACGAGGAAGTCGAGCTTCCTGGTCAGTTCGTTGAAATTGCCTTGATTGATCCAGGAGTGCGAGGTGTTCGTCGCCACGATCCACAGGCCCTTGATCTTGCCATCCGCGATGCCTTGCACGATCTGGTCGTAGGCCAGCGAGTTCTGACGAGGGATGTGTCTCTCCTCGATACCGAGAATACCTGCGACCTTCTCCCGGTCGGCTGTGCTGAGAAAATCGTGGCCCCCGAGCAGGTTCGTCGTGTTGCTGAACAATCGCGAGCCCATCGCATTGCACTGGCCGGTGATCGAATTCGCACCCGTGCCCGGCCGGCCGATGTTACCGGTCATGAGCGCGAGATTGATGATTGCCTGGGCGGTGCGCGTCGCTTCGTGCCCTTGGTTGACCCCCATCGTCCACCAGAACGAGACGCGCTTGCCATCGGCGATGGCCTGCGCGAATCGCCACAATTCCTCCGCGCTCAAGCCCGTGGCCGCCGCCACCGCGTCGGTGGTGAAGGGCGTGACGAACTCCGCGAACTCGGCAAAGCCGCTGGTGTTTTCCCGGATGTAGTCTCGATCGATCCACCCGCTGGCGATGAGGATATTGGCGAGCCCGTAGAGCAGCGTCAGGTCGCTCTTCGGGGCGAGGGCGTAGTGTTGCGTGGCGGCCATCGCCGTCTCGGTCTTGCGTGGATCCACCACGATGATTTCCGGGCGATGCCTGTTCCGCATCACCCGCTGCCACATGATGGGGTGGGCGATGCAGAGATTGGAGCCGACCAGCACGATGACATCCGACTCCTCGAAGTCCTGATAGGTGTAAGGCGGCGCGTCGAACCCGAACGACTCTTTGTACGCGGTGACCGCCGTGGCCATGCATTGCCGCGTATTTCCGTCCCCGTGGATCATCCCCATGCCGAACTTTCCCAGCGCGCCGAGGAATGCGAGTTCCTCCGTGCAGATCTGCCCGGTGCCCAGCCACGCCACCGACTCGGGCCCATGCCGGCGCTGGATCTCCTTGAACCGTTCGCAGAAGAGCACCAGCGCGCGCTCCCAGTCGATAGCCTCCAATTCGCCGCTTTCGCCACGCAGCAGGGGTGTGGTGGCACGGTCGTCAGCCTTGAGGGGCGTCAATGCTTCCCAACCCTTGGGGCAGGCCATGCCGAGGTTCACGGGATAAAACGTGTCCGCGCTCAGATTGATCGCCTGCCCGTCCTTGAGGTGGATATTCAGTCCGCAGCCCGTGGAGCAAAACCCGCACACCATCGTCGTGGTGTCGTCTGGCTTCAGCCGCTCGGGCACCTTGCCCAGGCCAAAGTCACCCGGCGCCTGGACGAGATCTTTGGTCAATGGCCCATCCCAGGCGCGGATGAGGTCGGCAGCTTTGGCGGCGATGGCTTTCATGCATGTGCGAGGTATTCCGGGACTGGCGGGCCAGGCATCCGGGGAGCGACGACGGTGGTGAAGAAGAAGTACCGCTCAATGACCTGGGCGGCGAACGAAAGCAGGAACGAAAGGGAGGCGGAGATCACCGAGGCCAGCCCGGCGTGCATGATCGGGATCAGCCCGAGGATGGCGGCGCCGGCGAAGAGGGCCACGCGTGCGAATTGCCGCGGGCGCTGGAGATTCCAGGTGATAAGGGCCGGGCGATGATTGGTGTGCGCCGCGTCCCCGAGCGCCTGCCGAAAATTCTGAAACTCCCAGCCGAATAACGCGGTGCGGATCAGCGTCGCGCCGATGGCCAGGACCGCAACCGGACTCTCGCCCGCGGCGCCGGGTGGCGTTCCGGTCCAGGCGAGCACCGCCGTCGCCGCCGCAAAGCCCAGCAGGCAGGTGGTGCCAAAGAATTTCGTGAAGGTCAGTTCGCGGGACCAGAATGGCCGATGCGTGTCGATATAGATCATCGCGGAACAAGACACGCCAAGGAGACCAAGGGATGCGGTGACCATCGCGAGCGGCGCGGCCCACTGCGCGGGCCTGACAAAGACTTCCAAGGCGCGCCATCCGGGAGCCCACTCCGCCATGGAACTCCACAGACTCGCGCCTGCGAAGCCGGCGGCGGACGCGGCGAAAAGACTGAAGGCTAGAATTTCCCGGCTCATCCATGAAGTCCGAAGACCGAGAAACGCGCGCCAGGCCCCGAGCGGCCGGCCCAGGTGCAGGATGCTCACGCCCAATCCCAGGTTGAGAAGGACAAACGCCACCATCGCGAACGGCGCCTTCGCGGCTTCGAAGAGGTGCATATCTCCCACCGCCAGGCCCGCCGCGCAGACGTAGATGCCCGCTGCCGCCTGGGTGAGGACCAGCATCCAGATGAGAGGCCAGTGGGCATGCTCGAGACGCAGTTCGCGGTCGTCGCCTGGGCGTGCATTCTTCGGGATCGAGCCGCGAGTGGTGTAGGTGGTTGTCGGTTTCGTGTAGGAGGAATCAAAGGCGCCGGGGAGCAATTGGGCGCCGGGTTGAATGCTGGCCGCGACTTCCCACTGGGACACGATGCGGATGGTGATCGCACCGCTCGGGCAAGCCTGCACGCACGCCGGCGCTTCGCCGGCACTCAAGCGTCCGTAGCACATGTCGCATTTCCGCACGATGCCGCGCTTCTCCGAATACTTCGGCACATCGTAGGGGCACTTGAGCACGCAGTACTGGCACCCGATGCATTGGTCGTCGAGATGCCGCACGATCCCGGTGTCCGCGTCCTTTTCATAGGCCCGCACGGGGCAACCGAGCAGGCAGGCCGGCTCGACACAGTGATGGCAGGCCGTCGTGACCGTCTGCTGGTAGGGCTCTTCAGTCGTCCCTCCATGCAGGAGCCCGATGTTCCGCCAGATTTCATCCTCATCGAGACCGTTTAGCGAGTGGCACGCGCTGACGCACGCTTTGCATCCCGTGCAGATGTCGAGATCGACGGCGAAGGCGTATTGCTCGCCTCGCATGGGTTTCGATAGCGGGATGAGATCGCGGTAATAGCGGGACTGCGCGGGGAGCGCATGGCGGTCATGCTTGCGAGAAAAGCGTTCCACCGCGGTCAGTTGCTGTTGCTCGGCGAGCAACTCGTCAATCAGCGTCCGAACCTCGGGTTCCTCGATGTCATTCATCGGCGGCCCTCACTCCTCATTGCTAAATATGGCCTGGAGGGTGTTGAGGTCCTGGCGGGCGGTGAAGGACTGGAAGCTTTCTCCCTCGGTCCGGTGCCGGTGGTAGCCCTTGAGCATCTTTTCCATCGTCAGTTTCAAATCCTCGAAAGCCACGCCGGTGAAGACCTGGCGGCCCACGGCCTGGCTGGCCCCGAAGCCTCCTCCGACGAAGACATGATAACCATCCACGCTTTCTCCCATGATTTTCACCTTCGTTCCGAGCAGTCCGATATCGCCCATGTAGTGTTGCGCGCAGGAATTCGGACAACCGGTGACGTGAATGTTCACCGGTTGATCGAGCGTGATTTTCTTTTCCAGGTAATCCGCGAGGGCGACCGCATGGCCTTTGGTATCGGCCTGGGCAAATTTACAATACGAGTTGCCCGTGCACGCGATGAGGCCGCTGCGGAGATGCGACTGCCGCCAGTGCAGGCCCGCCTTGACCAACGCTTTCTTGACCGTCTCCACGAACGCATCGGGCACATTGGGAATGATGAAATTCTGCCAGACGGTCAGCCGGATTTCGCCGGAGCCGTAGAGATCGGCGATCTCCGCGATGCGAATCATTTGTTTCGGTGTGAGGTGCCCGACCTGGAGCGCCACTCCGACGTAGTTCAGACCCGCCTGTTTTTGCGAATACACGCCGACATGGGAATGCGGCAGCTTCTGCCCGGGATACTGGATTGCCGCGGGATCGAGTGGCGCGCGTTGGAGTGTATATCCAAGCACCTTTTCCGTTTCCTCCAGGTATTGCTCGAGCGTCCATTTCTCGAGGAGATGCTTGAGACGCGCTTTTTTCCGGTCCGTCCGATTGCCGTTCGCGATATAAACGCGCACGACTGCGGCGACGACCTTGTTCAATTCCGCCGGCTTCACGAGCACGCCGAGATCGCGCGCAAAGGCTTTGTGCCCGGTCGCCCCTCCGAGAGCGATGCGGAACATCACTGCATCGCCCACGCGCACGGCCTTGCAGCCGATGTCATTGGTGTCTTCCACTGTGCCGATCAGCCCGCCGCCGTCGTAAGCGATGTTGAATTTGCGCGGCAGATCGTAGAACGAACGATCGTTGATGATGATCTGTCCCATCTCCGCGCAAAACGGCATCACATCGATGATCTCCAGCGGGTCGATGCCCGAGGTCGGGTTTGCTGTGAGGTTGCGGATGTTGTCCGCCCCGGCGCCTCGCGTATGCAAGCCGACCGATTGGATCCGCCGGACAAACTCCGGCGTGTCCTTGGGCTGGATGAGCCGCATCTGGAGATTCGCCCGGGTGGTGATTTGCACGTAGCCCGTGGTGAGTTCCTTGGCGACATTGGCCAGTTCGCGAAGCTGGAAGGTGCGCACCAGCCCGCCCGGAATCCGCAGACGCGCCATGAACGCCTCCTTGCTCGGCGTGAGGTAAAACAGGCCGTTCCATTTGAAGCGGAAAATTTCCTCCTTTTCCGGCGCTTTGTTGGCGGCCGCGTATTCCAGCAGCACGGGGTAGGCGTCGAGCGGATGCAATTCCTTCTTGACCCGCTCCTCAAAGATGAGGTCCTCGTGAGAAACCGTTTTCTCGACGGCGGGCGCCGCTTCCACGTCGGAGAAGCGCTGGCCGCGCGCCGCGATCCCGGCGAAGAATCCGGACAAGTAATTGGTCTGCTCCGGCGAAAGTTGTTCGCCGTTGATGGCGCTAATGGGAAGAGCGTGGCTCATGGTCAGTAAACGTCGCGCTGGTAGCGTTTGTCGGATTTCAATTGGTTCACGTATTCCGCCGCGGCTTCCGGGTTCAGGCCACCGGCTGTTTCGGCGATCCGGTGGAGCGCTGCGTCCACATCTTTGGCCATGCGGCTGGCATCGCCGCACACGTAGAAATGCGCCCCTTCTTGCAGCCACGTCCATAGCTCTGTCGCGTTCTCCAGCAGGCGATTCTGCACGTAGATTTTTTCCGACTGGTCGCGAGAAAAGGCGAGATCGAGGCGGGCGAGATGGCCGCTGCTCTGCCATGCTTCGAGCGTGTCCTGGTAAAGAAAATCCGTGGAGCGCTTTTGATCGCCAAAGAGCAGCCAGTTTTTTCCTTTGGCCCCGATCGCGAGGCGTTCCTCCAGAAAGGCCCGGAAAGGGGCGATGCCCGTTCCTGGTCCGCACATGATGACCGGCGTTGCGCCATTCGCCGGCAGGCGAAAACCGTGCGATGTCTGCACGAAGACCGGCAGCGGCGTGTCCGAGCCGCACCGGTCAGCGAGAAAGGTGGAGCAGATGCCTTTGCGAGGCCGGCCATGACTTTCGTACCGAACCGCGCCGACGGTGAGATGCACTTCGTCGGGATGCGCCTTGGGGCTTGAGGAGATGGAGTAAAGCCGGGGCTGCAGCTTCTTGAGCAAGGGGATCAACTCCGCGGCGGTGAACGTGGCCTTCATCGCGAGCAGCACATCGATGACCTCCCGTCCCCAGAGCCACGTCTTCAATTCAGCGTTGCGCGCGGGGACGAGCAGCGACTGGAGGGCGTCATCCGGCATGCGCCCGGCCGCGGCCTTGAGC
This sequence comes from Chthoniobacterales bacterium, assembly GCA_038228205.1. Lineage (GTDB taxonomy): Bacteria > Verrucomicrobiota > Verrucomicrobiia > Chthoniobacterales > Chthoniobacteraceae > Chthoniobacter. The sequence goes on from JBBRPL010000011.1 coordinate 68,514, forward strand.
AGATCGTTCGAGGGCTTCGCGACGTCGTAATGATGCGTGAGCGCCGCGCGCAGCGAAGTCTCCGCCCCGTTGGGTGTGGCCACCGCTTCCTCGCCGTCGCAGCCGAGCGCTGAGATCAAATCATCGACCAGCGCGGAGCAATTGGACGGGATGATGCCGAGGGCGTCTCCGACTTCGTAAGAAAGGTCCGACCCGGCGAGGGAGATTTCGAAGTGACGGACTTCCTTTGCGGAGCCTTGCGCGGTCAGCTTTCGATTCACCAGCAGGCGCGCGGGGAAGGGGTTCTTCCGGGAAAAAAGCGCGCCGTGCGGAGCCTCCGCCGCAGCGGGCGCGGCGGAGGCTTCGCTGGCGGGCGCCGGGGAGGCGGTCGGCGCAGCCCCGGGGGATGGAAAAAGTGCGGTGAAGACGCCCTCGGTCCAGGTCTTTGCGGGCGCTTCATAATCGACATCGCAGTCGATCCGCGGGTGCACGCGTCGCGCGCCGAGGCTTTCGAGACGCTCGTCGCACGCCTTGCCAAACTGACAGAACGCCGGGTAATTCGTATCGCCCAGCGCGAGCACGGAATAATTCAGATGGGGCAGAGGCGGAGCGGTGTCACTCTTGAGATAATTCCAAAACGCCTGGGCATTGTCCGGTGGCTCCCCATCGCCGTAGGTGCTGGTGATGACGAGCACGTTTTCTTCCTTGGTCAGATCGACCGTTTCGTATTTGGCGAGGTCCACGACCTTCGGTTTGAAGCCGCGCTTTTCCGCCTCCTTCGAGACCTTCTTCGCCAACCCTTCCGCCGTGCCCGTCTGGCTGCCATACAGGACCGCGAGCGGTCTTGCGGGTGTGGCCGGTGCGGCGCTCAGGCCGGCCATGGCGCGGGCGCCGACGCTGGCATCGGAGAAAAGGCCGGCGAGATACCCGTTCAGCCAGGACCGTTGTTCCGGGGAGAACGGCGCATTTTCTGGAATGAAAGGGATCTGGCTCATGCGGCTGATGAATCGTTGGGTCTTGCGGATGATCTTGCCCGCCGCGCAACCGGAGTCGCGCGGCGGGCAAACCAACCAGAAATGCGGTGGTTAGAAGGCGATGGTGGTTTGGATGTAACCAAAGTCGGCATCGTCGTGCGTTCCGGTGTCCCTCAGGTAGTCGCCGGCGAAGAAGTGGCTGTAGCCGGCTTCCAACGAAATGTTTTTGGTCACGTTCCATTGCGCCATGATATCCACCTCTGATCCGGCATAGTTGCTCGCATCGCGGGCGAGCGCGTTGAGCGGACGCACGGCTGTCGCGCCGTTGGCCCGGTACCACGCGTCGTCGGTGCTCGCGAGCCAGAAGGCGTGAAATTCGGCCCTGAGACTGACTGCTTTCAGCGGTTGCAGTTTCACGCTGACCTCCAGGTCGTGCATGTTTTGCCAGGAAAAGACGTCCATCTGTCCGTAAAATTTGTGATTCGTCGGGAAGAGATTCTGAAACGTCTCGATGTCGCCATCGAGCGGGTCACGGTCGCCGGTGGCGTAGTTATAGGCGATGCCGAGGCGCGGCAGCCAGGCCGCGTCGAACGTGTACCCAACGCCCCCGTGAACGGCCCAGGCCGTCAGATCCAGGCCGCGGACCTTACCGGTTTGAAAGGCGAACTCGCCATCATAGTCGAAACCGACTGGCTTCTTCAGCGGCACAGGCGCGGGCGCGGATTTGCCATCGGTGGCGGATTTTCCGTCCGCCGGCGCGGGCGATGGTTCTGCCGCGAAGTAACCGGGCTTCGACTTCACGCGCAACCCGAAGGTGGCAAAGCTCGTGTCGCCGAGGGCCGTGGGCAGGTACTTTGGGTTCTGGTTCTCGTAGAGATGGAGCGCGTAGAGGTCCGTTGTCTGAAAGGGCAGCGCCGTTGTGGTGAAGTACAATCCGCTCAACACCTGCCCACGATCGGTTTCAGTGCCGTTCGCGAAGTCGGATTGATTGTATTGCCCGCGGGTCGGCACGACCACGCTCGCGGCAAAGGCATCCAGGGACCATAACTTCTCCTCCCAGCGGAGCTTGGCGGCGTCGAAGGTGCGGCCGATGTTGTTCCAATCGAACGCGCCGATCAGCCGTTCATCACCGTAACTCAGGATCTGCCGGCCCACCTTGAGGGTGAGTGGAAATTTCTTGGCGTTGCCGATTTCGACATAACCCTGGCGGAGGTCGAAGGCGTCATCTCCCTCAGCCCCCATGACCCCTGGAAAATCGGGCCGGTCGGAATTGATCTCCCGCGAGTCCTGTCCCTGCGCGTAGATCTTCAGCCACGAGGCCGGCTTGATCATGAGGCCGATGCGGAAGCGTTGGAGGAACCAGTTGTCGTCCGTCAGCGCATTGACCGAATCGTTGAAGTCGAAGTTGTTGTTCCGGATTTCCCAGCGGAAGCGCTCTTGAATGTCGAAGGTGACAATTCCACTAAAAAAGCTCAGAGGGTTGCTCTCCGGGGCGGATTCGGCTATTGATGGCGCGCCGGTGGATTTCGAAACTGTCTCTCCCGCAAAAGAAGGCATGAAACTGCTGGCAAGGAGGACTGTCGCAAGCAGTCCTCCTCTTTTTTTTGCGGTTATCGTTTGGGTGTGGATCACGGATGTTTTTTCAAAGCGCGAAGATGCTCCTTCACGGTGGATGGCTGTGGTGTATGGACCCGTGAGCATGCAGGTCAGAGTTTATCCTGCTGTGGCGGCCACGGTGGCTTGTGCCGAAGCCGGCGTCGGCATCGGCGTGCGATTCTTGTGCGCTTTGACTTCCAGGAAGTAGATCAGTTGCTCCCGCAACTTGTAATAGTCGGGATGTTCCATCACCGCCTTGCGGTCGCGCGGGCGCGGAAAATTGACTTCGATGACTTCACCGATGCCGGCCTCGGGACCGTCGGTCATGCAAATGATGCGATCGCTCAGGAAGAGCGCTTCATCCACATCGTGGGTGACCATCATGGCGGTGATCTTCTCCCGCCGCCAAAGCTGGATGAGGACCTCCTGCAATTCGTAGCGAGTCAGCGAATCGAGCATCCCGAACGGCTCGTCGAGCAGGAGCATCTTTGGCGCGAGCGCAAAGGCGCGCGCGATGCCGACGCGCTGGCGCATCCCTTGCGAGAGCTCTCTCGGCATCTTGTGCATGGCGTCGCCCAGGCCGACGAGCGTGAGATAGTATTCCGCGATCTGTTCCCGCTCGATCTTGTCGGCCGTGAAGAAAACCTGGTCCACTCCGAGCATCACGTTTTCCTTGGCCGTCATCCATGGCAGCAGGGAAGGGGATTGGAAAACCACGCCGCGATCCGGACCGGGTCCGCTCAGTTCCTTGCCCGCCAGGATGATCGCCCCGTCGCTAATGGTGCTCAGCCCCGCGACCATCATGAGGATCGTGGATTTGCCGCAACCGGAATGGCCGATCACCGTGACAAATTCGCCTTTGCGAAACTTGAAGTCCACGTCCTTGACGATCACGGCCTCGCCCTTCGGCGAGGGATAGCTCTTGGTCAGCTTCGAAAGCTCGAGATAAGCGTTCTCGTTCATACAGCGATGACCTCCACCGTTTCGCGCTTTTGCTCACTGCGGCGGCGCGGCCGGCGTTTCGCGCCGAAGAGTTGGCGCGGTTCGTTGAGGTCCTCGGGCAGGAGATCGGGCAGGGCGATCTTCTTGCTCAACGCGACCTTGCGCTTGTCCGTGGCCTTGAGGAGATAGTCGATGACTTCGAAACGGGTCTGCTTGAAGTCATAGTTGTGATTGATCGCCGTGCGGGCCCGCGGACGGGGAATGGTCACGGGCATGGAGGGCCCCAGGGTGGCGCGCGGACCGGCGGTCAACGGGATGACGCGGTCGGCGAGCAGGATGGCCTCATCGGGATCATTGGTGATCAGGATGACGGTCTTCTTGTCCTCCTGGCAGATTCGGTTGATCTCGTCCTGGAGATTGGCCCGGGTCAGGGCATCGAGCGCACTGAGCGGCTCGTCCAGCAGCAGGATCTCCGGTTGCGTGGCGAGCGCTCGCGCCACCGACACGCGCTGGCGCATGCCGCCGGAGAGCTCGCCAGGCAGCTTTTCGCGGGCCGGTGTCAGGTTCACCATCGCGATGTGCTTCTCGATATGCAGCCGGCGCTGCTCCTTGCTCCACTGCGGGAAAACCTGATCCACCGCGAGGGCGACGTTCTCGAAGACCGTCAGCCACGGCAACAGCGAGTAGTTTTGAAACACGATGCCGCGATCCGGCCCGGGCCCGTCCATCTCCCTGCCATGGAGGGTGATCGTGCCCGCGTCGGGTTTGATCAGCCCCGCGAGCAGCGACATGAGTGTCGTTTTGCCCGCCCCCGAGTAGCCGATGATCGCCACGAATTCACCTTGCTCGATGTCCAGCGTGATGTCGTGGAGAACCTCGGTGCGGCGGCCAGCGGGACCGAAACCTTTGGAGACGTTTTTAACTTCGAGTAAGGCCACGAGATTGAAGATTTATGATTGACGATGGATCTGCGCCTCAGGCCGTCTTGAAGCGTCCCTCCAGGAGACTCATCAGCCGATTCAGGGCGAACCCCACGACCCCAATGGTCAGGATGCAGAGAATAATGTGGGCGTAGGACTGGGAGTTAAATTGCTGCCAGAGGAAGCCCCCGATCCCTGGTTTTCCAGTCAGCATTTCCACCGCGACGATCACCAGCCAGGCGGTCCCGAGTGACAGCCGGAATCCTGTGAACATGCTCGGCAGGGTTGCTGGGATGAGCACTTTGAAAAGCGTCTTGGGCTTCGAGAGTTTCAAGACCTTCGCGACGTTCAAATAGTCTTGTGGGATCGCGCGCACGCCCACCGCGGTGCTGAGCACCGTCGGCCACATGGAACAGATGGCGATGGTAAAGAGTGCCGCGGCATCCGATGCGCCAAAGACCACTGTGCCCATCCCATTGCGGATGGCGACGGCGCCAAACAACACATAGCCGAGCGGCAGCCACGCGAGCGGAGAAACGGGCCGTAGAATCTCGATGAGCGGGTCCAGCATTTTTGAGAGCGTCTTCGACAGCCCGAGAAAGAATCCCAGGGGAGTGCCGATGATCAGGGCGATGAAGTAACCCTGCAAAACGAGGGCCAGCGACATCCAGGCGAAGCGCAGGACGCCCTGATCGAGCTCACCGCGTTTGGCGAGTGGTTGAGTGATGTAGAGCTTGCTTCTTTCCCAAGTCTCCGCCGGTGACGGCAGGTCCGCGGAAAGGCCGGTCCGCTGCACCTTCGTCATCTTATCGCCGAAATCATCGATGTATTCCGTCTTCTTCTCGTGGCCCGCAATCGCGGTCCACAGGATCACGCACGCGGCGATGCCCACGAGGGGCAGGATCAGCCAGTCGATTTTCTTCAGGATGGATTCGTTCATGGTTAGCGGATGGCGGTGAGATCGAAGGACGCGGCGTAATCTTCCGGTTCGCTTGGATCGAAAGTTTTGCCGTCAAAGAGGGTTTCCGGCCCGAGGTCCGCGCCGCCGTGGGTGACGCCGAGTTCTTTCAGCGCGGCTTCGTAGAAATCGGGCCGCATGACGCGCCCAGCGACGCCGAGATAGTCGGGGGCCGTGGGCAGCATGCTCCAGCGGCGGAACTGCGAGAGCCACCACACCGCGTATTTCGCCTGCGGATAGTTGGCATTGCGGGCGTGAAACGTAACACCGCGCAACTCGGCGTCCCGGCGGCTGTCCCCGTAGCTCGAAATGTCGCCGAGTCGGGCGCCAATCACTTTTTCCGGGCAATCGAGATACTCCGGTCGGGCAAGCATCCGGGTGAGTTCCCCCCGATTGTCCCGATCGTCGCACCACACGCTCGCCTCGTGCATCGCCTTGAGCGCCGCCTTCACGGAATTCGGGTTGGCCTCCGCAAATTCCTCGGTGAAGGCGACGACCTTTTCAGGATGATCGGACCAGATTTCCTCCGTGAAGATGGCCGTGTAACCCATCCCTTCCATGATCGCGCGGGCGTTCCACGGTTCGCCGACGCAAAAGCCATCCATGCGCTCCGCCTTCATGTTGGCGACCATCTGCGGCGGGGGAATGGTGATGAGGGCCACGTCCTTGTCCGGGTGAATGCCGCCTGCCGCGAGCCAGTAGCGCAGCCACATGGCGTGGGTGCCGGGCGCGAGCGTGAGGCCGAAGACGAGCGGCCGGCCTTTGTCGCGGCTCTCCTGGGCCAGCGGGCGCAAATCCCTCGCGCTGGCGCCGACCAGGCCCCGATGGCGCGCGCTGAGCGTGATCGCCTGGCCGTTGCGGTTCAGTATCCACGGGATGACGAGCGGCTTTTGCTCGCTCCCGAGTTTGCCCACGGCCGCGCCGATGGGCATGCCGAAAAGCATCTGCGCCGCCTGCGTCGAGCCGTGGACGAGGGCATCCCGGGTGGCGGTCCAACTCGCGAATTTTGCGATGCTCGAAGTAATGCCATGTTTTTTGAACAAGCCGCGCTCGTGTGCGACGACGAGCGGTGCGCAGTCTGTGAGCGGCAGGATGCCAAATGTCAGTTCCCGCACCTCAGGTTCCCCGCTGGCATAGACACTTCCGACCCATCCATCCGGCAGCAACTGAGCGAGATCGAGACCCGACCCAAGCGCCGCGCCGGCGGCGAAGCGGTGGGTTGTGAGTTCGGTCCCGTTGGCTGCGGACTGGGAGTCGGTCAGATTCATCGTCGGTCAGCTCTTCATGCTGTGGACGGCGAAGCCCGCGGCGTAACCTTCGAGGTCGGCCTTGGGGTCGAATGGGACGCCGTCGAAAAGTGTTTCCGCGCTCTCGTCGAGGCCGCCGTGCTGGTAGCCGATCTCTTTCATCGCTTCCTCGTAAATGTCCGGGCGCATCACTTGCCTGGCCACTCCCTGGTAGTCTGGTGCGCCTTCCACGAGCCCCCAGCGTCGGAATTGCGTGAGCCACCATTTGGCGTACTTCGGCTGCGGATAGTTGCAGTTCCGCTGGCTGAATATCATGTAGTTCGGGTCGCGCAGTTTGCGTCCGTCGCCGTAAAGGTATTTTCCCAGCAACCGGCTCAAGATTACGTCCTCCGGGCAATTGATATATGCCGGCGCCGCGACGATCTTGGCCTGCTCGGGGCGGTTCTCCAGGTTGTCCAGCCACAGGCTGGTTTCATGGAGGGCCTTGAGCACCGCCCTGACCGTCCGCGGATTCTTGTCCGCAAATTCCGCGGTGAAGGCGCAGACCTTTTCCGGGTGATCCTTCCAGATCCCTTGGGTGTTAATGCTGGTATAACCAATGTCGTCCGCGATCGCCCGCGCGTTCCAGGGTTCTCCGACGCAAAAGCCGTCCATCTTGCCCACCTTCATGTTTGAGATCATTTGCGCCGGCGGGACCGTGATCAGCGAGATGTCGGTGTCGGGATTGACGCCCCCGGCTCCAAGGTAATAGCGCATCCACATGGCATGCGTCCCCGGTGGAAAAGTCATCGCGAAGGTCAATGGGGCGCCCGCCTTCTTCGCTTCTTCCACAAAGGGCTTCAGGGCCTTGGGGTCGTCGGTGACCTTTCCTTTGAACTTGTTCGCCAGCGAAATCGATTGCCCATTTCGGTTAAGCAGCCAGGGCACCACCATCGGTTTCTTCGGCGAACCGAGCAGCCCGATTGTGGAGGCGATGGGCATTCCAAGGAGCATGTGCGTGGCCTGGTTGTCGCCGTTGGAAAGGGCATCGCGGATCGCAGCCCAGTTGGCGCCCTTGTTGACCGTCGCGTGGATGCCGTATTTCCTGAAAAAACCCTTCTCGTGGGCGATGACGATGGGCGAGCAATCGGTCAGCGCGATGATGCCGAATTTTACGTCGGATACTTCGGGAGCGTCGCTGCCGAAAATGCTGCCGGCCCAGCCGCGTGGAAGCCCATTGAAAAGCGCTGTGATGCCCAGCCCCTTGGCGGTCGTTGACAGGAAGCGGCGGCGGTTGTGGAGCGTGGGTTTCCGAGTGGTCATGGGTGCGAAGTCAGTTGCGAGGCTTGGGCGAAGATGTCGGTGCGAAACCATTCCGAGGCGCGTTCGACCGGGACGAGACTCGGGTCTTTGGCGATTCCGGCGGTAATCAGGTTGCGAACCACCCACTCGGCCTTGTCGAGGGTCGGCGCGTTGACGTCTTCGCCGGCGAAGATGTGGAAGGACGAATGCTTTTCGACGCGCCCGTTCCCGTAGTCGAACGTGCCCGCCATCCCCATGCGCAGGGCCTGGATCGGCGCGCCGACGTACTGCGGTTGGGCAAGCATCTCGAGCAGCCGTTCGCGATTCTCGACCTGCTGGCAGAACTCGCAGGCTTCGAGAAGCGCCGCAATCACCGCGAGGTGTTCGTGCTCGGCGGTCTCGGCGAAATCCTTGCGCACCATCAGCACTTTTTCGGGGTGCCGCGACGCGAGTTCCTCACTCGTTGAGACGCACCACCCCAGTTTGGAGAGGACGGCGAGCGAATTCCATGGTTCGCCCACGCAGTATCCGTCGAGATGTCCCGCCTTGAGGTTCGCATGCACCTGCGCGGGGGGCACGACGACGATCTGCACGTCGCGCTCCGGGTCGATGCGATGCTGACGCAGCCAGTTGCGGAGCAGGATGCTGTGCGCGGAGTAGGGGTGCACCACGGCGAGCGTGTAGAGGCGTTCTCCCCGGACGACCTGTTCCCGAAATGTCTTCCCGTCCCGCACACCCTGTTTCCACAGACTTTGCGAAAGGGTGATGGCATTGCCATTCAGACTGATGACCAGCCCGGTCAGGCACTCCCGCTGGATCGAGCCGAGTCCGCAACTCGCCGCCACCACCAGGCCCGCCGGTGCGTGGGCCGCTTCCAATTCCCCGTAGATGATCTTGTCCCGGATCGTCGCCCAGCCGACTTCGCGGCGCAACTCCACGTTCACTCCGTATTTGGCAAATAGCCCAAGCTCGTGCGCCATGACGATCGGGGCACAGTCCGAGAGCGCGACGAAGCCGAGGCGAACGGTGCGGCGAGGGGAGGTGCTTTTTTTGCGCATCAGGCGGTTGGAAAATTCGACAACCGCCGCAATTAGCTTTGTCCGTGCCATCGCTCCTCTGCTGGAGCGATAAATGGCACGAGACTTTCTGATGAAGATGATGAATTCTATTCATACATGACACAACCGCTTGATAGCAGGCAGTTACGCGCCTTCTCGATCCTCGCCCGCACCGGGAGTTTTACGGAAACGGCGAGGCAATTGCACCTGTCGCAGTCGGCGATCAGCCATGCCATGAAGGCCCTGGAAGAGGAGATCGGGTGTCGCCTTTTGGACAGGCTGGGTAAATCGGTTGCACTCACGCAGGCGGGGGAACAGCTCCTGGTCCATGCGCAAAAAATACTTTCCGAGATGGAATCCGCCCGGTCGGAACTCGGCCGCCTCGGCAAATGGGGCAGCAGCCGGCTGCGGATCGGCGCGAGCACCACGGCTTGCCAGCATGTCCTCCCGGGCGTCCTGCGTGAGTTCAAGGAAAGCTTCCCGCAATGCGCGATCTCCATCGAGCCGGGCGACACTCCCGAGATGATCGACGCCCTCCGCGAGCACCGCATCGATCTCGCCGTGAATCTCGAGCCTCGCCGCGAGGACTGGCTCGAATTCCGTCCGCTCTTCACCGACGAACTGCAATTCATCGTCAGCCCGCTGCATGCGTGGGCGCGGGAAGGGCGAGCCCCCCGCGATGACATTGCCCGGCAGAACTACATCCTCTACGGAAAATTCAGTTACACCTTTCGGATGATCGAGGAATACTTTCGGCAGGAGCAGATTGTCCTGCACAGCCTGCTCGACCTCGGCAACATGGAGGCCATCAAGGAACTCGTGAAGCTGGGGCTCGGCGTGAGCATCCTCGCTCCCTGGACCGCGCAGAAGGAACTAAAGGATCACTCTCTCGTCGCCCTGCCGCTGGGCCGGCGCAAGCTGCGCCGGCGCTGGGGAGTGCTCCACTGGCGGGGCCGCCGGCTCAGTCTCGCGGAGGAGACGTTTGTCGGTCTGTGCGTCTCGGTCTCCGAGCGGCTGGGAAGCTAGCCCGGCTCACGGAACTGCTACGCCCGTTTCCAGATTGGCACATCCGCTTTCATCCGATCGATGGCCTCAGCCATGAAACGCAACGCCTCACCGCGATGCGCGGAAATCACCCGTACAAAGAGCGATGCCTCCCCGACCGGCACCCAGCCGAGCCGATGAATGAACACCACGGCTGCGCATGGGTGAACCGCCCCCAGTTCGTCGAAGACGCGGCCGAGGTGCCGCCGCGCCATCGGCTCGTGCGCTTCGTACTGCAATCCGGCCAGTTGCCGGTCATGTTCCGTTTCGCGAACGAGGCCCTGAAATTCCACGCTCGCGCCGATCTCCCGGGAAGGCAGCGCCAGCGCGGGGACGATGATCGGCCCCGTGGTGAAGACAATTTGTGCTTCCATCGCTAGCCTCCGCTCACGGGTGGGATCAGCGCGATCTCGGTCGCGGCGCCGATCGGGGCGTCCCACGCGGTGTATTCCTGATCGACCGCGACGCGCATTATTTCGAGGCGCAGCTCCGGCGCCACCCGGGCGAGCACGGTGCGGGGCGTTTCTTCGGGCATGCAATCCACGACACGCTCGGCCCAGCCGAGTTGATCCCGTGCCTGGGCGAAGGCGAGAAGTTTCACTTGCATGGTTGCGGTCTAGCCGGGAAAGGCGTTCGCCGCTACAAAATCGCATGCCCTTGCTCTCCCTCACTGAAGCGCGAACGTCCATTAGCGACGCTGTGCGGCCCCTCGATCCCGTCGCGATGCCTCTCGCGGAAGCGCACGGACGCGTTCTCCGCGAGGAGGTGCTCGCCCCCGAGGATCTGCCGGCGTTCGATCGTTCCGCCATGGATGGGTATGCCGTTGGACTCGGCGATACCTCACCGCGTTTCCGCGTCGTCGCCGAGCTTCAGGCGGGGCACGCCAGCGATGTGGAAATTCATCCCGGGGAATGCGCCCGCATTTTTACCGGCGCGCGGATTCCCCGCGGGGCGACGCAGGTGATCATCCAGGAGGACGTGGAGCGCGCCGGCGAATGGATCGTCCCACGGCAGCGTGACGCGAAGACTTGGATCCGTTGGCGGGGCGAAGACGCCCGGCGTGGCGACCTGCTCCTGGGGGCTGGTACCCGGCTCCGCGCCGGCGAACTCTCACTCCTCGCGCAATTGGGCGCCATTCGCCCGTCCGTTTCGCCGGCGCCCCGGGTCTTGCATTTCACAACGGGTAACGAATTGGTTGACCCTGCGGTGCAGCCCGGCAGCGGCCAGATTCGGGATTCCAACTCGATCCTCGTGGCCTCGCTGCTCGTGGAGTCCGGCGCTCGCCTCGTGATGCAAGGCCGGTGCGGCGATACTCTCCTCGCGCTGACCGGCGCGGTCACGGCGCAACCCGTGGAATCGTGGGATGTGCTGCTCATTTCCGGCGGTGCGAGTGTGGGGGACTACGATTTCGGAGTGCAGGCCCTGGAGCGGCTCGGATTTACAATCCAGTATCGGCAAATCAATCTTCGCCCTGGCAAGCCGCTCGTCTTTGCGACGCGCGAACGGCAGATCGCATTCGTCATCCCCGGCAATCCGGTCTCGCATTTTGTGACCTTTCACGTGGCCATTCGTCTCGCGCTCGAGTGCCTCGAGCGTGGCCCTCGGTCGTGGCCGCTGGCGCCCGTCGAGATGGCCTGCGACCTGCCGGTGAAACCGGACGCTCGCGAGACGTGGTGGCCGGCACGCGTGGTGGCGGATGGCGGCGCGTTGCGCGCGCATCCTTTAGCGTGGCAAAGTTCCGGTGACCTGCGGGGACTGATTTCTGCCAATGCCTTGCTCCCGATCCCCCCGGGCACCGGCGCGATTAAGGGCGGTGTGAGATTCCAGGCGCTGCTCTTGAATGCGATTTGTTAGGCGGCGCGGAAAGGCTCGCGCGGGAACGGTTGCGGCGGGGGATACGCTGGCGCGGCTCGCGTGGTCCCGGCGTATTCGGTGGAAAAAAAACGCATCCAATTCCGCTCTGCTTCCCGGCGGCGGCTTGAATGCACCGTTGTCCCTCCGAAGTCATGAATAACACCACACTTCAAGACTTTTGTTCGATTCGATCCTCTGCGCTTGAATCAAGGCACACCAATCCAGCCTATGAAACCGTTCCCCGTTCCCCGCCTGGCTCAAGAAACTGTGGTCCTGAAATCCGCGCAACTGGCACATGAGGAGGTCCGGGTATGACTCCATTCGTCAAGATGGAGCGCAGCGTGGCGACCTGCATGGAACATCGTCTCGCGCTGATGCAGCAGCCGGGTGAGTTCTACCAGGGTTTCTTCGGCGGTCGTGTTCCAACGCTCGCGGAAAAAGCGCTGTGGATCGAGCAGGCGGTTCAGCGGCTGACATCGATGCAGACTTACGAAAACGATTCCTACTCCGTGCAAGTTCGCTACCACCCGCCGTTTGTTCACTTGGACATCCAGCGCCGGGATGGCGGCGATTGCAAAAATTGGCGGGAACTTCAACAGATCAAAAACGAAATCATCGGGCCGGAACACGAGGCAGTGGAACTTTTCCCCGCGGAAAGCCGGCTCGTGGATACGGCGAATCAATACCACCTGTGGGTTCACGTCAGCGCCGATTACCGGTTTCCCTTTGGCTTTGCAGAACGCTGCGTCCTGTCGAAGCCGGTCACGTACGATCGTTATGTCTTCTCCGATAGCGTGGCCACTGCCGTCGATTCTCTGCATATTAACCGGGTTGCGTAGTGTCGATGCATGTCCAGTGGCCCAACCGCGGTGCGCTTTTCGGCGGTCTTCGCCGCGATGTCCTTCCGAGGACTTGCGGTTGGTCAGATGATGGAAAAGAGCCGGTAAGTTCCCTGGGACGGGATGGGACCCGCATGGCCGGTTGCGTTTGGGTGACAACCTTGGTTAGCTTTGGTTTGATGAAGCTGAACAAGATCCTCGAGGCGCAGCCGAAAGCCCTCGTGCTGGCGGAAGCTCTGGTGCTGGTCGCACTGATCGGAGGGTTCGACTCCGTCAACGGTTGGGACATCAGCTTGTTTCTATTCTACGCATTGCCCATCCTTTTCGCGGTCTGGTTTGGGGACCGCCGCGTGGCCATCGTGTGCGCGCTCGCCTGCGGATTCACCTGGTTTTGGGCTAATGAAAGCACGAATCCGTATACCACCCCCTACGCCTACGAGTGGGCGACTTTCAATCGGATGGCATATTTTCTATTCGTAGCCGTAGGCGGAACGGCCATGAAAAGGCAGCGGGAGGAATTTCAGGCCAGGATGGAGGCGCTCCTTCGGGCGCACGAACTCGAGCAGGAGATCGTCCGGGTGAGCGAGCGGGAGCAAATGCGGATCGGGCAGGATTTGCATGACGGTCTGTGCCAGAACCTCGTGGCAATTGATTGCGCCGCCGCTTGTTTGAAGGTGGACCTCGAGGCCCGTGGTGTGCCCGAAGCGGAAATGGCGGGGACGATTCAAAAATTGCTCCGCGAAGCCGTGGTTGAGGCTCGCGATCTGGCGCGCGGCATTTTCCCTGTTCAGATGGATGCCGAAGGTTTGCCGGCCGCTCTCGACGATTTGGTCGCGCGGGTCCATCGGTTCCCTCAGGTGACAGTCACTTTTGGCGTCGAGGGCGATGTGCGCATCGACGATCCGCAGGTCGCGATGCATCTCTATCGTATCGCGCAGCAGGCCCTGACCAACGCCCTCAGCCACGCCGAAGCCAGCCGGATTGCGCTTCACCTTCGTCAGGAAGGCGAGCGGATGACGATGGCCATCACCGACAATGGCCGCGGCTTTCCCCAACCGCAGCCGGCGTCGCGCGGGATGGGACTGCGTACCATGCAGTATCGTGCGCGGTTGATTGGCGCCAAATTGGTGGTAGATAGTACTCCGACCGCAGGTACACAAGTCCTTTGCTCCATCGCCCTACCATGCCAACCATGACTGAATCCAAACCCATCAAGGTGATGCTCGTTGAGGACCACCAGATGTTTCGCGAGTGGCTTGCGCAGATGATCGCCAAGGATCGCGCCTTCACGATCTGTGGAGAGGCGGACAATATTCAGAGTTCGATGAAAATCATCCAGGCGCAGCGTCCGGATATCGCCATCATCGACATTTCCCTGCGCGGTTCGAGCGGCTTGGAATTGATCAAGGATCTCAAGGCGCATGAGATCCATGTGCCCGTTCTCGTCCTTTCCATGCACGAAGAGTCGCTCTATGCGGAGCGGGTGCTGCGTGCCGGAGCGCGAGGGTACATTACCAAGCACGAGGCCTCATCCACGTTGCTCAAGGCCATCCGTCACGTGCTCGACGGCAAGGTTTACCTCAGTGAAAAAATGACCGCCACCATGCTGGCCAAGATGAGCGGCCAGGGTAGCCGCAAGGGTTCCGGGGGCATGGAATTGCTGACCGATCGCGAACTCGAAGTCTTCCACCTCGTCGGCAAGGGCTTCAATACCCGCGAAATCGCCGAGCAAATCCACCTTGGCGAAACGACCGTCGATACCTATCGCGCGCGGATCAAGGACAAGCTCCAGTTGAGGAACGCCGCCGAGCTCTATAGCCGCGCCGCGCAATGGGTGCAGGAGCAGGGCGCCTAACAGCCGGGCCCGTGGGTGTCATGATTTTCGCCACAAGCTAAATCTTTTGCCCGTTCGGGGAGATTGCGGTGAAATGCGGATATCTGCTCCGTATGAAATCTTCGTCGCTGCAACCATTGGTCAGGTTTCCCTTGCGTGCTTGCGCCGCCGCCGCCGTCGTCCACCGGGAGGTTTCGCGATGAAACCTTTTGCCAGGATTGAGCGGAGCGTGGCGACGAGCATGGAACATCGGCTGGCCCTGCTCCAGCAGCCCTGCGAGTTTTTTCGCCCTTTCTTTCGCGGGCGCATGCCCACCCTGGCGGAAAAGGTTCTCTATGTGGAGCAAGCGGTTCAGCGGATGACTTCGTTGCACGTCTTCGAGAATGATGTCTACCACGTGGAGATGAACTATAATCCCCCTTATATCAATTTGGATATTAGACGCCACGATGGGGAGAGTCACAAAAGCTGGCAAGACTTCCAGCAGATCAAGAACCAACTCATCGGGCCCGAATATGAAGCGGTGGAATTGTTTCCCGCCGAGAGCAGGTTGGTGGATACGTCCAATCAGTACCATCTCTGGGTGCACGTGGATCCTGCGTACAGGTTTCCCTTCGGCTTCGAGGACCGCTGTGTCCTCGAGAGGCCAGGGAGATACATGCGTTCGGGATGCACCTTGGCGGACACAGACACGCCGAGGACGATCTACGCGGATAGCATGGCCTAGGGCGAGGCGGTCGCCTGTTTCAATTGTATCGGATTTTCCGCGAAGGGCTGGCAGGGTGGAGGCGTGAATCCTCCATCTGAATTTTCTCATCTCGACGACGCGGGTGGTGCGCGCATGGTCAACGTCGGCCATAAACCCAGCCAGCGCCGGACGGCCGAGGCCGAAGGTTGGGTGCGCTGCCAGCGGACGACGATCACAGCGCTGCGTGAACAGGCCTTGCCCAAGGGCGATGTTCTCACCGTGGCGAAGATCGCGGCGATCCTGGCTGCCAAGCGAACCGATGAACTCATCCCACTCTGTCATTCCCTGCCGATCGATGGAGTGGATGTGGCGTTCGTCGTGGAGGAGGACGCGATACGAATCAATGCCAGTGTTTCGACCACGGCGAAGACTGGCGTGGAGATGGAGGCACTGACCGCGGTGAGCGTCGCGGCGCTCACGATCTACGACATGTGCAAGGCCGTGGATAAGACCATGGTCATCGAAAGTGTGCGCGTCACGGGAAAGCGCAAAGAATGAAAATCGGTCGTGTCACCTTGAGCGACCGCGCGAGTGCCGGCATCTATGAGGATCGAAGCGGACCCGAGATCGAGAGGGTTTTTGGGGAACACGTGGCGGAGCCTGTGGAGTGGGTTTGCGTGTTGATCCCCGACGAACGCGCGCAGATCGAAGCGGTTCTGCGCCGCCTGTGCGATGAAGCGCATTGCGACCTCGTGCTCACGACCGGCGGCACCGGCCCCGCGCCGCGCGACGTCACGCCCGAAGCCACGCGCGCGGTGTTGGAACGGGAACTCCCCGGGTTCGGCGAAATCATGCGGATGCAGTCCTTTGCCAAAGTGCCCACGGCGATTCTCTCACGCGCGACCGCGGGCACGCGCGGCCGATCGATGATCGTCAATTTGCCCGGAAATCCGCGCGCCATCGGCGAATGCCTGCCGTTGGTCCTGCCGGCGATCTTTGAGGCGTTGCGCCATTTGAGAGGAGAGTAGGGGAGGGGAGGTCTGCAGCCAGAGGTCAGATGTCGGAGATCAGAGCGAAGCGTGACTGGATTCTGTGCGCTGGTATCAGTCGGGCGCGCCTCGAAATCGAAGCTCGGAAATCAGCAGACGCACGGAGGCGATCGCTGATCTCTGACCTCCGACTTCTCGCCCCACCTACACCACCGGCTTTTCCGCCACCAACCCATCCACCCGCCGCAACCGTCCCGCCATCACTTTCATGACATGCGTCGCAAATTGCGGCGTCTGCGCGACGAGGCTGTGAAAACGGGCTTCATCGATGGGAAGCAACTTGCAATCCGCAATCGCCAGGACCGAAGCCGCGCGGGAACTGTGATCGATCAGGGCCAATTCCCCGAGCAGTGCGCCCGGCTCAGCCACTTCGACCACGCGATCGCCGATAGAGACTTGCGCGCGGCCTGCGAGTAGGACGTACATGGAATCGGCGGGCGCGCCCTCGCGAAAGATCAGTTCGCCCGCGGGCACGGTGAAGAACTCGGCCTCCGTGTTGAAAAATTCGACAAGATTCATGGGGTGCAATGGGGTGGCTGAGCCGGTCTTAGAGCAGTCGCTCGATTCCGTTCAGGACGCGCAGATAGATACGATCGGTACTGGCACGGCTCATTTCTTCATCGAGTAAATCGACAATCGAATCGGGACCCGCTGGGAAGAGATGCCGGTACTGACGTCCCTCGGGCAGGTTCAGTTCGGCCTGGACGAATCGCGAACCGGCATCGCGTCGGAGAGAGAACGATGCGTGGTCGCAGTCCAGGACGATCCGGCTGAGGGCCTCACCCTCCTCTTCCCGGAATGTCGCGGTGATCCCCCGTCCTTCGCTGTCGGCGAAGATGATCGGTTTCGTGGCTCCCAGATTCCAGCCGAGTTGCGTTGCCAGCCAGCCCATCAGGAGCACGGCCGTGGAGCGGTAGCCCGGAGCGGAGCTCACGGTCACGGTCGCCAGATCGCGCAGATGCGGCAGATTCTCCGGGCGATCAAAGATCTGCGAAAGCGCCTGCCGGAAATACAGGGAGCGCGTCCAGTTCAGGTCGCGCAAGGTGAGGCGGGCCTTGGTCTCGGCCAGCGATGCGCGCAGCCGCTGGAACTGCGCCCGGCAATTGTTCCAGCACAGGCTGTCGACGATGAGCCGGTCGATCCAGGACCAGAGATTCGGATTCAGGTTTTCGGAAATATCCCCCTGCCAATAGAAGTAGAGCGGCAGGTCCGAATCGAGATTGCTGAAGACGATATTCGTCAGCCGTCCCTTGATCTCGCCTTCGAGAAGGAAGGTGATCTGCTCGCAGCACACCTGCTTCGCTCCGGCACGGGAAAGGTGGCAGTGCGCATTGATCCACGCGGAAGCGCGCGGCTCCGGCGCATTTCGCACCACGCAGATCAGCAAGGCCCGGCAGGCGTGGTGACGGGTGAATTGCGAGATGAGTTCCGTGTTTGCCTCGAGCGCCTCGATGCTCCGGCAATATACCGCAAAGTTCATGAGCGACGCGCGTGTGGGCGCGCTCTCCCCGGTGTCCCAGAGCTTCTTCAACTCGCGGCCGATCTGATTGATGGCGACCGGTTCGCCGAGACGGGAGGTGTCGAGCGTGGCGGGCATGGCCTTACATCCTCCGCCAGGTGCGGCCGTCGCGCGTGAGGAGTTCGTCGGCCTCCTTCGGACCCCAGGAGCCCGAGGGATAGAAGGCGAGGGGAGGTGGGTTGGGATCCTGGTGCCAGGCGTGTTCGATATGGTCCACGAAATGCCAGGCCCCTTCCACTTCATCGCGCCGGGCGAAGAGCGTGGCGTCGCCCGCCATCGCATCGAGCAGCAGCCGCTCGTACGCTTCCGGCGAGGCTTTGCCGAAACTCGTGCCGTAGTGGAAGTCCATCTTCACCGGTTCGATTCGTACGGCCGCGCCCGGCATCTTGCACTGCATACGGAGCGAGATGCCCTCGTCCGGCTGGATGCGGATGACCAGGACATTCGGACCGAGGGGTTCCGTGGGCTTGTTGAAAAGAACGCTCGGCGCGCACTTGAACTGCACCGCGATCTCCGTCCCGCCTTTGGGCAGCCGCTTGCCCATCCGAATGTAGAAAGGCACGCCCTCCCAGCGCCAGTTGTCCACGTTCGCTTTCAGTGCGACGTAAGTCTCCGTCATGGACTGCGGATTCACCCGGTCTTCGTCGCGGTAGGCCTTCACTTCCTTGCCGTCGATCGCGCCTGCGGTGTATTGGCCGCGCACCACATTCCGGGCCACATCCTCCGGCGACATCGGGCGGAGCGAACGCACCACCTTCACCTTCTCGTCGCGCACGCTGTCCGCGCCGAGATCGGTCGGTGGTTCCATCGCCGTCAGGCAGAGGAGTTGGAGCAGGTGATTCTGCACCATGTCCCGCGTCGCACCGGCGCTTTCATAGTACGGCCCGCGCTGCTCCACGCCGAGCGGCTCGCAGGCGGTGATCTGGACGTGATCGATGTAACGATGGTTCCAGAGCGGCTCGAAGATGGAATTGGCAAACCGCAGGACCATGATGTTCTGCGCGGTCTCTTTGCCGAGATAGTGGTCGATCCGGTAGGTGTCCTTTTCGGCAAAGACGTTGTTGACCACGGTGTTCAGCTCCTGCGCCGACGGCAGATCGGAACCGAAAGGCTTTTCCACAATGACGCGCGCCCAGCTTCCCGGGCGCGTCTTGTTGAGCCCTGCCGCGGCGAGTTGATTGAGGATGCCCTCAAACTCGCTGGGCGCGACCGAAAGGTAGAAGAGGCGATTGCCGCCGGTGCCGCGTTCTTCGTCCAGCTTGTTCAGCCGCTCCGCCAGGGTCTTGTATCCCTCCGCGTCTCCGAACTCGCTCCGATGGTAAAAAATGCGGCCCACGAAGCTGCCCCATACTTCATCGTCCAGGCCGCTGCGGGAAAATTTCCTCAGGGCCTCCTCGAGTTCCTGGCGGAAGGATTCGTCCGTCTTCTCGCGGCGGGCAAAACCCACCACGGAAAGCGCGGCAGGCAGGTCGCCATCCGCCGCGATGTTGTAGAGTGCCGGGATCAGCTTGCGGTAGGTGAGATCCCCCGAAGCTCCGAAGATGACGACGCTGCACGGCTGCGGCATCGGCCGGCTGGAAAGACCCTCGCGAAGAGGGTTGGTGGTGGTAGTGGGCGCGTTCAAAGCACTGCCGTTTTAGCCGTCTCTCGCCACGGCGCGAAGTGAAATGTTTTATTTCACCCCGGCAACGGATATCTCGACGTCAGCGCCCGCACTTCCGCGCGGATCTTCGCGATCTCGTCCGCGTGGTCCTTGTTCGACAGCGCCCGGTGGATCAGATCCGCGATCTCGAGCATCTGCTCCTCTTTCATCCCGCGCGTCGTCACCGCTGGCGTGCCGACGCGGATCCCGCCGCCCAGGCTGATCTTCTCGGTGTCGAAGGGGATGCCGTTCTTGTTCACGGTGATCCCCGCATGGTCCAGCGTCTCGCTGGCGATCTTGCCGTTGAGCCCATTCGGGCGCAGATCCACCAGCATGAGATGGTTGTCCGTGCCGCCGCTCGTGATGCGATAGCCGTTCTTCATCAAGCCCGCCGCCAGCGCCTTCGCGTTGCTCACGATCTGCTGCGCGTAGATTTTGAAGGAAGGCTGGAGCGCCTCATGGAAGCACACCGCTTTGGCCGCGATCACATGCTCGAGCGGCCCGCCCTGGATGCCCGGGAAGACCTGGCTGTCGATGCCCTTGGCAAACTGCTCCTTGCAAATAATGAGGCCGCCGCGTGGTCCGCGCAGGCTCTTGTGCGTCGTGGTGGTCACAAAATCAGCGAGCGGCACGGGGCTCGGATGCACCCCCGCGGCGACCAGCCCCGCAATGTGCGCCATGTCGACAAAGAGGTACGCGCCCACGCTGTCGGCGATCGCGCGCATCTTCTCGAAATCGATCACCCGTGGATACGCGCTGGCCCCCGCCGTGATCATCTTGGGCTTGTTCTGGAGAGCTTGCTCCGCCAGTGCGTCATAGTCGATGCGCTCGTCCTTTTCGCTCACGCCGTAGTGCACCACTTCGTAGAAGCGCCCCGAAAAATTCGCCTTGTGCCCGTGAGTGAGATGGCCGCCATGCGCGAGATTCATCGTGAGGATCTTGTCCCCCGGCTGGAGGACCGAGAAATAGACCGCCGTATTCGCCTGCGAACCGGAGTGCGGCTGGACGTTCACGTGATCGCCGCCGAAGAGCGCCTTCACCCGATCGATGGCGACTTGCTCCACGACATCCACGTGCTCGCACCCGCCGTACCAGCGCCGCCCGGGGTAGCCCTCGGCATACTTGTTCGTGAGGCACGATCCCTGGGCTTCCATGACCGCCCGGCTGGTGAAGTTCTCGCTGGCGATCAGTTCGATATTCTCAAACTGCCGCAACTTCTCCGCCTCGATCGCCCGGAAAATCTCGGGATCGGCGTCCGCCAGCGACGGATGCGAGGCATTCGAAGTTCCGAGATGTTCCAGCTTCTCGACCCGCTTTTCGTGCCGCCCGCCCTCAAACGCGGTGCCGAGAAACGCGTCGATGATTTTCGGCACGGTGCTGGCCTCGACATGGTTCGCGGCCAGGCAGAGGACGTTTGCGTCGTTGTGCTGGCGCGTCACCGCCGCGTCGGCGGCATTGTCGATCAGCGCGGCGCGGATGTGCGGAAAGCGATTGGCCGCGATGCTCATCCCGATGCCGCTCTTGCAGACGAGGATGCCGAAGTCCGCCTCGCTGGCCAGCACGTGCCGGGCGACCGTCTCGGCGTAATCTGGATAATCCACCGCATCCGCCGAGTTCACGCCGAAATCCGTGACCACGTACCCTTTCTTGGTTAGATGGGCGTGAATGGTTTTCTTTAGTTCAAAGCCGCCGTGGTCGGCGCCGAGGGCCAGGCGCAGGGGGCGGGTGGATGCGGAAGGGGCGGTGGCGGGTGTGGGCTGCGGGGAGGTCATGACGGAGGATTGATCGAGAAATCGGATGAGGCCGGGAAGCGAGCGCTTGATGGTGTCCCGGGTTTCCAGGTAAGCGTCGACGCCGAGTCCGATCGGGTCGGGCACGTCCAGGCCGTCGTCGCCCGTTTCGGTGTCGAATTCGCGCAGCAGAAACGTTTTGCCGGCCGCTTCGGGAAAATACATTTGGATCGCGTCGAGATGGCCGCGGGTCATCACGACGATGTGCGTGGCGTCCTCCACGAGATCTTCCGTCAGGGGTTGGCTGCGAAGGCCCGAGATGTCGATCCCCCAGGGTCGCAGGACGTCCACTGCGTGCTTGCTCGGCGGCTGCCCGTAGCCCGTGGCCACTCCGGCAGAGGCCACTTCGACTTCAGGGCGATCCTTCACCGCGGCACGGAAGAGCCCTTCAGCCATGGGGCTGCGGCAGATATTCCCGGTGCAGACGAAAAGGACGTTTTTCAAGAAAAGTGCGAGTGGACCGGCAAAATAGGGAGCCTCCCGCGCCAAGTCAACGCGGGCAGGCCGGTGGGGTGAAGTTTCTGTGTCAAGTGGACGCCGGCAGCCGGAGGTCAGTGGGGCACAAGTGCTCAGTGCTCAGTGCTCAGTGCTCAGTGCTCAGTGCTCAGTGCTCAGTGCTCAGTGCTCAGTGCTCAGTGCTCAGTGCTCAGTGCTCAGTGCTCAGTGCTCAGTCGGACAGCAATCGGCGCGTTGATGGGAGGCTGAGAACTGAGAACTGAGAACTGAGCACTGTTTGCAGTTAACTGTTTACCGCCCCCTTTCCCACTTGAGCCCCCGCCCTCCACTCCCGTATGCTCCTGCACATTGCAAACCGCCCTACTCCCCAGCGCCGCCCTCGCCGAGTTCTACCGCTTTGCGTTGCTGCTCACCGGCAACGCCAAAAGCGCCGAGCAGGTGATGGCCGAGACTTTGGCCGAAGTGGAGGGGCAACTCTCGCAGTTCCGCAATGAAACCAGCCGCCAGGCCTGGCTGGCCACGCATATTCGCGAGCGGTGCTTGAAGAACAACGCATCCGCCCCTCCGGCTGCTCCGCGTCTTGTGCGCGACGAGTCCGACACGGGCGAAAAGCCTGCCATCCTGAAGATCGAGGCCTTTCTCCTGGCGCAGCACTTCCATATGCTGCCTGAGCCGGAGCGCAGCGCCCTCGCGCTTTTCTATCTTGAGTTCTTTAGCGTCGACGAAATCGCGGAGCTGCTGAAGATGGACACCGCATTGCTTTCCGATACGCTGGATGCAGCGCGCCAGCTCCTCCAGCGATCCCTCCACGGGCTGCGCGGTGAATCCTCATGAACGCTGAAACCGCCGAAACGCTCCTGCGCTGCTTCCGCCCGGGCCAAACCAGCGACGGGCGGATGCAAAAGGCCGTCAAATTTGCCGAGCAGGATCCGGAACTTCAGAAAAAGTTCGCCGAGCAGGTCGCCTTCGATGAGCAGATCATCGACGTCATCCATTTTATCACGCCGCCGGATAACCTGCGGGAAAAGCTCACCGACCTCAGCGCCCAGCCCCGCGCCGAGAAAAAAGGGCTGCGGCGGCATATCATCAATCCAGCCGTGCTCACCGCGATCGTTGGGGTCGTTTTGCTCCTGGCGGTCATTGGTTTCTTCGTCAAGGAGGGGATGGAGAAGTTCCCGGGTCGCGAGAATGTGGAGAGGCTGCTCGGCACGGCCGCCAAAATGAGCGGCGCCGAGTTCGAGGCGCTCACCACCACCACCGATCACCTCGGGGACTGGCTTTACATGCACAACTACGAAGGTTTCGAGGTCCTCCCCGAATTGGCGGCCCTGCCAGTCGTGGGATCGCGGGTCTTTCGTCAGGATGGAGCTGCCGTGGCCCAGGCGGTCGTCGACAAGCATGAGTCCCTGCTCTTTGAATTCCACGCCAGCGAATTTGGCGTGCAGTTGCCCTCGGGCGACGATTGGGTCCTGCTCACCAGGGATGAGTGGGTGGGCGCCGTTCGCCAGCGCGGCGACCACTGTTTCCTCCTGGCCTTTCGTGGCTCGAAATCCGACATGCACCAGTTCCTCCTTTCCCTCCCGAAAAAATGATCCCGCGCTGGAGTCTTCGCGTCGCCCTGGCCCTGCTCTTTGGGCTGTGTAGCGCCTGTTCGTCCTTCGACCGCCGATGGAAAACCGCCGCCACCAGCGCCACCGCCGAGCGTTGGGATGGCCGCTGGACGAGTGGGAAGCACGTCAAAGGCGACGGCAGCCCTGAAGGCGGTCGGCTGCGCGCTGTCACCGAACCAGGCCCGAAAATGGGTTTGACCGCCCACTTTCACGCCAATTGGCTCGTCTTTTCGAGCGACTATTCGACGGCCTTCGAACCCAAAGCCGCCGGACCTCGTCGCGGCGCGGGGCGCGAGTTCAGCGGCACGCAGGAACTGCCGAAGATATTTGGCGGCGTCTATCACTACGATGCCCTACTTTTGGGCGACCAATTCACGACCCACTACAGCTCCAGTTACGACCATGGTACCTTCACGCTCCACCGGGTCGACCCCCGGAAAGATTGCACCTCGCGGCATGCCGGGCATTGACGACACGTGCGCGAATCTCCTACACGAAAGCATGTCCCGCCCATTTCGCCTCGTTCTTCCGGCCGTATGTGCCGCGACCTCGCTCGGTTTTACGGCCTGTGTCGGCACCATTTACGACAAGACGTATTCCTATAACAATACCCACTTCAAGGCGCCGGCGGACAAGAAGGAGGCTTCGGCCGCGGACGTCCTTAAGTCGCTGGAAGGCAACAAGAAGGGGGGCGCCGCTCCCGATGGCCTGCCTGCGCCGGATGCGATTCCGGGCTTGCCAGGCGCCGTGCCGGACCCTGCGGCGCCCGCTCCGGGGGGGATGCCGGCCATCCCGGGCTTGCCGCCTCCGGCCGCTCCGCCACCCGTGCCGCCCCCGGCCACTTAGCTTGCCTTCAGAGCCGCATCGCAACTCTGAGTTGCCCGACGGGTTTCATCGCGCATGGAATCCCTCCGCCCAGCGCCCACTCCCCCATCCGCGCCTCTCCTCGCGCTTGACTTCTGCGCGCGATGAACGATTTGCCCTCCGTGATGCGTGAGCCGGCCATCGATGGTGGAGGAGCGTTGCCCGACCAACTGCTCGCGGAAATCCATTGCTTCGTGGGATCGGAATTGATCGCCAAGTACGCGATCGAGCACGGTGAATATATCATCGGGCGCGATGCCTCCTGCCCCGTGGTCGTCGACGCCGACCTCGTCTCGCGCCATCACGCCCGGCTCATCTTCAATTCCTTCGAGCTGGTCATCGAGGACCTCGGCTCCAGCAATGGCGTCTTCATCGACGGCGTTCAGGTTCAGCTTCCCACCCGGGTTCGCCTCGACCAGGAGGTGCAGATTGGCAGCGCCCGCCTCTTTATTCGCCTCCGCGAATCCGCCGCCAAGCAACTCGCCGAGGCGCTCTGGGACAAGGATCTCGGCCTCGCCCAGGTCCGCGAGCAGCTCGAGGGCAAGAAATACAAGATCGTCACCACCATCAACCGGGGCGGCATGGGCGTCATCCTCCAGACCCGGGACCTGCGCATCCGCCGCACCGTGGCGATGAAGGTGATGAAAACGAGCAATCAGTTTTCGCGGGAAAACGTCCTGCGGTTCATCGACGAGGCGCAGCTCACCGGCCAGCTCGAGCATCCCAACATTGTCCCCGTTTACGAGCTGGGTCTCGATGAACAGGGGGAGATCTTTTATACCATGAAGTTCGTCAAGGGCACGACCCTGGACGACGTTCTTCGTGGCATCCGTCATGGCCGGCAAAAGACCATCGACAAGTACCCGCTCGGCGCGCTCCTCACCATTTTTCAGAAGGTGTGCGATGCCGTCGCCTATGCGCATGCCAAGGGTGTCGTCCATCGTGACCTGAAGCCCGAAAACATCATGATCGGCTCCTTCGGCGAGGTGCTGGTCATGGATTGGGGCCTGGCGAAAAACACCACAGGCGGCCGTCGCGAAGGCCCGGCCGAGCCCACCCCCGCGGCCGCCATGCAGTCCCGGCCTTCCCTGGACGATCTGCGGGGCTTCGAGACGCTGCACGGCCTCATCGTCGGCACTCCGCCCTACATCTCTCCCGAGCAGGCCCGGGGTGAACTCGATCGGATTGACGGCCGCTCCGATATCTACGTTCTCGGCGGCATCCTCTACGCCATGCTCACGCTGCGTCCCCCCGTGGAGGGCGAGACGGTCAATGAGGTCGTCGACAAGATCATCACCAGTTCGATCTCCGCGCCCTACAGCCACAATCAGCCCGTCAAGAAGTCCACCCGCGCAGTCGCGGAGCCGCCGGCCGCGAACGCCCTGCCGGAGACCATCGTATTCGCGCACTGCCCGGGCCGCCGCATCCCGGAGAGCCTTTCCGCGGTGGCCATGAAAGCCCTCGCGCTCGACCCGGCGGATCGCTATCAAAACGTCGAGGATTTGCAGGCCGACATTGCGGCCTTTCAAGGCGGGTTTGCCACCAAGGCCGAGCGCGCCGGGTGGCTGAAGCATTCGCTCCTGTTCGCCGGCCGCCACAAAAAGGAAGTCGCGCTCTTCGGCTTCTTCTTCATCGTTTTTAATCTCCTCATCGTCGGCTTTTTCATCCGCTTGACGACCGAGCGCAACCAGGCGGTGAGCAGCGAGAAACGCGCGCTCGACAGCGAGAAACGCGCGCTCGACCAGGAGCAGCTCGCCGCCGCCCGTCTCATCGAACTCCGCGGCACCGCACCCACCTACGCCGCCGAGGCCCAGCAGTTGGTCGACGACCTCAATCCCACCGAGGCCCTGGAGAAGATCGAGTACGCCATCCAGCAGGTTCCCAATGACGCCGCCTACCACAATCTCCGCGGGAATATCCTGCAGTCTCAGCTCCGGCTCGATGAAGCGCTCGAAGCCTACGAACAGACCTTGCGCATCGATCCCAAGCTGCCCGAGGCCCTGCGCAATCGCGATCTGACGAAGAACATCCTCGCCAAGATCGGCGCCGACGAACAGATCAAGCCCGCCATCGTCGCCGAGCTCTATTCCGCCCTCATCAGCCAGGGCCGCCGCAGCGCCGCGGAGAACATCGAGAACCAGGCCGGTGTCGATAAGCAGCGGCTCGTGCGCCTGTGGCGCGACGCCTTTGACAAGCGCGGGCTCCAGCGCCAGCGCTTCGAAACCAATCCCGACAACACGATCAACGTCGACTTCAGCAAGACTGCCCGGCCGGAGCTGGACAAGCTGCGCGACGTTCCCGTGAGGGGCCTCAACCTCGAGGATACGAAGATCACCGACGTCTTGGGGCTCAACGGATTGCAGCTTCAGTCGCTCTCCCTGGGTCATACCGCCGTGCGCGATCTCACGCCGCTCATCGGCATGCCGCTGCGCAATTTGAACCTCGAAGGCTCGGCCGTCACCGACATTTCCCCAGTGAGCACCATGCCCTTGGAAGTCCTGCGGCTCTCCAATACCCGCGTCAGTGACCTTTCTCCGCTCGAAGGGTCCAGGGTCGAACAGCTCAATCTCTCCAATTGCCGCAATATCAAGGATCTCAAGCCCCTGCGCGGCCTGCCGCTTCAGACATTGTCGATCAGCCACACCGGCGTGTCGGATTTGCGCCCGCTCGTCGAGTCGCCCCTGCGGGAGCTCAATCTCGAAGGGTGCACGGCGCTGATCGACCTGCACCCGCTCACGGATATCGCCACTCTCGAGAGCGTCATTATCCCGTTGCAGTGCAAGGACATCGACTTCCTCCGCACGCACCCCGGCATCAAGCGGCTGTCCTACAAGAAAATGACCGAGTCCTCGGACGACTTTTGGAAGGCCTACGACCAGAGCAAAATGAAGCCTGCCGCCGCGCCTGCGACGCCGGGCAATCAGCCCACCCCACCCGCGCCGAAGCCACCCGGCGCCGCGCCCGCCAATCCACCCGCCGGGTCCCCACCCGAGAAGCAGCCTGCTGCGCCGCCTGCGGATCCGCCGACCGTGCCGGCGCCGCCCGCCTCCGAGAAGTCGTCCCCGGCGTCCCCGACGCCCGACAAGCCCTCAGCGACAAAGCCCCCGGCCTCTGAGAAGCCACCCGCTCCGGACCCCGCCGATAAATCGCCGGCCCCCGCGCTCCCGCCGGAGAACCAGTAACCCGCCAAAACGCCTCGATCGTCCTCTGGCTGACGGGAGAACCACCCATTTTCTCCTCTTCGCTGTCTGCGGTTTGACATTCCTTGGCCTCGGTTCGCCGCCCTGCATCTCTTCGTGGCCTTCGATCCCGGTCTTCAGGCTAAGGAAAAAGCCCGCTCAACGGCCGGACCCCCAGCCCCATCCCCATGGGCGGCGCCAGGGTTCCCCGGTCAAATCCCCACCCCGTAAACAGATCATCCCCGATCAACCACGCCCCATCGAGATCGGCGTAATCCGTCCGTTGCGCGATCACCGCTCCGGCGGCAATCAGCGCGCTGCTTTCCAGCATGCAGCCCACCATGATCTTTTTCCCCCGCGAGCGCCCGCTGGCCACCATGCGCCGTGCCGGCGTGATGCCCCCGCACTTCACCAGCTTGATGTTGAACCCATCAAAATGCTCGCATGCCTCCGGCACATCCCCCTCTGTCACACAGCTCTCATCGGCCATCACGGGAAGCACCAGCGGAGCCAGGTCCCCATTGCGATCCGGCGGCAGAGGTTGCTCGATGAATTCGACGCCGAGTTCCGCCAGGGCTCGTGCCAGAGCGCCCAGATCGTGACCGCTCCACGCGCAGTTCGCATCCACCGCGAGCAGCGCCGGCGTCCCTTCGCGCACGCGGCGAATCGTGTCGAGGCTGGCCGCCGCGTCCGACTTGATCTTGATCCGCGGAACCCCGCGCAATTCCTCGATCTTCGCCGTCAGCTCCTCCGCGGTGGACAGGCCGATCGTCGCAAAGGTCTGGACCGGTCCCGCCGGCTGCGCCCAGGCCAGCTTCGCCACGGTCACGCCCCGCCGCTGCGCCAGCCAATCCCACAGCGCGACATCGAGCGCGCACTGCGCCGCCCGCGAAGGCGCGAGGAAGGGCCACGCCTCATTCCAGGCCGCTTCGATGTCGGCCACCTCGCGCACCTCCAGCGTGGCCACGAATTCGCGCGCCTGTTCCAGCTTTTGGATCACGCCCTCCCACGTCTCATCGTAAAAGGAATTGGGCGACGCCTCGCCGTATCCAGTCAGCCCGTCATGTTCCAGGCGCAGGAAGACATTGCGCACTTCCGTCTTCCGTCCGCGACTGATGCGGAACGCGCGACGGGGATGCAACTCGCGGCTGACGCAGGTGAAGTTCATGAATGGGCGGAATCTGTTTCCACGGAGGCAAATTTCTGGAATCGTATGCGTCAAAGACGCATGCAAGGGAGCCCAATCTTCACCGGTTCAATCGGCCGCACTGTCGAAGGCCGGGATATCCTCGTGCAGGCCAACTTCGACCTCGCCGCCGCCCGTCAGCCGCGCCAGGCCACCCTCCTGATCGGCGGCATCCACGGCGATGAGCCGGCCACCATCCGCCTCATCGAAAGATTCGGCCAGAGCCCGGCTTTCGCCGCGTTCCATGACGCTCCGATCATCCTTCTTCCGCTCGCCAATCCCGACGCCTTCCAGCGCGCCTCCCGTTACAACGCCCGCGGTGTCGACCTGAACCGCAACTGCGGATTCAACTGGCGCGCCGGGTGCGATGATCCGCCCGGACCCTTCCCATGGTCCGAGCCGGAAAATGTCGCCCTGCGCGACTTCATCCTGGCGCGGCGCCCGGCCCGGATCGTGAGCCTGCACTGGGCCCTGGCGGAAATCGACGCCGACGGCACGCACTCCACCGCGCTGGCCCAGGCCATGTGGGACGCCCTCGATGAATCCACGCGCCGCCCGTACCGCCTGCGCGTCACCGAGCCCGGCCGTGGCCAGCGCCGCCTGGAGAAAATCTATGCCGCCTGCCCCGGCTCGCTTGGCCAATGGTGCGGCTACGGCCTCGAGTATCCCGACGGCACCGCGCCCGCCATGATCACCCTCGAACTCCCCTACGACCCCGCCGCCCCCGCCCGCCCCGACGAACTCCCCGCCGACCACCTCGACACCGTCCACGCCCTGTGGAAGCAAGATCCGGAGGCCTACCTCCGCGCCGTCCAACCTGGAGTCCACGCGATGCTCGCCGCGGCGGCGCGGGGAGGCCGGTAAGAGAGTGCTCAGTGCTCAGTGCTCAGTGCTCAGTGCTCAGTGCTCAGACTTCACGAGTCGCGTGGCCTGGGATACTGAGAACTGAGAACTGAGAACTTCCCCAATATGATCCAAATCACCGTCAACTACCTCGGCGACCTCCGCTGCGAAGCCACCCACGATCCATCGGGCAACAAGCTCATCACCGATGCTCCCGTCGATAACCACGGCAAAGGCGAATCCTTCTCCCCCACCGACCTGTGCGCCACCGCGCTCGGCGTTTGCATGTCCACCGTCATGGGCATCTTCGCCGAGAAGCACGGCCTCGACCTGCGCGGCCTGAAAGTCACCGTCGGCAAGGAGATGACGCAAGTCCCCGTCCGGCGCATCGCGCGCCTCACCGTCGAACTCATCGTCCCGCTCCCCGCCACCCATCCCCACCGCGCCGCCCTGGAGCGCGTTGCCCTGACCTGCCCCGTCTACGAGAGCCTGCACCCCGAGATGGAAAAGCCCGTGACGTTCATTTGGCAGGAAGGGGAATGAGGAGTGCTCAGTGCTCAGTTCTCAGAATCCACCAGCCGCGCCGTTCCCAGAGAACGAAGAACCAAGAACCAAGAACCAAGAACGATAAATCCCGCTTCAACGCTCCGAATCCACCAGCCGCGTCGCTTTTGGAAAACTGAGCACTGAGAACTGCGCACTGAGAACTTCCCCCACCCCGACTTGCACTCCCACCCGCCGCCGCTATAAACGCCCCGCATGCCGACCCTCAAAGAGCCGTATGGACTGAAAAAGGGGCGTCGCCTCGACGATCTGGAACACAAATCCATCGAGGAGGACGATTACAAACCCAAGCTCAAGGAACTGCAACTCAAGCTCCTCAACTACACGCGCGAACTCAGCGAGGCCAGGCGTTCGCTGATCATCGTCTTTGAGGGCCCCGATGCCGCCGGCAAAGGCGGCGCCATCAAGCGCATCGCCGAGCGGCTCGATCCGCGCCTCCTTCGGGTGCACTCGGTCGTCAAGCCCACCGCCGAGGAATATCAGCGCCACTACCTGTGGCGGTTTTGGAACAAGCTTCCCTCCTACGGCAAGACCGTGATTTTCGATCGCTCTTGGTACGGCCGCCTGCTCGTTGAGCGCGTCGAGGGTTTCGCCACGGAAAAGGAATGGAAGCGCGCCTACGACGAGATCAACGAGTTCGAGCGCCTGCTCACCGACGACGGGGCGATCATCGTGAAGTTTTACCTGCACATCTCGAAGGATGAGCAGCTCTTCCGCTTCAAGCGCCGGGAAGGCGATCCCTACAAGCATTGGAAGATCAACGACGAGGACTGGCGCAACCGCCGCAAATGGGAAGAGCACAACACGGCGGCCGAGGATATGTTCGAAAAGACCTCCACCGAGAATTCGCCCTGGGCCGTCGTCGCCGCGAACTACAAATGGTATGCGCGCCTCAAGGTCCTGAAATCGCTCGCGGAAGCTCTGGAGCGTGCCGACATTAAGAAAAAGAGTTGAGCATCATTCCCGCCACCCGCCGCCTGGTCAGCATCTGCCTGGCTCTTGCCGCCCTCGTCCTTCCCGCCTGCGACCGGCTCTTCGACAAGGGCAGCAAGGAGAGCGTCTATGCCGCCGACAAGAAGGCGGCCGCCGGCGATTACCGGGCCGCCGTTTCGCTCTACGAGGCCGCCCTCGATGGCACGCCCGGCTCCGCGGAGGTCCACTACAAGCTCGCCATCCTCTACGACGACAAGCTCAGGAGTCCGCTCGACGCCATGCACCACATGGATCGCTACCTCGAGCTCGCGCCCGCGGGTCCGCACGTCAAGGACGCCAAGGCCTACAAGAAAGAAGGCGAGACCAAGCTCCTCACCCAGCTTTCCAAAGGTTCGCCGGTGACCCAACAGGAAGCCGCCCGCCTCAAGAACGACAACCAGACGCTCCGCGAGCAGTTGACCGCGTTGCGGGCGCAGAAAGCGATCCCGGCCGCCACGGTCAACGGCAAAGGCGAGCCCGTCCAAAAGCCCATCCCGCCCGGCGCGCGCACCCATACCGTGCAACCCGGCGAAACGCTCAGCACCATCGCCCAGAAGTACTTCAAGAACAAAGGCCGCTGGAAGGACATCCAGGACGCGAACTTCAACTCGGTCGACGGCACGGTGAAGATCAAGCCGGGCATGACCTTGATCATCCCCTGATCCGCACGGATCTCCCTTCCTCCCTCGCCATGAAAAATTCCGGGCCGCTGCCTGGCCTCGTCCTCGCCCTCATCACCGCCATCGCGCTGGGCCAGAGCCACGCCTGGCCGGCGGAAAAAGAGCGCCCCCTCATGCGCGATTTCATGGGTTTGAACGGCCACACCGTCCAATTCAAGCCCGACCTCTACGCGCCCGTCGCGAAGGTCATCCGCGACTATCACCCCCTCCGCTGGGATCTCGGAGACGACACCGCTTTCCCCACGATCTTTCCTTCCGCGCGGAACAAGGTCGATTGGTCCAGGGTTTACGGTTCGTGGGTGAAGGCCGGCTTGCGCGTCAACGCCAGCCTCATGTTTGACGACATCCCCCCGGGTGATTGGAAGGACCGCGCGCGCGATGGCGCCGCCTATGGTGAAGCCTTCGCCCGCGCCTTCGGTCCGTCCAGCCGCGCCCTCGTCGAATCCGCCGAGATAGGTAACGAGCCCGGCAAGTATGCCGACGCGGAATATCGCCAGCTCTTCGAAGCCATGGCCGGCGGCTTGCGCCAGGGCGACCCGCGGCTGCGCATCGCCACGTGCGCGACCAACCTCGGGCCGAGCGGACGCTATTCCAAGAGCATCGACTGCCTCGCCGGATTGGAATCGCTCTACGACATCGTCAATATCCATCTCTACGCCGAGATCGAAGGCTGGCCCACGTGGCGCCGCGGCGCCCCAGAGGATCCGAAGACCAAATTCATCGAACACCTCCGCTCCGTGGTCGCCTGGCGCGCCGAGCACGCCGCCGGCAAGGATCTGTGGCTCACCGAATTCGGCTGGGACGCCTCCACCAAGCCGCCGCCGCCCACCGGAGACTTCGCCAAGTGGGAAGGCAGCACCGAGACCCAGCAGGCCCAGTGGATCGTCCGCGCCTGGCTCATCGCCGCCCGGCTCGGCCTGGACCGCGCCTACCTCTATTTCTTCAACGACAAAGATGACGCCCACGTCCACGGCTCCTCCGGCCTCACGCGCGATTTCGTCCCCAAACCGTCCTACCACGCCGCCGCCTGGCTCCAGAAGAGCCTGGGCGATTACCGCTTCAGCCGTGTGCTGCGTGAGGACGCCGCAGTGGGCGGCGAGGGATACGCCTACGAGTTTGTGCACGGCACGGACCCGCAACGACGGGTCATTGCTGTTTGGAGAGTCAGCGGTGGGGCGGAGACTCCGGCGACGTTGCCGATTTCTGGGAAGCTAGTGACGCATGCCGAACGGATGCCGATGAGCGGTGCGCCGGCGGCGGTCGTCGAGACGACGGCGGAGGGAGCCGAGGCGTTACGGCTGATGGCCGGGGAAGCGCCAGTGTTGGTTTGGGTGACTGGAAGGTGAACGGGTAAATCTAAAAACGGGAATGGAACTCTGACGCCCTGCGGAAGTCGTTACCCTGTAACGGAATCCCATCGCACCGCAATGAACCCATTGGGTGACAACATGCTGATGTGTAAAGCCTTGCGCCGTACGGGCTACCCCCAATTTTGGCCATCCCATTTCCGTATTTAGGGTAAAGGCATTTGGGATCGACTGTGGAGGCCGCTGCTCTGTCCTAAGCATTGCCCACATCTTTGGGCAGAGGAGGATCGAAGGGCATCCGTGCGAACCCGATCGCACGGATCACACGGATCACACGGATCGCACGGATCACACGGATCACACGGATCACACGGATCACACGGATCGCACGGATCGCACGGCTACAGGGGCATTGACGCAAAAGGTGCGGCGTCTCTCGAACCCGAAGGGTTCACAGCCATTAGCCGGGGGTTGAGCGAGGCACGAGCGATACCCCCGGATCACAGAATAAGACGCGTCGACCCCGGCAGGGGTCGCAGCCCGTTTCGAGATCATCGATGCGCCGCTAACCGGGAAGTCCAAGCCGTTTCCGATCAGATGGCGTCGTCCGTAAAGTAATCGCTATCCACTCGTTTCAAACGAAACACTTGCTCCTCGGCGACGCCGATATTGTGTTCGATCATCAGTTCGGCCAATCGGTGGCCATCGACGAGAATTACCTTTTGATGCAAGCCCGCCGCATATTCCCGCGCGTTTGAATGAAAATCGCTGGTCGTGATGAAGATGCCTTTGCTGGCCTTTTTGCCTGCCAATGCCCCAACGAAGTTCTGAATTTCGGGCCGGCCGACATTGTTCTTCCACCGCTTCGCCTGGACGTAGATCACGTCGAGGCCGAGGCGATCCTCGTTGATTACCCCGTCAATGCCCTCGTCGCCCGTCTTCTGCGTCACTTGAGCCGCCTCGGATCGCGAGCCGCCGTAGCCCATGGCGATCAAGAGATCGAGGACGATCTGTTCAAAACGGAACGGATTGCAGTCGCGCAACATTTCGCTCAGCTCGGCGGTTAGTTTGCGACCAAACTCTTCCACCAAAGCTCCCAGCCGCTCTTGGGGCGTTGTGCCGTCAGACGGTGGAGGCTCCACGGTCCCGCCGCCGCTTTCGGTCTTCGATTGATGAAACCAGCGATGATGGTCCGGGATGGTATCAAGAAACTTGAGATCCAGTTTCGGGGGCGGACTCTTCACGAGCGCCAATCCGGCGGGCGAGATTTTGTAGAGGCCCCAACTCACTTTCTCGATGAGGCCGGCAAACTTGAGGTGCGTCCGGCACCAGCCGACCCGGTTGGCTACCTTGGACCCCTGACCGCTGGGCAGCATCTGATTCCTATCCTCGGGCGAGAGATTGAAGTGGTCCGCAATGTGATCGACGGCATCGGCCATCCGGTGAGGCTGCCCGTCGGCCAACAGCTTTAATACCGGCAGGAACATGTCTTGGAAGGTGGGAACGGCCATAGTTGTTAACGTTTCAAATCCTCCGCAATCGTCGCGAATTGTTCCAGCGCGGCTTCGAGGTCGGCGGTGATGTCGGCGGCGATGACTTCGGGGGCGGGGAGGTTGGCGGATTCTTCGAGGGCATCGTCTTTCAGCCAGAAGATGTCGAGGTTGACCTTGTCGCGCTTGGCCAGCTCTTCGTAGGTGAAGCACTTGAAGCGCTCGCTCTCCTTCCGATCGTGCCGGTTCTTCGGGTGGTAGCAGGCGACGAAATCGTCGAGGTCGGTGCGCTGGAGGGTGTTTTCCTTGAGGGTGAAATGCAGGTTGGTGCGCAGGTCGTAGATCCAGAGCTTCGTCGTGTGCGGCTTTTCCTGGGCCGGTTTGCGGTCGAAGAAGAGGACATTCGCCTTGACGCCTTGCGCGTAGAAGATGCCGGTGGGCAGGCGCAGCAGGGTATGGACGTCGGCTTGCTTGAGCAGTTCGCGGCGGATGGTTTCGCCGGCGCCGCCTTCGAAGAGCACGTTGTCCGGCAGGACCACCGCCGCGCGGCCGTGCATCTTGAGGATGGTGAAGATGTGCTGGAGGAAATTGAGCTGCTTGTTGCTCGTGGTCGCCCAGAAATCGTCGCGGTTGATGATGAGGCTTTCCTTCGACGACTCGCCGGCCGCGTTGACGATGGTCACGCTGCTCTTTTTCCCGAAAGGCGGATTGGCCAGGACGATCTCGTATTCCCCGTGCTTCCCGGCCAGCGCGTCCTTGGTGACGACGGGCCAATCCTCTTCCAAATCCCCGCCGATGCCGTGGAGCCCCAGGTTCATCGCGCCGAGGCGCGTGAC
>JBBRPL010000012.1:0-103712 GCA_038228205.1 Chthoniobacterales bacterium
GGCTCAAACTCTCCGGTGCCGCCTGGCTGCCGGCCAACGCTGAGTCCATCGCCCAGTTGCGCGTCCTGCGCTCCAACAACCAATGGGCCCAACTCTGGCCTCTCGCTGCTTGAACCTTTGGACCGGGTTTGAATCACGCCCTTTCCTGGAAGGTACTTTCGGAGAGAGTGGGATTGCCGGTCATGATAGTGGTATGGTTTGCCACGACCGTAGACTGCCCGCCGCGGAAAGCGAGCGGCAGCGTAAACTGATCAACATGAGCCCCCTTGAAATCCGCCGCATCACCGCTGATGAAACGCTCGAACTGCGGCACCCGATCCTGCGCGCGGGGCTGCCGAGGGAAACGGCGATCTTTCCCGGCGACGATGCGGCCACCTCGCGGCATTTCGGAGCGTATCTCGATGGTCGGCTGGTTGGCGTGGCGACGATTCACTTCGTTCCCCTGCTCGATCGACCGGACTTCGATCCGGCATACCAGGTGCGCGGCATGGCCACGGTCGAGAACTTGCGCGGCCAGGGAGTCGGCAGCGCGCTGCTGGCGGCCTGCGTCGAGGAAGCGGGGCGCGGCGGCGGCCAGTGGATCTGGTGCAATGCCCGGACGCCGGCGGCAGGGTTCTATCAGCGGCACGGATTTAAGATTCAGGGAGGCATTTTCGAGATCCCGAACGCGGGCCCGCATTACCGCATGTTCCGCCCCCTGCCACCACGCATAGAGATTGAGTTACAAGGCGGAGGCAGCTAATTCGGCAGCATGCCATTCCCCACGAATCCCCTTCACACCCCATTTTTTCGCATCCTGCTCACGGTTGGATTGCTTGGAAGCAAAGCGGTTCTCGCGGCAGGGGGAGAGTCGGAATGGCCGCAATTCCGCGGCCCCGCGGGACAAGGTAATTCGGCTGCGGTGAACGTGCCGACCGCGTGGAGTGCGACGGAACACGTGACCTGGAAAGTCGAGATCCCTGGGAAGGGTTGGTCATCGCCCGTGCTCTCCAAAGGCCACCTCTATCTGACCAGCGCGGAAACCAGTGCCGACAGTGCCGATGTGACATTGCACGCGCTCTGCCTCGATGCGGCGAATGGCCGGGTGATTTGGGACACGGAGGTCTTTCATCCCGACCCCGCGGGACCCGCGGCTATGCATCGCAAGAATTCGCCCGCGAGCGCCACCCCCATCGTGACCAGCGACCGGCTGTATGTGCACTTCGGCCACATGGGCACGGCCGCGCTCGATCTGACGGGCCACGTCGTGTGGCGGCAGACGGACCTGCAATACACGCCCGTGCATGGCAATGGAGGTTCGCCAGTTCTCGTGGACGGCTTGCTCGTCTTCAGTTGCGACGGGCTCAAAGATCCGTTCCTCGCGGCCATCGACGCCGCCACGGGCAAGGTGCGGTGGCAGACGCCGCGCAATTCTACGTCGAAGAAGCAATTCGCCTTTTCCACCCCGCTGGCCATCGAGGTCGGCGGCGTGAAGCAGGTCATCAGCCCCGGCGCCGGCCTCGTCGGGGCCTACGATCTCCATGATGGGCACGAAATCTGGCATGTGGATTACGGCCAGGGTTATTCCGTGGTGCCGCGGCCGGTCTTTTCTCACGGGCTGCTTTTCCTCAGTTCCAGCTTCGATCGTCCAACATTTTACGCCATCAAACCCGAAGGGGCGACTGGGGATGTCACCGCTACAAATGTTGCCTGGTCGCAGAACAAAGGCGCGCCCCATACGGCTTCGGCGGTGGTCGTGGGCGACGAGGTCTATTTTGTCGCCGACAGCGGCATCGCGACGTGCGCCGACGCCGCGACCGGCACGGTGCACTGGAGCGAGCGCTTGGGCGGCGATTTCTCGGCTTCACCGACGTCCGCGGAAGGCCGCGTCTATTTTCAAAACGAGACGGGTGTGACGACCGTCGTCAAGGCCGGGAAAACCTTCGAGCTACTGGCGAAGAACGAACTCGGCGAGCGAACGCTGGCTTCCTACGCCGTGGAGGACGGGGCGCTTTATATTCGCTCGGACATGCATCTTTGGAAGATTGGGAAATAAGCGGTCGCTGCGGATTGATCAGCTTTCCGACCGCAGTTGCGCTTCCAGCGCCAGGCGTGACGCCCGGAGGCAATCCGCCGAGGTGAGGTCTGCCGGCGTATTGCCGCGCAATTCCTGGAGATAGTCTTCGATGTAGCCACGTGTGCGGTTTTCGCCGGCGGGATGCACTTCGGGAGCAGTGCTGCCGTCTTTGATCACGGTCACCTCCGTCGCGAAGAGATTGGTTTCCGCGAGGCCACGTGTTCCGTGGACGACCAGGTGCCAGTAATGGGCCAGTTTGTAGCCGAGCGTGTCGGGGGCGAGGTAGGAAACATCGGTCAGCACTCCGGCGCCGTTGTCGAGCGTGCCCATGAATTGCGCGCAATCGCGGAAATGCGGGAATTCACGCGCCTTGGCATTCCAGCACCGGGCGGCGGTGATCTCGCGCCAGCCCACTCCCGTCAGCCAGGGCACGAAATCGAAGGCATGGATGGCGATGTCATTGATCGTTCCTCCATGTTTGCCCGGCTCGAAATACCAGGCCGGGCGCGTACCGGGCAGCAAGGGGTGCTGGCCGTCGATGCGCATGGTGGCGACTTCCCCGATCTCCCCGCCACGGATGAGATCGCGCAGCTTTCGCATAGCGGCATAGCCACGGCTGTCGAGTTGCAGACCGACAACCAAATGACGTTCCCTCGCCAACCGCTCGATCTCCGCCTGCTCGGCGAGGGTCGTGCAGAGCGGTTTGTCGCTCAGCACATGCTTCCCCGCGTTCAAGGCGGCGAGGACCATCGCCCCACGTTTCGCGTAATAATCGCCGATCGCGACGACCTCGCACTCCACGTCACGGAGCATCGCCGCAAAATCCGTGTGGGTGATCTTCACTCGCCCCTTGGCGGCAAGATCGGTGCGGGCCGCCTCGTCTTCCTCGCAGCAGGCAACGACCTCGGTGTCCGTGCGCTCTTCGACGCCGGTGAGGAGATCGAGGATATGAACGTGGCGGAATCCGGCAAAAGCAAAGCGCGTTTTCATGGAACGAGGGGAATCTGGCGAAAAATTGGGGACGGCATTCCTCAACGGAATTCGATCAACGGCAAGTTGATTCCGAAGACCTCCGCCACACGACTGGACAGCATCGCCCTCGCTTCCTGAACCGAAATTCCCAGCCAGCGGGAGGCATTCGCAACGCCCGCGGCTGGCGCGAGGCAGGACCCGGCCAGGTTCGGACTTCCCGGCAGGCGAACGACCCCATCGCGGGATTCCACTTCCATGCGCGCGAGCCGGTAACGCCCGGGCGGAGCGCCAGCGGCGGCCATGGCGTCGGTCGTCAGGAGCACCTTGCCGGGCGGCTTGGCGCGGAAGAAATTGCGCAATGCAAAGGGTGGCAGGTGCGCACCGTCGGGAATGAGGCAGGCGATCAGTTCATCGCGGGCGAGCAGGCGCTGGATGACATTGTCGTGCCTCGGCAGAATGACGGGTGTGCCATTCCCGAGGTGGGTGCACATCGTGGCGCCAGCGCGAATCGCTTCGTCGATCTGGGCGTCACTGGCATTCGTATGGCCGAGGGAAATTACCACCCGCTCCTTGACGACCTCGGCGATAAATTCCGCACTCCCCGGCCACTCGGGGGCCACCGTGACCAGCCGGATTCGTCCGCCCGCGGCCTCCTGCAAGCGCCGGTAGGCGCGGATATCAGGCGCGCACATACATTCGCCGGGGTGCGCCCCGCGATAGCCTTCCTCCGGACTCAGCCACGGTCCTTCGAGGTGGTAGCCGCACACGATCTCGGCGATGAAGGGCTTCCGGGAACGCAGCGCCTCGAGATTCGCGAACTTTCGCTCCAGCGCCTCGAGGGTGTCGGTGATCAGCGTGAGCAGGATGCGGCGGGTGCCCCCGGCGGCCAGGGCGTCGAGAGCGTTGGTGAGTTGCTCAACGGTCAGCGCGGGATCTTGAAAATCGATACCGGCATAACCGTTGATCTGGAGGTCGAAAAGGGCGGGGGCGAGGGGCATCCGTCGATCAAAGCACAATTCAATCGCGGGAAAAGCCTTGGGGAGCGCGAAATCCCGGGTTAGTAAAACAGAACCCGCCATGAACACCGCCACCCGCTTCTTCAGTGCCTCGCTTTTCGTCCTTTCCGTTTCGGTCGATGCCGCCGATTGGCCGCAGTGGCGCGGGCCGAATCGCGATGGCGTGGTGGTGGACAAGGCGCACTCGCTGGAAAAGCTGT
Organism: Chthoniobacterales bacterium; assembly: GCA_038228205.1. Classification (GTDB taxonomy): domain Bacteria; phylum Verrucomicrobiota; class Verrucomicrobiia; order Chthoniobacterales; family Chthoniobacteraceae; genus Chthoniobacter. Next base: position 4,245 of record JBBRPL010000012.1, read on the forward strand.
CCGCCGATCCCAAGGTGCTGTGGAAAATTGACGTCGGGCCGGGGCAATCGTCGCCGGTGCTGGCCGCCGGCCGGCTCGTCTATACGGATGCACAGGGTGACAATGAAACCGCCCATTGCCTGGATGCGGCGACGGGGAAAGCGATCTGGAGCGCGCCGGTGGGGCCGCGGGTCGTCTTTTCGCCAGACTACGGTGGCGGCCCGCGTTGCACGCCGCTGATCGATGGCGACCGCCTCTACGTCCAGACGGGCGCCGGCGAGTTCAAATGTCTTTCCCTCGCCGATGGCAAGGTCCTATGGAAAACGAGCTTCGGCGACAACTACGGAGCAACCTGGTATGGCAACAAGAGCGGTGACAAGGCGGCCGGCGAAACAGCCGCGCGCCGGCATGGCCACAATGGATGCGCGGCCATCGATGGCGATCGAATCTTTGTCCCGGTCGGAAGCCCCGATGGCGCGACACTCGTTTGTTTCGACAAGAAGACGGGCAAGGAACTCTGGAAAGCCGGCACCGACAATACCGCGTATTCCTCGGTGATGGTGGGCACGCTCGCGGGAGTGAAGCAGGCGGTGCATTTCACGGCCGACGCTTTGATGGGCGTGGACGCGGCAAGCGGAAAGATCCTCTGGCGGGTTCCGCTCAAGACGGGCGCCAAGCGTCACGCCTGCACGCCGGTGATTTTCGGAGACACCGTCACCGTGGCCTCGACCAATATTGGCACGATCCGCTTCGGCATCACCAAGGCCGGCGCGGAATTCAAGGCGGAGCCCGTCTGGACGGTGCCAGTAAAGACCGTCCTTGGAACCCCCACCATCGTCGGCAAGCACATCTACACCCTCGGGGACGGCAATCGCGCGAACCTCGTGTGCCTGAACTTCGAAACGGGCGCGCAGACCTGGGCCGAGCCGGGATTCGGCGATTACGCCAGCATCACCTCAGTGAACGACAAATTGCTGGTGCTCTCTTCGGCGGGGGAACTGCGGCTGCTCAAGGCGAACCCCACCAAGTATGAGGAACTCGGCCGCGCGCAACTGTGCGCGAAGACCTGGGCCAGCCCGGCGTATGCGGATGGGAATATTTACGTGAAGGACGAAGCGCACGTCACCGCCTTCGCGCTGGCCCCGTAGCGCGGTGAATATCATCGCGGCCACCTCGGCGTACGAAGCCTGGCTCCGCGAGATCACGGACGTTCAGGAAAGGGCGCTCAAGAAAAAGCACGCCATGATGAGGGAGGGACCGTTCCCTTTCCTTCGAGCGACGTTCTACCGGTGGGTGGAACTCTGGGAGAAGACGTGCCCGGAACTCCACTCGCGCGATGAGGATGTGCTCCTCGCAGTGGGTGATCTGCATTTGGAAAATTTCGGGATGTGGCTCGATTCGCGGCGACGGCTCGTCTGGGGGATCAACGATTTCGATGAAGCGTGCGAGATGCCATTCACCAACGATCTCGTCCGGTTGGCGGCCAGCATCGCCCTCGCCGCAGACGTGGGAACGCGGCGCAGACCTGTCCCTGTTTCGCAGCTCCTGCTCACCGGTTATCGCGAAGGCCTCGAAGCCGGCGGCGTTCCGATCCTCGCGGAAAACGGCAGCCATCCCGAACTGAAGGATCTCCTCGCCGCCGTGAAAGAGCCTGAAAAATTCTGGAAGAAAAAGCTCGGCGCCAGAAACAACCCGCAGGTCGACGCGGGTGACTTGCCGCGGCGACTGAAGGATATCTTTGACGCGTCATTTTCGCGCGGGGTTAACCCGCAGTATCGCGCGCAGCGGGCGCCGGGCGGACTTGGCAGCCTGGGCCGGCGGCGATTTACCGCCGTGGTGGGAAAGGCTGGAACACGCGAAGCCCGTGAGGCCAAGGCGCTGGTCCCCTCGGCGTTTTACTGGCGGGAGAAACGGGCCGGCATGCCGTCGCAGTTGGGCACTTTGCTGCAGCGAGCCATTCGCAGTCCCGATCCGTTTCTGCAAATTCATGACCGTTGGCTGGTTCGACGCATCGCTCCGGACGCCGTGAAGATCGACCTTCCCAAAACGAAGAACCAGCGACGGTTGGCTTTGTCTTCAAACTTGGTGCGGCTGATGGGATTTGAAGCGGCGAATATTCATCTCGGCAGCCGCGCGCCCGAGGAACTCCTCCAGTCTCTTGATAAGCTGGGCCGCAAGCTGGGATCGCGCTGGCTGGAGCACGCGACAGCCCGGATGGTGGCGGCGACGCGAAGGGATCACGTGATGTGGCGGGACGCCAAGATGTAAGGCAGGCGGCTCTTTCTGGGGCCGCAACGAACGAACGGCGGAACACACCCGCAGCGGGACCGGGAAGTCTCGTCTACGTTGGGCCCGCCGCCCTTGACGGCGGCAAGTGCCTCGTGGAGGCCCCATTCTTGCAATGGAGTGGATTCGTCCTACCCTACGCGCCGCCATGCGTGTCACCTCCCGTCGACTGTTTCCCGTTTTTGCCCTTATTGCCGCCGCTTTTTGGCCCTGCGCCAGCTTCGCGGAGAGCACCGGCTTCAGCTTTCAGGAAAAGCCCGGCGTTTCCCTCGATGTGCTGCACGACGGCAAGATCATCGCGCGCTACATGGATGCGCACGATGTCTCCACATCGGAACGCCGATTGGAGACCTACAAGCCCTACCTGCACGTATTCGACTCCTCGGGCGGCGGTCCGATCACGAAGGGTGCCGGCGGATTCTATACCCATCATCGCGGCATTTTCCTCGGCTGGAACAAGATCGGGGTGGGCGGCAAGACCTTCGATCGGTGGCATATGGCGGGCGGCGATCAGGTGCACGAGAAATTCCTGAAGCAGGAAGCGGGAAAGGATAGCGCCACCTTCACGTCGCTGGTGCGCTGGCAGGGCGAAAAGCCCGACACAACCATCCTCGAGGACGAGCGTACGTTCACGTTTCTCCCCGCGCCCGCGCCGGGCTACGCGCTAATCGACATCGATGCAAAAGTCAAAGCGGTTGCTGGACCAACCACCTTGAACGGCGATCCGGAACATTCCGGCCTGCACTTCCGCCCAGCGGATGAGGTGGACAAATCGCAGACGACCTATCTTTACCCGGTGGAAAATGCCGAGCCGCATAAGAACCTCGACTATCCGTGGTTTGGCGAGAGCTATACCGTGGGAGGAAAGCGCTACAGCGTCGTCTACCTGAATCATCCGGGGAACCCAACGGGCGGCCGCATTTCGGCCTATCGCGACTACGGTCGTTTCGGCGCGTTTTGGACGGCCGAATTGCCCGAAGGGGGAACCTTGGAAATTCGCGCGCGTTTTTTGGTCTGTGACGGGGAAATGCCGACGCCCGAGGTGATCCAGAAGGCCTGGAACGACTACACGGGAAAGAATGAGCCCGTGCCAAAAGTCACGGCCAAGCCAGCCGAAGGGAGCAAGCCTGCGGCGCCCAAGAAGCCGGCAACGCCCGCTCCGCCGGCCGCCGGAGCGAATGGGCCGAAGGGCGCGCCTGGCACCGAAGCCAAGCCGCCTGCTCCCGTGGAGGCGCCCAAGCCCGCGATTATCAAGGCGGAACCCGAGCCGACGGGCCCGAAGCGGGCGGGTGGCGGGCCGTTGAATCCCGAGATCAAGTTTAAGCTGCCGCCTCCGCCGGTGCTAACGCCGGAAGAGGAGATGAAGACCTTCAAATTGCCCCCCGGGTTCAAGGTCGAACTGGTGGCCAGCGAGCCGATGATCGAAACTCCGATCGCGATCTCGTGGGACGATCAAGGCCGCCTCTACGTCTGCGAGATGCGGAACTACATGCACGACGTGGATGGAACCGGCGAAGATCAAATGGTCGGCCGGGTGAGCCGGCTCGAAGACACCGATGGCGACGGCAAAATGGATAAGGCCACGATCTTTGCGGACAACCTCCTGATGCCGCGCGCGGTCATGGCCCTGGGCGACGGCGCGTTGATCGCCGAGCCGCCAAATCTCGTTTGGTACCGGGACACCGATGGCGACGGCGTCGCCGATAAGAAGGAAATTGTGTCGGACCACTACGCTTCCAAAGGCGGCCAGCCCGAGCACATGGCCAACAGCCCAACCTGGTTCCAGGACAATTGGATTTACTCGGCGAACCACGGCACGCGGTTCCGCCTGCAAGCCGGGCAGTTTTTGAAAGAAGACATCGCGGCCGCGGGCCAGTGGGGTTGCACCCAGGACGATTGGGGCCGGCGTTTCACGAACTCGAATAGCGACCTGCTCCGCGTCGACCTCCTGCCGCCCAGCTACTACAATCGCAATCCGCGCCAGGTCAATCGCTCGGCCTTGCTCTCCCAGGCGATGAAGGACCAGACCGTCTGGCCATCGCATCCCACGCCCGGTGTCAATCGCGGCTATCAGGAACCCACGAAAAAGGCCGATGGGACCATGGGCAAAGCCACCCTGCGCGCGAATGGAACGCTCGAATCGGTCACGGGAACCTGCGGCGCATCCATTTATCGCGGCGACCTTTTTCCGAAGGAATATCGTGGCAACGCATTCATCCCCGAGCCGTGCGGCAACCTGGTAAAGCGCGTGATTCTCACGGAGAAGGACGGGGAGGTGACGGGCAAGAATGCGTATGAGGGCAGCGAGTTCCTGACCTCCACCGACGAACGATTCCGCCCGGTGAACACCTATACCGGCCCCGACGGAGCGCTCTATATCGTGGACATCGCCCGCGGCGTCATCCAGCACAAGGGCTTCCTCACCTACTACCTCGTGGCGAATATCAAGGATCGGAACCTGGAGACTCCCTTCAATCTCGGGCGGATCTACCGGATCGTGCCCGATGGCACGACGCCGAAAACGGTGAAGCTGCCGAAGGCATCGGCAGAGATCGCGCCGATGCTCACGCACGCAAACGGGTGGGTCCGCGACACCGCCCAGCGCGTGCTCGTCGAACGCAACGATGCGAGCGTCGTTCCGGCGCTGCAAAAACTGGCGGCGACCCACGCCGCGCCGCAGACCCGCGTGCAGGCCCTGTGGACGCTGGAAGGCATGGGCGCGCTCACCCCCGAGGTCATCACGACGGCGCTCCGGGACAAGAACGAGAAAGTGCGCGCCGCCGCGGTGCGCCTGGCCGATCCGGCCAATACCGAATTGCTGAAGCTCGCGAAAGACCCGAGCACCGAGGTGCGGCTGCATCTGGCCTTCAAGCTGAGTGGCCAGCCGACTGCCGACAAAGCGCTGACCGCATTGCTCGAAGCAGGCGGACCGATGTTCGGTGAAGCGCTGGCCAGCGGCCTTATGGGCAGGGAGCTGGAATATTTGGAAACCCTCCTGGCACTGCCGGCGTCCGAAGATACGAAACTGACCAGGAGCAATGCCATCACGACCCTCGCGGCCTGTGTGACGAAAGAACGGATCGCACCTCGCGTCGGTCGACTGCTCGAACTGACCACCGCCCAGCCTGCGGCTGGCATTCGCCAACTCGCGCTGCTCACCGGTCTGGCGGGAAAGCCGCCATCGAAGGGAAGCAAGCCCGGCACCGTGGCCAGACCGTTGCGGCTTCCGGCCGAACCGCAGGCCCTGGTCGCCTTGGCCGCAAACAACGATGCCAGGGTCAAGCCGCTCGTCACCCGCGTCGACCAGCAACTTGTCTGGAGCGGCAAACCCGGCTGGGTCGAGCCGAAGATCGTTCCGCTGACCGCCGGCGAGCAGGCGCTTTTCGATAAGGGCAAGGCGATTTACTCCACGATCTGCATCGCCTGCCATCAGCCAAACGGCCAGGGGATGGCCGGCCTCTCCCCGCCTTTGGTCGATTCCGAATGGACGCTGGGGCCGGCTGATCGGATCATCCGGATTGTGACTCAAGGTCTCACCGGCCCCGTCGAGGTTTCGGGCACCAAATGGCAGCTCGAGATGCCGGGACTTCCCATCTTTAGCGACGAGGACGTGGCTGGCATCACGACCTACATTCGCCGGGAATGGGAGCATAACGCCAGCGCGGTGACGCCCAGTTACGTAACCGGCATCCGGGCGGCGAACAAGGATCGGACGAAGGCCTGGACCGCCGAGGAATTGCGCGAGGCGGTGCCGGTGAAGACCGCCAGCGGCAAATAGTCCGATTTTCAGAGAAAGAATGGCAGTTTAGGTGCTAAGTTCGGGGGGCGCTTCCCGATACTCATTGCATGCCAACCCTCCCCGCTGATCCTGAGCAGATCGCGATCGTCCAAAGCCTCTTCGTCCAGCATTTGCCGGCGTTGCGGGGCTTTGTGCTGTCGTTGATCAGCGATTTCAGCTTGGTGGACGATGTGGTCCAGGAGACGTTTCTCGTGATCACAGCCAAGGCGGGCAATTTCCAACGAGGGACGAATTTTCGGGCATGGGCGTGGACGATCGCTCGTTACAAGGTGCTCCAGACCTTGGAGAAGAACGCCCCGGCCCCGGAACGATTTGCGCCGGAAATACTCGAGGGGCTGTCCGCGCACGAGACCGCCGAAACCTGGTATTCCGACGAACAGCTCCAGCACCTTGCCAAATGCATGGAGTCATTGGCGCCGAAAGCCCGCGAAGCGGTCGAGTTGCGCTACCAGCAGGCCCATCGCCCACCGGAGATCGCCACCCGGCTCGGGTGGACCGTGGAATCCGTCCATGTGGCCCTGTCTCGGGCCCGCGTCTTCCTGCGCGATTGTGTGACCCAGCGGATGACCGCCTCCGCCAACGCCTGATATGGACTTCGAACGCCTCCAGTTCCTGCTCCAGCGCTACTTCGACCAAATGCTGACGGTCGAAGAGCGGGCCGAATTGTCGACAATGCTTCTGGCGTCGGCGCGGGCACGGGGTGAGTTCTGGGAAGAAGCGCGCTGGCATGCGCTGATCCGCCAGTGGGGCGAAGCGGAATGGGGACGGCGTGACGCGGAAAGCCTCGCTTTGCGGCCGTTGCCGGCCCCGGTTGTCGTTCGTCGGTCCCCCAAGGTCATCGCTTTTCCCCGTGCGGCGGCGAGGTTCTCGAAGACCGCGCTGGCGGCGGCGGCCGCGATCGCCCTTTTCGCTGGCACCCTGTTTTACGCCCCTTGGAAGAAGGCCCCGGAGCCGGACCGTCCTGTTTCCACCAGCCTGGCAGTCCTGACCCATTCCGCGGATGCGGTGTGGGCGGAAGGCGGAGCGGAGAGGCAGAATGGGGAAGGTCTCACGGCTGGCTGGCTCAAACTCAAATCGGGCGCCGTCCAGGTGGAGTTTTCACGGGGCGCGCGCGTGGTTTTGGAAGGGCCGGCTGAACTGCAAATCCTGACTGATAACGAGGCTTACCTGCGTTCGGGCAAGCTGCGGGCACATGTGCCGGATCCGGCGCACGGATTCACCGTGCGCAGCCAGGGGTTCAGTGTCGTTGATCACGGAACAGACTTCGGGATGGATCTGCCGCTCGCGGGGAGCCCGCAAGTGCACGTTTTCAAAGGGCTCGTCGCCTTGCAGCGGAGTCACGCGGTCGAGCGGGAGCTCCGCAAGGATCAGGCCGTGCAGATCGACGGTGTGCATGTGAAGGAGATCCCAGCGCGCCTGGATCAATTCGTGAGTGATGAAGAACTCGCCCGGCGTGAGCGCGCCAGTGTCCGCGGGCGCTTGACTGCATGGCGGTCCGCAAGTCGCGCCCTTAGCGACCATCCCGCGGCGCTGTTGCACCTCGACTTTGAAGGAGATCGTGGCTGGGCGCGCAATATCCCCAATCGTGCCTGGAGGGCGGTGCCCGAGGCCCCGGCGAGCATGGTCGGATGCGATTACGCGGACGGTCGTTGGCCTGGGAAAGGGGCGGTGGAATTCAACCGCCCGGATGACCGGCTGCGGCTCACTGTGCCCGGCGGATATCAGTCGATGACACTCGTGGCCTGGGTCCGCGTGGACAGCCTTCCGGATCGTCCGCAGTCACTGGTCATGGCCGATGGGCTCGGAACTGGCGACGTGCAATGGTACCTGAGCCGCTGGGGAGAACTCGGTTTTGGGGTGCATATCGGCAAGGCAGGTGATCCGACCGGTTGGCGTTACCATCACACGCAGCCATTGATTACCACCGATACGTTGGGGGCGTGGGTCTGCCTGGCCAGCGTCTACGATGACAGTTCCGATACCGTCACGCATTACTTCAACGGGCAGCCCGTGGGCGCCGATCGACTTGGCGTCCGCACCTTGTTGCAGTTGGAAACATTTGAGGTCGGCAACTGGGCACTGCGAGACGGGGAACAGCGTTGGGCGGGCGTGGTTCCCCGTGTGAACGGAGACAGTGCCCGGAATCTCCATGGCCGGATCGATGAACTGGCGATTTTCTCCGCCCCGCTGAACGCCGAAGAAATGCGTCAGATTTACGACGCCGTGCAGTTCACGAGCGCCGACAAGCAGGCGGTGGGCAACCAAGCGGCTGCTCGCTAACGCGGAGTGCGGATCTTTCGTGGTTGAAGCGAGTTGGACAATAGTGGAGCCACGCCAGTCTGACATTCTGAGGACCTAACACAAAAGGCCGCCCTGGCAATTGCACCCGCGTCTTTTGGGTTCTGCCAATGACTTGATTTGTAGGTAGCTGGAAATCAGGGTCAGCCAAGCCCAGAGGCCTGAAAAGAGCTTGGCCCCGGGTCACTGGAGCGGAGCGACAGGACTCGCGACAGCGAGCCCGTGCGAATGCGGGGGTGGTCGCGGCAGCGACCATCAACCGAGTGAGACGGGCGAACAGCCGGGGTTCCCTGCCAAAACAGCGCAGTTCCATCCGTCCCGGCCTTCTGGCCGCATGCCTCCCCTCTGCCTCGGAGAAGATGCGGCTTCGCCGGGACGGATGGAACGTTCGCTGGTGGGTGGGTAACCCCGGGTGTTCGCTCGCAGATTGATGGTCGCCTCCGCGACCACCCCCGCATGCGGGCTCGCTGTCGCGAGTCCTCTCGCTCCGCTCGAGTCGCTCGACCCTGGGCTAACTTCTCTCATCCCTCCGGGATGGAAGGTCCCAATGTCGTCCTCGAACAAACCTTCCCGCGACGCGGATTTTGGGTCTCAGAACGACAGCGAGAAGGTTGTGGCGAAAGGTTTTGGGCAATGCTTAGGCTCCGTCAGCGCCCATTCAGTTCAGTGATGGCGGAAAGCCATCATTGGGGCGGCGGTCCCGCATGCGGGACGGACCCTCCAGTTTAGGACGCTACCGCGCGCCTTCTGATGAGAACACTCTCACTTCAACTGCATCGTTACATCTGAGGCACGTTTGTGCGGAGCATCTGGAATTTTGTTCATAAAGGGCGTGGCCAGCTTTCGCATCTCCACGCACGATAGCGTCCAATGAAGCCCAATATTGTCTGGTATGATATCCCGGCCCTCGACCTTGACCGCGCCATTCGATTCTATTCTGCGGTCCTGGGTGCGCCGGTGAAGAAGGAGACGGTAGGTGACGTGCCCCTCGGATGGTTGCCGACCGAGGACGGCGGACAAATGGGCTGCGTTTGCGTCGCGAAGGACTTCAACCCATCCGCCAACGGCGTGATGATCTATCTAAGTGTCAATGGCCGCCTCAAAGCTGCGGTGGCCGCAGACCGTGCCAACGGCGGTACCGTCCAATCCGACGTTCATTCCATCGGCCCATATGGTTTCCGCGCGGAGATTTTGGATTCTGAAGGCAATTGCATCGCGCTGCACTCCGAGACTGAAGAGTAACCCGGTGGTGTCAGTGCCTCAAACGCCATGCCTAATCCGTGGCTCCAAATTCCGATTGCCGATTATGAGGCGCATATGGCGTTGCCATCAGTTGCGCAGTCGCAGCTCGTGGCCAAAACACTGCACAGCGTTGTTGTTCGCTTTCGTCCAGGCTCACTGGCAATCCTAGGAGCGGCCGGCGGCAATGGCTTGGAAGTAATACGATTCCCTCTCTGCTCGCGGATTCTTGCGGCTCACGGACGAGCATTGCAATCCAGGCACAGGGAAGACCTTTCACTTCGCGGTGTACCAACTCAAAAGCAAAGCGCCCTGCAGTCTTGCGACTGCAGGGCGCCGTTGATTTTTAGGAGATTCTACGGGGTCGGGTAACCTCGGGGACCCTCCAGCGGAATGACTTAGTTGACGTAGGCTGCTTCGTTCGAGAGAAGCAACGCGTGGGCAAATGTCTCCCAACTGTTGAGCGGCTTCCGTTCAACCATCTCGCCTTCGTTCTGAACGGCAGACAGGGCATTGTTGGATAGTTGACCGATTCGCTTCGCGCGTTCGGCGGTCTTTTTGGCCGCTTTCTCCACCATATCCTTGACCGACACTTCGACGCGCTTCTGTTCGATTCCTTCTTTGCCAATGAACGCATAGGCCGCCGTTGCCTCTTCGGCTCGCGGAGCGCGACCCAAGACGGTGCGATAGATCGCAAACACCGTGTCCCGGGGAGTCCGCGTGCGAGTCACTGACGGCTGCGTCAGGATGCTCCGCGCGACATCAATGGCCATCGGACTATTCATCAGGAATAGCGCCTGCTGCGGGACAATGGTCGTCGTGCGCTTGGAGTTGGGCTGTTCCGGATTGCTGAAGTCGAAGTGCGACATGAGTTCCGGAAGGTTCCCACGATCCACATAGCCGTAGATGCTGCGGCGGAAGCTGTAGGGCTCTTCGGTCAAGTTCACGGGTTGGCCGCCGACTTGTGGATCAAGCTTGCCACTCATCACCAGGAGGGAATCGCGCTCCGCCTCGAAGTCGAGACGGCGGACATTCGCTCGCCAGAGATAGCGGTTTTCTGGATCGATCAATTCGAAGGCTTTGTTGGTGTAGCTGCTGATCTGATACACCTTGGAAAGCATGATCAGACGGTGCAACTTCTTCAACGACCAGCCCTGCTCCATGAGGTATGAGCTCAGGTAATCGAGCAGCTCAGGATGCGTCGGCTTTTCCGACTGCGTGCCGAGATCATCCGGCGTGCGGACGAACCCTTCCCCGAAGTGATGCATCCAGACGCGGTTGACAACGACCCGTGCCGTCAAGGGATTATTCTTGCTGGCGATGGCTTGGGCCAACTCCAGGCGACCGCTCCCTTGCTTAAAGGGCGTCGGTTTGCCGCCAGAGAGAATTTCCAGGAAATGCCGCGGAACGAGATCCCCAGGTTGACCTGATTGGCCGCGAATGAAGACGGGCGAATCCTTCGGTTGAGCTTTATCTTGCACGACCATCGCACGCTGATCCGCCCCTTCATGAGTGAGCAGGAGCAGGTTCATCTTGGAGAAGGTGAACCCCTTGTTCCGCAGGCCTTGGGGCAGCTTGGCGGCCGTGGTCTTGAGCTCATCCGTCGTCATTTCAAACGCAGGACGGACCGAGAGAGGCATTTGCACGAGTTCCAATATCGGAGTTTCCATGGCAGGAAGCTTCGAGTCGGGCTCCGTAGCTCCGGCGAAGTTCTTCGAGTATTCCGCCGCCTTGAGACCCGCTTCGGCGAAGATCTTGACGTAGATGTCCGCCACTTCGTCGATGGTCTGTGGGTTCTTGCCCTGGAAAGCGGCAGCCACGATGGAGTTCACTTTCTTGGAATAATCCATCGAGGCCAGTTTCCCCTCTTCGAAGCGCTTCAACGGACTCATCACGGAATCCTGGCCCATGACGCGGCCCATCAACCCGGTGATATCCCGGGTCAACTTCTCGTCATCACGGATCTTGCCCGCTTTGCTGAGTTCCTCCGGAGTCGCGCCCTTCCTGGAGTAATAGGTCGCTCTTAGGTAAGCCGAGATTTGCTTGCGGAATGTGGCATTAGTCTCGCCGATAATCTTATAGTAATTATCGCGATTTTCCTGCTCCATCACCGCCCACTTTTGCTGGAAATCCGCAGCCGCTGACTTGTTGGCTTGGGTAATAATCGGCGGTTCTTTCGGCTCCTCAATACTTGAGAACACCCCGTGCAAGGCGTAATAATCCTTTGTCGGAATCGGGTCGAACTTGTGATCATGGCACCGGGCGCAAGACACAGTCATCGCCAGGAATCCCTTGCTCACGGTGTCGATGCGATCGTCGATGACATCATTGACGTTGCCCCCACTCTTGCCCACGGTGATGAATCCCAAGGCCGCGAGGTCGCGTTGATCTTTCAAGTCGGTCAACCGGTCCGCCGCCAATTGCTCCATAATGAAGCGATCATACGGCTTGTCGGTGTTGAACGCCCGAATGACGTAGTCCCGATAGGTCCAAGCGTAGGGGAAGCGATAATCCTTCCCCATGTTGTTGTTCGCTCGGTTCCCAGTCGTGTCCGAATACCGCGCCGAATCCAACCAGAAGCGAGCCCAACGCTCGCCGTAGTGGGGCGAGGCCAGCAGGCGATCAACGACTTTGACAAACGCGTACTGTGAAGTGTCCGAGGTGAATTCTTCGATTTCCTGAACCGTCGGCGGGAGGCCGATCAGATCGTAGGTTGCACGGCGAAGCAGGGTCTCCTTGTCCGCAATACCGGAGGGTGTCATCCCCTTGGATTCAATCTTTTCCAAGACGAAGGCATCGACCGGGGTCACGCACCAGGCACGGTTCTTGACGGTTGGCATCGAAGGCTTGGTCACAGGCTTGTAAGCCCAATGATCGCGAGCCTTGTCGGTCAAGCCACTGAGCTTGACGCCCTTGGCCAACTCACGAGGATCCGGAGCTCCCATCTTGACCCATTCGGTCAAGTCGGCGATTTCCTTATCGGTCAGCTTCTCGCCTTTCGGCGGCATCTGCAGATCGGGATCCTTGTAGGTGATGGCCGTGAGCATCAAGCTCTTGGCCACGTCGCCCGGTGTCACCGCCGGGCTCGTGTCGCCGCCCTTGAGGCAGCCTTCACGCGAGTCCAGCAGCAGTCCGCCCTTGGACTTACCCGCTTCGGCACTGTGACACTTGTAGCATTTGTCAGCGAGGACTGGCTTGACCTTCTTCTCGAAAAAATCGAGTTGATCCGGCGGGATAATATCCGCCGCGGTGCCAATCGACACCAAGGCAAGTATCCCTGAGAGAGCAAGGACTGTGGTGCGCATATTAGGACAGGAGATGGACAACGCGCTTAGGCGATGAGGGGCTTGACCACGTTGCCGAAGTTGTCGGTGAAACGGAAGTCGCGGCCATTGTAGCGATACGTGAGCTTCGTGTGATCGAAGCCAAGCAGGGCGAGCGTGGTCGCATGCAGATCGTGGATGTGGACCTTGTTTTCCACGGCACGAGCGCCGAACTCGTCGGTCGAGCCATAGGTGGTGCCACCCTTGACGCCGCCGCCGGCCATCCAGGCGACCATCGCGCGGCCGTTGTGATCGCGGCCAGGAGCGCCGCCGCCATTGCGGTCGCGGGTCACGGTGCGGCCGAACTCACCACCCCAGATGATGAGGGTGCTGTCGAGCATGCCACGTTGCTTGAGATCCTTGATGAGGGCAGCAGCAGGGCCGTCGACGTTGGACGCCGCGTTGCGGACGGTCACCGCCACGTTCTGGTGGGTGTCCCAGCCGCCGACTTCGACCTGAACGAAACGGACGCCGCGTTCGATGAGCCGGCGAGCGACGAGCATCTTGGCTCCAACTTCGCTGCTGTTCCCCATGCCCATGCCCGTGGCACCAATGCCATAAAGGGTGCGGGTCGCCTCGGATTCCTTGGTGATATCGAAGGCATCCGTGGCTTCCGTCTGCATCTTGAAGGCCATTTCAAACGACTCGATGCGCGCCTCGAGCTGCGCGTCCTTTTGCAGCTTCTCCTTGTGCATGTCGTTGAGTTGCTTGACGAGATCGAGTTCCCGGCGCTGACGCTCCATCGGCGTGAACTGATTCTTGATGTTCATGATGACGTCATCCAAGTCCATCTTGGAACTGTAGTTGACGTTGCAGCCCTGGTAGATGCCGGGGAGGAACGAAGCCTGACGCCAGTCGGGAGCGCCGCCCATGGTGATGAACCCGGGCATGTTCTGATTTTCGGTGCCCAGGCCATAAACCACCCACGATCCCATCGAGGGCTTCGGCAACTGCAGCGAGCCGGTGTTCATGAACCGTTGCGCCACGTCGTGCGCCGGGATGTCTGTCCAGAGGGAACGAACGATCGCCATTTCGTCGATCACTTCGCCGAGTTTCGGGAAGGCATCGCTCACTTCGACGCCTGACTTGCCACTCTTGGTGAATTTGTAAGGGGAGCCGAAGGCGAGACCGTCATGCCCGGGGATCGCCTGGTTGTCGGCCTTCATCAGCTCGGGCTTCGGATCCCACGTATCAACCTGGGAGGGGCCGCCGGAGGCGAAAATGTGGATCACGGCCTTGGCCTTGACCGGGAAATGCGGCTGCTTGGGAGCCAACGGGGTGTTAACGCCAGCGGTCGCGCCAATGGCGTCCCCGGCATTGATCCCAAAGAGGGCGGACAAGCTCATCGCGCCGAATCCCATCCCAGCCCGCGCCAGGAAATCACGCCGGGTGAAGATGATGTCGTCCATGGAAGGGCTGTGTTCCTTGCGGAATTTTTCGGTGAGGGTGTGGCAGGTCTCTGGGGTCATAATAATAGTGTGGTTGATTGGCGGTGAGTGGTTGAGATCGGTGTCAGGATCGTTGTTATATCGCCCCCCTCCGCCGGGACTTAGCAAATCATTTTACAACGTTTTTCCATTTTTACCAGCACTTCCGAGTTTCTCGCTGACATCGGCCCTATTCACTGCTAAATTTTCCGCGCATGTCCGCCTCGTCCCACTCTCCATCACCGACCGAATCAACCGATCTCGATATCAAGAATATCCTGCTCGTGGACGACGACGAAAAGCTCGCCGTTACTTTGAAGCACTTGCTCGAGGCGCACAACTTTATTGTCACTACCGCGTATAACGGCGTGGAAGCCCTGCGCGAGGTGCTGGCCTTCGAATTCGACGTGATTATCTGTGATATGATGATGCCGAAGATGCCCGGCGACATGTTTTACCTCGCGGTGCAGAAATCCCGGCCGGAGATGGCCAAGCGCTTTGTCTTCGTGACCGGCCACGCCGATAACCCCAAGGTGGACGCATTCCTGAAGAGTGTGGACGGGCTGGTGCTCTACAAACCCGTCCTGACGGATGAACTGGTCCGCACGATTTCTTACGTTCTCAATCGTACCGCAAATAAGGTAGACTAATAATCAGCGGCGTATTGAACGCTTGAACGCTTGCTGATGCCGGCGCGTAGCTACAATGCCTTCGCGTAGAGCTGGCTGTTCTCGTCCAGGTCTTTCACGATGGTGCAGAGGTAGACGGGGTGCGGGTGGATGTCCCGATATTTGGTGATTTCCGACTTGTTCAACACCTTGAACCCATAGCGTTCAAAAATTTTGGCTCCCCGACGATCCTCAAAGACCACCATCTGCCCATACACGCGCTTTTCACCACAGGCGTGGAGATACTGCAGGTAAGAATCCGTCATGGCTCGCGTCGTGGCCACCTGCCGGGCGTCGGCGAGCAGATTGATGTGAAAATGCGCTGTCCGGCGCGGAGCGGCGGGCACCTCGCGCCAGGCGGTGCGCAGAATCCACTGCACGAACTTCTTCGACGCCGCGTTGTACCGGGGATAACGGAAGGCGCCACGGAGGAAGAGACTGAGATTCTGGTAGAACGCGTAGCATTGCTGCCGGAACGGATGGCGTGAGCCGAGCAGGTAGCCGCGGATCTGCCCGTTGACTAGGAGCACAAAAGACGATTGCGGCTCCCAATCCGTGTAGTACGCGGTGAGATAGTCGGCGAACAACTCGCGATCCTCGAAAACCGGGTCGATCGGGTTTCCCAGAAAGCCCGTTTCGCAACAGAGTTCGCGCACGCGGGCGCGGTCGGCGGCCTGGAATTTCCGAATCTCGAAGCGTTTTTCGTCACTCATGGAGCTGGGCTTAGTTGTGAAAGACTTCGCAAGCCACGTCAAACCCGCGCTTGGTGCGAATTTCTCCGGGTTCGCCGAGAAAAACGCGCAGCCCGCTACCGTCGTGGCACGTAGCTGGCGCAGACTTCGCGGTAGAGGTCGAACATGCGGTCGAACACCTGCGCCCAGGAATATTGGGCCGATACGAGGCGGCTCGCCCGTTCCCCGCTGCGTTTCAAGTCCTCGCGGCTGGTCTCCTCGATGGCCGTAGCCAGGGCGGCGGCGGAGTTCTCCCGCGCCCAGAGCGTCTGATCGCTATGGATGATCCGGTCCATGTAGCTGCCGTGGATGCCGATCACGGGTGTGCCGCAGGCCTGTGCCTCGAGCGTGACCAGGCCGAAAGTCTCCTGGACCCCCGGATGCACGAACAAATCCGCAGCCCGGTAGAGCGCCGCGAGACGGGGGGCATCGGCACAATACTCCAGCCAGGTCACCGCATCGGAGACGCGGCGGAGTTCCAGCAGGTCCTTCCGTTGCAATCCATCTCCCACCACCAGGAGGTGAAATCTGCCCGGATACCGGCGCGCCAGGCGCAGGAACGCCGCGAAGAGCGTGCGCGTGTTCTTTTCCTGCGCCAACCGGCCGACATAAAGCAGCAGCGTCCGCTCGCGCGGGATCGAGAGATCCGCGCGGATGTCTTCACCAGGCGTGGGGAGCGGATGAAAAATCGCTGTATCCACGCCCAGATCGGTCGGAGCGAGGTTGCAAACACCCCAGTCCCCGAGGACTTCGCTGAGAGCGGGCGAGGGCACGAGGGTGCGCTCGAAACGGTTGTAGAGACTCCGGATGTAGCGCCGCGAGAAATCCATGAACATCTCGGTGATGAGCGGCCCGCAGTATTTCCGCGCCGTCCGCACGTAGGCCTCCGGGAAATGCGAGTGATAGAAGCCGACCACTGGAATCCGCAGGGCCGCTCCGGAATGCACCGCCTTCCAGGCGACCTGGTACGGGTCGCCGCATTCAATGATGGCCGGTTTTTCGTTCATCAGGATCTCCTCGATCCGTTCCAACCGCAAAAGGATGCGATACCGGGACGTGCGGGAGATCAGCGGCGACTTGATCGTGTAAACCCGCGCTCGATCCTCCTCGATCATCGCATCGCGGTCGCCTGGAATGATGAGCAGATGCTCGTCACTTTCTGTCCGCTCGCGGATGTGCCGCACTTTTTCCGAGACGTAACGCTTCACCCCGCCACTGACCGGGGAGTAAAACTGCGTGAGGTCGCAGATTTTCACGCGGGCTTGCGAACTGCAAGGGTATGCGTGATGCATCCCCACCAATGAGTATCCGTGGCGCTAGACATCCGCAGGCTCATAACCGGTTGTTGGAGTTGTGGTCCAGCAGGTCCAATTGGATCTATTGGACTTTTTGGAGTGCCGTTCCAGCCGCGACGTCGTGCGTCCCCGCTCAGTGCTCGAAATGCGCGAGATATTTTTCCGCATCGAGCGCGGCGGCGCAACCCTGGCCGGCTGCGGTGATGGCCTGGCGATATACGTGATCCGCCACGTCACCCGCCGCGAAGACACCGGGCACATTGGTCTTCGTGCCTTCGCGTTGCAAAAGGTAGCCATTTTCATCCATGTCCAGCTTGCCCTTGAAGGGCGCGGTGTTGGGCGTGTGGCCGATGGCGACAAAGACACATTTCACCTCCAGTTCCCGCTCCGTCCCGGCCTTCACGTCCTTGATTTTTAAGGCGCGCATTTCCCCTTCGGCATCCGGCAGGTATTCCAGCGGCACGGCGTTCCAGACCGGCTCGATCTTGGGATTGGCCAGCGCCCGGTCGGCCATGATCTTCGAGGCGCGCAGGCTCTCCCGGCGGTGGATGAGATAAACCTTGCTGGCGAACCGCGTGAGAAACGTCGCTTCCTCCGCGGCCGAATCGCCCCCACCCACCACGGCCACCGGGACATTGCGGTAAAAGGCCCCGTCGCACGTCGCGCAGGAGGTCAATCCATGCCCGACCTGGGCTTTCTCATTGGCCAGGCCGAGCCATTTGGCGCTCGCGCCGCTGGCCACGATCAGTGTTCGTGTTTCCTGCCATTCGCCGCAGATTTTGACCCTGACAAAACCGTCCGCCGGTTCGAACTCCTCGACCGCGTCATAGGAAAAACGCGCGCCGAACCGCTCCGCCTGCGACTTCATGTTCATGATCAATTCCGGGCCATTGATCCCCTCGGGGAACCCGGGAAAATTTTCGACCAGGGTCGTTGTCGAGAGCTGCCCGCCGGGCTCATGGCCCTCGAGGACGAGCGGCGCCAGATTGGCGCGCGCGGCGTAGATGGCTGCGGTCAGGCCCGCGCACCCGGTTCCAACGATGATGACTTTTTCCATAGGGGACGGAGACTAAAGCGGGTGCGCCCTTCTGGTGCAAATGCAGAAACGCAGGCTTGCGCGGCGCGCGGGGTGCTGACACAAGAGGCGCCCATGCACGAAGGGAGTATCACTATTCGCTTACCCGCCGATCTGAAAGAAATCGAGCGGCTGAACCGGATTGTCCGGCAATTTGGTGATCTCCACGAGTTGCCCGGCCGCACCCTTTATTCGGTCAATCTCGCGCTCGATGAAGTCGTGACCAACATCATCCTCCATGGTTACGAGGATCCGGCAGGCCAGGAAGTGGAGGCGCGCCTCACCGTCCGGGAGAGCCTGCTCACGGCCGAAGTGGAAGACGCAGGCCGCGCTTTCAATCCGCTCGATGCCCCTACGCCCGACTTAAGCGCGCCCCTCGATGAACGCGCCCTCGGCGGCTTGGGCATCCATTTGGTCAAGAGTCTCATGGACCGCGTTGAGTACCGCCGCGACGGCGAAAAAAATGTGCTCACGGTCCGCAAGCGAATCCGCTAGAGTCCGCCACTTTCTCCCGAACTAAAGTCCACATGCAGATCAAAGAAGACAAACAAGGCGAGATCCTGATCGTCACGGTCAGCGAGCATCTCGATACATCGACCTCGTCGATTTTCGAGTCGCGCCTGCTCGGGCTGGTGGATCGCGGGGAGCGGAAGATCGTCGTGGACTGCAGCACGCTCGAATACGTGAACAGCGCGGGACTGAAAGTTTTTCTTCTCGCCGCCAAACGCCTCGAGCCGCTCGGAGGCAAGCTCGTCCTCTGCGCCCTCGCCCCGAGCGTGCTGATGATTTTCGAAATGATCGGCTTTACGCGGATCATGAAGATCGTGCCGACGCTCGACGAGGCCGTCCGCGTGCTCAAAGGCGACGCCCCGCCGGCCTGATTCGCGCGCTGAAACTCTTGGACCCCGATAACATCTCCCGGATGGCGCGCGCCGGATGAAGGCGACGCTCTCCACGCGTCTGATCGTGTGGGTCGGCGTGCCGGCGACCCTGGTGCTGGGCGTCGTGGTCTGGAACGCCTCCCGGCGCAGCTTCGACCGCGTGGCCGCGCAGACCGAGCAACTCTCGCGGCTCATGGCGCGGAGTTACGCCGCCGAGTTGGAAAACGGGTTGAGCGAGGTGCGCAAGATTCCCGAGATGATCGGGCGGACGCTGGAAACTGGCCATTTCGACACGCCGGAGAAGGTGGAGAGCTACCTCCGCGAAGTCCTCGAGAAAAACCCGGAAATCTACGGGAGTTGCATCGCCTTCAAGCCCCGCGGCCACGATCCCGAAGTCACGGCCTACGCGCCCTACTGGTACCGCGGCGAGGACGGTCCGAAATTCGAGCAACTCGCCAAGCCTGATTACAACTACTTTCAGTGGGATTGGTACCGGCTCCCCCGCGATGCCGGCCACGCCATGTGGACCGAGCCGTATTTCGATGACGGCGGGGGCAACACCATCATGATCACCTACTCGGCGCCCTTTCGCCGCGAGGAAGTCTTCTGGGGCATCGCCACGATCGACATCGCGATGTCACAGCTCATGGAGCAAGCGCAGAAGGCGTCCGTGGGAACGACGGGTTATGTCTTCATCGTGAGCAAGCAAGGCCGCTATCTCGCCTATCCGGACGCGAGCAAGATCATGAAAGCGAGCATCCAGGATTCGCATCCGGAACTCGGCCGGCGCATGCTCGCGGGCGAGAGCGGCTTTCTCCGGGCCCGTGAACCCCTGGAAAACCGCGCGGCGTGGATCGCCTTCGCACCGGTGCAAAACGGGGAACTTTCCCTGGCCATCGTTTACCCGGAAGCCGAGGCGTTGGCCGAGGCCCACGAACTCCGGAACGAACTGCTCGCGACCGGCTTCATCGGCCTCATCGGCCTCTTCGGGGCGCTCATCTTCGTCGCGCGCTCGGTCAGCAAACCGATCCAGCAGCTCGCCCGGGCCGCGCAACTCGTGGCCGACGGAGATCTCGAACAACGCCTCAGCGTCACCTCGCCGACCGAGGAAGTGCGCAACCTGATGAACGCGTTTAACAAGATGACGCGCGACCTCCAGATGCGCATGCAGGAACTGCGCTACACCACGACGGTGAAAGAACGTTTCGAAGGCGAACTCAATGCCGCCCGCAGCATCCAGATGAGCCTGGTGCCGAAGAATTTCCCGGCCTTCCCCGGCCGGCCGGAGTTCGATGTGCATGCCCTGCTCCGGCCCGCCCGCGAGATCGGAGGCGATCTTTACGACTTTTATTTTCTCGATGACGACTGGCTCTGCTTTCTTATTGGCGATGTGTCCGGGAAGGGCGTGCCCGCGGCGCTCTTCATGGCCGTCACCAAAACGTTGCTGAAAGCAAGCTCGTCACGGAGCGTTCCCATGCCTCAACTGATGGAACAGGTGAACAATGAACTCTGCGAGCAAACCGATTCGGGAATGTTCGTCTCCCTCATCTACGGACACCTTCATACGAAAACCGGCGAGCTAGAATTCACCAATGCCGGCCATCCCGCGCCCTATCTGATCGCCACGGACGGCACCGTGCGCCCGCTGGCCGGGGAAAAGGACGTCGCCGTCGGCGCCATGGCGGGACTCGAATATCATTCGACGCGGCTCCGGCTGGCCGCCGGCGAAACGCTCTTCTTTTTCACCGACGGCGTCCCAGAGGCCCTGGACCGCAGCGATCACTTCTACGCCAACACCCGGCTGGAGATCATCCTCCACGACCTCGCCGCGCTGCCCGTGGAAAAAATGACGCGCGGCGTCGTGCGCGACGTGCGAACCTTCTGCGGTGAACGCGAACAAAGTGACGATATTTCCGTGATGGCCGTGCGCTGGACCGGCGCCACCTCCCCGAACTCATGAGCCGCCCCTCAACCCCTTCTCCGTTGAAAAACCCCAAACACATGGCCGTCAAAAAATCCGACATCCCCAATACGAAGCACTTCGTCCTCGATACGAATGTCCTTATCCACGATCCCCAGTCGATGTTCCAGTTTGAGAACAACATCGTCTGGATTCCGGTGGAGGTGCTCGAGGAACTCGACCGGTTCAAATCCGAATCGACGACCCGGGGCGCGAACGCCCGCGAAGTGCATCGGCGGCTGAGCGAACGCTTCCGCGATACCGAACAGATGCGGACCGGCGTGAAGCTGGAGAATGGCGGCAAGCTCCATGTCTTCATCAATCCGGCGCTCAAGCATCAGGGGAAAGACTGGAAGCTCATCGAGGAGTCTCCGCGCAGCCGGCTCGCGCTCAATCTCTTCCCCGACCTCGAATCGACCGACAACCGCATCCTGGCCAGCGCGGCCTATCTCGCCGACACCCAGGCCGCCGGTGCGATCCTGGTCACGAAGGATCTGAACATGCAGCTCAAGGCCCGGGCTCTCGGGCTGGAGGCGCAGGATTACCGGACCGATCGCGTCGAGGACAATGATATCCGACGCACGCAGCGCCGCAGCGGCGCGGAGGAATACGCGGCCATCGATCTGCCCGGTTACACGATCCAGGCCTTTGCCAGCCAGGAGCGCATCTCTCTGCCGCACCTGGAGATGCTCCTGCCGAATCAATATGTGCTGCTTCGCAACGAAGAAGAGCTCAGCCACGGGGTGCCGGCGCGGCATCTCGGCGAAGGCGAATTCGTGAAGCTGCGCCACGACCACGTCAACATCCGCGGCGGACGCGGCATCCAGGCGGCCAATCTCGGCCAGCGTTTCCTGCTCGACGCGCTCTACGACCCGGCGATCACCCTCGTCACCGTTTACGGGAAGGCCGGCACCGGCAAGACGCTGCTCAGCGTCGGCGCCGCGCTCGAACAGGTGCAATGCGGCGATTACGAGAAAATGCTCATCACGCGCGTAATCATGCCCACGGGACGCGACATCGGCTTCCTCCCCGGCCGGATGGAGGAGAAAATGGCGCCATGGGTGCAGCCCGCGTATGACGCCCTGGAGCTCCTCCTCTCCCGCCCACGCAAGCCCGAGCACTTCGACCAAAAGAAGCAATCCAAGCGCAAGTCCGGGGGGCCCCAACCGCAGCCCAGCCAGACGCAGAGCAACGGCCCCGCGGGAAACAAGTTTGCCCGCCCGTATGAACCTCTCATGCAAGCCGGGATTCTGGAAATCGAAGCCATCGCTCACATCCGCGGACGGTCCATCCCGCGCGCCATCTTCATCGTGGACGAATCGCAGCAACTCACCCCACACGAAGCCAAGACGCTGGTCACACGCATGGGGAAAGGCTCGAAGATCATCCTCATCGGCGACCTCGCGCAGATCGACAACCCCTACGTCGATGCGCACACCAATGGCCTCGTCTTCACCCGTAACCGCCTGCAAGGCCAGCCCTTCATGGCCCACGTAAACCTCTTCAAGGGTGAACGCAGCGAGATGGCCGAGGTGGCGGCGAATTTGATGTAGGCGGCCACGCCCGGGGCGGCAATCTCATCCGCGGTGTGATGAGCGACTCAACGAAAATGCTCCCGGGCCAGAACGGCCCGGATCGGCCCGAAGAAACGTGGCTTGACTACGGATGGCGAAGCAAACTTCCTATGTAACTCATGGCCAGAACGGTTGACGACAGGCGCGCAAACCAATTGTGCGCGTATTACACGCATTCCGACCCTATTCGCGACTTCATGATCAGCCGTCTGGCTCTGCGCGACGGACTGTCGATATTGGAACCGGCATCCGGAGATGGCGCATTTGTCGACGCGCTGGTCCAAACAGGCCTGGCACTTAACATTTGCTGCCTGGACAAGAACCATGCGGCTATTGAAGAGCTAAGCCAAAAGTATCAGACCAAAATAAAGACGTTATGCGTCGACACAATTCTCGATTCGCTGGCCGGTATTGATGGGTGTTTACGCAAAGCTGGACTGCCCGAGAGATTTGACCGCATCGTAGGAAACCCTCCCTACGGCGGCTGGTTGAATTACGAGACTCGCGCCACCCTGAAGAAGGCATTCCCCGGATTTCACGTGAGGGAAACGTATTCTCTGTTTATCCTTCGCTGTCTTGGATTGCTCGCTCCGAATGGGATCCTTTCGTTTATCGTTCCCGATACATTTCTAACCGTTGGGTCGCATCGCCCCCTCCGGAAACTCTTGGCGGAGACGACAGAAATCCTCGAAATCGTCACCCTCCCCTCAAAACTATTTCCTGGGGTAGCGTTTGGTTACGCTAATCTTTGCATTATTAGCCTAAGGAGGCCGGAAAAGCTCCCGGATCCTCGACACGAGATCCGGCTGGTTCCTGTGTCCATGTCCTCGGAGTTGAGCGCGTTTGCCCGGGGCGATTTGGACGGTTGTGGCAGTGCGGTCTTGCAGCGTAGTATTCTGCAAAGGGTTGACCTTAGGATTTGGACAGCTCCTGAAACACAACTTGAATCCATTTTGGACTCCGCCAAGCTCCGGCTTGGAGATGTTGCGGAATGCAAGACAGGAATCTATACGGGCAACAACAAGCGCTTCATCCGCGCCATTGACGGCTCATCGGTTCGCGGCTCTTACTATCTATCCTTGCCTGAGTGCGACCTCCGTTCGCGAGAACTGAATGACACCGAGAGGCGTTATGGGATACCGAATTCGCCGGCATGGATACCAATCGTAAAAGGCGGCTCGCATCGATTTGTCCAAAATACGTCGTGGGCCATTGACTGGAGTGACTTGACAATTTCGCTCTATCATAGCGATGGAAAGGCGAGATTTCAGAATTCCGCGTTTTACTTTCGCAAAGGCATCGGCGTTCCGATGGTCACATCACATCGGATTAACGCGTTTCTCACCGAAGGCAGAGTTTTTGACCAGTCTGTCGTTGGCATATTTCCTAAAGACCGCACCTGGTTGTTGGCGCTTTTGGTCATCCTCAACAGTCCCATTGCCACGAGACTTCTGAAAGAAGGCATTAACTCCACGGCTAATAATTCAGCCAACTATTTGAAAAGGCTGCCACTGCCATTCCTCTCTTTCTCCGAACTACGCCATTTGACCGCGATCGGAAGATTAATCGTCACGAAGAAACGACGCGGGTTGTCCACTGAATCCGACGAGAGAGAAGCCGGCGAATTGGTCGCGCAATTTTATCAACGGGTCGATTTTTCTACCACGCAAGATGCTTGGTCAACCCCTACTGGCTCAGATGAGAATGCGCCGATCTCTCGGCTAACTCCGCTTGAGTCGGCCCTTCCTTTTGGTGAAATTGGGCGATGTGCCTTCCAGGTTTCAGTTTCTACGGTTGTCACGGAGTTAAGCTCAGGCACTGGACCCTCTTCGCGTTAACAGGAGCACCGAGGTAAACCACGGGAGTTCGGTGGCAGCACTCGTTCAAGATTTACCATCGCCGACAAAGGGCGTGCGGCTATCTTTCCAATTCCAATCACTGGTCCATGGATTCCGAATACCTCATCATTACCACTTCGCTTCGGCCGGGCAGCCATAGCCGGCTGCTCGGGCGATTCCTGGCCACGGAACTTGCCGGTGAACTTCTCGATTTGCGCGAGTTTCCGTTGCCGCTTTGCGATGGCGACACGGCCTACGACGATCCGAACGTCGAGAAGCTCAGCGCAAAAATTACCGCGGCCCGCGTGATCGTTCTCGCGGTCCCCATCTACAATTACGACGGTAATGCCGCCGCCAAGAACCTCATCGAGCTAACCGGCAGCGCCTGGGAGGACAAGATTGTCGGGTTCGCGTGCGCGGCCGGCGGGCAAACGAGCTATATGTCCATCATGGGCCTGGCCAGTGACCTGATGCTGGATTTCCGGTGCATCGTCCTGCCACGCTTTGTCTATGCCACCGGCGGCGATTTCGATGGGGGCCAAATCACCAGTCCAAAGATCCAGCAGCGGTTGAAAGAACTCGCGGACGCGGCCCGGCGCCTCCGCGTGGCGAACTGACGCCGGAACGTTCACGATCCAGCCTATCCGCGAGGTGAGAGAAAGAAAGCTTCCGAACTTACGGGGCTTTCAAGCCGCCCAGCGCCTCGAGCACCGTGCGAAGCAGCGATTCCGAGGTAAGCGGTTTTGCCAATCTGAGCACGGAAGAATCCCCCTCGACGTTCGAGCCGGAGAGTTCTTCGAGAAAGCCGCTCATGGCGATTCGCTTCACGGACGGAGCAGTGAGTTGGATTTGATCCAGAACGGCGCCCCCCCTCATTCCCGGCATGACCTCATCGCAAATTACGAGTTCGAAGCGCTCGCGCTGGCGTTCAAATTCCGCAAGGCCGCACTGACCGTCCGGGGAAGTGCAGACTTCGTAGCCGTGTGCAGTGAGGATCTTCTCAACGACCCACCGGATGCCATCGTCGTCATCGATGACGAGAACGAGTTCCCCACTCCCTTTTGGAAGATTGTTCACCACGGCCAATGGCGGGGCCGGCGGCGTCACGGCAAGGGCGGGAAGATAGATGTGAAACGCTGTGCCTGGCGGGGGCTGCTCTCGACCTGAATGGCCCCGCAGTGGCTCTGGACGATCCCTGCGATGGTGGAGAGTCCCAGCCCGGTGCCTTTCCCCACCTCCTTGGTGGTGAAAAAGGGGTCAAAGATCTTTTCCATGACTTCGGGCGGAATGCCGACACCGCTGTCCGCGACGCTCAGCCGGACATGAGGTCCCGCGGGGATCTCACCATGGAAGCCGTGCTGACCGCCCAGCGCGACACGGACATTCGTAGCGGTGATTCGAACGCGGCCGCCTGACGGCATGGCATCGCGCGCATTGACACACAGATTCATGAGAACCTGTTTGATCTGTGTGGCATCGGCGGAGACCGGCCATATCTTGTCGTCATGATCGACACAGAGCTCGATCGCTGAATGCAGGCTGGTCTTGAGAAAGCCCCCCAACTCGTCCAGAAGCCTTCCCATGTGGACGTCGGTGCGCTGACCTTCGCCGCCGCGGGCAAAGAGGAGAATTTGCTGGACCAGTTCCGTGCCGTGGGTGGCGCTGGCTTCCAAAGTATCCAGGATCATGCGGTCGTCGGGAGTGGTCGCCAACGGGCGGAGCAGGCCGACGGACATGAGGATCAGTGACAGGACGTTGTTCAAGTCGTGCGCGATGCCCCCGGCCAGCATTCCGAGACCCTCGATGCGTTGGGCGCGTTGGAGTTCGAGTTCGAGTTGCTTGCGGCTCGTGACATCCGCATCGATGCACAGGATGGATTTCGGCCGACCTTGGGCATCATTGACGAGGCTCCACGAACTATCCACCACCAGACTCTGACCGTCGGCACGCGCCAGCCGGAATTCACCATGCCATTCGCCATGAGCCAGAGTGAGGGAATATGTGGTGGAAACCGCTACAGATGTTGCGGTCTAAATCTCCCGCTTGGCGGCCAGCCCCACATCGGCTTTCTTTCCAGCATGGCCCGCGAAGAAAAGAAACGTGTCGACACCAATGCCGCCGCCTCACCGCGACCCGGCATTAATTCCGCCTTCACCGGTCTCGCCGTGCCAAACTTACCCCCGGGCCCGACCCCATCACCGATCGCATCGGATGCGCCGCAGAAGGTGTGGAAAATGGGGCGAGTCGTCCTGCGCCGCGAACTGGCCCGCCGCGGCGGCAAGACGGTGATCGTCGTCCACGAGTTCGCCACGCACCTGCCTGTGAGCGTGGTCGAAACGATCGCCAAGCGGATTCGCACCACCTGCGGTTGCGGCGGGACAGTGAAAGGGCGGACGATCGAGATTCAGGGCGATCAACCGGCACGGGTGCGGGCGGTCCTGGAATCGGAAGGGTTTGAGGTCGCCGGAGTCCGCTAAAAGCAGGTTAGAATCGGGGGATTTGCTCCTGCAAAAATTGAGAACGGAGCGCTCTCTTCATTGAGAATCGGTCCAGAAATACGGCTGCAGAAAAAAAAGTCGGCGTTTCGTGGCGCATTCCGGTCTCACTTCGTCACCGCAGATAGTCAATTGACACTAACCATCCACTAACGGACCGTTTTCTCTGGAAAATGCGCGAGGCCTCAGCGCAGCGCGGGGTCGTGGCCCATGGCTCGTGTTCACCCAGACACCGCGGAACTCCGTAACGGAGAGCGACCAGCACGCCCTGCCTGTGGAAAACAGGGTACGTGGCGTGCTTTAAAAAACTTTGCGCCGGGAGCATCCCGCTCACGGTGCCAACGCCAACGCCTATGTCCAAACCGCATAAGCTGTCCGACTACACCGAATTCCTCCCCAAGAAAGAGCGCCGCAATCCGCTCCCAATTACGAATTTACCGGTGAATGCCATCAGCGAAGAAACCGACCCGACTCTCGAAATCCGAACGCTGATCGAGCAACTCCAGCAGACGGCCCGCGATGCGCGTACCCAGACGCGAGCGATCGAACTCGAGCGTGACGCCATCGTCCAAAACCTCGGGCACGCGGAACTCGAGATCGAAAGGCTCAAGGTAAATGAGCGCGAATTGCGTTCGCATTTCGTGGAGGTTACCTCGCTCATCCAGGAACGCGACGCCGCGCTCGACGAATCTGAACGACGTGGACAGGGACTCGCGGAAGCGACACGGAAAAACGAAGCGGTGGTCCGCGAACGCAACGACGCGCAACGCCAGCGCGAGGACGCGATGCGCCAACGGGACGAGACGCTGCGGAAATTTGAAACGTTCAACCGCTCGTCGGAGGAACATGCCCGGCTCATTGCCGAGACCCAAAAGCAGCTTTTGACCATTCGGCAGGCCCGCGATGGGGCGCATGCCCAGATTCTCGAGCTGAACAACAAGCTCGGCGCCACCGAAGATCAACTCGCCGAGGTGGAATATCAGCGCGACGCCGCCCAGAAGGCGATGAAGCAGGCGTCGATCGAATCGGGGGAATTCCGCCGGCAACTTGACATCATGGGCACGGATCGCGACGCGACGGCCCGGCAAGCCGAGCAATTGACCTCCGAACTCGACGCCCAGCGGCAGAAGTACCTGGACCTGGCGGAGCAAAAATCCGCGGTGCAGGCGGCCGACGGCGAACACATCGCGGCGCTCGCGGAAGCGCGCGCCCAAGTCGGGAGCCTGATCGCCGAGCGCGACTCCGCCCGGCTTCGCGGCCAGGACCAGGCACGCGAACTGGAAGAATTGCGCGCGCAGTTCCAGACCTTCCGCGACGAGGCCACCAAGACCTCCGGCACCGCCCTCGACGAAGCCCACGAAAAGATTTCCGCGCTCGAGACGCAAGCCCGCGAGGCGCGCCACGAAGCCAAGAACCTGCAGCAGCAATTGGACGGCATGAGCGAACAGCTCGCCACGCTCCAAAAAGCGGCCGAGGATTCCGGGGTCCAGAAGCAAAGTGCCCGGGAGCAGTTTGACGCTCTCCAGCGCGAACGCGACGCCGCAGTCACTTCGCTCACCGCGGCCCAAAAGCAAATCGACCATATCATCCGCGACCGCGATCAGGTTCGCCATCTCGCGACGGAAAACGCCCTCCATCTCGAAGCGCAACTCGCCGCCATCCAGGCGCAGATTGCCGCGTTTGAGCAATCCGCTGGCGAATCCGCCGCGCAGCAAAAGCAGATCGCGACCTTGAATTCGCGCTTGGAAAAACAGCGCGTCGAGATGATCGATCTCGCCACGCAACTCCAGGCCGCGCAACGCGAAGTCCGAGAGCTCAGCGCCAGCCTGGCCGAAGCCCGGCTGCAGGTAAAATTCGCCAGTGCCGCCAGCCGCGCCGCCAAGGACGGGCGGACGCGGTCGGATTTTGCCAGCCTTCTCGGCGAGGCGGCGGCCGCACCAGCCGCACCAGCCGCACCAGCCGCACCAGCCGCACCAGCCGCACCAGCCGCACCGGCCGTGGCGATCGAAATCGACGCCGCTTCGCTGGACGAACCGGTGGCCATGCGCCCCGCCCCTCTCGGGCTGAACATCGAAGAGCCCCTCACCGAGAAGGAATCCAGGAGCGCCCTCGGGGCGATGCGCCATTGTTTCCAGTCGTTCACCAAGACCCCCCATGATCTCAGTCTGCTCAATGAGCTGCACTGCCACGTGCAGAGCTTTTCCGAGCGGGCGCGGGTCACGGGGCTGATCGCGCTGCACCGGCTGTGCACGACCTTCGCCGACCTCACCCACGGTCTCTATGAGACTCCGGAACAGGTCAATCCCTCGACCTTGCGAACGGTGCACCAGACCATCGAATTCCTTGCGGTCCTCATGAAGGAAAAAGCCCTGGCGCAAGTGAAGGATCCAGCGAAGGCCATGATCTACGCCGTGGACGATGACATCGGTAATTGCGAGAGCATCGCGCTGGCCATGGAAGAGTCCATGCTGCGCACCACTTACGCGCAGGACCCGACGGTCGCTCTCGCGGAACTTGCGGGCGGGCGTTTCGACCTCATCTTCCTCGACGTCAATATGCCTGGCATGGACGGATTCGAACTCTGCAAACAGATTCGCGGGCTGGCGGTCCACGCGAAAACACCGGTCGTCTTTCTCACTGGACTCGCGACATTGGAAAATCGGGTGCAGTCGAGCCTGAGCGGAGGCAATGATTTCATCGCCAAGCCGTTCAACCTGCACGAGCTGAGCGTGAAGGCGATCACGCTGATCATGAAGGCTCAGTTGCAGATCGCGTAGGCCCGTCGCGTAGCCGCGAATTTATACGCGGAATCGTGCGACGCCACGGGGCAGGGGAAAGCCGGGACGGCACAGACCGAAGAGAGGCCATCACTTGCTGCAGCGGTCGGCGAATGAATTCGCCGCTACGGACCCGCGAATTCATTCGCGGACATCCGACACCGGCGAAACATTTCCCGTAACCACTTCCGGCCAGAGGGCGTCTGTTAACCTGAACCGCCACCCCAGCCATGCCTTACACCGGAGTTGTCCTTACCATTCTCGCCCTGCACGCCGCTGCCTTTCTTATCCTCCTCGGCCATTGGGTCGTCGCGGCGGGGATGTTCCCGCAGGCGGCTCAATCATTCACGACCGTCTACGAGCGGCGTCCGCTGCGCGCGACGCTGCTTGGCCTTTTCACCTACGGTCCCCTTTTCCTGCTCTTACTGCAAAATGCCAAGATTCCCAACCCCGGCGCGCGTGTCTTCATCGTTGTCGCGGGCGTCGCCGCGCTGTTGATCAGCTTCATCGGGAGTGCGGGCCTGGCGATGCGGATCGGCCGTAATCTGTGCGCTGAGGCGGACCCCTGGCGGCAGATCTTGCGCGGCGGAGTCATGCTTGCGCTTGTCTTTATTACGCCATTTCTCGGGTGGTTTTTCCTTCTGCACGTCGGGTTGGCCAGCGGTTTCGGGGCGTTTCTCCTCGCCCGGCCGTGGCGGGCGAAGGTTCCGCCGTTGCCAGTCACCGCTCCGGCGCCGGCGCCACCGGTGGCGGCGGTCCCCTCACTCTCGTAGAAGATGGCCTCGCGTCGCGAGTTCCTGATTACCGGAGCCAGTGCGCTGGCGTTCAGCGGGGCCATTTTCACGGCGACGCAAGGTTGGCTGAACGATGGCCGCCAATACGCGGGCGCGGGGTTGACGCGCACGCTCGACGGTCCGCTCGAGTCACCTGCGGGCGAGAGTATCGACCCTGTGGCCCATGCCCTTAACCGTTTCACATTCGGGCCGGGGCCCGGCGACTACGCGCGCGTCGCCGCGTTCGGGGTGGACGCCTTTCTCGAGGAACAACTCGCGCCGGAAAAGATGGACGACGGACTTTGTGACCGGGCGATTGCGAGGTTTTCCGAGTGCTGGTGGGAGCCTATCGGTGAGGCTTACGAGGAGGACGACGAGTCCCTTTCGCCGATCCTGCGCCGCGTGGCCGTCCTCCGCGCCGTCTATTCGCAGCGCCAGCTTTTCGAGGTGATGTGTGAATTTTGGAGTGATCATTTTAACATCGACCCCGCCAAGGGCGATGCGCGCTACACGAAGATCGATGACGACCAGCGCGTCATCCGCCAGCATGCCCTCGGCAATTTCCGGGACATGCTCCACGCCAGCGCCCTCAGCCCGGCGATGCTGTGGTACCTCGACGGCCGCGCCAACGTGAAGCGGTCGGCCGTCGAAATGCCGAACGAAAACTACGCGCGCGAACTGATGGAACTCCACACGCTCGGGGTCCACGGAGGCTACACGCAGGCGGACGTGATGGAGGTTGCGCGCTGCCTTACCGGGTGGACGATCCTCGCGAAAAAGAACGACGGCTTTTCCGGCAAGCTGCTCTCCCCTTTCAAGGATCGCGGCAAGGTTGTTTTTCGCCACGAAGCGCACGACGACGGAGCGAAAAGCGTGCTCGGTCAGGCGATCCCCGCCGGCCTCGGCGAGCAGGATCTGGATCGGGTCATCGACATCGTTGCCGCACACCCCAGCACCGCGAAATTTATCGCCACCAAACTTTGCATCCGCTTTATCAATGACGATCCACCCGCGGCGGCGGTGGAGACTGTGGCCAGCGCTTTCACGGACGGCAAGGGGGACATCAAGGCGACCCTGCGGGCACTGTTCGCCACGCCGGAATTCCACGCCTCGGCGGCCGCGAAATTCAAGCGGCCCTTCCACTATGTCGTCTCGGCGTTGCGCACGACGAACGCCGAAACCGATGGCGACCGGGGACTGGAATCCTACCTCGAGCGCATGGGCCATGTGCCATTCCGCTATCCGACTCCCGACGGGTATCCGGCGCGCGCGCCGCACTGGCACGCCACCCTGCTCTGGCGCTGGAAGTTTGCCCTCGCGCTGGCCAACAACCGCATCAAGGGCACCCGCATCGAGAGGAAAAAGCTGGCCGCGGCGCTCGGCGGCGATGCCGCGCTCATGGCGACGCTGCTCAATCGCGTCCCGACCCCGGAAGAAAGCGACGCTTTCGTAAGGTCCGGCGACGGTCTCGCGCTCCTCCTCGCTTCACCCGCCTTTCAACGCTGCTGACATGAGCACCGCCGTCAACCTTTCCACCAACCGCGACGACCGGCGAACTCTCGTCGTGGTCTTCCTGCGTGGCGCCGCCGATGGCCTCACGCTCGTCGCACCCGTGGCCGATGACAATTATCACAAGTTTCGCCCGAGGCTCGCCGTGAAGAAGGAAGCGGCTGTCCGACTCGACGAAATCTTCGGACTGCATCCGAATCTCCGTGCGCTTGAGGCGGCCTGGAAGGAGGGCGACCTGGCGATCGTTCACGGGGCCGGTGGCGAGAGCGACACGCGCTCGCATTTTGAGGCCCAGGATTTGATGGAGCATGGCGGAGTCGCGGCGGGCGGCTGGCTGGGACGCTTTCTGCGGGCCCGCGGCCCTTCCGAGAGCCCGCTGGCCGCCGTCGCTCTTGCGCCCACCCTGCCCGAAAGCCTTTCCGGTGCTCCCAGCGCGGCCGCGCTTCAATCGCTGGAAGAGTTCGCCATCGAGGATAGGCGCCATCACCCGCCGAAGGGGGATTTTACCCGCGAGCTCCAGCGACTCTACGCGCTGGAACAGGGGCCGTTGTACGGCGCCGCGAACAACACTTTCGAGGCACTGCGCCGCATGGAGGCGATCGACTCCAAAGCGCCGCCGGCCAATGGCGCGGACTACGGTGGCGCCAATGATGCGTTCGCGCTCGGCCTCCGGCAGATCGCGCAACTCATTCGCGCCGATGTGGGACTCGATGCCTCGAGCGTGGACCTCGGGGGCTGGGATTCGCATTTCACCCAGCAGACTCTCATCGAGCCGCTCATGCTCAGGCTCGCCAACGGCCTCGCCGCTTTCCGCCGCGACCTGGGCCCGCGCATGGCGACGACAACGGTCGTGGTGATGACCGAATTTGGCCGGCGTGTCGCGGAGAACAGCGGCTTCGGCACGGATCACGGTCGGGGCGGCGCGATGTTTGTCATGGGCGGCGGCGTGAAGGGCGGGCGCGTCTATGGCGGTTGGCCCGGCTTGAAGCCGGAAATGCTCGAAGGCCCGGGTGATCTGCCGGTGTGGAACAATTATCGCAATATCCTTGCTCCCGTGCTCACGCGGAATGGCGCGGATAGCGCCAGCCTCCCGCTCATCTTTCCGGAGTTTGCGTTGCAGCCTCTGGATCTCTTTTCGGCCTGAGGTGCGCAAAGCGCACCGCCCAGTCCTCGGGCAACCGCACCGGCTTCCCGGCGGGCATCTGGATCACCGCGAGCATCTGCCGTGAGGAGGCGATGAGCATGCCATCCGCGGGCCGCCGAATCTCGAATCCGCACCAAAAGCGCAGCCGCTCGACACTTTCCAGCCACCCATGGACGACCAGCTTGTCGCCGAGTTTGGCCGGACGCTTGTAGTCGATCTCCGTCCGCACGACGACCGGGAAGTTCTGCGAAGCCGCCATGTCCACGAGGCCCATGCCAAGCTGTTCGGCCAGGTGCGTGCGCGCGACTTCGATAAAGCGCAAATAGACGATATTGTGGACGACGCCGGCGCAGTCCGTGTCGAAGAACATCACCTGAATGGGCGTTTCGATGCGCGGAGTCTCGACGGCGGGCAAAGGGGACGATACGTCTTTCACAGTGCGGACAAGAAAACCACTTTGCCACCGGTGAACAGCAATATAAATCCCGAACCCGATTCTTCCACGACGCCAGACCCTCGGACGGCGGCGCTTTGGCGATGGTTGCCGATGTTGATCATCGTGATCGCCGCTTTTGCCTACTACGGCAGCTACTGGCACTATTGGTTCAATCCGCACGATGAGGGCGGCACCGCCTGCCTGATCGCGCAACGCCTCATGAACGGGGAGCGCCCATGGGTGGACGTGGAGCCGGGCTACAACATTGGCTGGTTCTATCCCCTCATCGGACTCTTCAAGATCACCGGCGTGAACTACCTCGCGGCGCGCGCGTGGTTTTTCGCCCTTTCGACGATCACGGCGCTGCTTGGCTTTGGCATCGTTTCCCGGGTTACCGGTTCGCGCCTGGCCGGGTTGGGCGTGGGACTGTTGCTGGTCGTGTTTCCGGGCTCGCAATTCAAAAATTATATCCAATTCGCCCAAGCGGCGAATACCGCGTGCCTTGTCGCACTGATCTTCGTCGATCCCACCCGCCTGCGGAGATGGCTGGGTACGGCCCTCCTGGGCGGGGTGGTGCTCGGGTTGACGTATCTCGTCCGGGTCGAGCTCGGCTATTTTTTCTCGGCGATCTGGGCGCTCCTGCTGCTGGTCTTCCTGCTCGACCGGCGACTGCCGTTCGGCCGCCGTTTCGTGGCCATGTTGCTCGGATTCATCGCACTCGTCGCCGGCGTTGTCGTGGCGCAAACGCCTGCCTATCTCGACCTTCGCGGGCGCGGTCTGGAGGCCCAATACTGGCACGAGTATTCCAATTGGTTGAGCTTCCTCCGATCCTCGGCGGTGCAAAAGCTTCATCGCGCCACCAGATCCGCGCCGCACGCCGCGCCCAACCCGGTGACGGAACATCTGGCGTTGGGCGCGGACGCGATTCCCAGCCCCGCCGCTGCTGCTCCCGCCACCTCAGAAGCCACGGGCATCGCGGCGGGCGCGGACCATGCCATCCTGTCGAGAACGCCGATCAATGCCATGTGGCATCATGATTGGAAGGATCGCCTGCTGGCGTTTCTCACCCACGCACCGTTGGTCGGATTCGCCGTATTCTTCCTCGCCGGACTCGCGGGGTTCCTCCGGGGCATGGCCAGTCGCGAGTTCGCTCTCACCAACCGGCCATTTCTTTGGCTCCTGCTCGTCGGCGCTTCGCTCACGACATTTCTTCAGTTCTTTTTCTTTCGTCCGGACCGCCCGCATTTGTCGGAATTCATGACCGGCCACATCATTGCCATGGCCGCGTGCCTGTGGCTGCTCTGGCCGCGTGGCGAATCCCGATCGATGCTTCAGCGCGTTTCGGCGTGGGCGTTCGCGGTGTTTCTCGCCAGCCAGTTGGCGATCTACGGCGTGTTCGCGATGAACCATCCTTCCGCCGGAACCATCGCCGCCCGGGCTCGGGGCAAAACGTGGTTTCGTGGCGAGAACGGCGTCAGCATTCGCGAGTCCAAAAATGACGCCGCCTCGCTCCAAGGGGTGCACGACGCCGTGCTGAAGGCCTCCGGCCCCAACGACTATGTGATCTGCTTCCCCTACAATCCCGGGTACAACGTGATGACGAACCGCCGGACGTACTTGCACAACATCTACGTCGACAACGCGACGCGCTCCCCGAATTTTTCAGCAAAGACCATTCACGACTTCGAAGAAAAACAGCCGGCGGTGGTGATCATCGACAACCGGGCGATCAATGGAACCGAGGCCTCCCGCTTCACCCACTGGGCGCCGCAAGTGTATGAGTACCTCAAGGCGAACTACACGTTGGCGGGCACGTTCAAGGAATCGGTGGAAGTTTTTACCCGGCCGGACTGTGCCGCGCCGAAATAGCGGGCGCCAAGCCACGACGGGGCGACTCGAAATCCGATTTGGACTTCCGCCCCGGGCGGTCATGCCGCTAGAGCCAGCCCGATTGGGGCGGCCGGCGCCTTGCAGGTCAAAATCGCGTCCCGCCGCGCCCTTGCTTCCGCCAGCGACTTCGTCCCCAGGGACTTGCGGATGCGCTCCTTCGTGAAAGGTGTCGGGTGGACGACGTAATGGATGAACCACGTGCCGTTGTTATTCCACAGATGATGATTGGGATTCTCCGGGTTGGTGCGGAGTGAGAGTTGAAACATGATGGGTTGCGAGGTGGCAGCGCATCACGGGAGATTTGATTCGCATCGGCAGAGGGCCGGCGCGCACATCGCCTTGCAACCTACTCGGTCGCTCGGCTCCACCTTGGTTTCTCCAACCAGGTTGGCAGGCCCGGCGGAAACGCCGAGCCACTCGTGATGCATTGCAGTTTTAAAAGAACTGATGCGCAGATTACCCAGTCCGCCACGGCGCGCAACGGCATTTTTCGATTATGACACACGACCCGCGGTCCGCACCTCGATCCCGACCGGGCAGTGGTCCGAGCCGATGATGTGCGGGTAGATCTTCGCCGATTTCAAGCGCGGGCGGAGGGCCGCCGAGCAGAGGAAATAGTCAATGCGCCAGCCGATGTTCCGTGCGCGCGCCCCGGACATCACGCTCCACCAGGTATAGTGCCCGCCGGCCTTCTCGAATTCGCGGAAGGTATCCACAAAGCCCGCCCCGACGAATGCCTCAAAGCCCGCGCGTTCTTCCGGGGTAAAGCCGTGGTTCTTCACATTGTCCTTCGGACGCGCGAGATCGATTTCCCCATGCGCGACGTTCAGGTCACCGCACCAAATGACCGGCTTCGATTTCTCCAGCCGCTGGAGATACGCTAGAAAATCGCGATCCCACTGCTGACGATAGGGCAGCCGGGTCAGTTCCCGCTTCGAGTTCGGGACGTAAACATTGACGAGGAAGAAATCCGCATATTCCGCGGTGATGACACGCCCCTCCCGATCGTGCTCCGCCACGCCCATCCCGAAGGTGACCGCGACGGGCTTCGTTTTCGTGAAGATCGCCGTGCCCGAATAGCCCTTTTTTTCCGCGATGTTCCAAAACGCCGCGTACTTCGCCAGGGACTTGGGAATGAGGACCTGCTCAGGAGTGGCTTTCGTCTCCTGTAGACACACGATGTCCGGCCGCTCGGCTTCGATGAAATCGGAAAAGCCCTTCTTTAGCACCGCGCGGATGCCATTCACGTTCCAAGAGATGAGTTTCATGTGCGCGCAGTGCAACGCATGTCGTTCCCCTTTCGCAAGCAAACAACCCCGTCCGCGACCTTTGGCCGGACCGGCCCCCACCCGCACCATCGACGGCCTCTCGCGCCAGAAGCACCATGACTGCCGAACGGCAGGCGCGTTTCCGTGCTTGCCGCGCGAGACGTATGCTTCGAAAACGACCCTGCCGTGAATTGAATTTGCGCGAAAGATTCGTCGGGCTCATCACGTTATGGAGACATGAAACGTTTCCTGTTCACCACCTTCCTCATCAGTCTTCTCGGCGGGGCCCTTGCCTCCGCCGCCGCGCTCACGCGCGCGGAGGCACTCGCCATCGCCGCCTCCTATGCCGACTATCGATGGCAACCCACCGCGCAGAATGTCCGGCACGGTCCGGACGCGGATGGCGTCGTGGTCCACACTCCCGATCAGTCAACGGGCAATCCGGATCTCTGGGAGGCCGGCAAGCCGAGCAAAGGGATGCCGTACAAATGGGGTGGCTTCGACACTCTCGAAAGTTTCGAGCGCGGCGTGCGCGCGGGCAAGGGCGCCGGAGACCTCTATAACGCGGACAAGCGGCGTCTCGGTGGGAAGGCGGTGAGCGGCAGCTGCGTCGGACTCGATTGCTCGGGCTTCATTTCGCGTTGCTGGCGGCTGGACGAAAAACAGTCAACCAGTTCGCTGGAAGGGCTGTGCGTGAAGCTCCATTCCCTCGGTGAATTGCGCCCAGGCGACGTTCTGAACGCGATCGGAGGCCACGTCGTGCTCTTCGTCAAATGGCTCGACGACACGCAAACTCGCTTTCTTTGCTACGAGGCGGAACCATTCAGCCGCGTTCGCGCCAGCGAGCGGGATGCCGCGGCGATGGTTTCCATTGGCTACGCACCTCTCCGCTACCGCAAGATCGTCGACTAGCCGTCCATCCATCCGTGAAGCTGCTCCTTTTCCTATGCTCCATCGTGACCCTGGCCCGCGCCGCGGATTGGCCGCAGTTTCGCGGTCCGACGGGACTGGGATACACGGCTGAAAAGGGGCTCCCATTGAAGTGGGGCGGGGAAGCGGGAGAGAATGTGCGGTGGAAAGTGGCCCTGCCGAAATCGGACAATCCCTTCTCCTCGCCGATCGTGGTCGGAGAGCGGGTGGTGGTGACCTGTGTGGAAAACGAGCCGCTGACTCACCGGGTTCTGTGCTTTGCGAAAGGGGATGGGAAGCTGCTGTGGCAGACTGAAGTGTCTCCGGGTCCGTGGAAATTGAAGGACTTGCGAGGCGGGTACGGAGCGCCGACCCCGTGCGCCGACGCCGATCGAGTTTATGCGGTGTTTGGGTCAGCCGTCGTGGTGGCGCTGGATTGGGACGGGCACATCGCCTGGCGAAAGGAACTCGCGAATTATGCCTTCGACGTCGCGCTCGGAACGAGCCCCGTTCCATACCAGAAAACGTTGATCCTGGATTGTGATCAAACCGGGAAGACCTCGAGTATCGTGGCGTTTGACAAAGCCACGGGAGAGATCCGATGGGAGGCACAGCGACCGGAGACGGGATTCGCCCACAGCACACCGGTGATCGTCCAAATCGGCGGGCGCCCGCAAATGCTGGTCAGCGCGAGCAAGGCGCTGCAAGGGATCGATCCGGCGGATGGGCATCTCCTGTGGTGGTGCCCGGCGGCGGGAGACTCGGCCTCACCCGCCTACGATGGAGAACTGGTGTATTCCGACAGCGGGCGCGGCGGGCGGGGCGTGTGCGTCGATCCCACCGGGATGGGAGACGTGGGGAAGACCCATTTACGGTGGACGTTCCCGCAAATCCCGGAGGGGCTGTCATCACCGATCATCGCGCAGGGGCTGGTGTGGCGCGCGCACGCACCGGAGATCGTGAAGGCCATCCGCATGTCCAATGGGACCCTGGCGTTTGCGGAACGACTGAAAGGCATTTCCACGTACGCGAGTCCGGTCGGGACCGCGGATGGACTCATCTATTTTGCGAGCGCCGGGAAAAGCTACGTCGTGAAGGCGAACGAAGCCGGGGATAAACTCGAAGTGCTCGCGGAGAGCGACCTCGGCGAGGAAGGCCGCGCCAGTGCGGCGGTCAGCGACGGACGCCTATACATCCGGGGCGGCAAGAGTCTCTTTTGCCTGGGTGTGCATTGATTCGGAGCGCGGCCGAGCGGCGGCCGATCCATTCGAATCAGAAAAGCCTTCGCGCGACGCAGAGCGGCACCACGACGTAAAGCAACGTGTCGCGCACGAGGTAGCACAGGACGATCCCGGCGAAGAACTTCCAGCCACGCTGGCGCAGTAACTCGCGCCAGCCTTGGGTACGGACGATCTCGAGGCTGTCGAGCACCGCTGCGCGATAGAGATGCCGGATGCTGTGCGCAAAACGAAACGGAGTTGAAGTGGTATTCATCGAGGCGGAAGGAAAAAACGCGGACAGGGGGCCATCATCGGGGCTCACGCACCATCGCGAACAGCGTCGGCGACGTGCCCGCTTGAATTTCGCCGCGGACCGAGAAACCGTGCCTTTCGTAGAAGGGCACATTCTCCGGATTGGTGGAATCGAGGTAAGCCGTGGCTTGATCGGTCAAGGCTGGGTTGCAATCGGGATCATGAGACGAGTCCGTGGAGAATTCAGGCGGAACGACGACTCGCGGGCACCGGCACCAGCATCGGAACCCGGCGGCGGTACTCGGCGTACTCCGGGTGATAAGCGATCAGGTCGCGCTCTTCCAGGCGGATGGCGACCAGGATGTAGGCCGTGGTCATGAGGGCGAACACGAGGTGCGCCACGGTCATGGTAGGAATCGCCCAGAAGGCGAAGAGCAGGCCGAGGTAGAGCGGATGGCGCACGAGCTTGTAGAGGCTCGGCGTCTTGAACTCGAGGGGAGTGTATTCACGGCCCCGCAAGTGCAGCCAAATCTGGCGCAGCCCGAAGAGATCGAAGTGATTGATCAGGCAGGTCGTAGCGAGCACGAGCAACCAGCCGAAGGCGAATGCCGCATACAGGACAGTTCGGCCGATTGGATTCGCGACGTTCCAGATCGTGCCGCCCATCGGCTGCCAAAGAACGAAGAGGAGGATAAGCGCCAACCCGGAGAAGAGCACATAGGTGCTGCGTTCGGCGGACTCCGGGACGAAACGCGTCCACCAGCGTTTGAAGGCCGGACGGGCCATGACGCTGTGCTGGACGGCGAAGATCGCGAGCAAACCGAGATTCACGGACAAAGCCTGCCAGAACGGCGTCTCAGCCGGTGAGTCGATGGACTTCGGGACGAGAAAGTCGCCGATGAAGCCGGCGGCGTACGCCAGGGACAAGAGACCCACGGCGTAAGAGGCGACGCCGTAAACGAAAACCAGCGTGCGATGAAGGATGGAGAATTGTGTTTTCATGGATGTGGTGCGGTTGAGCGAGGGATGTGTCCGTTAGCAGGTGGTGGTTTGATCCGCGAAGAGGTGTGTCGCGTGTGTGACCGCGGCACCCGCTCGCAACGAGGCGGCGACCATCGCGGCCTCGACGAGTTCTTCGTCGGTCGCACCTGCCGTCCGCGCGTTCCCGCTGTGGATATCGATGCAGTACGGGCATTGCGTCGTGAGCGCGACCGCCACGGCGATCAGTTCTTTGTACTTCACCGGAATCGCTCCATCGGCGACGGCTGCCTTGTCGAAAGCCCAGAATGCCTCCATGACTTTCGGCGCGAGGCCGTTGATTTTCTTCAGGTGGGTGAGTTTGTTCAGATGATACATAGATGAGTTGGTTTCAGTCGGGATCACTCTTTGCAGAGGGCATGCCACCATCGTCGCGCGAGTCATTTTCTGCTGATGATCAGACACTTGCGTATATTACCACCATGCCATCCCCTTCACGAAATTTCGCGATTCGCGAGATTCCGTGAGCGCGATTCGCGAGATTTCGCGACGCCGGCGACTATCCCACGCGTTTTACCCCGAGCGCCTTCAATCTCGAGGCCAGCGTCGAGGGTTTCATGCCAAGCAACTGCGCCGCTCCCTGCTCACCGGAAACGCGTCCCCCGCAACGCTCCAGCGCGCGCGCAAAATTCTGCCGCTCCAGTCCCGCCAATTCCGCGGCGGTGTAAACATGATCGACGGAGTCCGGCGCGGATTCTTCCACGGCGGGCGCGGGAATCGCCTCGGGCAGGGCGCGCCCGAGATTCATCCGTCCCCCCACGGCCGTGATCACGGCCCGCTCCATCACATTCTCCAATTCCCGGACATTGCCTGGCCATGAGTACGCCTTGAGACGCGCGTTGCACTCGGGTGTGAGCGGCGCCACTTCCTTCCGCAGCCGCGTCGCAAACCGGCTCGCAAATGCCTCCGCGAGCAACGGAATGTCGTCCGGCCGCTCGCGGAGCGAGGGCAACAGAATCGGGAATACGTTGAGACGATAGAAGAGGTCTTCGCGAAACCGACCCTCCGTCACTTCGCGACGCAAATCGCGGTTGGTGGCGGCGACGACGCGCACATCCACCTTCTGGGTCCGTCCGCTGCCCACCGGTTCGAACGAACCTTCCTGGAGCACCCGCAAAAGCTTCGACTGCAAGTCGAGCGGGAGTTCGCCGATCTCATCGAGAAAGATGGTTCCGCGATCCGCGAGCGCGAAACGGCCCTCGCGCCTGGCCGTCGCCCCGGTGAAGGCGCCCTTTTCGTGCCCGAAGAATTCGCTCTCGATCAGCGTCGCGGGGATCGCCGCACAATTCACGGTGATCATCGGCTCACCGTGACGCCGGCTGCCGAGGTGGATGGCCCGCGCGAATAGCTCCTTGCCAGTGCCCGTCTCGCCCTGGATCAAGACGGTCGCATCCGTCGCGGCCACCTGCCGGACCTCTTCCAGCACCTGCCGCAACGCCGGGCTCTGGCCGAGGATTTCCGTGCCATCCAATTGCTGCAGCTCGCCGCGCAAATAGGCCGCTTCGACCTCCAGCGAATGAATTCGCCGCTCCGCCTCGATCCGGTCATTCACATTTCGCAGGATGAGCGCGAAGAAGTGCCGCTTTCCGGCGTCGAAACACGAGAGCGTGGCCTCCGCCGGGAACTTTGCCCCGCCGACTCGCGCCACTTCCAGGCCGCCCGCAATCCACGCGGAAGCGCGGCTCTCCCGCTTCAACTCCGCGGCGAGTTCCGCCAACCGCGCCCCGCCCTCGGGAGAGAGAAAATCGCGGAAGTCCAATCCCACGGCGCGCCGGGATTCGCACCCGAGGACCTTTTCCGCCGCCGGATTGAGCAGGGTCACGGCGAGCTGCGCGTCGAGCTCGATGATGGCATCCATCGCGCCATTGACGACCCGGCTGAGCTTTTCCTCACGGGTGCGGATTTCTGAGTCCGCCCGCAGGCGGCGCAACTCGGCCCCGGCTCGGTCGGCAAAGATCTGGAACAGGGCGCGCGCCTTGAGGCTGTCGGGCATCGGCGCCCGGTCGACCACCGCCATATGCCCGAGAATGGATCCATCCACGTCCTTGAGCGGCACTCCGAGATAGCTGACGAAACCGTGTTGCCGAATGTTGGAGCTGCTCGGAAAAAGCTCGAGCAAACGATCCGGAAAATGGACCGGGGCGGCCGTGTCGATCACGGCCTCGCAGGGCGTGCCCGCGATGTCCATGTCGTATCTTTCGATCCAGTTTCCGTCCATCCAGAAGGCCATGGCACGCAGCCGGCGCTGATCTTCCAAATACTCCGTGACCCACGCACCGCAGGTGTCCATGGCCTGCGCCAACCGCTGGACCAGCCCGGCAAAATAGCGTTCGCCCGTCTCCCCCGCGGTGCTCTCGAGAATCGCCCACAGGGCGTTCTCGTCGGTGGAAGGAGGTGGTGTTTTCCGGGGCATGATGTGATGCGGCAGGAGAGAATTTTTCGCGGTTGCCGGCGGCGACAGGCAGTCAAAAGAGCCGGCTACAACCGCACCCCGAGCCTGGCGTAGGCCGAACGAATCTGCTTCATCAGCTCGTCATCACTGCGGCCATCGAGCAGGATGGTGAGGTTCTTTTTTTGAAATTCTGCGAGCGCCGCCGGGGTCGCAATGACCGCCGGCTTTTCGGGATGCTTGAGATCGCCGCGCCAGCGGTAGCTGCCATCGGGCTGTACTTCGACCCCCGGCAGCTTCTTAAACTCCTCGACGGCCTTGT
This sequence comes from Chthoniobacterales bacterium, assembly GCA_038228205.1. Taxonomy (GTDB): domain Bacteria; phylum Verrucomicrobiota; class Verrucomicrobiia; order Chthoniobacterales; family Chthoniobacteraceae; genus Chthoniobacter. The sequence goes on from JBBRPL010000012.1 coordinate 47,040, forward strand.
CGAATTTCTCGATGTCGCGGCGGGCGTCGCCGACTTCGCGACAGTAACGCGCAAAGAGCTGCCCATCGCCCTTCCCGTCCAGATGCATGAAGTAATACACGAGCAGGTAGGATGTAAAATAGAGCCGATGGGAAACGTTCGGATCGTCCTCGAGGATCTTGTTCCACTCCTTGTTCGTAATCGGGAACAGCTTCTCCAGCGGATACGCCTCAGGAACACCGCCACGCGTGTCCTTCTTCAAGTATTCGAGATAGTCCTTCAGGCCGTTCTTGGCCGCGGAGAGGCGAAACTTGCCGGTCTTGAGCGGCAGCGTGCCGGTGTATTCGGCGGTGCCTTCCACGATCCACTGCGGCAGCAGCCGGATCGACGCATGCATCATTTGATGCGTGAGTTCGTGGACCATCGTGTGCGTCTTGAAGTCTTCGTCCTTGGCAAAGCTCTTGCCGACGACTTTCACGCCGATGCTTTCGAAGGGCACCATGAAGAGCGCTTCCCTGCCCATGTAGACACCGCCGCTGTTCGGCGGCCCTCCCGCGGCATGATAGTCCTCCTTCGTCCGGAGCAGCCGCGCCTTGAAACGCTGGCCATTCTCCGGCTCCGGAGAAATGAACCACGGCAAGGCCTTGACCAACTCGTAGGTGGCTTCGAAGTTGCGCGCCACTTCGCGGAGCAGCGACTGGCTGAACTTTCCCTGCGATTCGAATTCAAAATGCGGCGTGCGATAGACGAACTTTTCGGCGGACGCATCTTCGCTCACCACCTCGGCCTTCACGTCGGCGGTCTCGACGCCCACCTCCGCTGGCATCGCGACCTTGATCGGCTGCTTCTTCTGCCACTCGACAAGATATGCCTGGTCTTCGGCGCTCAACTTGGTGGCCGGCGCCTGCGCACGGCTTCCATTCGGCATGCGGAAAACGACCGTGGTCCCATCGAAACTGGTGATGGAAGCCTGGAATGGCTGGCCTTCCGCCGTTTTCCACGCACGGGGCGGCTCCAGTGTCGGTAGCTGAGCAATCGCCAGCACCAGGCCGCAAAACCACGCCAGGGAGGGGAACAAGGCACGCTTCATGAGGGAAGGTCTAACCATGCCCGGCATTCCGAGCAAGGCTAGCTCCTCGATCCGGGCAAACGGTTCAGGCAATCACGAACCGCTCCCGCCAGTTTTTGCATGGAAAACGGCTTCTGGAGGAAGCTGATCCCCTCCTGCCCGGCGAGACTTCGGCTGACTAAATCGAGTTGATAGCCGCTGGTATAGAGGACTCGCAGGTCCGGCTCGACAGCACACATTTGCTCGGCCAATTCCTGTCCACTCACTCCGTCCGGCATGACCATGTCCGTCAGGAGCAGGTCAATCTCGTGAGGGGCTTGTTCGAACAGCTCCATCGCCTGTTTGCCGGACGCAGCCTCCAAAACCTCGTAGCCGAAGTGTCTCAACGCCATCCGCATCACGCTCCTCAACGTGGGCTCGTCATCGACCAGAAGGATGGTCTCATGACCGCCGCTGGCCGACTCCGGAGGGCGCTCCGAAACTAAAGCCGGTTCGGCCCGGCGGATGCTCGCCGGGAAGATGACCTCGAACGTCGTGCCTTCTCCCACACTGCTTTGGAACCTGATCTCGCCGTCATGCTGGGAGACGATGCCCTGGACCGTCGTCAGACCCAGGCCGGTTCCTTTGTTCGCGCTTTTGGTCGTGAAAAACGGCTCGAAGATCCGTTCGCTGATCTCCGGCGGAATCCCGCAGCCGGAATCGGCGACGCGCAAACGCACCGCCGGAGCGCCTATGGCGCCGGCACTCAGTTCCCCTCCGGTCGAGCCAAGCGTGGAGACGCCAGTCGCAATGACCAGGCGCCCACCATTCGGCATGGCGTCGCGCGCATTGAGCGCGAGATTCAGGAGCACTTGCTCGAGCATGCCTTGATCGGCGTAGATCATCGGTAAATCGTCGCCCACCTCCACCACCAGCGTGATATCGTCGCCGAGACTGTGGCGCAGCAGCTTCGTCATCTCCTCGACGACCACATTGAGATCGAGCAGGCGCGGTTGCATCGCTTGTTTGCGCGTCAGGCTGAGCAACTGGCGGCTCAGGCTGGCCGCCCGCTCGACGGCAAACGTGATCTCGCGCGCTGCTTCCACGTTCTCGATGGTCCCCTGTTCCAGCAGCGTGGCGTAGCCCTGGATGACCGTGAGAATGTTATTGAAATCGTGCGCCACACCTCCGGCCAATTGGCCGACCGCTTCCAGCTTTTGCGACTGCCGGAATTGCTCCTCGAGCTGGCGGCGTTCCCTCCGCAGCCTGCTCTGCTCGAGCGCGCGGCCGACGGCGGCGCCCAGGCGAGTGAGGTTGCTCTTGAGCAGATAGTCCGTGACCCCGTGGCGCATCGCCTCGACCGCCACCTCTTCACCGATGGTGCCGGAGACCGAAATGAACGGCACTTCGAGGCCACTCTCTTTCAGCAGCCGCAACGCGCGCGGACCGTCGAATTGCGGCATGGCATGATCGGAAAGGATGACGTCAGGGCTGGAGTGGAGCCAGGCCAGATACTCGGGTTCGGTGTCCACGCGATGCCATTCCGGATCGAAGCCCGAACGACGGAGGGCGTGGAGCACCATCTCCGCATCCTGCGGGTTGTCCTCAACCAATAGCACTCGGATCGGCTGCCCCATCCTATGATTCCAATCCAGGGGGTTGGTTGAGCAGGAGCCAGTACATCCCCAAATCCTGGACGGCCGCGATGAAGCCATCGAAATTCACCGGCTTTACGATGTAGCTGTTCACCCCCAAACGGTAGCTCTCGACCACGTCCTTTTGCTCCTTGGACGAGGTCAACACGACGACCGGGATCGCTTTCGTGCGCGGATCGGTCTTGATGCGCCGCAGCACTTCCAGGCCGTCCACCTTCGGAAGTTTGAGGTCGAGCAGAATCACCTTGGGGATATCTTCGATTCTGCGCTCGGCATGGGCACCTTCGCAGAAAATGAAATCGAGGGCTTCCGCCCCGTCGCGAGCGACCTCGATGCGATTGCTCAATTTGGCCCTCTGCAACGATCGCAGAGTCAGTTCCAGATCTTCAGGACTGTCTTCGACGAGCAGGATCTCGACGGCGCCGGTTGGGTTCATGGCTGGTTTTTTCTTAAAGGGTAAAACGGAAAGTCGCTCCATGGCCGACGGCGGCGTCAAACCAGATGCGTCCACCATGGCGATGAACGATGCGTTGGACGATGGCCAGGCCGACTCCAGTCCCCTCGAAGTCCTCGGCTCGGTGCAGGCGCTGGAACACGCCGAAAAGCTTGTCCGCGTATCGCATGTCGAAGCCAGCCCCATTGTCCGAGACACGATAGGCGCCCCCGGATTCGCCCGGATCGAAGCCGATTTCCACCACCGCAGTCTCCCGCTGGCGGGTGTATTTGAAAGCGTTGGACAAGAGATTGATCCAGACCTGCTTGAGCAACGCGGGGTCGCCCTGGCACGGAGGCAACTCTCCCACCTTCAGGTCAATCTGGCGTCCCTGGTTCGATGCCATCAGTTCTTGAAGAGCGTCCCGGACCATTTGCTGGACATTCACCTGCCGTTTGTTGAGCGGGGCGCGACTCAGCCGGGAGAAAGCCAGCAAGTCGTCAATTAACAAACCCATTTGCTGCGCCCCCCGGCGGATCGTCCGCAGGTAACGCTGGCCTCCCTCGGGAAGGTGCGGCCCGTAGTCTTCCAACAACGCCTGCGAAAAGCCGTCGACCGCACGGAGCGGCGCTCGCAGATCGTGCGAGACGGAGTAGGAAAACGCCTCCAGTTCCCGGTTCGCCGTTTCAAGCTCAGCCGTCCGCTCGGCGACCCGATTTTCGAGATCGGCATTGAGGCGCTGGATTTCGTCCTCAGCCCGTTTGCGCTCGGTGATATCCACCGAGACACCGAGCACCGCCCGCTCACCGGTTTCAGGCACTGTGAACGGCACCTTGATTGTCTGGAAAATGCGCTTGTGTCCCGCCAAATCCGTATTCGGCTCCTCGGGGATAAACTTCGCAATCCCTGACTGGATGACGGCGAGATCGTCGGCCCGATAAGCCTCGGCCTGCGCCCGGTCGGCCACTAAGTCAAAGTCGTTCTTCTTGAGCACTTCCTCGATGGAAAAACCGCAGCCCTCGGCCAACGCCCGATTCACGAATAGATAACGGCCCGCAGCATCTTTCGCAAAGATACCATGCGGCACGAGATTCGTAATGAGGCGCAGTCGCTCCTCGCTCGCCCGCAGCGCCGCCTCGGCTTGCATCCGCTCCGTGATGTCGGCGATCATGGAGATGACCACTGGTTCGAGTTCACCGGGAAATTCAATCATCTCCATCGAGATCATAGCGTCGAGGAGGTCTCCGTTCTTTCGCCGAAAGTGAGTTCTGTGGTCGCGGACGGACTCGTGGGTCTGCAGCCGTTCCATCACCAAAGCGCGCTCCGGCGGTTTGGCCCACAGGGCCAGTGCCACGGAAGTTCGGCCGATGAGTTCTTCGCGCGAATAATCGAAAAGTTGGCAGTAGCGCTCGTTGACCTCGATGAACCTGCCGTCCTTGATCGTGGTCACGCACATCGCCGCCGGATTGGACTGAAAGGCCTTCGCAAACCGTGCTTCGCTCTGGTGCAGGGCCGCCTCAGCCCTCTTGCGCTGGGTGATGTCCGTTGAGATGCCACACACGGCGTAGGGCTTTCCGGCCGAGTCGAAAAGCGGGCACTTGATCGAAATGTAGGTGTGCGGACCATCGTCCTGGGGCGCAAGTTCCTCCATTTCCAGCACGGTCCCGGCGGCAAGCACCCGTTGGTCGACGGCGCGGAAAGCTTCGGCCTGTTCCCGGGGAAAGAAATCATGATCCGTTCGGCCGAGAATCACCTCGCTGGTGAAATGAAAAATCTGCTCGTAGCGGCGGTTGACCAGCAGATAACGGCCCTGGAGGTCTTTCACGTAAACCACTGCGGTGGAGTTATCGATGATGGCCCGCAACAACTGCTGGGTCTCGCGCCTCACTTCCTCGGCCCGCTTGGCCTCGGTAATGTCCAGCAGTGCTCCCAATATGGCGGGTTTGCCGTTGTATTCCGCGCGGCCGCCGTGGACTTCCGCATGGATGATGCCGCCATCCTTTTTCACCATCCGCAGACTGTAGCGAATCCTGTCGATCGCCTCCTCGAAGCGCTTGCGAATGTTTTCGCGCGCCAGCGGGCGATCCTCGGCGGTGACGAAATCGAGGACGGAAGTGGAGCTCAACTCCTGGGCGGTATAGCCGAAAATCTCGGCCATCTTCGGGTTCACGTAGGCGAAGCGTTCGTCTTGAATGACGTAGATGCCCACAAGCGACTGCTCGACCAGGCACCGGAACTTCTCCTCGGCGGAACGCCGCGCCTCCTCGGCCTTCTTACGCGCGGTAATGTCCTGGACGACGGCGAGCGTCCGCATCGGCCGGCCAGATTCATCGCGGATCAGGGAAGCATTGATGTCGATCCAGACCGTCCTGCCGTCTCTGCGGAGATAGCGCTTTTCGCGGCGGACTTCCGGCACTTCGCCGCGGACCATCCGTTCGTGGGCCGCACCGTCATCACCACGATCGTCAGGATGGGTCAGGTCGCGGAAGGTCATGCTGAGCAATTCCGCCTCAGTATAGCCGGCGATGTCGCAGAATTTCGGATTCACGCGCAGATACTGACCTGTCGCGGGGTCCACCTGCGCCTGGCCGACGGCAGAGGAATAGAAACTGGCACGAAAATCCGCTTCGTTGACTCGCAAACTTTCCTCCGCCTGCCGCCGCTCGGAGATCTGACGCTGCAGTTCTTCATTGGCGACTTCGAGTTCCGCCGTGCGTTCCAGCACACGCGTCTCCAGTTGCCGGTTCAACTGATTCACCTGCTCCTCCGCGCGACGCCGCGTCAGGATCTCCTCCTGCAAGGCCGCATTCGCCCGCCGCATCTGCTCGGGGCTGGCCAGCGCCAGCGCGACCGGCACGAGACGCACCAGCAGGACAGCCGTCGGCACCGAGGCCGCCGCAGTTAGCGCCTTGACGCCGCCGGACAGCCAGTAGTTCGAATGCCACACGTTCCAGATCTCCAGGAGATGCGTGGTACCACAAGCCAGGATGAAGATGGCGAAGCAGACAAACATCCACCCGAATGACAGATCCTTTCTCCGCCGCACGAAGGAGATCAGCGTGAGGGGAATCGAATAATAGGCGGTCACGATGAGCGCGTCGGAAATCACATGCAGCCAGACGATCCCTGGCGTCCAGAGATAGCAATGCCCGTGCGGCATGAAACCGGTGCCATCGATAATCGCTCGCAAAAGTTCATTCATAGGCCTCAGGGGAATGGCTCACGGCGATAGGGCGATGCGCGCGCGGCGCCCCTGTCGAAGAACCCGATATCTCTATCTTCTCAGCCCGTGGGTTTCACCAGGGCCCACTCGAGCTGCAAGTGGGGCGCGACTTCGCTGAAATCTCGAAAGTCCACGGGCTTGACGAGATAGGTTTCCACGCCCAGCCGCCGGCACTCCGTGATATCACGGTCGTGCTGCGAGACCGTGAGGACGATCACCGGTATTTTTTCCGTGCGCTTGTCTGTCTTGAGCTGGCGCAACAGATCGAGCCCGCTGATCTTGGGCAGATTCAAGTCGAGCAGGATCACCCCCGGCGGCGGGAGATCCCGGCGATGAAAATAGGCGCCCGTGGCGAAAATAAAATCAGTCGCCTCGGCGCCGTCGTGGACGACGTGAATCGGGTTGGTAAAGCGCGCTTTCTTGAACGCCCGCAACGTGAGTTCGACATCCAGCGGTTCGTCCTCGACCAGCAAGACCTCGAGGGCGTGAGGCGCGCCCCCCCATCGCGCGCCCGCTCAAACAAGCCGGAGATCGACAGTTCGAGAGCGAACGCGAGCTTCTCGATGCTTTCGAGCGAAAGGTTGCGCGCGCCCCGTTCCACGTCCGAGACGTAGGTGCGGTGAAGACCGGCGCGATCTGCCAGCTCCTCCTGGGAGATACCCAGCTCTGAGCGTTTGCCTTTGATCGCCGTTCCGAAAAGCCGCTTAAGGTCGCCTATGGTCATGCAATGTCATTGGGGAAGCATCTTAACGGCAGGCTCAACAGACGATGAGTGACAATCCGCTCACTCGTCCGGAACTGGCAAAATCGTCACTCGCGGGTCGCGACGCTCTTCGGGCGAGCACGCGGGGCGAGAGTGCAAATAAACGCTTTTTTGACTTCGGCGCAATCGACATTCTAGATGGCCAGTTTACCAAAATCGCGGATCAAACTTCATGGGTGATCCTGGCGGTGAGGGCGCGCCCCTGAATGATGCAACCCACGACCATGAGACCGACAAAGATCGCCGAAGCCATCGCTTGGTCGCTGGGCAGCGCGTGGACGATAAGGTGCGCCCCGCTGATCGATGAGAAGAGGACCAAGGCCCAATTAAAAACGTAAATCATCATGATCGCTCCCACCACACCGCCGACGAGAAACGCGGCCCACGAATATCCGGGGACCTGTAACGCCCAGGCGCGGGCTGCCATCATGAGAAAGTATCCGCCGGCCAGGAATCCACCCACGGCGACGGCCACTTTCTGCACGAGGATCGCCAATACTGCGCCCGCCAGGCCAAAGCCCAATCCGGCAACGAAGATCCAGACCGTTTCCCGAGGGAACATCGGCGTCGTCAACTCCACGCCCACAATAAAACCGATCGCCGCGACAAAGAGCCAGAAGAGCTTGCGCCCGAGGGTGAGCAAAAGGATGCCGACCACGATCGCCGGGACGGGCGACAGCAGCGTAAGCTTCTTGAGGTGATTCACATTCACCCTGACACCTAGACGGTGGGACGAGCCAAGTACCAAGCGCCAAGTGCCAGGCGCCGCTCCGAACTGCTTTTTCCCCGACAAAGCGCCACTTGCGCCTCTGGATTTCTGCGGCATGCTGCGCACGGCTTTTTCGCGCGTGTCCAGTCCCCTCCCCAGCTCCCCGCGGCTCTGTGCCGCCAGCCTTCTCGCCGTGCTGGCGGGGTGTGGTCCTCCCCCGAACCGGACTACGGTGGAGGCAACCCCACCCCCTGTGGCTGTACAACCAGCGACACCCACCCCGCCCTCACCCTACGCCGCTGCGAGCGAGGCGAAACAGGTTCAAGCCACCGCGCAGCCCGCTGCCACACCCCAGCCCGCTGCCGCGCCGAAAGAGACGCGGGCGGCTGCGACCCCGCCGCCCAAGATCAGGGAAGTCGTCGCGGAGATCGGAAATATCGCGACGCCGGATTTTGCGGGCGACGTCAAGCCACTGCTCGAAACCTACTGCTACAAGTGCCATGGAAACGGGAAGAAGAAGGGCGGGCTCGCTCTCGATGGATTCCCCTCCCTGGAGGTCGCGGTCCGGGATCAAAAGACGTGGAGCCACGTCCTGGAAAACGTGCGCGTGGGCGATATGCCGCCGGAGGAAGAAAAACAGCCGACGCTCGACGAGCGTGAGCGGATCATGACCTGGATCGACCGTATCGTCTTCGCGGTCGATCCCTCCAACCCCGATCCCGGGCGCGTGACCATCCGCCGCCTCAATCGGGTCGAATACAACAACACGATCCGCGATCTCATCGGTGTCGAGTTCCAGCCGGCGGACGATTTTCCCGCTGACGATTCGGGCTACGGCTTCGACAACATCGGCGACGTGCTTTCCCTGCCACCGGTGCTCTTCGAGCGCTACCTGGCGGCGGCGGAAAAGGTGATGAGCCTGGCGGTCCTCAATGACCACAAGCCGCGGCCGGAGAAAACCTACGTGGACCTGATGCAGATCGAAGGCGGGCCGAAGACCGGCACGACCTCGGTCGCGCGAAAGATCGATGACAATGAATCCAAAGTGCTGGTGGAAGTGCCGGTCGCGGGAGATTACACGATCAAACTCACGGTGGTCTCCGACAAGGTCGGAAGCGAAACGACAAAATTGGAATGGAAATTCAACGGGCAAGCGCTGAAGCCTGCGGATCTCTCAGGGAAGAAGGACGCCAGGGACGCGCTCAAAGCGACGGTTCACGTGGATAAACCCGGGACCTATCCATTCACCTTGCGGGTGGCCAACCCCGTGACCAGCCCGGAAATGAAAAATGGCAAACCCATGACTAGAACGCTGACGGTGCGGGAGATCATGCTGACCTCACCGCCGCAGCCGGTGAAGGCGCCTCCCTCGCAATACAAGCTCTTCGCGCCCGGACGGGGCCAACCGAATCTCGAAGCCTCCGCGCGCGCGATCCTGGGCAGTTTTGGCAAGCGCGCCTTCCGCCGTCCGCTCGCTCCCGCCGAGGTTGAGCGCTTCTTCTGGATAGCCAAGCAGGCCGAAAAGAAGGGTGCAAATTTCGAGCAGGCCGTGCAGACCGCCGTCACGGCGATCCTCGTCTCACCGCATTTCCTCTTCCGCGGTGAAATGCAACCGGAGCCGGATAACCCGCAATCCGCGCAATCCATCAACGAGTGGATGCTGGCCTCGCGCCTCTCGTATTTCCTGTGGAGCAGCATGCCCGACGATGAACTCTTCGCCGAGGCCGAGCGCGGCACCCTGCGCAAAAATCTCTCCGCCCAGCTCAAGCGCATGCTCGCCGATCCGAAATCCAGCGCCCTCGTGGAAAACTATGCGGGACAGTGGCTGCAAATTCGCAACGTGAAACTCGTCCAGCCGGATGCGAAGACCTTCCCCGAATGGGACGAAGCCCTCGCCACGGCCATGCAACGTGAAACGGAGCTGCTCTTCCAAAAGATCATGCACGAAGACCGCAGTGTGCTCGACATCGTTGGCGCGGATTACACCTTTGTGAACGAACGGCTGGCGAAGCACTATCGCATCCCCGGCATCGAGGGCGAAGCGTTCGTCCAGGTGAACTTGCCGCCCAATCGGCCCGGCGGTATCCTGGGGCACGGCAGTTTTCTCACCCTCACCTCGAACGCGACCCGCACCTCACCCGTCAAGCGCGGCAAATATGTCCTGGACAACCTCCTGGGCACACCGCCCCCGCCGCCGCCACCGGAGGTGCCCAATCTCGATGACAAGAATCGCGCGGAGTTGCACGGCACCCTGAGGCAGCGGATGGAACAGCATCGGGTCGATCCCATCTGCGCAAGCTGCCATGCCCGCATGGACCCGATCGGCTTCGGGCTGGAAGGCTTCGACGCGATCGGGGCGGCGCGGGCGCAGGATGAAGCCGGGGCCATCGACACCACAGGCCAACTGGTCAGCGGCGAAAAGTTCCAGGGACCCGCCGCGTTGCGCGCCATCCTCCTCACGAAAAAGCGGGGCGACCTCCTGCGCTGCACTGCGGAAAAGATGCTGACCTACGCGCTGGGCCGCGGTCTGGAATTCTACGACCGGCTGGCCATCGAGAAAGTGACACGTTCGCTCGAAAAGAACCCGAACTTCTCCAACCTCGTCCTCGAGGTCGTAAACAGCGTGCCCTTTCAGATGCGCCGCGGAGAGGGCGATCATCGGCAGTTTTCGGCGGGGAAAAAGACGGCCGCGGCAAGCACCGTTCCGGCGACTCCATGAATTCCAGTATTGCGCTCGCCCGTTGAGGCAATTCGTGCATTAATCGTTCACTGTTCGTCCTGTTGCCATGCATATCCCGGACAAATCCCTCCACCTCCCGCGACGCACTTTTCTCCGCGGCTTGGGCGTGACCATGGCGCTGCCGTTTCTGGAGTGTATGCTGCCCAGCGCGATGAAAGCCGCGGCGGCTGCGGCCCTCGGGGGGTTGCCCCGAAGGTTCGTCACCATGTATCTGCCGAATGGGATGGACATGGTCAATTGGACACCCACGGCGACGGGCGATCGCTTCGATTTGCCGCCGACCCTCCAGCCGTTGCAGGCCGTGCGGCAGCAGGTCTCGGTGCTGAGCGGGCTGGCGCACGTCAATGCCCGCGCGCTCGGCGATGGTCCCGGTGACCACGCTCGCGCCAACGCCTGTTTCCTGACCGGGACTCATCCTCGCAAGACGGCCGGCGCGGACATCCAGGCGGGCATTTCCGCCGATCAGATTGCCTCCCTCCAGGTCGGCAAAGCCACCCGGCTGCCTTCCCTGGAAATGAGTTGCGAAACGTCCATGCGACAGGCGGGAGCTTGCGATTCAGGTTACGCGTGCGCCTACCAAAACAATATCTCCTGGCGCAACGAGAACACTCCGATGCCCCCGCTCGGCGACCCGCGCCTGGTCTTCGAACGGCTCTTCAGCGCCAGCGACGAAGACCCCGATCTCGTCGCGGGCCGCGCGCTCCGCGAAAGCTGCCGGAGTTCGATTCTCGATGTGGTCCGGGAGGATGCGAAAGCTTTTCAAAAACGCCTCGGCGCCACGGACCGGCGCAAGATGGATGAGTATCTGACCGGTCTCCGCGAAACCGAAGTGGCGATCGAACAGCAGGCCAAATTCAAATCTGCCGAAGCAGCCAGGCCACGTCCGGCCATGGAAAAACCCGAGGGCATCCCGACCGACTTCACCCAGCACGTGCGGCTCATGTACGACCTGCTCGCCTTCGCCCTCCAGACCGACTCGACTCGCATCGCGACGATGATGGTCCTGCACGAGGGCAACAACCGCTCGTATCCCTTTATCGGTGTCACGGAAGGCCATCACGAGTTGTCACATCACGGCAACAGCGCGGAGAAAAAGGAGAAGATCGCGAAGATCAACCGCTTCCACATGGAGCAGGTCGCCTATCTGCTGACCAAGCTGCAAACGATGAAGGAGGGCGCCGGCTCCGTGCTCGACAATTCGATGATCGTCGTCGGCAGCGCCATCGCGGACGGCAACGCTCATGCCCACCACGATCTGCCCGTGCTCCTATGCGGCGGCGGCGCCGGGTCGCTCAAACCCGGGCGGCACGTCCGCTACGACAAAGAAACGCCGATGACCAATCTCTATCTCTCCTTGCTGGATCGCATGGGGGTGAAAGCAGACCGGCTCGGTGACAGCACGGGGAGGCTGGACCGGATCTAGGCGCGGTCCTCACCTTGCGTCCTCAGTTTATGTTCCGCACCTTCGTCGTCCTTCTCCTCTGCGCCATCGCCACGGCCCGTGCCGCCGACGCACCGCGCAAGATTGCGTATGCCCGAGGGAACACGATCTACGTGGCCAGTCTGGACGGCTCCGGCGCAAAAAAGGTGGTGACCGGCGCGTGGCCGGATCTTTCTCCAGACGGGACAAAGCTCGCTTTCAATACCGAAGACCCGAGCGGCAAGACCCCGGACCGTGCGATCGCGGTCGTCGATCTGGCCACCGGCAAGGCGGCGAATATCCCGAACATCCCGAGCAAGAACTGCCACAGCCCCGTGTGGTCGCCCGACGGCAAGCGGTTGCTCTTTCAAATCCACGCCGACAATGACTGGCACGTCGGAATGATCGGCGCCGACGGGTCCGATTTTCGTTTCGTCAAGCGGGCCGATCCCGCGAACCATTCCTTCTATTCGGTCGTCTGGGCGCCGGATGGAAATGGCTTTTACTGCCAGGATCTCGACACCATCTACCACCTCGGCCTCAATGGCGCGCTTCAGGAGCAATGGGAGATTGCCAAGCTTTTCGCCAAGGGCGGCATGAGCAGCGGGTCGCGTCTCGCCGTGTCGCCCAACGATGGCGCCCTGCTCGTCGACGTGGAGATGGACGAAGATGTGGCGCGCAAGGATTGGGACGGGCCGCCGCCCGCCATCTGGTCGCTCAATCTGGCCACTGGCCGGGCCACGCGGCTGACTCCCAAAGGTCTGTTCGCCTGGGAGCCATGTTGGGTCAGCGGCGACGCGTTCCTATGCCTGGTCCAACCGGTAAGCGCGAAGGAGCCGTCCATCTACCGCATGTCGGCGGATGGCAAGACGCGGCAGGCGCTGATCAAGAACGCCCGCGACCCGAGCGTCTCGCGGTGAGTAAGCACTGTCGCGGCGGTCTATGACCGTCGGGTGGCGGCCGGGGGTCTAGCCGGCTATCAAGTATCCGACGGTCATAGACCGCCGCGACAGAATCACGCCCGCTTGCGGTCGATCCACTTTCGCCGGGCGGCCAGCGCTTTTAGCGTTTGCGAGAGACGCTGGGCGCGCGTTTCTTCCCGTTTGGCGGTGGTCAGCCACACCAGGTATTCGCGCTGGTAGGTCGGTGCCAGGGAAACGTAAAAGGCCGCTGCTTTCTGGTTGGATTTCAGGGCCTTGGTGAAGAATTCCGGCGTGGGCCATGGCGCACGTTTCACTTTTGGCGCGGGCGGAATATCCGGACGGGCGTCCAAATCCACCGCCGCGAGCAGAAGCGCGCCGAGCGCCAGGAAGTCGATAGCCTTCGCCGAACTAATGCGGACACTGCGGATATTCGTGTTGCCTTCACCAGCGTGAAACAGCCCACGAGGGTCCGCCAGTTCAGTGCCACGGAAGAACGCGACGCTCACATGCTTCTGGCATGCGCTCAATCCACAGACGAGCTTCCGTCCGCTGAAACACAGGAGGTTCCATTTGATCGACTCGGAAAGATCCGGCGCCGTTCGGAATACCCAATCGCGCAATCGCCCGACGATCGGACGCGAAAAATCCGGCGCCATCTCGAGCCAATCGTCGGGATTCAGGGTTTTGGCACGGCGGACATCCATCGCCGGAAGCTTGTCGAATAATTGGCGCCGCGGCAATCGGCGACGAGGATGGACGGCTTTCCTGTTCGATGTCCACGGACTCCTGTCATATGGATGATCGCTTCGCGCGACTAATCCGGTGCATCCCATGACCTTCCTTCCTCCCGCCGATCTCCGCTCGCAGTTGGCGGCGCTCCATCGCGAGAGTTTCGTGTGGGCGCGGCATTGCTGCGGAGGCAGCGCGGGTCGGGCCGAAGATGTGTTGCAGGATGCTTACGTGAAGATCCTCGACGGCCGGGCCCGCTTCGGCGGACGCTCCAGTTTCAAGACTTGGTTTTTCTCCCTGATTCGGTTCACGGCGCTGGACGAATGGCGGCGCGCCACGCGTGACGGCGCCCGATTGGCCAGTCTCGAGGACGCACCCGAATCAGCCACCGAACCGCTCGACACCGCACTGATGCGTGACGAGAAACACTCGGACCTGCACACCGCGCTCGCCATCCTGCCCGCGCGCCAGCAAGAAGCGTTGACCCTCGTGTTTTATCACGACCTCTCGATCGCCGAGGCGGCCGACATCATGGGCGTCACGATCGGAACCGCACGCACCCACTACGAGCGGGGCAAAAAGCAACTCCGCGACTCACTCACCTCCAAACTCACTCTGCCATGAACAATCCCGAAGAAGACCGGTTCCGCGCGCTTTTCCACGTGTCATTCCGCGCCGATGAGGACGGCGGGCCGTCATTCGATCACGTCTGGGCCGCCGCTTCCCTCCGCCACCACCGGCATCAGGTGCGCGTCCGCCTGGCGCAATGGACCGCCCTCGCCGCATTGCTGGTCGTCGGCGCATTCATCCTCCTCCACGCACCGTCGCAATCGCGCAGCACCGTCGCAACGACTCTTCCGTGGCGAAGCGCTGTCTTACTCAGCGAATGGCGCGCACCGACGGACACGCTCCTATCCGCCCCCGAATCCGCACCGCTCTCCTTCGAACTCCACCCCTGACCTCCTCCTCTCATGTACCCACGCCAATCACCCGTCGTCACCGCACTCGCCGCCTTCGCCCTATTCGCGTTCTGCGCCAGGGCTCAGTCAGGCGATCCGCTCGGTTCGAAGCTTTTTCCGCCCGATTTGATCATGAACAACGCGGATGCGATCGGTCTCACCCAGGAGCAGCGCGAGGCGGTGCGCGACCTCGTTCAGGAAGCCCAACCGCACTTCGGCGAAATGCAGGAACAGCTCAGGCAGGAAGGCGACGCCCTCGCGAAACTGCTGGACAAGCCCGATGCCGATCAAGCTGCGGTGCTGGCCCAAGCCGACAAATTGATGGACCGGGAGCGCGACGTTAAGCACGCACAACTCACCCTGCTTCTCAGCTTGCGCAAGAAGCTGACCGACGACCAGCGCGCCAAGCTCGCCCAACTCCGCCCGGAAAAACCCGGCGGCGGAGGGTTTCCGCCACAGGAGTTGCGAGACAAGATGGAGCGCGTCAAGGCTGCCGCGATGAAATGGCAGAGCGAAGGCCGCGACGTCGCGCCCATCGTGGAAATCATGCAGCAGGTCGACCCTCTCGTCCGCACCGGGAAAATGCGTGAGGCGGAAGCGCTCCTCGACCAGGCGCTAAAGCTGCTCGAAGTCGGCGGCAAATAGCCACGCAGCGCAGCCTGGGATCCCCTCCCTGGATCACGACGGAACTTCGTCGCGTAACCGCGTCGTGAGCTTCAGGCAATAGAGCAGCGGCAACGCGCCACCGGCGCCGAAGCTGCAGTCAATGAGCCGCCAGTAGAAAGGGATGCCGCGAATGGGCCCACAGATCAGCGCGAGCGGGATGACTCCCGCACAGGCCACCAGGCCGACCTTCAAGACCCACGCATTGGCCACTGGAGTACGCCAGGGCCCGATAAAAAAGAGCGCGATAATGATGTGCCCGAAAGCCAGCCAATCGGTGCCGTAAGCCAGCCACGGATACGAGGCGTGCACATCCCGGATACCCTCGCGCACAGTCGCGATCCAGAACCGCAGGCCGCTCTGCGACGAGGCCGCCGCGTCGGCCGGGACGCCGAGCATCCGCGCGAGAATTTCGAGTTCGTGGAGCAATGGAAACGCGGTCACCCCGCTCAAGACGAGAGCGACGATAAAAGCACCGAGGACGAGGCGATAGCGTCGTAAGGTTTGATCGTAGTTCATGGGCGTTGAATTCCCGGCCAACGGACGCAGGCGCGCCGTCTCGCGTCAATGATGAAGACACGGCGGGCGCAGCCAACTCCATATCGTGGCTTGTGTTACCGCGTGTTTCCGCCAGCCTCCGACCATATTCATTCTCCCATCATGAAAACATTCGCCTTCGCTCTATTCAGTCTCTTCACTCTCGGCCTCGTCGCGGCACGCGCTCAGGATGACGGAGCCCTCCCTTTCCCCGTAAGCCTCGGCGGGCAGGCCGCGACTTTCAAGAAGGGGGAGCCATTCGCCAAGGTCGCCAAGCCGGTCAAGAGCGATGCTTCCATCGAAGTCACCTCCAAGGGCAGCCCGATTATCATCAACGTCAACAAGACCAACGCCAAGGGCGAGCCCGCGCCGGGCGGCGCCCCCGCGATCATCCTGCTGCAAGGCACCAACAAGGGCTCGCTGGCCGGGACGATGGACAAATCGAAACTGGCAGCGGGAGACTATATGCTGAGCGTAATCGCGGACGGCAAGACAGCGACCATCCTGTTCAAGATCGAATAAGGGCCAGGACGCGCTCGCGTCCCTTGCCTCGCGAGCGTCACGCGGCCTGAGTCTGGAGCGTGTTCTGGACTCTTGGATCCCGTTCTCGACGGTTCCCAAGGGGCAGGTCGTGCTGCGACGCGTGGCTCGGCGAATGAAATTCGCCGCTACGTAGGGCAATAATATACTACACACAGTAGCCTCTGTGGGATTTAGTTCTGACCCAGAACTTCTTGCGCTAAGAAACAAGAACAGTTTCGAACAAAAAAGTGTTGCGCGGTTAGAAGCGCGCGTACATTATTGGGCTCGCATGAGCGCTTCCATCGAACAATTGATCGCCACCATTACCGCCAATGAACAGCGGCTGGAGGCGGACTTGCTTGGGGTGCAGTCCCGACTCGAAGAGATTCGGGTCAAACGGAAAGCCGTGGAGATGACGGCCGAAATGCTCAAGAACGAGTCTACAGCATTGCCATTGAGCTCCAATCGCTACGCAAAAATGAAGTTGTCCGTGGCGCTACTGGATGCCGTGACATCATTTTCAGGCGAAAGTGGTTTCACCAGGGCGATGGCATCCAAATGGGTGAGGGACCGTGGATTTTCTTATAGCGGAGACTGGAAGAACTTTTACGCGGCAGCGTCAATCGCTCTCACTCGGCTGGCAGAGGCAGGAAAAATCAAACTGGTTGAGCCAACGGATGGGCCGGCGAGATTTTTTCCGATTGCCAAGACCGTTTCGCACCCCGCGAGCGCAGAAGCCAGCAGCCTATTCGTATGAGACCAACTTTTCACACTTTGCCGGTCATGAGACTCGGTGAGACACCGCCCGTTACAGCAGGCGGTGTCAGGAATCACCGAGGGGCGTCCTCTTGACTTCGTAAAACTGGCGTCGTGGTGGCGGGAACCTTACCGCCGAGATTCGTCTCGGTAGGCAGGAGATCCGGCCACGCCGCTTTTTTGCGTGTATAGATTTAGCCGACTTGAGGAAAGTTGTCAATCTGTGCGTGCCTGCTTCTTCCCCTACGTAGCCGCGAATTTATTCGCGGAACCTCGGCTGCAACGCGCGGATCCCACGGCAGATCGGACAAAAATCGGCGACGTATCCGAGGGTTCTTTCGGTCCGCCGCGTGCCGTAGATAATATGCATGGATAGTCGCTGCAGGGGTCGGGTAAGGCCGCCGGCCGCTCTACAGCAGCGTCTTCGCGTGGGCGAGGGCTTCGTCGAGCTTCGTCGGGTCTTTGCCACCGCCGCGCGCCCCTTCGGGCTTGCCGCCGCCTTTCCCGCCGACCAGCGGGGCGATCGCGCCGATGATCTTGCCGGCCTGCGCCCTGGCGGTGAAATCCGGCGAAACGGCCGCGACGAGCGCGACCGCGCCATTGGCGGTGCCGCCAAGGACGGTGACGCCTTTGAAGCCGTGCGACTTCAACGCGTCGGCGACGGTCTGCAAGGTATCGCCGTCCACCGCGCCGAGATTGGCGATGATTGCGGGCGTGCCGTTGATCGTCTGCGCGCTGGCGAGGAGGTCCTTCGCGCGGCCCGCCGCTTCACGCTGGCCGGCCGCTTTGAGCGCGCGCTCCAATTCCTTTTGCTGCGCGAGCAGGCTTTCGATGCGCTTCTCCAGTTCGGGAAGCGGCGTGCCGAGCTTCGTCGCAAGCGCGCCCAGGCGCTGCGTATCGTCGGTCGCGAGATCATAGGCATTCAACCCGGCGACCGCTTCGATACGGCGCACTCCCGCGGCGATGGCGCTCTCGGCATTGATACGGAAGAGGCCGATCTCGCCCGTGGCGCGGGTGTGCGTGCCTGCGCAAAGTTCTTTCGAATACCCGCCGATGTCCACCACGCGAACGATCTCCCCGTACTTGTCGCCGAAGAACTGCATGATATCCGCGCGTCCGCGCACCTCGGCGTAGGGAACTTCGGTCCACGCGATGCCAGTGTTCTCGACGATCTTTTCGTTCACCAGGCGCTCGATGTCGCGCACCTGCGCATGAGTCAGCGCGGCGCTATTGAAGTCGAAGGTGAGCTTGTCCGGCCCGACGAATGAACCTTTCTGTGTAGCCTCGTGCGAGACGACTTCGTGCAACGCCCAGTGGAGCAGGTGCGTCACCGAGTGATGGCGTTCGATGGCGCGCCGACGCAGGACTTCGACGCCGAGGGTGACCTCAGTGCCGACGTCAGGCACATCCACTCCCTCGAGGAAATGCAGCCACGTCTGCCCGCTCTTTTGGGTATTGGCGATGCGCCAGGTATCGGCGCCGCGCGAGAGTTCGCCGGTGTCACCGACCTGCCCACCCATCTCGGCGTAAGCGGTGGTGGTGTCGAGGATCACCGCGGTCTTGTCCTTGAGCGCGACAACCTCGATCACCCTCGCCGGGGTCTCAAGCTGGTCATAACCGACAAAGCAGGTTGGCTCCTTGGTATCGATCTCGGAAAGTTCGATAACGGTCCTTTTCTGCGCAGCTTGCGCCGTTTTTCGCTGCTGATTCATGTGAAAGTTGAATCCTTCAACATTCACCGTGATTTCTCGTTCACGCGCCATCAGTTCAGTCAGGTCGAGTGGGAAGCCGTAGGTGTCGTAAAGTTTGAATGCAAGTTCGCCTGACAACTGCCGTGTTACCGACCCATCCGGGTTCAGAACGACATTACCGACCACACCGTTCGGAGAAAGTGCCTGCGACTTCGATCCAATATTTGGGCTTTGCACACATTGAACGAGGAACGCTACCTCCTCTTCAAAAATCTCAATCCCTCTGTCTAGCGTCTTGTTAAAGCCTTCTTCCTCCCGCTTCAACACTTCCTCCACGTGCTTCTGCTTGGAGCGGATTTCTGGGAAAACATCACCCATCGTCCGCGCAAGGACCGCGACTAGTTTGTAGAAGAAGGGCTGGTGGAAGCCCAGCGTGCGGCCATAGCGGACAGCACGGCGCAGGATGCGACGCAGGACATAATTGCGGTCGGTATTGCCCGGTTGAATGCCGTCGGCAATCGCGAAGCCAAGCGTGCGGATGTGATCGGCGATGACGCGAAAGGCGATGTCCACCTTCTCCTGTTCGGTCGTGTTGGTGCTGCCGGCTTGCGGAAGCGTGCAGCCATACGTCTTCCCGCTGAGCTTTTCGATTTCATCGAAGATCGGGCGGAAGATGTCGGTCTCGTAATTGGAGATCTTGGCATTGGCAAAATCGGTGAAGCCCTTGGTGCCTTGGATGATCGAAGTGACGCGCTCGAAGCCCATGCCGGTATCGACGTGTTGCGCGGGCAGCGGTGAAAAAGTGCCGTCCGGATTCGCGTTGAACTGAATGAACACCAGGTTCCAAATCTCAATGCACTCGGCGGTGCCTTTGTTGACGAGCGCGCCACCGGTATCGCCCGCCGGTGTCAGATCAATGTGCAGTTCGGAGCACGGGCCGCACGGGCCCGTTTCGCCCATCATCCAAAAGTTGTCTTTCTTGTTCCCGTTGACGATGTGGACCGCCGGATCGAGCCCGGCGGCACGGAATTTCTCCGCCCAAAAGTTCCATGCTTCCTCGTCCCGCTCGGCGGGGTCGCCGAGGGACCGGTCGGGGTTGTAGATCGTCGCGTAAACGCGGTTCGCGGGGAATTTCCAGCGCTCGACGACCAGTTCCCACGCCCAGGAAATCGCCTCCTTCTTGAAGTAATCGCCGAAGCTCCAGTTGCCGAGCATCTCGAAGAACGTGTGATGGTAGGTGTCGAGCCCCACGTCATCGAGATCGTTGTGTTTTCCACCGGCGCGGATGCACTTCTGGGTGTCCGCGGCCCGGGTGTCGCTGCCCGGGACGGCTCCGGCCCACTTGGACACGTCCGCCCTCCGCTCCCCGAGGAAGACGGGCACGAACTGGTTCATGCCGGCATTGGTGAAGAGCAGGTTCGGCGAGTCGGGCATGAGCGACGACGAGGGCACGATGGTGTGCTGCTTTTCCCGGAAGAAATCGAGGAACTGCTGACGGATTTGGGCGCTGGTGAGCATAGATGGCGCGGCGAAAGGCTAAGTGAAAAGGGAGGCGAAACTAGCCGAGGCGCGGCAAAGGTAAAGAGCGGGGGTGGGCGCATTCCTTGAGGCGCGTCGCGCGGCAGCCGCCGCACTGGAGGGCGCTGCTCCGTCAGCACCCACTTCAGGGATGGCGTCCAGCCATCCCCAGTCGCCATCGTTGAAAGAGTGCGTTCGTTCCACGGATCTGTTTTCATTCGCCACTCCCCATGCCTGTTTTCGATCGTTTCAAGCTCACCGGCCGCCGGGCATTGATCACCGGTGGCTCGCGCGGCCTCGGCCTGGAGATGGCGCGTGCGCTGGGCGAGGCGGGCGCCGAACTGGTGATCGCGGGCTCCGACGAAGCACATCTGCAACACGCCCGCGAAATGCTTCGTGCCGAGGGTCACCGCGTGGAATCGGTGCAGGCGGACCTTGCACGGCCCGAGGAAGCTGAACGGCTCTGCGACCTGGTGCTGGGGAGTTTCCCGGCAATCGACATTCTGATCAATAACGTGGGCGGGCGGCGCATCAACACACCGACGGAGGATCTGCCGTTGGAGGACTGGCAGCGGATTCTCGATCTGAATCTGACGCAAGCCTTCATCCTGACCAAACGCCTCGGCGCGGCCATGATCCCGCGCCGCTGGGGGCGCATCATCAATATTTCCTCGATCAACGCCATGTGGCCGGGAAAGGCGATGCGCGGTCGCAGCTACGAGACGGCGAAAGGCGCGCTGACCATGTTCACCAAGGCCGTGGCCGCCGACTGGGCGGGGCATGGCATCACGGTGAATGCGATTGCGCCCGGGCCCTTCCTCACGGACGCCAACCGGCGCTGGATCGGCGAACGGCCGGAGTTTGAACAGGAAGTGGCCGGCAGCATTCCCATGGGCCGCTGGGGCCGACCCGAAGAGATCGCCCCGCTCGCGCTCTACCTGGCCAGTGAGGCCAGCAGCTATATGACGGGGAGTGTGCTGGTGATCGACGGCGGGAAGTTACTGTGGTGAACGGGCGGTCGGGCAGTGATCAGTGGGAAAGCCGGGGAGGGACGTAGGGGAAGGCATGATGGACCACATTCGTCTTCGCGGGCTTGCCATGGTCGGATCGCGCTACCAATCTCTGCCCCTCGTGTTTACTCCCCCTACTTTCTTCAAAATGGGAATCCTTGGAAAAGGGATCGTCGTCCTCGGAGCTTCCATGTCCTTCATGTCAGCTTGGGCCGCGGATGCTCCCGCGCCCGCCGAAGTTGTCCCTCCACCGTGGGCCTATGTGGTCGATCCGCCGGGAATCGTGGCCCCCAAAGATGACGGAACGCTTCGGCACGTTCCCGACAGCAATGTCGCACTCACTCTCAGCCAGGTGCGGGACGGCTTTATGTCTCCCGACTGGCACCCTGAAGACCACCCGCCAATGCCGGAAGTGGTGGTGCATGGCAGGAAGCCGGCCGTGATGGCCTGCGGCTATTGTCATCGCGCATCGGGCACCGGCGGCCCGGAAAACACCAGTCTCGCCGGGCTGCCCGCCACCTACATCATCCAGCAGATGGCCGACTTCAAAAGCGGCGTACGATCGACCTCGATCCCGGACAGAGCACCGCCCAAAAACATGATCGCGCTTTCCAAAGTCGTCACCACGGAAGAGGTCGAAGCGGCCGCCGCTTATTTTTCGAGCCTGAAGCCGAAGCCGATCATCCGGGTGGTGGAAGCGGACATGGTGCCGAAGACGCACGCGCACGGATGGCATCTGGCCGACTTGGGGACCGGTGAGAAGGAGCCGATCGGACAACGGGTCATCGAATTTCCGGAGAACGCGGAACAATTTGTCAGCCGGGATTCGCGGTCCCGATTCGTGGCCTACGTGCCGACCGGGAGCGTGGAACGCGGCCGGGTGCTCGCGACCACCGGAGGTGAAGGCCGGACCGTGCAATGCGGCATCTGCCATGGCCCCGATTTGAAAGGCCTGGGTCCGATTCCGGGTATTGCCGGTCGCTCCCCCAGTTACATCGTGCGGCAGCTTTTCGATTTCAAGCACGGCGCCCGCGCCGGGATCAGCAGCGCCCTCATGAAACCCACGGTCGACAAGCTGACCCTGGAAGACATGGTCGCCCTCGCGGCCTTCGCGGCTTCACAGGCGCCTTGAGATTTCAGTTCTTCACCGCAGGCTGGGTGGACGCGAGTTGCTCCACTTCCATCGCGACGAGACACACATCGTCGCTGAATTCCTTGCTGGCCGAGAACTGCTGGATCTCGTCGATGAGCCCCCGGCACAGTTCCTCGGTCGGGAGCCTGCTGCGCTTGCCGATGGCGTGTCGAAGTTGTTGATAGTCGTAGAAATCGCCGCGCGGACCTTCGACTTCGAAGAGGCCGTCGGTAAAAAGCAGGAGCACATCGCGCGGCGAGAGGCGGTGCTGGGCGCTCACGTACTGGGCATTATCAAATAGCCCGAGGGCCGGGCCGGGTTTCACCCCGTTCAGCGGCACCGGCGCGGTCAGCGTATCGCCATGGGACATAAGAAGCGGGTTGGGATGGCCGGCGTTCGCGTAGCGCAGCTCGCCCTCGCGCAAGTCCACCACCACGTAAAACGCGGAAGCGAAGACCGGCACGAGCGAGCCTCGCAAGGCGTCCCTCAGCGCGCGATTTAGCTGCGCCAGCAACGCGGCTGGGTCTTCCCGGCCGGAGTGTGTTTCGCCGATCAGCGTGTGCATCATGGCGGCCACCAGGGCGGCGCGCACTCCGTGCCCCATCACGTCGCAGATGAAGATCCCCGCGAGGGTGTCGGAGATCTTGAACACGTCGAAGAAATCGCCGCTGACCGCCATCGACGGAGTGAAGTAGTGGTGAAAGCGGACCACGCTCCCTTCGTCGGCCAGGCCGGCCGGAAAACGGGGATAGCGCTGCGGGAGCATGGCGCTCTGGAGTTCGTGCGCCATGGTCAGGTCCTCCTCGAGCATCTCGTTTCTCTCGCGCAACTCCTGCGCGATCCTCGCCAGCTCATCCTCCGTGCGCTTGCGCTTGGTGATGTCCCGCGACAGACCAAAGGTGCCGATGATGCGCCCTTCGGCATCGCGCAAAGGCAGCTTGGTGGTGGAGACCCACGTCTCACTCGCGTCCCTCCAGATGTTCTTTTCCTCGTGATCCACCAGCGGCTCGCCGGACGTCATCGTCCTTTTTTCGTCCTCCATCGCCTGCCGCGCACGCTCTGGCCGGAAGAAATCGAAGTCCGTTTTGCCCAGGATCTGGCTTTCGTGGGTCAGCCCATGTTGCGCCAGCTTGGCCTTATTGGCGCCGATAAACCGGCTTTCCGTGTCCTTAAAATAAATCTTATCTGGGAGATTCTCCATCAGGGCATCGAGGAGAGAGCGCTTCTTCTCCAGATCGGCCTCGGTGCGCCGCCGGTCGGTCACGTCCCACGATACCCCGATCACGCGGACCGGCTTTCCTTGGGGATCGCAGGAAACCTTGGCCCGCATCCGGATGACGTGCGTCGTGGCGTCGCCCGGCCAGACTGCGTGGAACTCGCCGTCGAACTCGCCGCATCGC
Source organism: Chthoniobacterales bacterium (assembly GCA_038228205.1). Classification (GTDB taxonomy): domain Bacteria; phylum Verrucomicrobiota; class Verrucomicrobiia; order Chthoniobacterales; family Chthoniobacteraceae; genus Chthoniobacter. The sequence continues at coordinate 70,850 of JBBRPL010000012.1, forward strand.
TCCAGCGTCAATGCCATTTCCGCGGCGACCCGCGCGCGGTCCCCGGGATGCAGCAACTGCAAAAAATCCTCCTGACGTCCCCCGAACGAGCCGGACGTGATCCCAAAGAGGGCGTGCATCTGCCGGTCCCAAGTCACGGTCTGCGGTTCCAGCTCCCAATCCCAGGTGCCCATGCGCGCGCATTCCAGGACCAGTTCCAGGCGCAATTGCTCGTGCTGGAATTTATCTCCCTGACCGGGGGCGGCATCGGGAAGCTGGGAGCTCATCGGAGGTTCGTTGGCATGATTAAACCCGCGTAAAAGTCGCCCACGTGCTGGCTTTGGCAACGGCTATTGCAAAAATGCGAAGAGAAAGTGGCTCCGACGGCCTCATAAACTCTTCATTCAGATCGTCAAACGGGAGAATTTAAGGCTAAGTTCGCCTGTCACGGGTGGTCGTTTTCCACGAACCCACCTTCCGTCCGACCCGCATCGTGCCATTCTCACCCACCACCGTCCGATACAATAGCTTCCTTTGGGCGGTTCTCCCCGGGGCGGCGGCGTTTTTCGCGACTGGGGCGCATTCGACGGCGGCCGTGGATCTCGTGGAGCAGTTCCAAAAGGAGGTGCGCCCGGTGCTGGAGGAGAGCTGTTTCAAATGCCACGGACCGGACAAGCAAAAGGGCGGGCTTCGTTTGGACCGGAAAGCCGATATGCTCGGCGGCGGCGATTCTGGGGAGCCTGCAATCGCTCCCGGAAAGAGCGTCGAAAGCCTCTTGGTGGCGCGTATTACGTCTTCGAAAAGCGATGAGATCATGCCGCCCAAAGGCGATCCGCTCAAGCCTGAGCAAATCGCTGCGATTCAGAGGTGGATTGACAACGGGGCGCACTGGCCAGTGTCGGGCAAACCGGAGGCGGAGGATGCACCCAGGACGGAAGCCGCGCCAAGCGGCCGGGTGATTACGGATGCAGATCGAAATTTTTGGGCGTTCCAGGTTCCGAAACGTTCGCGGGCCGCCATTCCGGAGCCGACGGACTGGCCGCGCCAGCCGCTCGATTTTTTCATCGCGTCCCGACAGGCGCAAAACGGGCTTACGCCAGCCGCCGAGGCTGCACGACCGGTGTTCATCCGGCGAATCACCTATGATCTCACGGGCCTGCCACCGACTCCTGATGAGGTGGACGCTTTCGTCGCCGACAACCAGCCCGGCGCCCCGGAGCGCCTCGTGGATCGTCTGCTCGCATCGCCGCGCTTCGGCGAGCGCATGGCCAGCATGTGGCTCCCGCTCGCGCGCTACGGGGAGGACCAGGCGCATCAGGTAGGGACCGACACCAAGTTCTTTTACGCAAACGCCTACCGCTATCGTGCGTGGGTAATCGATGCCTTCAATCGCGGGCTTCCCTACGATCGCTTCCTAAAGCTTCAACTCGCCGCGGATCGCTTGCCGGGAACCGAACTCAGCGACTTCGCGGCGCTCGGCTTCCTGGGGCTCGGCCCGAAATATTACAACCGCGGACGGCTCGACGTGATGGCCGACGAGTGGGAGGACCGCGTGGATACCGTGTGCCGGACGATGCTCGGCCTCACCGTGGCCTGTGCCCGGTGCCACGACCACAAATTCGACCCCATTTCGATGCGTGATTATTACGCCCTGGCCGGCGTGTTTGCGAGCACCTCGATGGTCAATAAAACGGCGGATGGCCGAACGATCAAGGATGGGCCCAAGGGGTCTGAATTGGATCCGGCCGTGCTCCACCTCGTGGAGGATGCCAAGCCGCAAGACCTCAACGTCTTCATCCGCGGCAACGTGGAAAACAAGGGTCCGCTGGTGGAACGCCGCTTCCTCGAAGTCCTCAGCACAAAAGACTCGACGGCATTTTCCGGTGGAAGCGGCCGGCGCGAACTCGCCGAGCGCATCGCGAACTCCGACAACCCGCTCACCGCGCGGGTCTTCGTGAACCGCATGTGGGCGGTCTTCTTTCGGCGGCCCCTCGTCTCCACGCCGAGTAATTTCGGCCACTCCGGCGCCGTGCCGACGCATCCCGAATTGCTGGATGATCTCGCGCGGCGCTTTATGGACGGCGGTTGGTCGATCAAGGGCCTGGTCCGCGAGATCGCACTTTCGGCCACCTATCGGCAGTCCTCCACCGGCGACGCAACAACGCTCAGCCGCGATCCGGAGAATCGGTTTCTCTCCCGCATGAATCGCCGGCGCCTCACCTTCGAGCAGTGGCGGGATTCCGTCCTGGCGGACAGCGGCCAATTGGTCGAATCCATCGGCGTGAAGTCCGTCAACATCGACGACCCGGCCAGTCTGTGCCGGACTGTTTACGCCCGTGTCAGCCGGCTGAAGCTCGCCGACCAACTCATGCGCTTCGATTATCCCGACGCAAATGTTCACTCCGAGCAGCGGTCCGTCACCACGACGCCCATGCAGAAGCTCTTCATGCTCAACAGCCCTTTCATGCAGCGCTACGCGACGGCGCTCGCCGCGCGCCTGCAAGGCGGCGCGGAGGACGACCCGACGCGTGTCGTCAATGCCTACCGGACGCTCCTCGGGCGCGAGCCTGACGAATCGGAGCGGTCGCTCGCCGCGGATTTCCTCCTCCGGCCATCGTCGGCCGCGGGCATGACCCGCTGGGAGCAGTATGCCCAGATCCTTCTCATGACGAACGAACTGCTCTATGTGGACTGATCAACCCTCCTCCTGGCCCGCTCCCATCCTCACGCGCCGCCAGGCGCTCCAGCGCATGTGCGCGGGCTTCGGGATGCTCGGCCTCGCGGCTCTCGCAAATTCGCGCGCCACCGGGGCGTTGTCGGACGGGGCCATTTCCGCGCCCCGGCTGCCGCATTTCGCACCGCGCGCGAAGCGGCTCGTGTTTCTTTTCCTCAATGGCGGCCCTTCGCACGTAGACACCTTCGACCCGAAGCCCGCCCTGGCGCGGTTCGAAGGGCAGCAGCCCACCGGCAAGCTCTACAACAAGAGCAAAGGCACCGGGTTCATGCCCTCGCCATTCGCCTTTTCGAAGCACGGCCAGAGCGGTGTCGAGGTGAGCGAATCGCTCCCGAATCTCGCACGGGTCATCGACGATTGCTGCATCATCCGCTCGATGCATACGGACGTGCCGAATCACGAACCAGCCCTGCTGGCCATGCACACCGGCAACCTCCAGCCCATTCGTCCTTCGCTGGGCTCGTGGCTCCTCTACGGACTCGGGACCGAGAATGAAAACCTCCCGGGATACATCGTGCTGCGCCCGAGCAACCAAATCGTCGTCGGTCCCGCGCTGTGGAGCAACAGCTTCCTCCCGGCGGAATACCAGGCCGCCAGCGTGATGACGGCAGACATGAAGGTCGAAAAGCTCGTCGCCGATATCCGCAATCCGCTGCTCTCGCGCGGCGAGCAGCGCGAGCAACTCGACCTGCTGGCGAAGCTCAACCAGCGCCACCTCGCCCAGCGCGCGGGCGACTCGGAACTCAATGGCCAGATTCACGCCATGGAGACCGCGTTCCAGATGCAACGCGAAGCGATGCAGACCTTCGATACCAGCCTGGAGCCCGAATCCCTCCGCACCCAATATGGCAACACGCCTTTTGGCCGCTCGTGCCTGCTCGCCCGGCGTTTGCTCGAGGACGGGGTGCGCTGCATCACCGTCTATTATACAGCCACCGGCACACAGCCGTGGGACACCCACGCCAATCACAACACGCAGCACCCAAAGCTCTGCGCCGACGCGGACCAAGCCGCCGCGGCGCTCATCGCGGATCTCAAGCAGCGCGGCATGCTCGAGGACACGCTGGTCGTCATGGGGGGAGAATTCGGACGCACGCCGTATTCACAAACCGACGGCAAGGAGCCGACGAAGGCCGGACGCGATCACCATCACACGGGGTTCTCGACCCTCCTGGCGGGTGGCGGCGTGCGCGGTGGCCTCGCCTATGGCGCGACGGATGAACTCGGCATGGTTGCGACCGAGAATCCGGTTCACGTGCATGATCTTCACGCCACGATCCTGCATCTCATGGGACTCGATCACGAACGGCTGACCTATCGTTACGCCGGACGCGACTTCCGCCTTACCGATGTCTCCGGCCGCGTCGCGAGAGAGATCATGGTGTGATGCGTCGCGAAGGAGTTGCGCCGTCCTGCCCCCCGTGAAGCCTCTTCTCGTTCTGCTGTTCCTGCTGCCTCTGGGGGCCTTTGCTGCCGATTCGACGGCTGCGTCCGCTACCCGGTCCGTCGGCGCGGCGGCGGTGGACATCACGCCGGATTATCCGGTGCGGCTCAGTGGCTATGGGAGCCGGCGCGATGTGAATCAAGGCGTCGCGCAGCATCTATTCGCCAAGGCGCTGGCCATTGGCAGCGATGAGGAAGGGCCGGCGGTCCTCGTGACGGTGGACAACGTCGGCGTGCCGGGAACGATCCGGGATGAAGTCGTCCGCCGGCTTGGCGCGAAAAGCAAGGTGCGCGACGAACGCTTCGCCATTGCCTCCAGCCACACGCACTGCGCACCGATGCTCACAGGCGTGCTGCCAAACCTCTTCGGGATGGACATCCCGGCTGAGCACCGGGCAGCGACCGATCGCTACACGCGCGAACTGACCGACAAGATCGAGCAGGTGGCGCTAGCCGCGCTCGCCCATCGCGAGCCTGCGCAACTCGCGTGGGGTGTGGGCCAAGTCTCGTTCGCGGCAAATCGGCGCGGTTTTCCGCTCAAACCGATCGACCATGACCTGCCGGTGCTGCGTGTCGTGGGCGCGGACGGAAAAGTGCGCGCGATCTTCACGAGCTATGCCTGCCACTGCACGACCATCGGCATCGATGCCATCCACGGCGACTGGGCGGGGTGCGCGCAGGAAGCCCTTCAGCGCGAATTTCCCGGCGCGATTGCCCTGACGGCGCTTGGCTGCGGTGCGGACCAGAATCCAAACCCCCGGCGCACCATGGAACTCGTGCTGCAGTACGGCGAAGACCTCGGCGCGGAGGCCAGGCGATTGGTAAACGGCACGCTCACCCCGGTGAATGGCCCTCTCAACTGCCGCACCAAGCCGATCGAGCTGGCCTACGACACGCTCCCGACGCGCGAGAAATGGCAGGCCCTTGCCGCGTCAAAGATATCCGCCATCGCTTATCATGCCCGGAAAAACCTCGCCCGGCTCGACCGCGGTGAAGAGATCCCGACCCACTTGCCGTATCTCGTGCAGACGTGGAGTTTCGGCAGCGATCTCGCGATCGTCTTCCTGCCTGGCGAGGTGACCGTGGACTACTCGCTGCGTCTGAAGCGCGAGTTCGATCGTTCGCGGCTCTGGGTGAATGGCTACTCGAACGACGTGCCGTGTTACATTCCCTCGCGCCGTGTTCTGGAGGAGGGCGGCTACGAGGGCGCCGGCGCGATGATCTACTACGATCGACCTACGAAGTTCGCGCCCGACGTGGAAGAGCGCATCATCGGCGCCGTGCATGAGGTGACTCCGAAAGAATTCCTCGCCAAAGAGGGTCCAGCATTTCCCGCGGCTGCACCCACAGCCATCGCGTATCCAGATCACTCGCAACTGCTCGTCGTGCGCGATGCCGGCGGCCACGAACGCCCGGTGGAGACCGCCGCCGACTGGGCGGAACGTGTCGGCCACATCCGGGCCAATATGCAGCAGGTGATGGGATCGCTCCATGATACCTCGCGCTGGGTTCCGCTGGATGTCGAAGTCGTCTCCGAGGAAAAGACCGCAAAGTATCTCCGGCGCAAGGTGCGCTTCACGCCCGAGCTCGGAGATCGCGTGCCCGCGTGGCTGCTGATCCCCAATGAGCTGCCCGTCAGCGGCCAGGCCCCGGCCATGCTCTGCCTCCATCAGACCATCCGCATCGGCAAAGACGAGCCAGCCGGCCTCGGCGGCAGTCCCTCGCTGCACTACGCCCACGAACTCGCCGAGCGTGGCTACGTTTGTCTCGTGCCGGATTATCCGTCGTTCGGCGAATACCATTACGACTTCAAGAAGCAGGGCGCCGCTTACGCCAGCGGCTCCTTGAAGGCGGTCTGGAACAATCTTCGCGCCGTCGATCTTCTCCAAACTCTCCCGCAGGTGAATAAGGAACGGATCGGCGTGATCGGCCATTCGCTCGGAGGGCACAACGCCTTGTTCACCGCTGTCTTCGATGAGCGCCTGAAAGCCGTCGTCTCGAGCTGCGGCTTCACCCCGTTTCACGATTACTATGGCGGCGGGGTGGCCGGCTGGACGAGCGACCGCTACATGCCCCGCATCCGCGACGTGTATCAAAACGACGCCGGCAAAATCCCGTTCGATTTCTACGAGATCCTCGGCGCTCTCGCCCCGCGAGGATTCTTCTCCAATTCACCACTGCACGACAGCAACTTTGACGTCAACGGGGTCCGCAAGGCCTTTGCGAAAGCCGAGGCGATCTATGGCCTTCTCAATGCCAAACCCAACCTGACCCTGGTCACGCCGGATGCCCCTCATGATTTTCCAGAGGCGTCGCGCCAGACCGCATACGAGTGGCTGGACCGACTGTTGAAATAGGCAACCGCGGGAAACACCCCTCGGCAGTCCATCCATCGAGAGACATCTTGCATCTCGCGCAACTCCCGTTCTTCATCCTCCCTATGCTCCGGTATCTTCTTCCTGCCATCATCGCCGCCACCCCCCTCCTGGGAGCGGACGTCACATCGGTCACTGACCAGGCATTGCCATCGCTGGTGAAGCTTTACGAGGAACTTCATGCAAACCCGGAGCTGTCTTTGCATGAAGAACAAACGGCGGCGCGCGTCGCGGCGGAACTGCGCGCGGCGGGACTCGAAGTCACCGAGAACGTCGGTGGCCACGGGGTGGTCGGCGTTCTGAAGAACGGCAACGGACCGGTGATCCTCGTGCGCACCGATCTCGATGCTCTGCCGGTGAAGGAGCAAACCGGTCTCCCCTACGCCAGTACGAAGACGACGAAAGACGATCTCGACCGCGTGGTGCCCGTGATGCACGCCTGCGGACACGACATCCATATGGCGTGCTTCGTCGGCACCGCGCGAGCCCTCGTCCAATTGCGCGGCGAATGGAGCGGCACGGTCGTCATGATCGGCCAACCGGCCGAAGAGCGCATCCTCGGCGCCCGGCTCATGCTGCGCTCGGGATTGTATTCGCGGTTTCCCATTCCGCAGAAGGCGATCGCCCTGCACTGCGCGTCGGACATTCCCTACGGAAGCCTCGGCGTGATGGAAGGTCACGCCATGGCAAACGTGGACACCCTGGAGGTCATCGTCCGTGGCGTCGGTGCGCACGGCTCCATGCCGGACCTTGGGAAAGATCCCATTTTGCTCGCCTCGCAGATCGTGGTCGGCTTGCAGGCCATCGTCAGCCGCGAAGTCAAGCCTGGTGACCCCGCGGTGGTCACCGTGGGCAGCATCCATGGCGGCACGAAAGCCAACATCATTCCCGATGAAGTGCGGCTTCAGCTCACCCTCCGCTCCTACAAACCGGAGACCCGAGACCGGCTCATTGCTTCGGTGAAGCGCATCACCCGCAGCCTAGCGGAGGCGGCCTCCATGCCGGCGGACAAAATGCCGGAAGTGACCGTCACCGAGGAGCGCACCCAGTCGCTCTACAATGATCCCACTTTCACACGGGAAGTCCGCGCGTCACTCGAGGCCACGGTCGGTGCGGACAAAGTGGAAACCGTTCAACCGACGATGGGTGCGGAAGACTTCGCCGAGTTCGGATTCACCAAGGAAAAGGTGCCGCTGTGCATGTTCCGGCTGGGAACCCAAGCCCCGGAGCGGGTCGCCGAAGCAAACGCCAAAGGGGAAACCCTGCCCGCACTGCACTCGCCGTTCTTCAAACCCGTGCCTGAACCCACCATCAAGACCGGGGTGCGGGCCATGACCTCGGCGATCATTGCGCTGATGAAGAAGCGGTGAGGAACAGCGAAACTACTTCAAAGTGACGGTATACTGGTAGCAATCCGCCGTCGCCCATTCGGCCTGGCCGGTTTCCTGTCCATAGGTGGTGAGCCACAAATTGAGATCGTGGGATTCGCGGTTTTCGATCAGGGCGAAATTTGACAGTTGAAGCATCGGCCCCTGGGTCTTCGGATCGCGATCGTCGATCAACGTCACCGTAGCTCGTTTCAAGGCGGGGATGCTTTCATCGACTTCGGCGATCACCAGCGGATATCGCGGCTCGTTTCCTGAAGGGGGGACCGGAGAGATATTGCCGATCCAATACAGTTTGCCGGTCTTGCTGTGCCGGATCATCCGGTGAATCGACGAGGGAGAATAAAAGCTGGTTCCGTCGTCGTATTTCCATTCGCGAACCGGCGAGAGCGTCAGGCCGCCATCGTCGGAGACGCTATACCATTTCCTGCCGGGGACTTTGGCGCGCAGCTTTCCGCCTTCAGGCCCGGGCGCCGTCGCCCCGCGCCACACCACCAGCACGCGTCCGCCCTTCAGTTCCGCGACCTCCGGTTCCATCAAGCCGCGCACCGAAACGTCGGGTGTGGTCTCGACTCGATTCCCCGGTTTCCAGTCGTAGTCCTGGGCTTGCCTATTCCATCGACCGACGAAGCAAAGACTTCCCATCCGAAATGGCCTGGTCTCATTCGCGGCATCCCCTGGCGCGTTGGCGTGGGCCAGGACGGTGATGAGGGTGCCATTCGAGTGGATGAGGATGTTGCTGCCGGGATAGCCCTGGTTGCGGCTCAGATAGCCGGCTTTGAGCGGGTCGCTCACATCGAAATCATCGCCATCTTCGTAGCGTAACGGCTTCAGTGCCGACCAAGTTTTCCCGAAATCCCGCGACAGTGCGTAGTACGTGGTGTGATGATACAGGCCACCGACGTGGAACTGACGAAGCCAGGTCTGCACCAAAACGCCGGCTGCCGAGTCATACTCCATGGCGCCGAGCCCTTCCCAGCCTTCGATCTTTCCGAAGAGGACATCATTGGCGGGCTGCGGCCGAGGGACGGACCAGGTTCGGCCGTTGTCGGAAGAAAAGCTTTGCTGGATCTCGCCATGAACATCGTCCCGCACCTCGACGCTTTGTATCCGCATCAGTTCAAGATCCGGCCCGACATACTGGATCGAGCACAGCGCGGCCGCACGCGGGCGTGGGTGTATAAGATGGATTCCCTTCCGGACGGTGGCGATCGGGGGATTGGTCACCCACGGCATCCAGTAGGCGACGGTCTGAAGTCGCGGGTTTGGCACCGGCGGATTTGCGCCCACCACCTGCCCGGACAGGGGAACGATGTGACCCGAGGCGGCTTCGCCCGTGAAATAGAGGGTCCCCGGTTCGCCGAAATTTTCCGGAGCCTGACTTCCCCATCCGCCCAGCCCATTGCCCCCGCCACGGGCCGAGAATTCCACTTCCGAGGGACCAGCCATCAGGTGCTGCGCGCTCGGGTCATACACAACGGCGATCCGTCCGCCGCCGCCCCCGCCGGCGTAGAGGGAACCAAACCCACCGTTGGCATGGACGCGGCCGGCGCCGGAAAGCGTCTGGCAGCGAATGAAAATGGAACCACCCGATCCGCCGCCCGACCACGACCGAGTCGAGGAATCGTTACAATCGCCCCCATCCACCGAGAATTCACCGTCGAGAATGAGATGCTTCGTGGAGATAAGAATGGCACCGCCGCCGTTACCACCCACTCCTTTTCCACCACCTCCTCCGCTGCCAGGAAGCAGCGGCGCCTGTGAGTCGCCATAGACATTCGCGGCCGAATCGGTGCCGCCACGCCCGCCATGACTACCACCCGCGCTGGCGCCAAAAATCATTGGAAAGCCTCCGCCGCCCGGTCCAAATCCCGCGGATTCAGGGTCCGCGTCTTTGGCGTGTCCGACGCCCCCGGCGAAACCTTGACCTGCTGCGTTGATGGTTCCGCCGGCTTCCAATCTCAACGACTCGCGGCATTCCAGTTGAGCGCGACTGGCACGAACTTGATCCTGACAAGGCTGATCCAGGATGACGCCGGTCGGCCGCACGAGAAGCGAGCCAGTCTTGAGCGCTGTATCCCAGCCGGAGAATATCAACCTTTGTTCCAGGACTACGGATCGAAGCTCTGCCGTGCTCCGAGCCAGTGTCACAACAGATCCGGTGCCGGCAATGACGGCATCATCCCCAGCGCCCGGCACAGTGCCTTCGGCCCAATTGGCAGTCTCAAACCAATCTCCCACGACGCCAGCCTTCCACGTGCGCGTCGCGGCGTGGCTGCTGCTCGCGAGCAACAATATCGCAACGCAGACCAGCGCCGCTGAGTAATATCGAACAGGGACGATCGACGCCCTATGACTGAAGGCAAAACACGCTCTAGTCATTGGCAAGAGCATCGCGATCCGCCTTCGACAACTCGGCCAATCGGAGGCGCAACGCCTCGACTCTCTGCGGCTCCTTCGCGGCAAGGTCGGTGGTTTCGTTCGGATCGTTCGCGATGTTGAACAGTTCCGTCTTCCCTGTTGGGTCTTTTTTCAAACCTTCATCGACGACGAGCTTCCAATCGCCATCGCGCACCGCGCGGGCGTGGAAGCCGGGACCGGCCACGTAAAATGCCCGCGGCTTTGGCGGCTCCGCGCCGGTCAGTTGCGGCCAGAGATTGATCCCGTCCCATTTCAAGTCGCGCGGCGGCTGATAGCCGGCGATGGCGCAGAAGGTCGGCATCCAGTCGGCGATGTGTATGACTCCGGCAAACTTCCCCGGTTTCAGCTTGCCCGGCCAGCGGGCAATGCAGGGGACGCGGATACCTCCTTCATAGACGCTGCCTTTTTGATCCCGCAGCGGCGAGTTGTTGGCCGGCAATTTACCCGCCGGGTAGCCATCGGCGGGGTATGCCTGACCTTCGTTGACCGCCCAACTGCCGCCGTTGTCGCTCGCGAAGATCAGCAAGGTGTTCGAGCTGCGTCCGGCTTTTTCCAACGCGGCGGCGATGCGCCCCACGGAGTCATCCATATGCATGATGCATGCGGCGTAGTGGCGGGCCAGATCGCCCGTGACCCCCACGGGCACCCTGGCGACCCATTCGTCGGGCTCCTTGACCGGCAGATGGACCGCGGTGAACGGGACGTAGAGGAAAAACGGCTTGCCCGTGCGCGACTCGATCCACTGCACCGCCTCGCGCGTGATGAGATCGGTGACGTGTCCTTTCTCTTCGATGAGTTGCGCGTCCCGGTACCACGTCGTCATGAACTCACCTTTTTTGTATTGGTGATCCCACGGCCCCACACCGCCCGCCAGCGAACCGTAGCCGTGATCGAACCCAAACTTCTGCGGGCCCCACTCCAGCTTCGAACCCAGGTGCCACTTTCCGCAAATCGCGGTATCGTACCCGACTGATTTGAGCGCGCTCGCCAGCGTGACTGTGTTCCACGGATAGGCGCGCTCGTTCTGCGGGCTGGTGACACCGAAACGCGTCGCGTAACGCCCGCTCAGCAAGGCGGCGCGCGTCGGGCTGCACACGGGATAGACGTAGTGCTGCGTCAGTTCCACGCCATCCGCCATGAGGCGCTCCAGATTGGGCGTCGGGGCATTGCCGCCGTGAAAAGCCACATCGGCCCAGCCGAGATCGTCGGCAATGATGAAGACGATATTCGGCGGTTCCACCGCTTGCGCGGCGAATGCGACAAGAGCAAAGAACAGAATGCGGAAAGTGTTCATGGGGGGACGCGTTTAAACTTCACGAAGAGATTGGTCCTTGAGAGGGGAATCGAGCAATCCGATACTGCCGCCATGCCCCCACGACATCTCTTCGGCTGTTTTCTGATTTTGTGGCTCGGATGGATGACTGGGACCCTTCGCTCCGCTGACACTTCCGCGCCGGGCAAGGCGGTTCGTTTTGTCCTCCTGACTGACATCCATCTCAATCGGGGCACGGCGGCTTTTCACGAAGCCATTCAGGAAATCAATGCGATGGATCCCAAGCCCGTCGCGATGTTGATCACGGGCGACCTCACAGTCGCTGGCCGCCCCGAGGAATACGATAGCTACGTGACGGAGGCCGCGCAACTGGACAAGGCGATCCCCATTTTGTCGGTGCCGGGTAATCACGAAGTCGTGGGCGATGCCGATTGCCTCAAGATGTATCAGGAAAGGGTGCGGCCGGATCTCTATTACTCCAAAGACATCGCGGGCATTCACTTCATCGGCTTGAGCCCCCTGCCGCTGGCCAAAGCGGCGCACCCGGAGAAGGACGACCGCACGCACAAGGGCTACATGGATACGCCACAGTTGGAGTGGCTCGCGCAGGATCTCGCGACTCCGGCGGCCCAGCAGGCCAGGTGGGTCATCATGTTCGATCACTTCCCGCTGTGGAGCGACTATGGCGCTTACGAGATTCAGAATGTCGAGTGGGAGGGCAAGCCCAATGACGGCCAGAAGCGCATCCTCGACCTGATGGAACGGTACAAAGTCGGCGCCTTCCTGGTGGGCCACCGCCATCACGCCAACATGCCCCCCATCGTTCATGCTTTCAGCAATGGTTCGTTTGCGATGCACATCATGAATGAGACCTCCGCCTTGACCCGCCGTCCCGGGTATAATGTTTATGAAGTCGGCGACAAACAGATCAGTTCCTATCGTAAAGTCCTCGGCTCCTGTCACGTCAACGGCGGCCAGCAATTGTACCACGTCGCATTCAACAATCCGCGCGCGACCGGCGGTCTGGCCACGGCGCCGGAAATTCAAGCCATCGCCGCCGGCCAAACGGTGAATGTAAATTGGGAACCAGCGAAGTCCGGGGAGATGGAGATCCATCGGCGCGTCGCGGAGGCCGACCTTCCCTGGATGCTCATCGGCACGGTCCCCGCCCCGCAAGCCGGCTTCCCAGACACGACAACCACGGACGGTTCTGCCTACTCGTACCGCGTTCGCGTGAAGACGAACGAGGGTTTCACCGGTTTTTCCAACACGGCCAATGTCCTCGTGAGCACCGTGAAGGCGCCGGAGAAATAGGCGAAGGGACGGGTCGCACCGTCACTTCTTATTCTTCTCGGCAAGTGCCTTTAGCACGGGTTCAAAGGCATCGGGATTGCGTGAAAAATAGACTCCGGTCGCGGTCCCGGTCCAGGTGACAGCCGGACCCCATTGCGAAAGCATCAGGCAGGACCAGACGCCGATCTTGTCTTCGCTCTTTAAATCGGCGGATGTGTAGTCTCGCTTTCCGATGTCGAGGAGCGTGGTATCTACGACCGGCTTCCCACCCATGTCGCGAATCTGGATGACCGTCGGATATGGCACAGCCACTTCCTTTTTGGGTCCGCTCGGCATAGCGACAATCTGGAGCGTCGCCGCGCTGTTCGGCGGTAGCGCGAGGTAACCGTGCTGCAGTCCACCCGTGCGGGTCGGCTTGTCCTGATTCAACACCGCGATCTCATAAGGCAAATTCGTGAGCGGAGCGGGAAGCGTCATGAAATATCCGGTCATCTGAATCGTATAGATGCCCTTTTCCCCATCGGGCGGAATCGTCAGCACGACGTCCTTCCCATCGAGGGTGTCCTCGTCAGTCTTCACGCCGAGCATCGCGGTCTTTACCACCTTGCCGGAAGGTGAGATCACCCTGAGGGTGGGCTGATAGAGAGGGCGCGCCGGAACTCGGATCTTGAACTCCCGATCGTCGGGATCGAGCGCCAGCACAGTCGAGGCCGGGTACATCCCTTCGTCCTTCGCACCTGGCTGGATGGTGGTGATTCCCGCCTTCTCGGCGGCGGCGATGAAGCGCGGCAATTGCATCAGCGTTTCCTGGCCCCGCGCGCCGGCGTAATCTGCAAAACCGTTCAGGGCGTCCTCTGGATTGTGATAGGTCGCCAGGACATCCCGCCGGACGGCACCGAGAATCTTGTCGAGATAGGATCTGTCGCCCGTCATTTGATACAGAAAACAATTGGGCGCGATATGGCCGTGGCCGGCCGCCACGTAACTTTTGAGTGCGTCAATGGGCCGCTCATCCCGGGTCAAGTCATGATAGCGTTCCGCCCAAGTCTTGTACCACACGGGGAAACTGGGGGCGGCCTGACTCGTTTCCAGCGGCTTCTTGAATATCCCGTCTGCCGCGATGCGGAGGTAATCGATCGCCTGCGGATCCCACGTGGCGCGATAGTAATTCAACATCATGCCGAACGTGTTGATGGTTTCGCGCCCATTACCGGACAGCGGCAGCTTTCCGCCGTGAATCGCGCTACCCCACATTTGGTAAAGATCCCAGGCACGAAGATTTCCCTCGAGGTAATAGCGATACAGGAAGGCGTCCGGATCGATGAAGTGCCCCCAGACTCCGGCGTCAGCGTCGAATACTTGCATGCCGGCCGGGGCCGCGCCCCATGGGACGAAGGCCTTCGCGTGATGCATCGCTCCCGGGATGTAGAAGCGCATCGGGTTCTCAGGATCGACATAGTTCACGGTGCCGATGTCCATGAAATGGTCCGTCTGCGCGCGCGCCCAGCGGAGGATTTCCGGCGTATTCCCGCGGAAGTAGAGCATCCACGCGCCGCCCACGTGTTGATAGTGGCTGTTCTGCCACACACGGTGGAGTTCCGGAAGATTTCCTCGCCACGTGTTGTGCGTGTTGGCGTAAATCCACATCCCATAGTCCCCGAGGAAGTCCATCATCCCAAACATCGCGGCCGGGAAGTCCTGATTGATCTGCCGCTCGATCTCCGGCATCCGCTCGTCATGGCGCGCCGCCATCGGCGCTTCGACGCCGGTGTGCACATTCCATTCCGGCGCCGCCAGCGCGTGAGGGTTCAATTGAAAAAGCCGCTCCTGCCGGGCCAGCGCATCGGCGCTCGCGGATGGAGCCGTCAGATGAATGGCGAATTCATTGCCGATCGCCGTGCCGCGGCCATTGGATTTGAACCCTTTGTTCACGGTGTCTTCCACATCCCAAGCCGCGCGTTCCTGCCCTTCGCGAAGCGCGTCGTAAAGATATACGGGCATCTGCATGTCGAGCGCCTTCCCCTGATGGGCAAACCAGCATTTGTAGATATTCCGGGGTTCGAGTTGCTCCTTTTCGCTGAAGGTATCACGTCCGTGGCGCGGCCAGAAATGCAGCACGAGCCCCTGCCGATCCGCCTCCAGTTCCTTGGGAAATTTTTGCCAGATATCCTTCAACAATACTGCGGTCGTCCCGTGATCGGAAGCGGTGGCCATCCAGCCATCGGCATGTTTGCCTTCGCGTTTAGCCGTATCGATCTCCCCCTCCACGAGACGCACCCGGTCCGCGCGCTCCTGATGAATCCATACCGGCTGCGCACTTCCCAGACTGCCCTCGGAGGCAGTGCCATCCAATCCGGTGAGCCAGCGTTTTGCATCCGGGGTTCCGACGCGAAATCCGACGTCGGTCAATTTGTTCTGCGTGGTATCGTAGGTGAGGACGGTGTGATGACTGAAGAAGATTGTCGGTTGTCCCGCATACGCGGTGATGCGTGTCACGAATTGGCAAAGCTTGCGTTCCTTCTCCGGAAGCTTCGCATTCACGTACCAGCCGATCGCCCGAATCGTCACCCGCACCGGTCCCTGTTCTTCCACGGTGACCTCCGCTGTCGGGTCATCCGCGGCGCGATACAGCACACCCTTTTCGTCCGTGAGAAAAGCGCCGCCGCCCGTCCCCTCAGCCGGCGCATTCACCTGGCGCTCCTGCTCGGAGAACTTCCCATCGCCATCCGCGTCCAGCCATGCGGCGTCGATTCCGTTGAAACCCCGGCGCTTGATCTGGAAACGCATGGGGCCGTTCTCGACCGTGATCAGGCTGTCCGTCTGGTCCACGCGAAGACCCGCGGCGGGATTCTTTGCCGCCACCTTGACGATGCGATACTGCCGCGGTTGTGTCCCATCATACTTCGCGACAAAATCCAGCGTAAGCCAGCGGACAAACGTGGGCGTCCCCGGTGTCCAAACGGAGCGCACCGTCCACTGGCACGGAATGCTCTTCCCATTCTCCAGCAACTGCAACTCCGCCGGATCGCGCACCGTGCCAAACGGAATGGGAATCCCCGTCGTGATCGGCCACGAGGCCTCCGGCACGATGTCCTGCGGATGGACCTCCACGGGAATTCCTTCGGGAGGAATCGGCACGGTGGGATGGGACTTATCCTCGCGTTTGAATGTGCACGGATCCGAACGCCCGATAGCCGCACCGTCCGCACCCAGGACGGTCGCCGTCACGGTATGCGTGCCCACCGGTAGCGAATCCGTGTTGAGCAAAAACGTCAGCTTGCCGGATGGCTTCGCCGGATCGAGCGGAAACTCCGTCACCGCCTCCTCCCCTTTTGCACCTGCCAGCGCGATCCTCGCCTTCATCATCGGCTGCGTCAGATCGAATTCGTTCAAGATCACCATGAATTGCCCCTGCCCGTCATCGTTCCAATACATGTCGCGATCCGAGAGGACGACCGCGCTTCGTGCGGCAGCCCGATCGGCGATGACCTTGGCGGCATATTTGGCGAGTTTCGGGTCGCTGTTCCGGACGACATCCGACTCCGCACGCTTCGTCGCGTCGCGGTCTTCATGCGGGGTCAGCGGCAGCAGGCGCACATTTGAAAAAGGACTTCGTCCATCCGCAGCCAGCGTGGACTGGAGTGACGACAAGCCGAGCGACGCCAGGAGCGTACTGGCAAACACGAATCTTTGGATCGTTTTCATAGGGGGCGAGCTGTTTTGAGACAACTTTTAGAGATGTGGCTAATGCCTAAATCCAACCGTCGCTCGCGGCTCATTTCTGGTCGGACTGTACTTCCACGACGGAATAAACGAGAAAGCTGGGCACTTCGAAACGCAGGCGGCCTTCGGCGAATTTCGCGGCGATGGGCGTCGGCTTGGATGACTCGGGAGTGAAGACGGTGACCCGCGGTTGCCGGAAGCCTTGTGGAAGGCGCACGTCACAAGCGATGACCGGCGTGGCGATGGGCTTCTCGTCCTGGATGCCAGCCCCCGGGCTCTTGGGCTTCGCCGGCTCATCCCGGTTGTAGTTCACGAAGTGGAAATTGAGCTGTCCCCCGCCGGTGGCGGGTACGGACGCGGAGACGCGCACCGTTTTTGGTGCGTCGAAGCGGCTGGCCGCCTTGTCTTCGGCAAAGTCGCCCTTCATGGAGACAACCTCCTTGAGATGTTCCGGCACGGCGATGTCGTCCGGCAGCACGGCGAAAAGACGATGCTCATCGAGCAGTCGATGCCCGAGTGTCTTGAATTGGCGAGTTCTTCGAGGTCGCCCTCGTGAACCTCGTTTCGAGGGTAGAGGAGCAGCGACTCGGCCTGGGGATGCGCCCCACGGAACACGGCATCGTGCGCTTCAATGAAGTGGTAGTAGCGCACGATCTCCGCCCGCGCCTCGGGGTCCTTGAACCGCGTGTAGAATCCCATCGGCACGCCGCCATTGGCCGCGAGTTCCGCGATGGCGACGCGCGTGCGCGTGCTCTCGTACTTGCCGAGCGTGAAGGGGCGGCCTCCCAGCGCACCGCCCACATAGCGTGCCTGGAGCGTGCCTTCCCCGAGCCAGCCGTTGGCCAGGTCCGTGTAGCACGCGCTCGCGCCGGTGCTGTACCAGGCATAATCCTCGCCGCGGCCCCAGAGGTCCGCGGGCAGCATGCAGCGCTCGTCTCCGCTGACTTGATTGAAATCGCCGAGGTGATTCCACTGGGCGAGGATCAAGTCGGGCTTCAGCTTGCGCGCATATTCGATGAAGACATCGTCATAGGCGTGCTTGTTGGCGATCTGCGAGAAGCGCAGCATCTCGCGCCGCAACGGGGTGGATTCCGCGGGCGGATGCCACGCGACGATCTCGGTGAAGTGATGGGTCGCGATGTCATCAATGCCGAACTGCTCGTGCATCTGGGCTGCCGTGAAACGCTCGCGCATATAGCCGCGAAATGCCTGCTGGCAGTGCGGGCACAGGCAATTGTGCCGGTAGAAATAGTTGATCATGTAGCCGTCCACCCCGCGTTCGATCCCACGCTTCGCCCAGGCCTTGAGCACAGCGCGCCATTGCGGATTCAGCAGGCAGCCCCAATACTCGTTCATGCCGCCAATGTGGTAGGTATGGTCAATGATGGGCTCACCGGCGGCATCGCGTTCGAGCAGTTCCTTGGGGTCGGCAACAGGCTTCGGACCCAGTTCCTGTTCATTCCAGAGATCGCGGTAGAATTTGAAAAAGCCGCGAGGCCCATCCGGCCCATCAGGATCGCCCACGAGGAACTTTACATTGAAGTGGCCCACCACCTTGGTCCCGCGCGCATGAAGCTGCCGGTTCAATTCGGTGAACCAATCGCCGCATTCCGTCAGGCCCTGCACCGGAAAATGCGCCGGATAGCCCTTGAATTGCGGGGTGTGCGACAGACTCCAGAAATGCCCGCCATAGAATCCCACCTGGGCCAACTCGGGCCGCGCCTCCTCGACAAACTTCAGATAGTCCGGATCTCCGTAACTATCCCAATGGGCGATCATGCGCGTGAACAGGACGCGCGGCGGTTCGGCGGCGCGAGAAATGCACGGCGCGGCGAGCAGCGCAACAGCGTTAACGAGGAGGCAAACTAGAGTTTTTTTCATGGGGTGAGACAGTTACTTTGCCGGTACTGCGGTACGAGGCTCAGGCGCCTTGTAGTTCCAGCCTGCTTCTCGAATCGTCCGACGGGCATCCGGGCGCCAAGTGAAATACGTGGACTCGTACAAGCCGAAACTGTCGGCGCCTTTCTCGCTGTATTGTTTGGCCAGCGCTGTAATCGCTTCCGAGGAGAGCGTACCTTCGCGGACCTTCCATTTATTCTGCGGATCGACATCGTTGGATTCCGCCACCGCCATCGCGTGCCCTCGCGCGCCGGCCGCCGCGATCGTCGCTTCAATGGTCGGGCGAGGGCCGTTGCCGCTGTAGTAGTTTCCATCGACGATGGTGTTGATCAGTCCGGACTCGATCCATTGCTTGCCGCGAAGTCCGAACTCCTCCGGCCCGCGGCTTCGCACGGAAATCTCGATCTTCGGCCCAATCTCCTTTCGCAGGTCCACGAGAAAAGCTTCGAGATATCCCGCGAGGTGCTCCATGCAGCGCGGGTCCTTGAAGAGGTCGAGTTCCTCCATGTCCGTGCCGTATTTTTTCTTGAAGGCCTCGGACGAAATCGGCTCATAGCCCGCCAGCGGCGGATGGCGCAGCAGGTCGATCATGATTCCCGGCGTGCCCGTGGAGGCGATCTGCTTGAAGAACTTCACATAGAATGCGCGCACCTCGGGATAGGCGAAGCTGAGCACCCGCGGATTACTCCCGCGCTGATACGGGCGCAGCGGGACGGGATTCGTCTTCGTCGATTCCGGCGTCATCCTGATGGTCTGCACGGCGTACTCCTTGTGGTTCTGATACCAGAACTCTGCGTAAGGCGCGCGGTTGAAATTTGTGAGCCGCACCCAGGCATGCACCTCCACGCCGATCTCGCGTCCGTAATCGGACGCGACCTTCAGCGGGTCGAATTGCTTTGTCATGTTGATGTAAGGCAGCCAGCCGCTCTTGCAGTCCTGCGTCGCGCACCACTTGGCCTCGTCTTCATCCGTCCAGTGCGGCGCGGCCTCGGGCACCGCGACCGAATTATCCAGGTGCGTACCGAAACAGCGCCAGTAGATGCGGCCAAAGCCGGTCTGCTGGTGGCGATACACGATGGCCTTCATCGCGTCCGCCGTGTCGGCCTTGCCCCACCAGAAGACCTCATCGGTGTAATCGAGCATGGCGAACAACCGCTGACGCGCCGGCGGCAATTCAATCTCCTTTTGTGCGGCCTTCACCTCCGCATCCGTCATCGGCACGAGCCGAATGTGGGAGATACCGCCGAGGAACCCATAACTGGGGTGCGGCCACGGCCCGGGCGGCTGCTCGATGACAATCTGCCTTCCGGTCAGATCGGCTGGTTTCCACAGGACTTCGACGACCTTCTCCTTGGCCGTTTCCGGAGCCTGCAAATATTCGGGGTAGGGTTCGTCGCTCAACTTCGCCAGCAAACGCGCGTAGGGCTCCGTCGTGCGGTTGTAGAGGCCGACATAGATGCGATACCAGCCACGCGCGCGCGGGTCCACGCGCAAGGCCGGCACGAGATAAGGCACGAAATTTTCCGCCGGATAGACGGAATGGAGCTTTTTCTCCCGCTCCCGATCGCCCACACGGCCAGTCATGAGGACGACGCCGCCCGGCGCACCGGAGTCTTTCACACCCTGGTTGAGCCACCATTTTCCCGGCGTCGGTTCGTCGGCGCGTTGGTCGACAGGGGCGAGATCGGTTGCGCTGATGGTAATGGTCGGGCGGTCCTGCGCGGCGGCGCCGATACCGAGAACCAGGGAACACAGGAGAGGAAAGATTGCTGGGGAGGTTTTCATGGAGAGATGATTCGTGGAGGCTGACTGCGGGCTATTGGCGACCGAGGTCGTTGGTTCGTACGGCCTTCAATTTGGCAGCAAGTTTCGCTTTGAAGGCTTCCACGACGGTCTGCTGCTCGGGCCGCTTCGCCAGGTTCGTGTATTGTTTCGGGTCCTGCTCCATGTCGAACAGCTCGATCCCTTGCGCGGCGTCTTCGCCGTACTGGAGATAGGCCCAGCGGTCTTCCCGGAGCAGGAAGCCTTTGCTGCTCGGAGCCACGCTGAACGCCGCGTCGCGTACGGACAGCGCGGGGTCGTCGAGCATCCGCGAGATGTCCTTGCCCTGCAGCCGCGCGGGCACTTCGAGTCCGCACAGACTGGCCGTGGTCGGGTACAAGTCGATCAACTCCACCAGCGAGCGGCACACGGCGGGCTTTTTGCCGGGCACTTTCACGATGAGCGGAACCATCGAGGATTCGTCGCGCAGGCTCACCTTGGCCCAGAAGTCATGTTCGCCGAGGTGAAAGCCGTGGTCGCTGGTGAAGATGACAATGGTGTTTTCGCCCTGCCCGGATTTTTCGAGAGCGTCGAGCACTTTGCCCACCTGCGCATCCAAGAAGGACACCGCCGCATAATAACCGCCAACCGCCTTCTTCTGGCGGCGCTCATCCATCTGCATGTTCAGGCTGGTTTTGTAGTTGATGCCGGCCTTGGGGATGTCATCCCACTCGCCCGCGATTTTGGGCGGCAGCGTGAGTTTTTCGTAGGGCAGGAACGGCTCGAAGTATTTCTTCGGGGCGACGAACGGCACGTGCGGGCGAACGAAACCGACCGCCAGGAAGAATGGCTGTTTCGCGTGTTTTTCGATCAATTCCACGGCCTTCGCCGCCGTCTTGCCATCGGAGTGAACGAGATCATCGCCCTCGGCCTCCACGACCACGAAGGTGTTGTCACCTACGACGGGCTTCGTGCCATCGGGATTGCCCTCGAGCCTCTCACCGGCGCCCGCCGCCATCCACTCCGGACCGGGGCTGTTGAATTTCTCCGTCCACGAAGCGGGATCGTCCGCACCATCGCGCCCCACGGTGCGATCATCGCCCTGGTACTCGATCCCGCCCGGCACTCCCATGTGATAGATCTTACTCACACGCGCCGTGTAGTATCCGGCATTCTTGAAGTGCTGCGCCCACGTCGCGCGATCTCCAATGGCAGGGCGCGGACTGGTATAGCCGAGCACGCCGGTGGCATGCGGGTAGTAGCCCGACATAAACGATGCGCGCGACGGTCCGCAGTACGTGGCATTGCAAAGGGCGCGCGTGAAGCGGGTCCCTTGGGCGGCAAGCCGGTCGATGTTCGGTGTCTGGCACACCTGGTTCCCGTAGCAGGACAACGCTGTCACCGTGAGGTCGTCGGAGATGATGAACAGGACATTGAGCTTTTTCCCCGACACCTCGGCGGCCCCGAGAGAGGTCCACTGCACCGCGAAGAGGGCGGCGAGCACGATGATCTTTTTCATGGGGAAATGATATCTGGAGGATGGATGTAGCGCCGTGTCCGGGGGAAAACGACTCACCACTTCAGCATAGTCCCCAATCCGTCCCAAGCATTAGCCCGCATCTTCGATCACCGTCGAATTAGCCCTTCATAACGACACCGCAAATCGGACTCGCCGAGACGCGGATTTCGTATTGAGGTGTATCCCTATGCGATTCCTCCCCCTTGCCATCCTCCTCGCCGGTTTGACCATGCTGCCCCCCACGCCGCGCGCTTGCGCAGCAGATGCAACGCCAGAACCCGGGTTCACCCTGCTGTTCAACGGCAAAAATCTGGATGGCTGGCAGACTGCCAAGACCCCCGCCGCCGACCCGCTCGAAGGCAAGACTGAGGCATTCGGCGGCCGCTTCAAGGTGGTGGAGGGAACACTCGTGTATGACCCTGCCGTGAAGGGGAACTTCTACATCGAGACCACAAAGGAGTTTGGCAAGGACCTCCACATCAAACTGGATTTCAAGCCGGGACCCAAATGCAACAACGACTTTTTCGTGCGCGGCACCAAGTTCGATATCATTCCGGGCAACAAAGAAAACACGAACGTGAAGGAAGGCGAATGGTCCACGCTGGAAATCATCGTTCAGGGGGACAACGTCGAGCACAAGATCAACGGCGCCACGGTCCGGACCTCGAAGGCCACCGTCCCGACGAGCCGGTTCATGCTTCGCGCGGAGTTCGGCGACATCCAGCTCAAGAACATCCGCGTGAAGGAATGAGGAATGCAACGTGCAGACACCTTTTTGCGTCGTATTCCCGGCTTTCTGTCACGGTCTGCGTGAACCTGACCCGGAGTTTCAACGCGAACAGCAGGCGCTCGAAACTTTAGGAATTCCGTGGCGCGTCGTAAATCTTGACGCATTGCTTGCGGGAGACTTGGACAAGGCGCTCAAGTTTTATTCCGCAATCTCGCGGGTCATGTCCGCTGACAGCGCGAGACAACTTTAACAAGAGCGTGGTCATCGGAAAGAGAACATGCGGACCAGTCACAGGGTTGATCCCGAAGTCATGCGCAGGTTGAGCCTCCTCGATTCTCGTTTTTGGGATAAACCACGGGCGAGGCTCCTTCGCGGTTGACCAATGGGGGGCATTGCGCCTCCATGCTGGCCGCAATGGCCGCTGATTCCCTCTGGCAACTCGACGCCGTCTCGCTCGAGCCGGCGCGACTGCGCGAAGTAACGCTGAACATTCCACGCGGGGTGACCGCGGTGATCGGCTGGTCGGGAGCGGGGAAGACATCGCTGCTCAATGTGCTCGCGGGATTTGAGAAGCCCGACCAGGGCCGGGTGAGCGGCTCTCCGCGGGTGGCGTGGGTGCCGCCCAATGACGGACTGTGGCCGCACTGCACGGTGGGCGAGCATCTCGCGATCGCCGGCGCCTCGCCAGAGAGCGGCGAAGCGCTGCTCGCGGCACTCGATCTGAGCGAGAAGATGGATGAGCGGCCAGCCGCGCTCTCGCAGGGGGAGCAATCGCGCCTCGCGGTGGCGCGGGCGCTGGCGACCGAAGCGGAGGTGCTGGTGATGGACGAACCGCTTTCCCATATCGACCAGGCGCGACTGGGCGGGTACTGGCGGGAGATCCGGGAGCGTATTGCGGCCACGGGGGCGTCGCTGGTCTTTGCGACTCACTCGCCGGAGACGGCGGTGGGAGAGGCGCAACACGTGCTCTGCCTGCGCGGGGGCCGGTTGCTTCACGCCGGGCCGGCGACCGGACTGTACGCGGAACCGCCGAACGAAGAGCTGATGGGCTACCTGGGGGCGGGCAATTGGATCACGCCCGCGGAGGGGCGTCGCTGGCTGCGGCTGCAACTGGCGGCTCCGCGGTGCCTGCGCCCGGAGCAGATCTCGCTCACACCGGTGAGCGGCGGGCCGCTGCGCGTGGAAGCGGCACGCTACGGAGGAGCGTGCGCGGAAGCGGAGTTGCGGCACGTTCCGAGCAATGCCACCCGGACATTTTTTCATCGTCCGGTGCGCGACGAAATCCGGGCCGGAAGTTTCGTGCAGCTCGCCGCGCTGCTGTGCGTCGCTCTCGCGCTTTTTGTGACCGGTTGCCGTTCACGCGTGGTGAGCAACGCGCTCACGGTGCGCGAGTGGCGCACGTGGGCGCTGCCGCCCGAAGGGGCGACGATCCCAACTCCGCGCAGTCTCGCGACCGGGCTCGATGACGAGATCGCGGCGCTCGACACGGCGGGACGGGTGATCATCTACGGTGCCGACGGCACGCAGAAACGGCAGTGGCACATGCTCGATGTGAAGGTGGGCAAACCGGAGGGTATCGTGGTCCTGCACGATGGACGGGTGGTCGTCTGCGACACGCACTACCATCGGATTGTGTGGTTCGACGCCGATGGCAACTGGCTGAAAAACATCGGCCAGAAAGGCGAAGGGAAATCGGAGTTCATTTACCCGGTGGGGATCTGCAAGGACCCGGGCGAGAACCTCTACATCTGCGAATACGGCGGGAACGATCGCGTGCAGAAGTTCACGCGCGAAGGGGAATGGGTGGGCAGCTTCGGCAGCTTCGGCACCGATGCGGGGCAATTTCAGCGCCCCTCGGGGCTGACGTGGCTGGGCGGAAAAATCTACGTCACGGACGCGGTCAATAACCGCGTGCTCATTTTCACGGATGCCGGGAAATATCTCGGCGTGCTCGGCGTGGCCGGACAGCCGGCACTCGATTTCAATCTACCCTACGATATCGCCGCCGGCAGTGACGGCGCGCTTTACATCGTCGAGTACGGCGCGGGGCGACTGACGAAGCTGAGTCCGGACGGCCGGTTGCTCGGGCGGCTGGGGCACACGGGTGGTGGAGAGGGTGAATTTGCCACGCCATGGGGGCTGACGATCGATTCGCAGATGCGGCTGCGCATCGCCGACACCAGGAACCGGCGCATCGTGGCGCTGAAATTATGAACCCGGTGCGCCTGCTGTTTCCCAAGGCTCGCCGACCGGTCACGCTGGGGGCGGTGGCCCCGCTGGCGATCTTCGGCGCGTTGTTTGCGGGGGGCTGTGTTCTTGCAGAATGGCGTGGGCTGGTCCGGTTTTCCTATCGGCCGGCCTTTGCGCTGGGGGCCGTGCTGCCGTGGGTCTGGTGGCTGCATCACGCCGGGGGCGGCGGGCTCTCGCGCGGACGGGCGGTCGTGGCATTATTCACGCGGTTCATCATGATCGGCGCCTTTCTGCTGCTCCTGGCCGAGCCGCGGGCGGTGCGGCGCAGCGACACCCTCGCGGTCATCTATGCGCTGGATGTTTCCGACTCGATGGGCGCCAAGGTGCGGGACCAGGCGCTCGGCTGGATCATGCAGACGGCCACGCAAAAGCCGCCCAAGGATGAAGCGGGACTCGTGGTCTTCGGAAACGATGCGGCGGTGGAATTGCCGCCGCGCCAGAGCTTCCCCTTCGAGGCGATCAATTCGCGCGTGGCGCGCGACGGCACGGACCTGGGCAAGGCGCTGAGCCTGGCGGCGGCGATGCTGCCGGAAGAGCACCAGGGCCGCATCGTGCTTCTCTCGGATGGCAACGAGACGGAAGGGAGCGTGCTTTCCCAACTCGATGAACTGAAATCGCGCGGCATCGCGGTCGACGTCCTGCCGGTGGGCTTTGCCTACGAAAAGGAAGTGTGGATCGAGCGCCTGGACCTGCCGCGTGTGGTGAAGGCGGGCGAGACGTACGAGGCGACGGTGCTGGTGAATTCGCTGGCGCCTGGGAAGGGCACGCTGCGGCTGAGCGAAAACGGGAAATCGATCTTTGAGAAAGAGGTCAAATATGAGGCCGGGAAGAGCCGATTCACGCTGCCGCTCTACCTGCGCGAGCCGGGGTACTATGAATATGCGGCCACGATCGAAGTGCCCGAGGGCGAGGACGGGTGGAAGGAGAACAACATCGCGCTGGGCGATATCTACCTGCGCGGCGAGGGGCAGGTGCTCGTGGTGACCGATGGCCGCAGCGACACGCGCGACTGGGAACCGCTCGTCGCCGCGCTCAAGGCCAGCGAGCGCCTCGTCCAGGTGCGCATGGGCTACGAGTTGCCACGCGATGCGCCCTCACTTCTGCCCTTCGACCTCATCATTTTCGCCAACGCGCCGGCTGACGCGTTCGACGCGCCACAGCTCCAGGCGGTGCATGACGCCGTCTACAATCTCGGGACGGGGTTTATCATGCTGGGCGGCCCGCACAGCTTCGGGCCCGGCGGCTATCACCGGACGCCGATCGAAGAGCTTCTGCCGGTGGAGATGGACGTGCGGCAGAAGAAGGTGCTGCCGAAGGGAGCGCTCGCCATCATCCTCCACACCTGCGAATTTCCCGAGGGCAATACCTGGGCC
Organism: Chthoniobacterales bacterium; assembly: GCA_038228205.1. GTDB lineage: Bacteria > Verrucomicrobiota > Verrucomicrobiia > Chthoniobacterales > Chthoniobacteraceae > Chthoniobacter. Next base: position 97,008 of record JBBRPL010000012.1, read on the forward strand.
AAGCGGATGGCGAAGGAGGCGATGCGGGTCCTCGGCGCGCAGGACGAAGTGGGGCTCATCGCGTATGACTGGGGTCAGGGGAATAATAACAACGGTTACAACTGGATCTTTCCGCTCACGCCCGCCTCGGAATTCGAGAGGCTTGCGCCGCTGATCAATAAGGCGGAGCCCGGTGACATGCCCGATTTTCAGACGCCGATGCAACTCGCTTTCAATGGCCTGAAAGCCAGCGATGCCGCGCTCAAGCACCTGATCGTGATCAGCGACGGCGATCCTTCGCCACCCACGCCCGCGCTCATCCAGCAGTTCATGGATGCGAAGGTGAGCGTGTCGATGATCGCGATCAATCCGCACGGCGGGGCGGACATCTCGATCATGCAATCGATCGCGCAGAAGACGGGCGGACGGTATTACTTTCCCCAGGATCCGTCGCAACTGCCGGCGATTTTCATCAAGGAAGCGAAAACGCTGAAACGCGCGATGCTGCAAGACAAGGTCTTCACGCCGCAGGTCGAGTTTCCTTCGCCGATTTTGAAGGGAATCGATGCGACACCGCCGCTGCGCGGCTATGTGCTCACGACAGCCAAGCCGCGCTCGAGCACGGTGCTGCGCGTGCCGCCGAGCAAGGAAGAACCCGATCAGCTCGATCCGCTGCTCTCGACGTGGCGCTTCGGGCTCGGGGCCTCCGCGGCGTGGACGAGCGACCTGGGGGCCGCGTGGGCGCAGGATTGGGTGGCGTGGGAGAAGTATCGGGCCTTTGTGAAGCAGCTCGCGCAGGAAGTCTCGCGCGTGGAGCAGCCGAACGATTTGCGGTTGAGCACGTTTGCCGCGGGGGGAAGCGGGGTGATCACCGTCGAGGATTTTGCGAAGGACGAGGCGTTTCTGGAGATCGTCGCGCGGGTGAGCGGGCCGCGCGGGGAGAACTTCGAGGTGCCGCTGCGGCAGAGCGGGCCGCGCCGCTACCAGGCGCAGTTTCCGCTCTCCGGCAAGGGGCGCTACCAGGTGATCGCCGCGGCTGGGGGACGGCCTGGCAAGGGCCAGACGCCGGAGCAGGTGGCGGGTGGGTTTGCGGTGCCGTATTCGCCGGAATACCTGCGCTTTCGCAGCGACCCGATTCTGCTCCAGCAAATCGCGGCGCGCACCGGGGGGCGCATCCTGAGCAGCACGGAGACCGACATCTATCACCCACAACGGCAGGCGCGCGAAAGCACGCGGCCCATCTTTGATTGGTTCCTCATCGTGCTGGCCTGCCTGCTGCCGATCGACGTGGCGGTGCGGCGCGTGCAGTTGGACTGGATGGTGATCCGCGGGTGGTTTGGCTTTGGCAAGAAGGCTCAGGATTCCACGGAGACGATGGGGGCGCTGCTGGGGCGCAAGAAGCGCGTGCAGGCGACGCTGGAGCAGCCGGTGGAGCCGCGGCCGGCGGTGCCGATCCGGCCCGCGTCCGGTGCGCCCGCGGGTGCTCTTCCAAGGACGCCACCGAAGGTGCCACCCGCCACAACCAAACCGACACCTCCGGCGGACGAGACCGCGGAGCCTCAATCGACCACCGAACGTCTGCTGGCACGCAAGCGCAAACGCGACCAGGATAAGTCATAACAATGGAAACCTGGAAAATCCAAGCCTTGCTCGCGGCGCTTTTTGCCGGCCTGACTTCCGTGCTGGCCAAGAGCGGCATGAAAAATCTCGGACCCGATGTCAGCCTGGCGCTGCGCACGTGCGTCGTCTTTACATTGGTGATGATCAACGCGCTGGTCTGGACGGCGGGGAAACCGGTCGCGGCGCTCAGCGCGGCCCGGCCTCGTGACCTGGCGCTGCTGATGCTCTCCGGCGTGACAACGACGATTTCGTGGATCTTCTATTATCGGGCCATGAAGACGGGGACCGTGACGTTCGTATCGCTGGTCGACAAAGGGAGCATCCTCGTCACTCTGCTACTTTCATTCTGGCTGCTCAAGGAGCCATTCACCCCAAAAATCGCCTGCGGCTCGGTGCTGATCATCGCCGGCATCATCACGTTAACTTACAAGTAAATCCCCAATGCCTCTCCCTACTCGCAATAACTTCGCGGTCCCCACGCTGCCGCGGACCATGATCCTCGTTGGATTCTGGATCCTCATCGCCCTCGTTTTCATATGGACAGGCATCTACACCGTGCCGGCGGAATCCGTCGGAGTCGTCCAGCGCTTCGGGGGCTACCTGACGACGGTCGAGCCGGGACTCCAATTCAAAATTCCCTACGGCGTGGACATCGTGACGATCGTCCCGGTGAAGCGGCAATTGAAGATGGAGTTTGGCTTTGGGACGCGCGGCGCGACCAATCCGTTCCAGCTCAGCAAAGAGCCAGACCTTGAAAAAGCGATGGTCACCGGCGATCTCAACGCGGCGCTGGTCGAGTTCGTCGTGCAGTACCATATCGCCAATCCACGCAATTACCTTTTCGCGGTGCGCGATCCTGAGGAGACGATGCGGGCCGCGGCGGAGGCGGTGATGCGCGAGATCATCGGAGACCGCACGGTCGACGAAGTCATCACCATCGGTCGCCAGGACATCGAGAGCAGCGTGCAGATCGGTCTGCAAAAGGTCGCCTCAAATTATACCCTGGGGTTGGGCATCGACACCGTGCAGCTCAAGAACGTGAATCCGCCGCGCGAGGTGCAGAGTTCCTTCGACGAGGTGAACCAGGCGCAGCAGGAAAAGCAGCGGGCGATCAATATCGCCGACGGCGAGTACAACAAGGCGGTGCCGCGAGCCAGCGGCGAGGCCGAGCAGGTGATCTCCCAGGCGCGCGGCTACGCGCTAAAACGAGTGAACGAAGCGGAGGGCGATGCGCTCCGCTTTAGCGCCCTGCTCGCGGAGTATCAGCGCGCGCCGGAGATCATGCGCCAGCGTCTGTATCTCGAAACAATGATCCAGGTGATGCCGACGCTGGAACGCCGGATCATCGTCGATGACAAGGGCCAGCAGGTGCTGCCCTTCCTCCAACTCGGTCACGAGAAAAAGTAATTTATGCCCCTCTCCAACGCTCTCCGCTCCTTCGGTGTCGTCGCGATCTTCGTGATCGCGTTCATCGGCTTCCAACTTTGCACCTACACGGTGAATGAATACGAGCAGGCCATCCTGACGCAATTTGGCAAGCCGGTCGGCCAGCCGGTCACCACCGCGGGCCTGCACTTCAAACTTCCATTCATCCAAACGGTGCACCCCATCGACAAGCGCATCCTCGAATGGGATGGGCACGCCAGCGAGATGCCGACGCGCGACAAGCTCTACATCATCGTCGATACCTTTGGCCGCTGGAGGATCAAGGACCCGCTGAAGTATTTCATCACGATGCGCGATGAACACAGCGCGCAGTCGCGGCTTGACGACATCCTCGGCAGCGAAGTGCGCAATGCCCTCGCCAAGCACGACCTCATCGAGATCGTCCGCACCGACAAGGACCGGAAGCCGGTGCTCGATGAGACTCTCGCCGCCGCCACCACCGGCAACCCGTTTCCGGTGATCAAGCTTGGGCGCGCGGCGCTCGAGCACGACGTGGTGAAGGAAGCCTCGCCGAAGGTGGAGCAATTCGGCGTCGAGTTGCTCGATATCCGCTTCATGCGCATCAACTACAATCAGCGCGTCACCACGAAGATCTATGAGCGCATGATTAGCGAACGGCAGAAGATCGCCTCACGATTTCGGTCGGAGGGGGAAGGCGAAGCGGCCAAGATCTTGGGCAACAAGGAACGCGAACTGCGGAAGATCGAATCGGAGGCTTATCGCGAAGTGCAAAAAATCCGCGGCGAAGCGGACGCGAAGGCCGCTTCGATCTATGCGGCGGCTTATAATGCCACGCCGGAGGCCGCCGCTTTTTACCAATTCATGCGCACGATGGAGAGCTATCCGGCGGTGCTCAGCGGCAGCACGCTGATTCTCTCCACGGACAGCGAACTTCTGCGCTTCCTGAAGACCACCACTCCCACGAAAGCAGCACCAACCACGACTCCACCGGTCCCATGAGCGATCCCACGCAACTTCAATCGGAAGCCGAGCGCTTCCGCGCCGATTTTCAACAACTCCGCGAGACCGTCGGCACGGTGATCGTCGGCCAGCAGCGCGTCGTGGAGGGCGTGCTCACGGCGATCATCGCGGGAGGGAATGTGCTCCTGGAGGGCGTGCCCGGCCTGGGCAAGACTGAGCTGGTCAAGACGCTGTCGCGCGTGCTCGACCTGGATTTCCGCCGCATCCAGTTCACCCCGGATCTGATGCCCGCCGACATCGTGGGGACGAACGTGATGACGGCCAGTGCCGATGGGCGCTACAATTTCGAATTTCGACCCGGACCGATCTTTACCCAGATCCTGCTCGCCGATGAGATCAACCGCGCGACGCCAAAAACGCAAAGCGCGCTGTTGGAAACCATGCAGGAAGGCAGCGTCACGGCAGCGGGGACCACGCACATCCTGAAGCAGCCTTTCTTCGTGCTCGCGACGCAGAATCCGCTGGAACAGGAAGGGACCTATCCGCTGCCGGAGGCCCAGCTCGACCGCTTCATGTTCAAGCTGAACGTGCCTTTCCTCAATCGCGCGGAGTTGAACGAGATGGTGCGCCGCACGACGCTCGGCGGCGGGGTGAACGTGGCGAAGATCCTGGACGGGCCGCGTATCCTCGAGTTGCGGGCGGTGCTGGAGAAGGTCGTCGTCGCCGATCCGATCCGCGATTACGCGGTGCGGTTGGTGCTGGCCACGCATCCCGATGCCGTGGAATCGGGGGAGACGGTGAAGCGGTTTGTGAAATGGGGCGCGAGCCCGCGGGCCGTGCAGGCGCTGATTCGCGCGGCGCGGGTGCGCGCTCTGGCGGAGGGGCGCGCGCATGTGGCCTTCGAGGATGTGCGGCATTTCGTCCCCGAAGTGCTCGGGCATCGGGTGTTGCTGAATTACGACGGGCTGGCGGAGAATCTGAGCGTGCCGGGGCTCGTGGTGGAGGCAGGGAAGAGCGTGCCGGAGGAAGCGGCGGCGTAGGACGTGCGCCGCCCGGAGCACTCGTCATTGAAAATGACCAAAGACTTGTTTCAACCACCCCACTCATGCTAGTCTTCAGACATGTCCACGCTGGCTGAAATTGAAGCGGTCCTGCCAAAGCTTTCTGCCGAGGATTTGCTCCGGGTAGAAGCGGCTCTCCATCGACTTCAGCGGGAGCGCGGAGTGGGAATCCTTTTCGACGATGCCTATGGAATCTGGACCGAAGAGGATCAAGCGTCGGTCGCCGTGGAGGCATGGCGGCTGATGGAAGACGACGCGGAGTCCAAAACGTGAGCCAACCGCGGTGCGGGGAAGTGTGGTGGGTCGATCTCGGTATTGCCGGGAAAATCCGACCTGCTGTCGTTACCAGCGCGCCGGTTTCAGATAGCGACTTCGCGTTACTTGCCACCATACCGCACACCACTTCGGATCATCCCTCGCAATACGCCGTGCGGTTGCAAATCCCTGGATTAAAGAATGGTTTCTTCAACGTCCAGGCGCTCGCGCCAGTTCCCCTGGGCAAATTCGTTCGCAAGATCGCGACTCTGACCGCCGAACAAATGAAGCCGCTGGACGAAGCGATTTGCCGCTGGCTTTGTCTCCATGGCTGACGCTTCCCAAATCACCACGCTGCTCAGCAATCGCGATCTCGATCGGATTGCGCGGTTGCGGCTCAATGTGTCGCGGCAGTTTACCAATCGCGCGCGGGGTGAGCATCTGGCGGCGAAGGGCGGGGCAAGCACCGAGTTTTGCGATTACCGCGACTATGCGCCCGGGGATGACGTGCGATTCGTGGATTGGAATATCTTCGCGCGCATCCAGCGGCCTTATCTCAAGCAGTTTCATCACGAGGAGGAACTGCACGTCGCCGTGCTCGTGGATACGTCGCAGTCCATGCTGTTTGAGGGCAAGCTGGCGCTGGCTCAGCGGCTCGCGGCGGCGCTCGGGGTGATGGGTCTGCGCGGCAGTGAAAAGGTGAGCGCGTGCGCGCTGGGCGCCGGGGACCGGCTCGCGCCGAGCCGTGGACGGGGAGCGCAGGGCAAGCTTTTCCGCTATCTAGAGAGCGTGACGGGCGGAGGAACGACTCCGGTCGAGAGGGGCATCGAAGGCTTTCTTCGCCAGCATCGGGGGCGTGGCGTGGCGGTGGTGATCAGCGATTTCCTGACCGAGGGGGATTTGCGCCGGGCTTTCAATTTACTCCACAATGCGGGCTTGCGAATCTTCGCGGTGCAAATCCTCGGGCCGAGCGAGCTCGATCCCGAATTGAGCGGCGACCTGCGTTTCGTGGATTGCGAAACTGCCGGACATCTCGATATCTCCGCGGCCGGCGATCTATTGCCGCTCTATCACGAATACCGCCTGGCGCACGAGGCGCGCCTTTCCGCGCTCTGCCAGCAACGCTCGGGAAAATTTCTTTCGATCTCGAGCGCCGAGCCGTTTGAGCACGTGCTCTTCGGGCTGATGCGCCGCCAGGGCTGGATTATCTGACGCCCCATGATGCCCGCTTTCAGCTCTCTCGCCAGCGCCTGGCTCTTCGCGCTGCTCGTTCCGCTGGTGGTGTTTTATTTCCTGAAGCTCAAGCGTCCCCGGGTGGAGATCCCATCGCTGGTGCTGTGGCGGCAGGTCATGAGCGATCAGCGTGTCAATTCTCCCTTCCAGCGCTTCAAACGCAATCTGCTCCTGCTGCTGCAAATCCTCA
>JBBRPL010000013.1:0-100761 GCA_038228205.1 Chthoniobacterales bacterium
ACCTTGGCCGCCGAACTACGGGCCTGGCAGTGCAACCGCAATCAAGCCGCACGCGGCATCTCCTGGCAATTCACCACCGCCGACGCCCGTGTGAAACTCCTCAAACTGTACCCATCGTATCACGAATGACAGACCACTAGCCGGAATCGGAAACAACACCGCTGTGTTTTATTTTGCGCGGTCACTACTCTCGTCAAAGAGCAGCGCCTGCTCGGCGTTCGTCGTAGCGGTATCGCGGCGTGGCGGCGCGGGGCTCTTTTTCGCGGCGGGATTCCCCGGGGTAAATTGCCCGCGTCGCAGGTCGGTCTTGGTCTTGGCGTCCGGGAGGTGGCGGTGGACGTGGCCAGCCATTACATTCGGCGCGCGGCGGCGCGCACGAAGGTTTCGTCGACGGTGCCGGAGCGCCGGTCGGCGGCTTCGATCAGGCTGAGCATGGCGAGTTTGTTCACGCTGCGGCAGATGCCGCCGGAGAGCTCGTGGATGGCGGCCAGGGCCGGGCCGGTGAAGAGTTCGTCGAGCCGGCCGGCGGTCAGCAGGCGGTATTTGACGTATTGGGCCACCTCCGCCGGCGTGAGCGGCTGGAGTTCGCTACGCAGATAGATGCGATTGGTGAGCGAAGCGTAGCTGGCGTGTTCGAGCCGTTGCGCGAGTCGCGACTCGCCGAAGAGCAGACACGTCGTCAGCTTCTCCTGCGGCGTCTCGATGTTGCTGATCGTGCGGATGATGTGCAGGCAATCCGCGGAAAGCAGATGGCATTCATCGACGATGATGACGAGCCGCTGGCCTTGCTGATGGAGTTCGATGATGTGATTGCTGAGCTGCTTGACCAGGTCCTGGACGCGGGGAATGCCGACGGGCAGCGCGAGGCTCAGCTCGGAGAGGATCTCGCGGAGCAACCCGGTCTTGCTCAGGCCGGGGGTGACGAGCACCAGTGCCACGCGATATTTCGGATCCTCGAAATGCTGAAGCAGGAGCTGGCTCACGAGGGTCTTGCCCGTGCCGCTCGGGCCGGTGACCATCCCGAGCGAGGCTTTGAATTCCACGGCGAGCATCATGCTGCGAAAGGTCTCCGCGTGACCATCGGTCCGGAAGAAGAACGCCGGATGCACGCAGTCGGCGAAGGGGTTTTCCTTCAGCCCGAAGTAGCTCACGAAGTTCCCCGCGGGCGCGAAGGGGACAATTTCCGGGCCGGGAGGCGGCGGCTGGGCCGTCACGCTTTCCAGCAGATCCACGAATGAGTCCGGGCCGCCTGGCGATGCGGGCGAGTGGAAGTGCGCGGCTGAGGTGGGGTCTAAGGGATGGGCTTGAATTTCCATGGCTGGCTCGCTGGTTGTTTTGAGAAGTTTTCGGAATTCACGCGGCTGCGTGGGCAGATTCCGTGGCGTGGTCGGCGGTGCGGCCTGAGTTTACGCCTTCGAGGAGTTGTCCGGCGATCGACTGAATGCGCAGCGCATTGAGATTACCGGGGTGGCTCAGCACCAGAGGACGGCGGTTTTGGGTCGATTGCTCGAGCAGGGGATCGCGATCGAGATAACCGAAGTTCTGGAGCGAGGAGGCCAGAAAACGATTGGCGCAGCCGGCGATGCGGTCGCGCACTGCTTCGGCCTGGTTTTGCGCCTCGGCCTGGTTGACGAGGAGATGGATGCGCGTGGGGAGCCGGTTTTCGTGCGCGAGCTTGATCACGCCGTAGGCATCGAGGATGGACGCGAGACCCGGTGTCGCGACCACGATGGAATCCTGCGCGAGCCCGAGGAAGTGGGTGACGGCGGAAGAAATTCCGGCGCCGGTGTCGATGATCAGCACGTCGAAGTCCAGGGCGATGCGCAGGAGTTCCCGTCCGAGGGCATCGAGGGTCGCAGGGGTGAGATCCGCCATGCGGCTGTTTCCCGATGCGCCGCAAACCAGGTGAATGCCGCCCGGTCCGGGCATGATCACATTCTTGACCGTGGCGCGGCCGTCGATCACGTCGAGCAGTGTGACCTCCGGGTTGACGCCGGCATAGACGTGGACATTGGCCGTTCCGAAGTCGGCGTCGAAGAGCAGCACCCGGCGATCGAGTTGCGCGCAGGCCACGGCGAGATTTACGGAGAACGTCGTCTTTCCCACACCGCCCTTGCCGCTGGTCACCGCGATGGTGCGGGTGCGCTGGATGATGCTGTTCAATTCCGCGCGAACCGTGGCCACGGGATCACGAAATTCGAAAATACGTTCATGGATCCACCGGGCCAGGTCCTGGCGCCAGGCCTTCATCGATTCGGTATCCGTGGGACGGGCTCCCAGGAAATCATTGAAGTTCGCTTCGATGAATTGCAGTTGCGCCGGCTCGATTTCCGGGGGCGGCTCGGGGACGGATTCCAAGGGATTATTCATCGATGGGGCGTGGAAAGCTTTTGCGGTCGGGAAGGCGCAAAGTGGATCTTCCACCCGGCAACCACAAGATATGGTGGTGAGATTTTCACCTTGACCGCTACTAATGGGGTGACACCTTCCGATAGTCAAGCTCGCTGGACGGTTCTTTTTCTTGCCGGCCCGAGTCTCAATGCCATGGCAACGATCTGCTTTTTTTGTGTCCTCTGCGGCACACGCCTGCACGCATCGTCCGAATCCTCGGACGACCTGATGGAGTGTCATGCCTGCTCCCGGCATGTCCCGGTGCCGCGGCTCGCGAGCTTCTTCGGGCGTGCGAAAGATTATCCCACGGTATTTCCGGCGGAAGTGCTCGACCTCACGGTGAAATTTCGGTGCACCAAGTGCCAGACGTCTCTGCGCGCCGACGCTCGATGGGAGGGGCGCACCATCGTTTGCCCGGACTGCGGGGCCACGACCGGCATCCCGTGCTGGTCTACGGGGCCCGGGGGGGGCGGGACGTCGAAACCGCACAGGGCCGCGCCGATGCCGGTCATGGGTTCCGATATCAAGGCCGTAACCCTGAGCACCGAGGAGGTCGATTTTTTAAGCGGACAGCCATCCGGGAACCTGGGAGCGACCCGCTAGCGCACGATGCGCAAGATCTCCGTCGCTGCGGAAAGTAGTGAGACGGCGTGCCCCGCTTGTGGTGCGGCGATCAAGGCGCCGGCGTCCGCGCGGCGCCGCCGGGTGCAGTGTCCCAAGTGCCGTGAAGTGGTGTTCCTTGAGATCTCCAGTGGGATGCAGGCCGACCCGCCGCCGCCAGCGGCCCCTCCGAAAAGTGCCGTGGTGGATGATCGCAGCCGGATCAATTTGCTCGAGGCCCGAGTGGAGGCGCTCGAGGCGGCCTTGAGGGACTCGATGGCGGCGAACCGGACGCCCCCTCCCGGCACGACCGGTCGAAAACTGCTGTGGCTCACGACCGACCCCGATCAAGCGCCCGACTTTTCGCCGGAACAAGGCCGAGTCCTGTTTCATAACCTCGGCAGCGTGAGAAGCCAGGCCATCACGATCCGCACGCCAGTTGGCGATCGTGCCGCGCGCGCGCGGGCCGAGTGGTTCAAGTCGATCTTCGAGCGCGCCGGATGGACAGTTCGTGGACCGGAAGAAATCGCGCCGGGCGCCGCCGCTGCCGGCCTGTCACTGGCTGTCCCGGAATTGCCCGTTGCCCGGGAAGCTGCCGCGACCTACTTCGCGCTGAAGGCGGCGGGCTTCGAGGCAGTGCCCATTCTGGATGCCGCCCTTGGAGACGCAAAAGGACAGGAAGCCGCCGCGATGGCGCTCACACTCCCGCCGGAAAAGGCGGCGTAGCCATCTTCATCATCATCCCGTCCCATGCGTGATTTGAGGAAGATGAAGAGGGAGAGGGAGAGACGAGTCCAAGCTTCCCTCTGCGCATCTCGCCGCCCATAGTGGCAGCGATGAAATTCCCCTCCCTCCTCGCCGCCATCATGCTTACCGCTACCCTCGCCGCGTCCGCTGCCGACAAAGACACTCGCGTTTTCGAGATGCGCACTTATATCGCGGCGCCCGGCAAACTGGATGACCTGCATGCCCGCTTCCGCGATCACGCGATCAAACTGTTCGAGAAGCACGGGGTCACGAATATCGGGTATTGGGTGCCGATCGATAACGCGGACAACAAGCTCATCTACGTGCTCGCCTATCCGACCCGCGAGTCCCGTGACGTTTCGTGGAAAGCATTTGGCGAGGATGAGGAGTGGAAAGCCGTGCGCGCGGCGTCCGAGACCAATGGTAAACTTGTGGCCAAAGCCGAAGCGGTGTTCCTGACGACGACAGACTATTCACCCGTGATCCTGCCGTCGAAGGGCACCGGTGAACGTGTCTTCGAACTGCGCACCTATACGACCACGCCGAACAATCTTCCGTTGCTGCACGCGCGTTTCCGCGACCACACCGTCGCCCTTTTTGCGAAGCACGGGATGACGAATCTGGTCTACTGGCAGATCCTGCCCGGACAGCCCTCGACCGATCAGCCCTCCGCGGAAAACACGCTGATCTACATGCTCGCGCACGCCAGTCGGGATGCGGCCAAGGCGTCGTTTGACGGGTTCCGCGCCGATCCGGATTGGGTCGCGGCGAGAAAAGCCTCCGAAGAAAAAGGCGGCGGTTCCTTGACCATCCCGGACGGCGTGAAATCCGTCTTTCTCAAGGCAACGGACTACTCGCCGACGCGCTAGCGGGTGAGTGAAAATTCATCCTCGAAGTCGTTCTGAGACTCCCAAGCCGCGGCGTGGAATTGCGGAGCGGTCGGAAGGATCGACACGAACCCACTCGCCTTCCTTGATGGTGGTCACGTCCCGGACTGGCCGTTCAATTCGCCGCGGGCGCGGTCTCGCCGCCTGGCCAGGCAGAGCGCCCACGCGCTCAAGCCCCCAGTGACAAGCAGGAGCGGCAGCAAGCTGAAGCGGCTTTGTGGAAATAGGAATTCGCCGATGTTGAATGAGTTCCAATCGGTCTCCACCGAGTTCGCCGGAAAGAAGGTGAACGTGAGCAAGCCATCGTAGGACCCGATGGGATTGACGGAGACGGGCCCTTTGATCGCCGCGAGGATCATCGGGCTCGATTCGGCGCGCGCCACGCTTTCGCGCAGTTCGCGTTCGAGTGCGGCGAGCGGCTCCTTGCGATCGTCCGCGGTGACGCCGTCCGCTTCGAGGTCATCCGCCTTTTTTTCGAGGCGCACCTTGATGAGGGTATTCAGAACGGGCCACGCGCGGCCGTAGGCGAAGAGCGGCCAGGCATATTCGCCCACGATCTGGCAGTAAAAGTCGTCCTTGCGGTGGGCATCGTCGATGCGGGCGTGGCCTCCCACGGCGAGAGAATTCTGCGCGTCGGTGGCGGTGAGCAGGAGTTGCTGGACAATCGAGATGACCGCCAGCGTGACCGTGAGGATCCGCCAGCGCAGGAACGCGACGACGAGCGGCAGGGCGAGGAAGGGCAGGCCGGGCACGAGATACCGCGGACCGGCGGAGAATCCGCCATGGTATCCGTTGAAGCTGGCGTTCACGAGGAAGAAGAAAGCGAAGATGGCCAGGCAGAGGCGCGCCTCAGCGGCGTAGGTTTTTTCCCGCAGCCAGATGATGAGGCCGTAGAGGCTCATGATGGTCACTGGCGCGAGGAAAAAGATGCCGCGATACGGGGAGACTGAAAGCAAGCCGGTGACATACATTCGCGGCATGTGAAACATCCCGAGGAGCGCATCCGTGTCCTTGAAGAGCGGGTTCTGGAAGTCGTTCGCGAGTTTGAATGGGCTCCCGAAATTCACGATATTGTATCCGCACAGGAGCAGAAAGGTCGGTATGACACCCACGGTGAACCAGAGCGCTGCGGACCAGTTCCACTGGCGCCAGCCGGAGATTGGCCGGGTCCCGAGCAGAGCGTAGAGCCCGAGAAAGACCCCCGCGCCCGCGGCGACGTAGTTTGTGAGAGCCGCCATGCCGGCGCACAGGCCGGCGAGCAGGGCGAAATTCACAGGATGGCTTTTCTCGCGCACCCTCCACAGGCTGAAAAACGATCCGAACAAGAGAATCGCCGTGAGATTGTGATCGAAGAGCAGGGTGCCAAACGGGAAGTAGGTCGTGCCGAAAGCGAGCGCCAACGCCGCGAGGAGAGGCGATAGCCATGCGCCCCCGGCCATCTCGCGACCCAGGCGGAAGACCAGCACACACCCGATGGCGGAAATGAGTCCGACGCTGAAGACCGAGGTGAGCCAGGCATTGACCGTGAGCGGCCACCAATGATCGGGGTTCACGCCGATCCACCGCTCGACGTGAAAGATAATCCAGTAGGCGGGCAGCGCGAAGATCGACGTGCCCGGCGGCTTGTTTGGGTGAAAATGGCCTGTCTTTTTCACGTAGCCGATGTCGCCGGAGTTGCACTCCTCGATCATCGGCGCACTTTCGACATCGGGTGAACTTGGCGTCTCCGTCACTGGAAAGAGCGTATAAACCATGTCCACCCAAGCGAGCCCGCGCCTTTTACCTTCCCAATCGTACTCCGCGTGGTCGAGCGGAAGGCGGACGAGTTCGTTGCCGCCAGGCGCGGCCGGATCGCGCTTGTAGATCAGGTAGTCATCAATGGCGAAGCGGCCTTCCTCGACGATGGCGCGCACCTCGGCAAAACGCGCGTTCTGATTCCAACCGCCGCCCTGGTTGAAATAGGCGAAAGCAAAGAAACTGGCGACAAAGAGCAGCCATTCGGCGCGCCGACTCGAGAACGTCGGCGTCGGAACTGGTTGGGAGGGCGAATTATGCGAAGGGTCCAAGGCGGCGGAGAAAATGCAGGGATTCGGCGGGAAGCGGAATCTTTTTCCGCCGGGGGGCTCGTAAGTTCTACCGCGCGCGGAGAAATATCGGTCCGTCGGCCATCTGTCGCGATGAAGGGGAAATTCTTTTGCAATCGGCGCGGTGCGTTGGTTCCCTGTCGAGGCGCAAAATGCGCGTTCTATCTCCCCTATGAAACTCCTTCGCACGCTTGTCCTCTCCCTCAGCTTTGCCGGTTTATTTTTCCATGCCGCACCCACACTCCACGCGCAAGCACCCGCGCCGGAGAAGAAAAGCGAGAAAAAGCCAGATCCGGCCATCGCGCCTGTCGAAGATGTCGCCGGGTTGCCGCGGATCCTGCTCATTGGCGATTCCATTTCCATTGGCTACACGATTCCGACGCGCGAGGCGCTTCAGGGAGTGGCGAATGTGCATCGCATCCCGGCCAACGGGGAGGCGACCGTCATGGGGGTTAAGAATCTCGACAAGTGGCTGGCCACCGGCGGAGCGGAAAAGAAGTGGGACGTCATTCACTTCAACTGGGGTCTGCACGATCTGAAGCAATACAAGGACGGCAAGATGGCCCCCGGCGAACCGGTATGGGTGGGCCTTGGGGACTACGAAAAGAATCTCCACACGCTGGTCCAGCAGATGAAGAAGACGGGTGCGAAACTGATCTTCGCCACGACCACGCCGGTGCCGGAGGGAGCGGGGGGACGCGATCCAGGGCTCGAAGTGAAATACAACGAAGCCGCCCTCCGCGTGATGAAGGAGGAAGGGGTGGCGATCGACGACCTGCATGCGCTTGCGGCGTCGAAATTGGCGGAGATTCAACTTCCGAAGAACGTCCATTTTACCGGTCCGGGCTACAAGGTGCTGGCGGAGCAGGTGGCGGGATCGATCAAGAAAGCGTTGGGCAAGTAGGGGGGCCACGCTCGTTTCCTTGCGCCTTGCTTTGGAGCGCGGGGCGGCCTCCCAATATGGGCCATGCTCACGGCGCCTCGCCGTCATTTTGATCGGGGTTCCCGGTGAGCGCCGATTCTCATAATTCCCCCTTCGCGTGCCGCGCGAGCAGCGCATATATTTCCCTTCACCATGTCCGCCGATTCCTTCGTTCACCTCCATTGCCACACCGAATATTCGACGCTCGACGGGGCCGTGCGAATCGCGGCGGCGATGAAAAAAGCGAAGGAATACAAGATGCCGGCGCTGGCCATCACGGACCACGGGAACATGTTTGGGGCAATCGAGTTCTACCAGGCGGGTAACGAATCGGGAGTGAAGCCGATCATCGGGTGTGAGGTTTACGTGGCCCCCGAGTCGCACACCAAGAAATCAGCCAACTCGCAGCGTGAGTCAGCCTATCATCTGACGCTGCTGGCGCAGAATGAGGAGGGATACCGGAACCTCGTGAAGCTCGTGTCGATCGCGCACCTGGACGGGATGTACTACAAGCCGCGGATCGACAAAGAATTGCTGGCGCAACATGGTAAGGGGCTGATCGGACTCAGTGGATGCCTGAAAGGGGAGGTCAACGCAGCGATCATCGAGGACAATCTTCCGAAGGCCAAAGAGCTGGCGGCCGCCTACCGCGACATCCTCGGCCCGGAGAATTTCTTCCTGGAACTCCATAACCACGGGATCGAAGCGCAGATCAAATGCAACAAGGTCCTGCCGAAGATTGCCCATGACCTGGGGCTTCAGTTGGTGGCGGCAAACGACGTGCATTTCCTCAACAAGACGGATCACCCCGCCCACGATGCGCTGATCTGCATCGGGACGGGCGCCAATGTGACCGACGAGCGGCGCATGCGCTACGTGGAGGAGGTCTACTTCAAGTCGCCGGCGGAAATGCGCGCCCTCTTTGCCGAGGTCCCGGAGGCCTGCGACAACACCCTGGCCATCGCCGAGCGCTGCGGATTCAAGATCGATACCTCGCCGAAGTATCCGAACTACACGCCGCCGACCGGCAAGACGCAGAACCAGTATTTGCGGGACATTACCGAGGTCGGGCTGCGCGCCCGCTACGGCGCGGACGCCGATTCGGAGGTCGTCCAGCGGCGCTACGCCCTGGAGATCGACGTGCTGGAGAAGCAGGGGTTCGTGAACTATTTCCTGATCGTTTGGGACTTCATTCACTGGGCCAAGCAACATGGCATTCCCGTGGGCCCCGGGCGCGGTTCGGCGGCGGGTTCCATGGTTGCCTATGCCATGGGCATCACGGATATCGACCCGATCAAGTTCAAGCTGCTGTTCGAGCGCTTTCTCAATCCGGAGCGCGTGTCGCCGCCCGATATCGACGTCGATTTCTGCGTAAACCGGCGTGGCGAAGTGATCGATTATGTGAAGGGGAAGTATGGCGAGCGCTCGGTCTCGCAGATCATCACCTTCGGCACGCTCGGCGCGAAATCCGTGCTGCGCGACGTCGCACGGGTCCAGGGTTGGAGCTACGGCGATGCGGATCGCGTCGCCAAGATGATCCCGAACGAACTCGGCATCTCCCTCGGCGGGTTCGACAAGAAGAACAAGGAGACGGGGTTGGTCGAGCATGTCGCGGGAGCGATCGACAAGAATCCGGAACTGAAAAAAGCCGTCGAAAGCGAACCGGCCACGGCGCAACTGTGGGACATCGCGACGAAACTGGAAGGGCTGACCCGCGGTGTCGGCGTGCACGCGGCGGGCGTGGTCATCGGCGACCGGGATCTCAGCGAGTACATCCCGCTCACCCGGGCCAACGATGGATCGATCGTTTCGCAATACGCGATGGGGCCGCTGGGCGACGTGGGCATGCTGAAGTGCGATTTTCTCGGCTTGAAGACGCTCACGGTCATCACCGACGCCGTGGTGCTGATCCACAAGCACACGCCGGACTTCGACGTGGACCGCATCCCCCTCGACGATCAAGCTTCCTTCGACCTGTTAAACAAGGGTGAGACGACCGCTATCTTCCAATTGGAATCCGGCGGCATGACCGGGTGGGCGCGGCAGTTCGATATCCGCGATATCGAGGATCTCAATGCCTTGATCGCCCTCTATCGGCCGGGCCCGATGGACCTGATTCCTGATTACGTGAAGCGGAAAAAGGGCGAAGCGAAAGTAAAGCCCCCGCACAAGCTGCTCGCCGACGTGACCAAGGAAACATACGGCGTCCTCATCTATCAGGAGCAGGTCATGCAAGCGGCCCAGGTCATGGCCGGATACACTCTCGGCGGCGCCGATCTGCTGCGCCGCGCCATGGGCAAGAAGGACAAGGAAAAGATGGCCAAGGAGCGGGTGAAATTCCGCGAGGGTGCTGCGGCACTGCACGGTGTGAAACCCGATGTGGCTGACGACGTTTTCGACACTCTGGAGAAATTCGCCGGTTACGGGTTTAACCGATCTCATTCGGCGGCCTACGCATGGATCAGTTACCAAACGGCCTACTTAAAGGCGAACTATCCTGTCGAGTTCATGGCGGCGGTGATGAGCAACGAAGTCTCGAACACGGACAAGATCAGCATTTTCGTCAGCGAATGCGAGCGGATGGGGATCACGATTCTGCCGCCGGATGTCAACAAGAGCGGGCTGAAATTTACGCCGGAAGAGGTGCGTGTCGAAGGTGTGGCTGCGGCCCAGGCCGCGCGCAAGGTCAAGGCCCCGGCTCCGGCCAACGCCGAGGCGTCCGGGGAGGAGGAAGGGGTGCGGTTCGAGGATCTCCCGGACGCCGGTGAGGCCCAGGAGCCGGCGGCCAACAAGGCGGCTGCTCCCGGCGAACGCGTCCATGTCGGCTCGATTCGCTTCGGGTTGGCGGCGATCAAGAACGTGGGAGAAGTGGCCATGGAAGCGGCGATCGCGGAGCGCGACGCCCGAGGACCGTTCCAATCGCTGGAGGACTTCTGCGGGCGGGTGGACCTGCGAAAACTGAACAAGAAGGCGCTGGAATGCCTCGTGAAGTGCGGCGCGTTCGACTGGGCTGGAGTGGAGCGGGCGCAACTCGCGGCGGAGATCGACGGAGCGCTGGCGGCCGCTTCGAGCGCGCATCGCGACCGGGCGGCGGGTCAGTTCTCGATGTTCGATGATTTTGCCGTGTCCAAGCCTGCCACGAAGCGCGGGGGCGGCCCGTCCGTCACCCCGTGGAGCAGCGCGGAAAAGCTGGCCTTTGAAAAGGAATTGCTGGGCTTCTACGTCACGGGCCATCCGCTGGATGACTACCGTGCCGCCTTGGAAAAGCCGGGCATCACCTCCATCGGCAAGCTCGCTGAGCAGGAAGACAAGAGCACCGTGACCATCGCCGGGGCGCTGACCTCCGTGGAAAAGAAGTTTACGAAGAGGGACAACAAGCCTTTCGCAGTCGTCGTCCTGGAAGATCTGACGGCCTCCCTGGAGGTCATGATTTGGAATGAAGTCTTTACCAAGAGCCAGGCACAACTGGTGCAAGGGGCCGTCGTGACGATAACGGGCCGGCTGGACATGCGGGAAGAGGCTCCGCGGGTGGTGGCCAATGAGGTCAAGCCGGTGAAGAAACCCGCCCCTTCGGAAAAACCGGTCGTGCTCTACTTCGATCACCAAAAGACCACCGAGGCGGACTTCCAAACGGTGCGCGCCGTGGTGGAACGGTTCCCGGGGACGCGCCGGCTGGAGTTCCAGTTCCAGACTCCGGACGGTTTGAGCCTGCGGATGCAGGTCGGGAGCGAGTTTCGCGTGACGTGGAGTGCAGAGATCGCGCGCGAGCTTTCGCCCTGGCTGAAGGGCTGACGATCGGATCCGATCCTGTGGTCCCCACAAAAGAAAACCGCCGAGATGTTTCCATCCCGGCGGTCTCTTGAATTTTGAACTACAGTGTCGGATTAGAACACGAAGCGGACGCCAGCGCGAACCTGCGTCGCGTCTGCACTAGCACCACCCCAGGTGTAACGGCCTTCGGTGAAGATGCCGATGGTGTGCGTGGCACGCCATTCGAGACCGCCGCCGGCGTTCCAGGTGCCGACCGTGGTCGCGTCGAACATGATCCCGCCGCCGATGAAGACGTAGGGGGCGATGCAAACGCTGCCTTCGATCGGGAAACGGGCGATGATGCGGCCCGAGAAGTCCCAAACGGCGGGACCGCCGTCATAGACGTTGCCGTCCACGCCGATGCCGAGATACTTCATGAAGAAGTAGTTCACGCCGAGGCCGCCGCCGAATCCATCCCCATGGGGGTTGTTGTGGGTGGCGTCGGTCCACGACCCGAACACGTCGAGCTGAAGTTCCTGGTCCTTGAAGCAGGGGTCTGCGACTGGGCCTTTGTATTCTTTGCTATCTTTCATCTCATGGCCTGCGAAAGCGCTGGAAGCGAGGGCGAGGCACGCGAGGAACGGAATTGCGATCTTTTTCATCAATGTTTTCTCCTGATTTTGGTTGGGTTTCCGGCCAAGTTTAGGGGCCGTTGACGCAGAGGATTAGGGAACTGGCGACGCGGTGTAAAGAAATATTTTGGCCCCCGGAAGCGGTGCAAGATGTGGTGCCACAACCGTTTCTATACATTCTGTAATCTTTCGGCCCTCGCGATCGGGCGCCCACAGCCCGCATTCCGATCTCCCCGTGCGTCTTTTAAGGGGTCGCGTTTTCCGCTACGCCCTGCGGAAGCCAGCGAAAAGGTCCACCCGCTCAACCCGCGTTACGGCAAAAAGGGCGCGTCACGTATTCGCCGCAGATTCCGTTTGTCTTTCCGAAGACGCACTCTAGAGTCGCCGTCCCGTTTTTCCCGAAATGTTTCGCTCCCAAACAGAAATGAAGATCTTCTGCGGCTCGGCCCATCGCCAGCTTGCGCAGCGCATCTGCGACTTCATCGGGGTCCCGCTGGGGGACGCCACGGTGGACACCTTCCCGGACGGCGAGACATTCGTTAAAATCAACGACAACATCCGCGGGCGCGATGTCTTTCTCGTGCAGCCGACCTGCCCGCCCACCAATCAGAATTTGATGGAGTTGCTGATCATGGTCGATGCGGCTCGACGAGCGAGCGCGGCCCGGATCACGGCGGTCATTCCCTTCTTTGGCTACGCGCGGCAGGATCGCAAAGACCAGCCCCGGGTGCCGATCACCGCCAAGCTGGTGGCCAATCTCCTCACGGCAGCCGGTGTGGATCGCGTCCTGACGATGGATCTGCATGCGCAACAGGTCGCTGGCTTCTTCGACATTCCGGTCGATCACCTTTTCGCGGCCCCGGTCATCATTCGCTATCTGCGGGAGAAGCGATTCTCCAATCCGGTGGTCGTTTCGCCCGATGTGGGCGGCCTGAAGATGGCCTCGGCGTATTCGCAGGCGCTCGGCGCCAGCCTGGCCATCGTGGCCAAGCGCCGCAAGAGCCCGACTGAAATCGAGGCGCTCAATGTCATCGGCGAGGTGGAAGGGCGCGAGGTCATCATCGTGGACGATCTGACCGAAACCGCGGGCACCCTGTGCAGCGCGGCCAAGATTCTCATGGAGCGCGGCGCCACGAAGATCATCGCCGGCGTTTCGCATGCGGTCCTTTCCGATCTGGCCATCGAGCGGCTGAAAAAGTCCGTCATTGCCGAACTTATCACCACCAATAGTGTCCCCGTCCGTGTGGGCGACGGGTTTCCCATTACGACCCTGTGCATCGCCGAATTGCTCGGCGAGGGCATCAAGCGCATCCACGGGGACGAATCTGTTTCTTCACTCTTCCGAATCAACGACACCGAAAACGTCTAAATCCTATGGCTAAGCAACAAAAACT
This sequence comes from Chthoniobacterales bacterium, assembly GCA_038228205.1. Lineage (GTDB taxonomy): Bacteria > Verrucomicrobiota > Verrucomicrobiia > Chthoniobacterales > Chthoniobacteraceae > Chthoniobacter. Next base: position 13,408 of record JBBRPL010000013.1, read on the forward strand.
CAGCGCCCACACGCGCCTCACCTCCGGCCGCTCCGCGGTCATCAAAATCAAGCAGCAGGGCCTCGTCCCCGCCGTCGTCTACGGCGGCCAGGACAAGCCGATCAATCTTTCGATCAATGCCCGCGAAATCGGCAACATCCTGGCGCACGCGACCAGCGAGCACTTTCTCGTCGATCTCGAGATCGCCGACGGCACCGCCAAGTCCAATCGGCTGGCGCTCGTTCAGGAAGTGCAGCACGACCCGATCAGGGGCCATGTGCTCCATGTTGATTTCCATGCGGTGAAGGCCGACGAGAAATTGCACGCGAAGATCCCCGTCGAGACGGTCGGCGAACCGGCCGGCGTGAAAAACTTCGGCGGAATTCTCGAAATCTCGATGCACGAGATCGAAGTGGAATGCCTCCCCAAGGATTTGCCCGACATCATCAGCCTCGACGTCAGCGCGCTCGGCATCGGCGACGCCATCCACATTCAGGACATCAAGCTGCCGGAGGGCGTCACCATCCGGGCGGATGGTGAACTGACGGTGGTCCGGGTGGCTGCGCCGAAGGTGGAAGTCGAACCCGTGCCGGTCGCCGAGGCTGCTGCCGGACCCGAAGTGCTCAAGGAGAAGAAGGACGACGCGGCGGCGGCGCCGGCCGCGGCCAAGGGTGGGGCTCCTGCCAAGGGTGCTGCCCCGGCCAAGCCAGCGGACAAGAAGTAGTCCCGCTCCTTCGCGCGTGAAACCATGTCTTCGATGCTCGTCCCGGGTCTCCGGCTCCTTGTGGGCCTCGGCAATCCGGGTCGCGAGTACCGGGAGACGCGACACAATGTCGGGTTCATGATACTCGACCAACTGGCCGCGCGGGAACGCGCTGCGTTTCGCACCGAGAAAAGCTGGCAGGCCGAGGTCGCTCGCGCCGGTGATCTCGTCCTCTGTAAACCGCTGACCTACATGAATCTCAGCGGCCAGTCGGTGCGCCCGCTCAGCCAGTTCTACAAGATTGAACCCGGGCAAATGCTGGTGATTCTCGATGATATGGCGCTACCGCTCGGAAAATTGCGGCTTCGTCCCGAGGGCTCCGCGGGGGGCCACAATGGCCTCAAGTCCATCATCGAGCACTTCGGTACGCAGGCTGTGCCCCGCCTTCGCGTGGGGATCGGTTCGGCGGAGCGCGATGCCGTCGATCATGTGCTCGGGCGTTTTACCTTGGAGGAACGGGCCCCCCTGGAGCAGAGTCTGGCCCGCGCGCTGGAGGCCATCGATTGCACGCGGACGCAGGGCCTCACCGCCGCGATGAACACTTACAACTGAACACTCTGGGAGATCAGAGTCTTACCCAACAAACCGAAAGAACCCACCCAAACCGATGAAAAACCGATACGAAGGACTTCTCGTCCTCAATGTGAAAGGCAACGAAGAAGGCGCCAAGGAAGTGATTGAGCGCCTCGAAGGCGAATTCAAGAAGGAAGGCGCGAAAATCGAGCAGGTCCAGAAGATGGACCGCCGCCAGTTCACCTACGTCGCCGGCCCGCTCGACAGCGGCTACTACGTAAACTTCATCTTCAGTGCCGAGCCAAACGCCATCGACAAGCTCCGTGCCCGCTTCCAACTCGACGAAGACGTGTATCGCCAGCACTACCAGAAGCTGCGCGCCAAGAAGGCCGAAAAGGCTGAAAAAGCCGCCTAACCGGCACCCCGCAGAACCCCAAGAGGCGATTTATGGCTAACTTGAACAAAGTCATGCTCATCGGGAATCTCACGCGTGATCCCGAGATCAAGTACACGCCGAAAGGCACCGCGATCGCGGATATCGGTCTGGCTGTGAATCGCAACTACACCACCGAGAGCGGCGAGAAGCGCGAAGAAGTCACGTTCATCGACGTGACGCTCTGGGGCCGGGTGGCGGAGATCGTCGGCGAGTATTGCAAGAAGGGTCGACCACTTTTCGTGGAAGGTCGCTTGCAACTCGATACCTGGGACGACAAGCAGACCGGCCAGAAGCGCAGCAAGCTCAAGGTCGTCGGGGACAACATCCAGCTCCTCGGTGGCCGCGAGGGTGGGGGCGGCGGTGGTGGGATGGGTGGAGGCGGCGACGAACCATCTGAAGGCCGGCCGCAAAGCCGCCCTCAGGGCAGGCCTGCCGCTCCTCCTCCGCAAAAACGACCGGTCGCCGATCCCGATCTGGACGCGCCGGAAGACGACATCCCGTTTTAAAGCAGGGATCGAGGAGCGTGGGCCCCGGCCGCGAACGAGGCAAACCGCCCTTCGTGGTCGAGCAGCCATTGCTTCCGCGGCAGCCCGCCGGCATAGCCAGTGAGCGCGCCGTTCGCGCCGATGACGCGATGGCAGGGGACCACGATGGCGATGGGATTTGCCCCGTTGGCCGTGCCGACAGCGCGGCTGGCGCCACTGTCGCCAAGGCTCGCGGCAAGTTTTCCATAGGTGGTCGTGGTGCCCGCCGGAATCGTCCGCAGGGCCTTCCAGACTGAGCGCTGGAACGGCGTGCCGCCTGTCGCCACCTTTAAATCCGCGAGCGCCTCGAGGTTGCCATCGAAGTAAGCGCAGAGAGCCCGCGTCAGTGAAACAGGCGCGGAACCCTCCTCCAGCGCATACTTCCCGTAATGCTCACGCAGAAGGCGACACATTCGTACCTCGTGATCGGCGAATTCCAGGGCGCGAAGAAGCCCGTCTTCATCCGTGACGAGCAGAAGCGATGAGAGGGGCGATGTCCAACGATTAAGTTGTAAGTGCATGGTAAGTCTCCTTGGTTGATGAATTTTGCAGAACGTCTTTGTCGGCCATCCACAGATGTAACACCGCGTAGGCCCTCCACGGTCGCCACCGCTCGGCGTGAGCCAGCAGTTCCGCTGCGGTCAGGCGCGGCCCGTGCAAGGCGAACTGCCTTTGGACCGCGACGTCGGCGGCGAGGAAGGCATCGGTCTCGCCGAGCGCTCTCATCGCGATATACTGCGCGGTCCACTCACCGATACCCGGCAGGTCGGACAGGCGTGCCACCGCTTCCGCGAGATCACGGCGTGGATCAAATAAATGGGCATCGGCCTGGACCGCAGCCGCCACGCCCGCCAGAGCAGCGGCGCGGGCTCGAGGAATGCCCAGATCGGCCAGCGCGCCGGCGTGAAAACGGTCGGGCCGAGGGAAAGCATGGGTCAAGGCCGGTAGGCCCACACTGCCTGTGACCCGAGTGCCGATGGTGGCGACGACCCGGCTGGCAAGCTGCGTGGCGGCCTTGAGTGTGATCTGTTGCCCGAGCACGGCGCGGACGGCGATCTCGAAACCGTTCCAGGCCCCCGGCACGCGCAACCCAGGCCGGGCCCTGACAAGCGGCGCCAGGACAGGATCCGACAACAGGACAGATGCGATGGCCCCAGGCTCCGCACTGAGATCAAACATCCGCCGGATGCGCGCGATGATCCACGACAGGGCGTTGAGCCGCGGAAAGCGCACCGCGACGCGCAGGGCGGATTGATCCGGTGCATGGGCCACGGTGATCGAACCCGTGGCATCGCCGAGCTGGATGACGCGGCTGTAGGCATCCGGCGTCACCACTTCGAGCCCGGCGATCTTCCGCGCTTCGAGGAAGCGAATCATGGCGCCCCAGTCGTAGGGATGCCGATAGGGGAGAAAGAGAGAGATTTCCGGGGCGGGTGACGGGGCGGTGGCCCGCCGCCGGAGTTCACTGGGCGGCCGGTGGTAAAGGCGCTGAAACGTCTCATTGAACCGGCGCACGCTCCCAAAGCCGCTCCCGAGCGCCACCTCGATCATCGACAGATCGGTCTGATGGATGAGCTGTTTGGCCAGTAAAACCCGGCGGGTTTGTGCGACGGTCACGGGGGCCGCCCCGATGTGGTGACGGAAGAGACGGCGGAGCTGGCGCTCGCCGATCTCGAGTCGCTCCGCGAGCGCCGCGACATCTCCGTCATCGAGCGCTCCACTCTCAATCATCTTCAGGGCCCGCGATACCGTCGCGGAAGTGCCGCGCCAGGCATCCAGATCCGGCGAACTCTCCGGCCGGCAGCGCAAGCACGGCCGAAAACCGGCCGCCTGCGCCGCGGCAGCCGTAGGCACAAAACTGCAGTTCTCGAATTTTGGCGGGCGGGCGGGGCAGATGGGCCGGCAGTAGATACCGGTGGTTTTCACGCAGGTGAAGAACCGCCCATCGTAGCGGACATCACGCGCCAGGACTGCCCGGTAACAGAATGAAGGATCGAGATCCATGTCCGCACCGTAGGCCAGTCGCGCGAATGCGTCTGGCGGTTTTCGGACCTCATTGAAATAAAAAGGCGGGCGCCAGGAGGCGCCCGCCTTTTTCACAACAGAGCGGAGGGTGATGTCAGAGGTCAGAAGTCAGAGATCAGAGGTCAGCGTGCGATCGCGCAAAACTGAGCACTGAGTACTGAGCACTGCTGATCACCTCTCTCCCGGGATGCTCATCTCGAAGACCGTATCACTCTCGCCGGCTTCACTGCCGGGCCTGGGTTCCAGGCTGAGGGTCTGGTAGGCGCGTTCCAGCGCGCGCGGGTTGTTGCGCAGTTCGGGGAAAACGACGATCAAGCGTTGCTTGATCCAGTGGCGCGCCATCCCCCGCTCAACCGGATGTAATTCCGGCTCGCTGGAAAAGGCGCGCTTTATGAACTGTAGAAGTCGCGATTTCATCATTGCCGGTAATAATACACAGAATGGCCCATTTGTTTGGGGCAATCTTGTGAATAACTCTGCCGCGAGAACCCGTCAGTTGACGCGGAAGGCCAGTGTGTCAACCGCGACGGCGCTTCGATTGTCTGGCGCCGTTAGCCTCCGTCCGGATATTGCAGGCTGCGCCGATGAACTGGATTTGTGATCCAAACCGCTCAGCCGCGCACCCATCTCCCGAAATGGGCGGCGAGGAATACAATATGGAAAATTACCAGCGTCATTGCCGGTTGCCAGGATTGCGAATTTCTGCACGGGAAAACCCTTCGCTCCCGGAGGCCAAAGGCGACCAGGCCTGCCAGCAGACCCCAGGCGAGACAGCCTGTGAACGGCGCATCGAAGACTGGCGGAACCGTCGGAGTTCCGGAGCGCCAAAACCAGAATCCGCGAAGTTTGGCTGCGAGTGGTTCGAGGCTGAAATCCGTCAAGAGGGCGAGGAGGGCCGTGCCCACGGCGATCTGCACGTGGCTCCGCCGTGGAAAGAGGCGCAGCAAGCTGTCCCGCGAGCAGACGACGATGGCGAACCAGAAAAGAGGCAGCCCCAACGGCACGGGGCCGAACTGTGCCACCCGGACGCCACCGATCACGATCGGCCCGAGCGGAAGGCCGTATCGAATCGGACCCAGGGGCACACCCGTCCCGGCGCTGACCCAGCCGAGGGCGGTGACCGCGACGAGCACCGTCATGATGGCGCGGCGCGCTGTGTCCAACCCTTCGCGCTGGGCAAGGCAAAGGTAGGAATTGGCCGCCGCCAGGGTAATCCACAGGAAATCCATCTGCCGAAGGAGCCACTGCAACGTAGCCAGCAGGTCACGATTCAGCACCCATCCCGCGAGATGCGCATCATCGATTCCCCATGCCCAAATCACGCCCACCACGATGGAGACGAGGACGAAAACAATCCATAATCCCGCCGCCAGCGGCTCGAGGGCACGCGACAGCAAGGAAGGCGAAGAACGCATGAGCGGCCAGGCCGCGTGCCGACTTACGCCGCCGGTTGCGTTCCCGCGATCTCGTGGTCGCGCGCCTTTAGGCTGGCGATGGCCGCCCGGACTTCCGTCCGCAGTTCCATCAGCATCTCCCGGGTGATCTCCATCTGCGCGTCCTTGAACTGGGCCCACTCCGCGGCCGTCGCCTGGAGACGCGCATATGATTGCGCGATGTATGCCCGGGCCGCGTCGGTCAGGTGCGGGGACTCCAGTTTGGTCTCCATCCGGCGCTGTGCTTCGCCCAACTCGGCGAGGAGGATTTTCTCTGAAGGGACGGTGCGCAGCTTGTCGGCCAGACCCACCCTGGCCAGAGTCCAGATGATCCACTTCGTCGGGTCAAATTGCCATGGCTTCACGCCATTCCGGTAATCGTGCTGAAACTCGTGGTGAAAATTGTGGTACCCCTCGCCGAAGGTGAAGACCGCCATGATCCAGGAGTCCCGTGCCGAGCACTTGGAGGAATACGGCCGCCGGCCGATATAATGGCAGAGGGAATTGATGCAGAAGGTGCAGTGCTGGAGGAAAACCACCCGGCCCACGCCCGCGATGAGCATGCCGCCCAAGGCCGAGGCCCAGCCGCCCCACGCATAACCGATCAGCGCCGGCATCGCCAGCGCGACAAACAGGCCGATGAAGTGCACATACTCGTGCTGGAACGCCACCATCTTGTCCCGCTTCAGGTCCGCCACGTTGTCATACGTCAATTCGGGGCGCAGCTTGAACATGAGCCAGCCGACGTGCGCGTGAAAGAGACCCTTGCTGATGTCGTAGGGATCGTCGTCATGATCCACATGCTTGTGGTGAGTACGGTGCTCACAGCACCACATGAGCGCTGAATTTTCGAAGGCGCCCGCGCCGAAAAGCAGAACCAGCGCCTTGACGATCGGGTGTCCCTGGAAGGCCAGATGCGAAAACATCCGATGATAGCCCAGCGTGATCGAGAACCCGCAGGCCGCGAAAAAGAAGAGGAACATTGCCACTTGGAACCAATCGAGCCCGAAGAACCAGATGTAAGCCGGCACCGCCGTGAGCGAGAGGAAAAGCGTGCCGATAAGGAATGAGCTGGTGATCCAGTTGACTCGATTGAAAGGAATGTTCTTGAACATGAAATGATTGAAGAGAGACGAGACGGGAGCAGGGCGGAAGGGGCAGTCCTATAAAGCTTTAGCAGTAAACGTGCAACGGGAATCGATTAAAACAACGTATTTTGCCTCACTGCGGGCGTTCTGCTGGAAGAAGTGGACGGAAGGCGGTGCCGGGCTCGTTGCATGACGGTCGCAGGCGGCTGGACCGCCGGTGGACTCCACGCTTGCCATACAGAGACAGGCCGCGCACTGTCTTCAGATGTCATTCAAAGATTTTGGCCTCGATCCCGAGGTTGTCCGAGGGGTCGAGTCGATGGGCTACGTAGATCCCACTCCCATCCAGTTGCGCGCGTTTCCGCTCATTCTGGAGGGGAAGGACATGATGGGATCGGCTCAGACGGGCACAGGGAAGACCGCGGCCTTTGGCCTGCCGATCTTGTCGATGCTCAAGTCCCACGGAAAAATGCGCGCGCTGATTCTGGAGCCGACCCGGGAACTGGCCGCACAGGTGGAAACCGCTTTTCGGGATTTCGCGCGGTTTATGGACCTAACCGTTGGCCTGGTTTACGGCGGCGTGGGTTACGGGAAGCAGCGCGAATTTCTGGAAAAAGGCGTGGATGTGCTGGTCGCCACCCCGGGGCGGTTGCTGGATTTCCTCGAGGATGGGACGGCCCGTCTGGATGACATCCAGTATCTCGTGCTCGACGAGGTCGATCGCATGCTCGACATGGGCTTTCTTCCCCAGGTTCGCCGGATTGTCGACCGGCTGCCAAAACAACGGCAGACGTTGTTTTTCTCGGCGACGTTGCCGCCGGAGCTCGAAACCATGACTCAGTGGTTGCTCAAAAATCCGGTGCAGGTGGAGATTGGGCAGCGGCGCTCTCCGGCGGAGACGGTGACCCATGCCCTGTATCCAGTGGCCAAGGATCAGAAGTTCGAGCTGCTCATCGCGCTGCTCGAACACACGAAATTCGATTCCGCGATTATTTTCACGAGCACGAAGGTCATGGCCGATCGCGTGGCGCATCAACTCAAGGACCTGAAGCATTCCGTGGCGGTGCTCCACTCCAATCGCACGCAAAGCGAACGGGAAGACGCTCTGGCGGGCTTCAAGAGTGGCAAGTATGAGGTGATGGTCGCGACGGATATCGCCGCGCGCGGCCTGGACATCGCGGGTGTGTCGCACGTGGTCAATTACGATGTGCCGCAACATCCTGAAGACTACGTCCACCGCATTGGCCGGACGGGTCGCGCGTTGCAAGTGGGCGACGCCGTGACGATTTTCACCGCCGAGGAGATCGACCACGTGCGTTCGATCGAGCGTTTCATCGGGACAGCGATCAAGCGCGTCAAACTGGAAGGCTTCGACTACCTCTACACCGCGCTCTTCAACGAGTCACAGATCCCAGCGGGAGGCGTCGGGAAGGGCGTGCGGACCGCGCGGGGCTACAGCTTCGGCGCGCGGCGGAAGCGGTAACGGCAGGTAATCAGTCACCGTGGCCGGTAAGCAGTGGAACGCGGTGGACGCGAACACTTGTTACTGCATCCGCGCAGATCACTGATTGCTTCCTCTCACCAGCTTCTCCTCGATCTCCGCGAGAATCTGGTGCGTTGCGTCGCGATCGTACTTATAGTCATCGAGGTCGAACTCGCCTTTGCGCCCGTCGATTTCGTAACGGACCGTCGCGAGGCCCTTGTTGTCCCATTTTTTCTTGCCGAGGCCGGTGATTGCGGTGAAAGGGATGCGCACGCCGGAGGGCGCGAATACGGTCTCCGAATCGGTCCGCACGAGGCGGTTTTTTTGCATGAGCCAGTAGACGAGAGCGACGATGGCCGCGGCGCAGAGGGCGGCGCTAACGTAGACTTGAAACGCGATGTCGCCGGGACCGTAGAACTTGTGCGGCTTTTCCGCTGACCAGCCCCGGCTTGCGGCATAGGTTGGCCATTCTGCTTCGCGACCGCTTTTTTCGTGTTCCGTCTGGGCCAGCCAGCGCTCGTTGCTGCGCGGCCAGCCAACCTTGCCGTCCCACAGGAACCATCCGGAGATTGCGAAGAGAAAAACAGCGACGAACAGCTTCTGCTTTCTCCAGATAGGCGTGATGCGGGCTTCGGCAGGCATGACGAGGGAAGGAAACGGCGCGGGAGGAATTGGCCAAGTGAAATCCTCGATGCCTGTGTGAAAATCCGACGATCGGAATCGCAACATCTTTGAAAGGGGGGACGGCGACGGCGATCGCGCGCGCGTGGTGCGGCTTCCGTCCCCTACATCGCCGGCTTTTGTTTCGATTCTTCGCGCTTCTGAATACGCGCAATTGCCCACTGAGCGTGTTCGGCAATCAGCGGCTCCGAATCCTGCGCCGCTTTCTCCAACGCGGGCAGGTCTTCGGCGTTGCCGACGTTGCCGAGCGCCACGCAGACATTGCGGAGGAAGCCGCGCCTTTTGATTCGCTTGATGGGCGACTTGCGGAAGAGTTGGCGGAAGCCATCGTCGTCGAGCGCGAGAAAATCGCGCAGCGCCCATCCGTGGACGAACTCTCGCGCGGCAAAGCTGCTTTCGCGCGAGGTCTGTGCGAAGCGATTCCAGGGGCAGGCGGTCAGACAATCGTCGCAGCCGTAGATGCGATCGCCCATGGCGACGCGGAATTCCTCGGGAATCGGCCCTTTGTTTTCGATCGTGAGGTAGGAGACGCAACGACGAGCATCGAGTTGGTGTGGCGCCGTGATGGCGCCCGTGGGGCATGCGGTGATGCAGCGGGTGCATTTCCCGCAATGGTCGGCCATCGGCTCGTCTGGGGCGAGGTCCAGCGTGGTCAGAATCTCCGCGAGGAAAAACCAGGTGCCCAGTTTCGGATGAATGAGCATGGTGCTCTTGCCGTGCCAGCCCGCGCCGGCCAGCGCGGCGAAGTCGCGCTCCAGCATCGGCCCGGTATCCACGTAGCAGCGCTGCTTTCCGCCCCGCGCCGCCAGCCACTCTTCGAGGACGTGCAGCTTCTTTTCGATCACGTCGTGGTAGTCATCCCCCCAGGCATAGCGAGCGATCCGGCCGGAGGTGGCGGAGGGGGCGGAAGGATGAAGAAGATGGAGGGGGAGGGACGTCCCCTGCATTCCCAAACCATTCTCTTCATCCTTCATCCTTCTGCCTTCTTCCTTTCCCCCCTCCCCCGGCCAGTAATTCATCGCCAACACAATGACGCTTTGTGCGCCGGGCAGCACCAGCTGCGGGTCCGTACGCCGGTCCTGGTTCCTTTCCAGCCATGCCATATCGCCGGCGCGCCCGTCCGCCAGCCACTCCCGAAACTCCGCGGCATGCGGGGGCGTGACGCATCGGGCGATGCGACAGAGATCGAATCCGAGTTCCTGGGCGTGCGCGACGAGCGCGGTTTTCACGTCGCAGCTTCCCACGAAAACGCCCGCCGCGCCTCCGCGATCAGCGCGCTGGCCGTCGATTCGTGGGCGAGGGTTGTGGTGTCGAGGGTGTATTGGGCCACGGCTTCGTAAAGGTGGCGCCGCTCCGTGAGGAGTTTGTGCATCGTTTCGCGCGGGTTGGCGGTGTGCAAAAGCGGCCGTTTTTTGTTGCGCGACACGCGCTCGAAAATCACGTCTTCGCTCGCCGTGAGCCAGACGACAAAGCCCCGGTCCCGCAGGAGCGCGTGATTGGCCGGCCGCACGACAATCCCGCCACCGGTCGAGATCACCGCCCGGTTAAGGATGCTCATCGAGCGTAGCGTCGTGGTCTCCTGGGCGCGGAACCACGCTTCGCCATGGCGCTCAAAAATCTCCGGGATCTGCATCCCGGCGCGCTCGACGATCACCGCGTCCGTATCGACAAACTGAAAGCCAAGGCGCTGCGCGACCAGCCGCCCAATGGACGTCTTGCCACTGCCCATGAAGCCGACGAGTACGATATTAGTGGGCGCGGTGCTCACCCCGCGAAGGTGGAAAGGGGATGAGGAAAGGGAAAGGGGAAACTTTGCAGCCCATGGCCGCGAGAGGCCTGTAAGGCACAAGAGGATGGCTGTGGCGCTCCCATTCGCGGCGGTTTGCCAGGTCAGCCATCCATGGCATCGCCCGGTCTTGCGCTCCCGCCGATTTGCTGCTTCGGTGCGCGGACATGCGAGAACTCGCGATCGGCGATATCCACGGATGCGCCCGCGCTTTGGAAACCCTGTTGGAATTCGTCCAGCCGCAACGCTCGGATACGATCATTTTCCTCGGTGATTATATCGATCGTGGACCGGATTCGTGCCGGGTCATCGATGTCATCATCGAATTGAACCGGCAATGCACGGTCGTCGCACTGACTGGCAATCACGAGATCATGCTGCGCCGCGCGGTGGATGATCGGGAGGCGATGTCGCATTGGATGCGCCACGGCGGCTGGGCGACGCTCCAGTCTTACTTGCAAGCTGGCGCGCCGGCGGGACTCGGCGGCATTCCAGAGCGGCATTGGCAGTTCTTCGAAGAGCAGACTCTCGATTATTGGGAAACGGACGACAGCATTTTCGTCCACGCCGGTCTCGGCCCCGAACTGGATTTGGACGAGCAACCCGATTTCCTGCTGTTCTGGCAGCCGTTTTCCGATCCCACGGTCCACAAGTCAGGAAAACAGATCATCTGTGGTCACTCCCATCAGGAATCGGGAATGCCCGCCCTCTTCGACCGGGGCATCTGCATCGATACGTGGGCGCATGCCGGTGGCTGGCTCACGTGCCTCGATACGATCCAGAAGACTGCGATCCAGGCAAACGAAAGGGGCGAGCATCGCATCCTGCAGAACCTCGAGAATCGTCCGGAAGAAGGCTCCTAGACTGGCGCCGGCGCACTTTCCCCTTCCACTTTCACCCGGCCCCGCGCCAAATACACGTTCGCATGAGTTCCACCGCCATACCGCTCGTCGCCATTATCATGGGCAGCACTTCCGATTGGGAGACGCTGCGGCATGCCGCCGAAATGCTGGAGAAATTTGGTGTGCCTCATGAAAAGCGCGTCGTCTCCGCGCACCGGACGCCGGAACTCATGGCGCAATTTGCCCATGAGGCGGCGGGGCGGGGGATCCAGGTGATCATCGCCGGGGCGGGTGGGGCGGCCCATTTGCCGGGGATGGTGGCGGCGCAGACCCCGCTGCCGGTGCTCGGGGTGCCTGTTGAAAGCAAAGTGCTGCGCGGCGTGGATTCCCTGCTGTCGATCGTGCAGATGCCCGCGGGAATTCCCGTCGGAACCTTCGCCATCGGTGAAGCCGGCGCGAAGAATGCCGCGCTTTTCGCGGTGAGCATCCTGGCTTTGCATGATGGCGAACTGCGCAAGGCCCTCGATCGTTTCCGCGAGCATCAGACGTCCAGCGTTCTCGCTGCCAAGCTCCCATGAGTGCTCCCGGCGTTTTCCTGCCCGGCAGCACGGTCGGGGTCATGGGCGGCGGCCAGCTCGGGCGCATGTTTGCGATTGCCGCCCGCCGCATGGGCTATCGCGTCCACACATTCTCGCCCGATGAAGATACGCCCACGGGCCAGTTGGCGGATCGCGAGGTGGCGGCGCGCTACGACGATGCCGAGGCGGTTCGGGACTTTGCCCGGGGGATTGATGTCCTGACCTTCGAGTTTGAGAATATCCCGACGCAGACCATCGAGTGGGCGGCGGAGTTTTGCGAAGTGCGCCCCTCCGCGAATGTGCTCCACATCTGCCAGCATCGGCTGCGCGAGAAGCAGTTCCTGGCCGGTGCGGGGCTCCCTTTGCCGCGTTTCGCTCCGGTGAACAGCGCCGCGGAACTGGCCGATGCACTGCAGCGCATCGGAGTGCCCGCCGTCCTCAAGACCGCGGCGTTTGGCTACGACGGCAAAGGACAGCGCAAGATCGCGCTCCGCGAGGATCCGGCGAAAGTCTGGGGGCAATTCGGCGGCGGGCACGCGGTCCTCGAGGAATTTGTCGATTTCGAAAAGGAGGTCTCGGTGATCGTCGCCCGCGGCGCCGACGCGAAAATGGCCGCGTATCCAGTTTGCGAAAACGTCCACCGGCATCATATCCTCGATGTGACGTTTGTGCCCGCGGCCATTTCGGCGGAGGTCGATGTCCAGGCGCGATTGCTGGCCGGTGAAGTCGCGGAAAAGCTCGGTCTTGTGGGATTGCTCGCGGTCGAGATGTTCCTGCTCAAGGACGGGCGCCTGCTCATCAATGAGCTCGCGCCACGGCCCCATAACAGCGGTCATTTTTCTTTCGATGCCAGTATTACGAGCCAGTTTGAGCAGCAGCTCCGCGCGGTGTGCGGGCTGCCGCTGGGCAGCACGGAATCGCTGCGACCCTCGGCGATGGTGAATCTCCTGGGCGATCTCTGGGCGCATGGCGAACCCAACTGGGCCGCAGCCGCGGCCTTGCCGGAGATCAAGATCCATCTCTACGGGAAGACCGAGCCACGGCCCGGGCGCAAGATGGGGCATCTCGTGGCCTTTGGTCGCACGGGTGAGGAAGCGGCGCACCGGGCACAGGCGGCCCGGGCCACGCTGCTGGAGCCCCCGCCGGCCCCCTCCAGGCGCCGGGCTTCCGCGAAGACGACGCGCTGAATGGAAACGAAGTTGTTGGCGAGGGACACGCCCGCCTTGCGCGCGGCGGCGGTGGAGGCGGCGTCCCTGGCGCTGGCTGCCGGCGACCCGGTGGCCCTGCCCACGGAGACGGTCTATGGCCTGGCGGCGGACGCTCTGCGCCCGGATGCAGTGGTGAAGATATTCGAAGCCAAGGAGCGGCCTTTTTTTGATCCGCTCATCGTCCACCTGCCGGACCTCGGCTGGCTGGAACAGTTGACCGCGATTCCCGATGAAAGCCGCGCGCTGGTCGACGCGCTCATCGCCAAATTCTGGCCTGGCCCGCTCACGCTCGTCCTTCCGCGTCGCGACATCGTTCCGGACCTCGTCACGGCGGGATTGGAAACGGTGGCGGTGCGGATGAGCGCACACCCGGTGTTCCGGGAAGTGATCGCGCGCTTCGGCAAGCCGCTCGCCGCACCGAGCGCGAATCGGTTTGGCCGGATCAGCCCGACTGCGGCGGCGCACGTGCGGAGTGAACTCGACGGGCGCATCCCGCTCATCGTTGACGGTGGGCCGACGGAACATGGATTGGAATCGACGATCGTGGCGGTGGAAGGAACGCAATTGCGGGTTCTCCGGGCCGGGCCGATCACGCTGGAAGAACTCGCCACCTTCGGTGAAATCCGGCGCGCGGAGGTGTCAGGTGGGCGCCCGGACGCGCCCGGACAGCTCAAGAGCCACTACGCGCCACGCACCCGGACCATCCTTTTGGAGGAGGGCGTCCATGTGCGGTACAATTGCAAAGCAACGGGCCGGTTGCGTTGGACGCTTCCCGTGGAGCGAAAGTCCGACCCGCCGGTGGTCGACGAACCATGCGCGGTCGTCGAAGTGCTCTCACCGACCGGCGATCTCCGTGAAGCGGCCGCCACTCTTTTCGCCAAACTGCGCCGGCTCGATGAGGCCGGGCTCGATCTCATTCTCGCCGAGCCTGTGCCGGAACGTGGACTTGGCATTGCCATTATGGACCGTCTCCGCAAGGCTGCCGCCGAACATGTCTGAGACGCCTTTTGCGGCCGCGGCTGCCGCGCCGGAACCTCCGCCCCCGGCCGCCAACAAGATCAGCACGAAGGCCGCGGGTCTCGTCGGTATCGCGGTGATGTCGAGCCGCGTGCTCGGGCTCATCCGCGAGCAGGTCTTCGCGGCGCTCTTTGGCGCCAGCGCGCAGATGGACGCCTACCTGGCCGCTTTCCGCGCACCCAATTTGCTGCGCGATCTTTTTGCCGAAGGCGCGCTTTCGACCGCGTTCATCACGACCTTTTCCGAGAAGATCACCACGGGCGGCGACGGCGAGGCGTGGAAGTTGGCCAACAAGATGGCCACGCTGACCACCGTTTTCATGAGCGGGGTGACGATCCTCGGCATCCTGCTCGCGCCGCAGCTCATGGGTCTCCTCGCGCCGGGATTCTCCGACACGCCGGGGAAGATGGAGCTGGCGGTGTTGCTCACGCAGATCATGTTTCCCTTCATCGCGATGGTCTCGCTCGCGGCCCTGGTCATGGGGATGCTCAACGCGAAAAATGTCTTCGGGATGCCGGCGATGGCTTCGACGTTTTTCAATCTCGGCTCGATCATTGGCGGCGTGGCGCTGGGCTGGTATCTCGATCCGCATTTCGGCACGAAGCAGTACGGCAACGGCTCGCTCATCGGGTTGAGCATCGGCACCCTCATTGGCGGCCTGGCGCAGCTCTGCGTGCAGTTTCCATCGCTGCGGCGGGTGGGCTTCCACTTCCGCCCGGACTTCGCCTGGCGCGACGACGGCGTGCGGCGCATCCTCCTGCTCATGGGTCCAGCGGTCGTGGCCGCCAGCGCCGTGCAGGTGAATGTGATGGTGAACGGCAACTTCGCCTCGCATCTGGGAGACGGCCCGGTGAGTTGGCTGAGCTACGCCTTTCGCCTGATGCAACTGCCCATCGGCATCTTCGGCGTGGCGATCGGCACGGTCACCCTCCCGGTGATCGCGCGGAGTGCGGCGGCGGGGAAGACGGATGAGTTCCGCGCGATTCTGGCCAAGGGCATGCGGCTGGCATTCGTGCTGACGATTCCCTCGACGATCGGCCTCGTGATCCTCGCCCGGCCGATCATCAGCCTCATCTACGAGCGCCGCGCCTTCACCAGCGAAAGCACGACCCAGGCGGCGGCAGCGTTGCAATTCTACGCCGTCGGCCTGTGCGCATACGCCGGGATCAAGGTGCTCGCTCCCGCCTTTTACGCGATCGGGAAACGGCACACGCCGATGATGGTCAGCTTTTTCTCCATCGCGGTGAACTACGGTCTGAACCAATTCTTCACCTTTCATCTTGGCTGGGGACATCGCGGGCTGGCGCTGTCCACCGGCTTCGTCGCGCTGACGAATTTTACCCTGCTCTACATGCTCATGCATCGGCAGGTGCATCGCCTGGAGACGAAGCAGATGATCGCGACTCTGCTCAAGCTGGCCGTCGCCGGAGTTGGCCTTGCGCTGGTCTGCTGGGCGGCGCAACGCTGGCTCCTCGCGGGGTGGACTGGGAAGGAATTCTGGATTCTGGCTCCATTGCTCTTCGCGACGATCGCCGTGGCGGCAACGGTGTTTTTCGGGGCGGCGATGCTCCTCCGCATTGAGGAACTCGATGATGTCGCCGCGCTCGCTCGGCGGAAGTTGGGACGGTTCGTGAAGCGATAGGCGCGGGGAGATTTCACGTAACGACGCGACCCTCAGCGCCGTCTCTAGGGCGAGTGGGCGCGTAAAAATCCTGTTCAATCGCAAAATCCGCCTGATCCTATCTTCATCCTATGCGCCTCCCTTGGATTAAACTCGTTGGTGTGTTGCTCGTCATCTGGGCGATGGTGGGCGGGGTGATCTATTGGGCCCGCGGCGCCAAGCCCACGCCGGACACCGTCATGAATTATCTCGCCCAGCACCCGGTCGCGAGCCAGTCCGCCGGTGAACGGGGAAAGGTGCTGGAGAAGGTGGCCGTTCAGCTGAATCAACTCGCGTATGAAGAACGGCGCGAAGTGCGCATGAGCCGGAAGCTCGACGGCTTTTTCCGCGAACTCACCCCGGAGGAGCAGAACCGCTTTCTCGATCTGACGCTGCCGACGGGCTTCAAGCAGATGATGGAAGCCCTCAACAAGATGACTCCCGAGAAGCGCAAGGCCTTCGTCAACAAGGCGCTCGAAGATATGAAAAAGCACGAAGGGGAGGAACCTCCCGATGGTCGAAAGGATCTCGACGCCAATGGGCAGAAGATCATCGATCAGGGCTTTCGCTCGTTCTACAGCGAGGCGAACGCCGAAGTGAAGATGGACGTGGCTCCGCTGGTCGAGCAGTTGCAGAAGAACCTCCAGGGGCTCCGATGAAATCCGATCCTTTCCGTCGCCATCCGGCGTTCACGCTCATCGAACTCCTCGTGGTGATCGGCATCATCGCGATTCTCTCCGGGCTGGCTTTTCCGGCCTACCAGCACGTGACCCAGAATGCGAAAGCCGCGGCGTGCCTGGCCAATCTCCGGCAACTCGGCGCGGGTTTGAATTCCTACCTCAATGACCATGACATGCGGATGCCGGTGCTCAAGATTGCCCGGGAAAGCACCCAGGACGATGTGCCCGTGATCGACAACACGCTCAACAGCTACGTGCCCAACCCCGCGGTCTTTGCCTGCCCGGCGGATAACAAGAACTTCTTCGCGCGCACGGGCACGAGCTATTGCTGGAACGTCGCGCTCAACGATCAACCGCTCGCCAGCTTGAATTTCCTGAATCTCGTGACCGATCATACCCGCATCCCGATTCTCTCGGACAAGGAAGGATTCCACCCCTATCTCGACAATAAGGTGAACATCCTTTACGCCGATGGCCACGTGACGAAGGACGTGAAATTCTTCACGGGCAATTAATGCGCCTGCGTTGCCGGGGGAGGACTGCGTTCGGATTTCACTTCGCTGAGCAGCCGCAGGTAGCGGTCGAGCTGCCGCTGAAACGCCGCGGCGGCTGGTGGATTGCCGGGTGGCAATGTGCGTTGCCTCTCTTCCAGCTTGTGCTTGATCGCCACCGTTGCCGCTTCGCGCTCCGGCAGCGGTTTTTGCGGGCCGATGGGGTCGAGGATATCGTCGAGCATCCGGTCGATTTCGTCGGGCGCATCCTTTCCTGCGAGCCGTTCCCGGAAGCGCTGCCGCTCCTCGGCAGTCGGGCCACCGATTGCTTTCATGGCGCTGATTTGCCGGGGCGTGAAGAAGATCGCTTGAGACGCGTATTGCACGCCCCCCATGGCCGCGGCTTGCATGATCCAGGAGAGCACGAGCATGCCGAGCGCCCGCCAGAAGGTGATGATGTAGATCTTCATCGGGATCAGGAAGAAGCCCGTCAGGACGAGCAACGACACCCCGCTGAGGATGGCAATGGACTGCCAGCGATTCTCAAGGGAGAAGACCCAGGGAGTCAGCGACGTGAGGCCGACGCCGCATCCGACGATGTAGAGCCAGTGGAAGAGCCAAAGTTTTGCCGCTTTGGAAAGCGTCGCGAACTCACGTTCGGCCAGGGCTTTCGAAGCGGTCCAGTGCGCCGCGATGGTGACGATCTGGCCAATGAAAATCAATCCGAGGAGGACCCATGCCAGGCGCCGGATCTCGGGGCGCGCGAGGAACTCATGAAGGTGCGACCCCGCGAAGGGGCCGGCGAGTCCGCCTGCCGCCACGCCGAGGGAAAGGTGTTGCATGCGCAGGGACGCTACGGGAAAGCTGCGCGCCGACCAACTCTGGAATGCCTTCACCCTTCATGATCGAACTGCGGGATCTGCGAAAAGCATTCGGAAAAAAGCCGGCGTTGCACGGGCTTTCGCTGGAAGTTGCGCGGGGCGAGATCTTCGGTTTGCTGGGGCACAATGGCGCGGGCAAGAGCACGGCCCTCGGCATCCTGCTCGGCCAGGTTTTCCCAGATGTCGGGGAGGCCTTCATCGACGGGGTGTCCGTGCAGCGGCAGCGGGCGCGCGCCCTGGCCAGGACCGGCGCAATCTTTGAGGCACCGCGCTTTTACGATTACCTCAGCGGCTGGCGGAACCTGGAAATCTACACGAGCTACTCGGCGCGCGTCTCGAAGGAGAAGATCGCCGAGGCGGTCGAAATCGTCGGACTTTCGGCGCGCATTCGCGATAAAGTCGGCGTTTACAGCCAGGGCATGCGCCAGCGCCTCGGGCTCGCGCAGGCCCTCCTGCCAGAGAATGAACTCGTGCTGCTCGATGAACCCACCAATGGGCTCGACCCCGAGGGTATCCACGAGATGCGCCTGCTCATCCAGCGCCTCAATCGGGAGCGCGGCATCACCGTTCTTTTCTGCTCGCACTTGCTCGTCGAGGTGGAGCAACTCTGCGATCACGTGGTGATCCTCAACCAGGGCCGCAAGGTCTTCGACGGGCGCTGGTCGGACCTTCAAGGGGAGCAGCGCCGCGTGCGCTTCGAAGTCGATGATTGGAGCAAAGCCGCCGCGCTCCTTGGTGGCGTGCCGGAGGTCATGGTCGGTGACGCCGGATTCGTCTCGCTCGGTGAACACGCGGTGGTGGCTGACCTCGTCGCCCGGTTGGTTGAGGGCGGCGTGCGGATCAGCGCCGTCGAACCGCACCGCCGCAACCTCGAAGAGATCTACCTCGCGATCACGCACGACGGCGCCACGGCCCCATGAGCCTTTTTTTTCTCCAGTTCCGCAATGAGTTGACCAAGCTCTTCGCCCGCAAGCGCACCTACATCGGATTCGTCGTGTTCTTCGCGCTCGAGATTCTCATCCTGCTGCTCTTTCAACTCCCGAAGATTCAGCGGGCGTGGCGGCGCGTGCTCGAGGATGCGGGTTATGGGTTTGAGCAATATTTTTCCGGCATCACCCTCGCGTTTCAAATCGTGCTCTGGACGACGATTCTTCTTGGCGGCTTGTACGTGGCGCTGGTGGCGGGGGACGTCGTTTCGAAGGAGGTCGAAGATGGCACCCTCCGGATGACCTTGTGCCGCCCCGTCTCGCGCCTGCGGGTGCTTGCGGTGAAATATCTTGTCTGCCTGGTCTACACCTTCGCGCTCACTTTTTTCATCGGCATCAGTGCGCTGCTCATGGGCATCGCGCGGCAGGGGATGGGGGGCTTTTTCGTTCTGCAACCGCTCGAAAAGCTCTTCGTCATCTACGATTTCGGTCCCGGCCTGGTGCGCTATCTCGGTTCGCTTCCCTTGCTGGCCTTCAGCCTCCTCAGCATCACTTCGCTCGGGTTCATGCTTTCCTGTTTCAACATGAAGCCCGCCGCCGCGACCATCTGCACGCTGTCCTATTTCATGGCCGACATGATTTTCCGCGGAGTCCCGTATTTCGAGCCGATCAAGGTCTGGTTCATCACCTATCACACCGAGAGCTGGTACAATGTCTTCCGCTCGCCCATGCCGTGGCAGCGAATGGTTGAGGATTATGCTTATCTCTTTGGAGTCGACGCGACTTTCATTCTCGTCGGGGTCATCGTGTTTTCCTCGCGGGATTTCAAATCATGAGAGAGAACTGAGGTCCGCACAGAACTGCCATGGATATTTACGCTGATCCCGCCTACGCGATGGCCACGGAGCAATTCCAGGTCATCGCCGACTACCTCAATCTCGACGCCAACGTGCGCGAGCGTATGTTGCACCCGAAGCGGGCCATCGCGGTAACCCTTCCGATTCATCGGGACGATGGGCGCATCCAGACCTTTCAGGGCTATCGTGTCCAGCATCACCTCGCGATGGGGCCGACCAAAGGCGGGGTGCGCTTCCATCCTGACGTAACCCTCGGCGAAGTCGCCGCTCTGGCGACGTGGATGAGTTGGAAATGCGCCCTCACCGGCTTGCCGTATGGCGGGGCGAAGGGCGGTGTCACCGTCGATCCACGTTCGCTGTCGGTGCGCGAACTCGAAGCGCTTTCGCGCCGCTACATGCAGGAGATGATCCCCTTCGTCGGTCCGCACACCGACGTCATCGGTCCCGACATGGGCACCAACGAGCAGGTCATGGCCTGGTTCATGGATACCTATTCGGTCTACAAGGGCTACGCGGTCCCCGAGATTGTCACCGGCAAGCCGGTCAGCATCGGCGGCACCTCCGGCCGGCGGGAAGCCACGGGCCGGGGCGTTGTCTATCTCGTGGAGCGCGCGCTCAATGTTCTCAAGATGCAGCCCGACCGCTGCACGGCGGTGGTCCAGGGCTTTGGCAACGTCGGCGCTGTCACCGCTCTGGGCCTGGCCTTCAAGGACGGCATGAAGATCATCGGATTGAGCGATGCCTTCGGGGCGTTTCATCGCGCCGATGGCATCGATGTGGATGCCGCCGAAAAATATGCCGCGCAACACGGCAGCCTCGTGGGCTTTCCGGGAGCCGATCCGATCTCGCCCGATGACCTCCTCACGCTCCAGTGCGACGTGCTCGTCCCCGCGGCCGTGGAAGGCGTCATCACCGAGAAGAACGCCGGCCAGCTTCGGTGCCGCATCCTCGCCGAAGGCGCCAACGGCCCCACCACTCCCGCCGCCGATCGCATCCTCTTCGAGCGCTGGAACGAGATCTTCGTGATCCCCGATATTCTCTGCAACGCGGGCGGTGTCATTGTTTCGTATTTCGAGTGGGTCCAGGGCCTGCAGTCCTTCTTCTGGAGCGAGACCGAGGTCATGGACAAACTCTTCCGCATCCTCGAGCAAGCCTTCGCCGCGGTGATCAAGCGGGCCCGGGACGCGAAGATTCCGCACCGCGTGGCGGCCATGGCCATCGGTGTGGAGCGGGTGCTTGCGGCGAAGAAGGCTCGGGGTTTGTTTCCGTAGAGGACAGCCTGGCGTCAAAACGCGGAATGCGGCGCGCCCGACAGGCAAAGGAGAGCCACCCCTGAATGTTACGATTACGTGGCGCAATTGTCACAGAATCGCCATGTGTTTGTAACATTGGACCCCGAGCGTCACCAGATCAACATGGCTCAACAAAAGCAGGTGACTTCATTTCAGGCTGCATTCATTCACATCATCGTCACTCCGGGATTCTTGCTGCCGGTTGATTCGCTGCGATAGCTTCCTGATCCCTGTTTATGCCCACCGCGCCCCAAGCTGCCTCCGCCGATCAGCCTTCGATCGGCGAAGCCCTGCTCAACCGCAATCGTCTGCGCATTTTCGGCCTGACGCCGGACGAGATCATCAAGTATTTCTTTAACGGCAACGCGATCGTCGCGATCGTGGTGCTGGCGCTGATCACCATTTTTCTCTTCCGCGAAGGCGCCGGATTTTTTGGCCAGAACTTGCGAAACTTGCGGATTTACCGGCTCGCGGGCCTGGAATACGTGGACTTCATTCGCCACCAGGTGGACGAGCATACCTCGATCACCCGTTCGCTGAATGCGTCCCGCCTGGCGCAGTTCACCAAACTGACCAACGCAGGCAAGACGCCGGAGCAAATCACGGAGATCCTGGCGCCGTTTGACGCGTTCGCCACGGCCTATGGAGATTCCGTGGACGACATGCGCGGTATTCTTTCCGACCTCACGGACGCGGCCACCGCCGTCAAGCAGAAGGAGCAGATCAATCTCGATATGCTCGACCAGAAGGCAATGTTGATTGGCGCGGACAAGTCTGCCGAGGCCGAAAAAATCACCGTCACGCCAGTCGATTTCGCGGTTGAGACGGCGACGCTGCGGGGAACGTTTCCAGCGTACCAGGCAGCGAACAAGCAATTCGCGAGCAAACTCGAAGCTGCGGTCGTGTCCGCTCCGCAACTGACCGACACGAAGCTGCAAAAGGCCGTCGATGCCGTGAAGGACAAGACACGTGCTTTCATCAAGACGTTTCCGGAAATTGAGAAGGAGATGCAGGCATGGAAGTACGATGAACCCATTCCGGCCTACAAATCGTTCACGCGGTTTGTCTTTGGCCGGCAGTGGCTGACCGCGAGTTTCTGGCAGGATTGGTATGGCATCATTCCGCTGTTTGTCGGTTCACTCCTCGTTTCCATCATCGCCCTCAGCATCGCCGTGCCCCTGGGCATCTCCGCCGCGATCTACGTCAGCGAGATTGCGACTGCGCAGGAAAAGCACTTCATCAAGCCCTACATCGAATTTGTCTCCGCCATCCCGTCGGTGGTTTTGGGCTTCTTTGGGATCGCCGTGCTCGGGACCGCCCTGCGTTGGATTTCGCAATCGTCCCTGCTCAGTTGGTTTCCCGGGTTCCCGATGAGCGAGCGGCTGAACTCCCTGACTGCAGGATGCCTGCTGGCCTTGATGGCGGTTCCCACAATTTTTTCGCTCGCGGAAGATGCTCTGAACAACGTGCCGAAACACTTCAAGGAAGCGTCGTACGCCCTCGGAGCCAATCGTTTCCAGACGATCGTCCGCATCCTGGTCCCGGCCTCACTCTCCGGCATTATCTCGGCCATCCTCCTGGGATTCGGACGGGTCATTGGTGAGACGATGGTCGTCCTGCTCTGTGCCGGCAATCGCATTGCCATTCCCGATTTTACCGAGGGGCTCGGCGCCTTCTTTCAGCCCGTTCACACCATGACCGGAATCATCGCCCAGGAGATGGGTGAGGTCGTCAATGGCGGCATTCACTACCGCGCCCTTTTCATGGTCGGCGTCGTTCTCTTCCTGCTCTCGCTCGGGATCAATTACGTGGCCCAGCGAATCGTCCGGAAATATCGCATCTCGATCGGCTAAATCTGCCATGCACGCTCCAGCCAATCCCTTCGTCCAGCCGGCCACGACCTCGCGCACCATCGAGCGCCTCGCTTTCGGGGCCTTTCGCACGGCCACCTATTTCATCCTCGTTTGCGCGACATTTATCTTCGGTTTCATTTTCTTGAAAGGCAGCCAGACGGTCTTTCAGAGCAGCTTCCCGTTCGTCAATGTGCCGTTTCTGACGCAGTCGCCCGAGACGCTCTACGTCTTTGAGTATCAGGGGCAGAAGATGCAGATGGGCGACCGGGAGTTTCGCGCTTTCAAGGAAAGCAAAGGGGGCGCTGACATCGCCGCGGAAAACTACGTCTACTGCGCCGGCGGCATTTTTCCGTGCATCGTCGGCACGGTCCTGCTGGTCATCGGATCGATGTTCATCGCGCTTTTCATCGGCATCAGCAGCGCCATCTACCTCAACGAATACAGCACGCAGGGCCGGTTCGTGCATTTCCTTCGCCTGGCGATCCTCAATCTGGCGGGCGTTCCCTCCATCGTTTTCGGTCTGTTCGGCATGGGGATGTTCGTGTTGTTCATGCCGTTCTTGCAGAACTTCAGCAATCCCACCGTCCCGAGCCTGCCGGTGGGCCTCGGCTATTATCTCAATTTTTCCGGTTGGGGCGTATGTCTGCTCTCCGGTTGGTTCACTCTGGCCTTCATGGCCCTGCCCGTGGTCATCACGGCCAGCGAAGAATCGCTCAAGGCCGTCCCCATGGGCTTCCGCGAAGGCTCGCTGGCCCTCGGTGCGACCAAGTGGCAGGCCATCCGGACGAACGTGCTGCCTTATGCGTTGCCTGGCATGCTGACATCGTCGATTCTCGGCATTGCCCGGGTGGCTGGCGAGACGGCCCCGATCATGTTCACAGCCGCCTACGTGGTCCGCGACAAGCTCCCATGGCAGGTGGAACACCCGATCGACATGCTTTTCCAGGGCGTCATGGCGCTCCCCTATCACATCTACGTGGTCAGCGCGAAGATCCCGCAAAACGAGTACACCGAACGTGTGCAGTACGGAGCGGCTTTCGTTTTCCTCGTCATCGTCATGGGCATCGCTCTCACCTCCATCTTCCTGCGCATCAAGATGAGAAATCGTTATCGCTGGTAACAAGCCCCTTGCCATGAAGAAGACCCTTGCCGAACCTCACATGAAGCCGCCTGAACCTACTCCTGTGCCGCAAGCCGCCGCCATTGTTGCCTCCGATGAGGCTGTCCAGCAGTCGATGATCGAAGTGGAAAATCTCGATTTCTACTATGGGCAGACTCGCGCGCTGCACGAGATCAATATCAAGATCCCCGCCCATCAGGTCACGGCCTTCATCGGCCCGTCGGGCTGCGGCAAATCGACGCTGCTGCGGTGCTTCAACCGGATGAATGACCTGGTGGACGTCGCCCGCATCGGCAAAGGGCAGGTGCGCATTCACGGTATCGATATTCACCATCCCGATGTGGACGTCATTGCGCTCCGCCGGCAGGTCGGCATGGTCTTTCAGAAATCGAACCCTTTCCCCAAGTCGATCTACGAAAACATCACCTACGGATTGCAAATCCAGGGGATCAACGATCGCCAGAAGCTCGACGAGGTCGTGGAGAAAAGCCTGCGCGGCGCGGCGCTCTGGGACGAGGTGAAGGATCGCTTGCATACCAGCGGCCTCGGCCTCTCCGGCGGCCAGCAGCAGCGCCTGTGCATCGCGCGGGCCATCGCCGTCGAGCCGAGCATCATTCTCATGGACGAACCGTGCTCCGCGCTCGATCCCATCGCGACTTCGAAAGTCGAGGAGCTGATCCAGCAATTAAAGGGTAAATACACGATCGTCATCGT
Source organism: Chthoniobacterales bacterium (assembly GCA_038228205.1). Classification (GTDB taxonomy): domain Bacteria; phylum Verrucomicrobiota; class Verrucomicrobiia; order Chthoniobacterales; family Chthoniobacteraceae; genus Chthoniobacter. The sequence continues at coordinate 38,238 of JBBRPL010000013.1, forward strand.
GACCCATAATATGCAGCAGGCCGGCCGGTGCTCGGACCAGACGGCATTCTTCTATCTCGGCAAGCTCATCGAATTTGCCAAGACGGAGAAGATCTTCACCAACCCGGCCCAGAGGCAGACCGAGGATTACATCACGGGCCGTTTCGGTTGATCCGCACTCCTTTCCGGTTCAAACACTTTTTACCTCCATAATCCATGAGCCAATTCTGGGAACAATCACTTGCCGACATCCGAGAGCAGTTGCTCATGATGTCGGGCCTCACCGAGCGAAATCTGGCGCTGGCCATGCGGGCGCTTGTCGAGCGCAACGACAATCTCTGCGACACGGTCGAAGTGGAGGATTCCCAGATCGATCACCTGGAGATCCAGATCGACGATATGGTGATCACCTACATGGCCACGCACGGCCCCATCGCCCGGGACTGCCGCCTCATGCTGACCGCCTCGAAGATTTCCAACAACCTCGAGCGCATCGCCGACCAGGCCACGAAGATCGCGCGTCGTGCCCGCGAACTGAACACCGAGCCGCTGCTCAAGCCTCTCATCGACATCCCGCTCATGGCGGAGATCGCGCAGGAGATGCTCCGCGACAGCATCACCGCCTTTGTCGATGCCAATCACGAACTCGCCATTGAGATCATCGCGCGCGACAAGTCGGTGGACAGCATCAACAAGCAACTGGCCCGGGAGTTGACGGAACACATGGTGGACGATCCCAAGACGATCACCCGCGCGCTCAATCTGATGACCGTCGCGAAAGCCATCGAGCGAGTCGCCGACCACGCGACGAACATCGCGGAAGAGGTGTATTACCTCTACAAAGGGCAGGATATCCGCCACGAGCCCTCGCTCAAGCAGGCGGGCGGATTGGGTGCCTAAGGCAGCCGTCCGTCACACGATTGTCACATTCCCTTTGCCTGACGGGCGCTCTCGCTGATATGCCTGCCTGCCTATGTCAGCTTTCCAGCGCATCTTCGGACGCGACACGAAATTTTACGACCTCCTCGAATCCGGCGCCGCGGCGGCCAAGCAAGGGGCGACCATCCTGGTCGGCCTGCTGCCGAAGCTCTCCAGTAATCCCTCCACGGAGATCCTGACCGAACTCGCGCTGGCCCGTCGCAAGCACAAGCGCATCAGCCAGGATACGACCGAGGAACTGTGCAAGAATTTCGTCACGCCCCTGGAGCGGGAAGACATCGAGGCCCTTTCCACAGCCCTCTTCAAAATCTCCAAGACCGTGGAGAAGATCGGTGAACGCCTCCTCGTCGGCCCGCGCGGCGTTGATTTCACCAATATTGGCAGGCAGATTACGATGCTGGAACAGGCGACCGATGTGGTCGCGAAAATGGTCAACGGGATTCGTGCCAAGAGTCACGGAGAGCAAATCCGGGACGAATACGAAAGGCTCCAGGCGATTGAAGGCGATGCGGACAAGTTGATGAATGAGCTGCTGCGCAGCATTTATCATGGAGACACCGATCCTCGCGTGCTCGTTTTCACCAAAGATCTCTACGAGTTGATCGAGCGAGGGGTGGATCGCTGTCGCGATGCCGGAAGCGTCGTCTTTCACGTCACGCTGAAATATTCCTGAACGGACCTCGGTCGTTCCGGATTCGATCTTTCTCCCGATGACGCTCTTTCTCGTCGTTTTGCTGGTCGCGCTGGTCTTCGAGTACATCAATGGCTTTCACGATACGGCCAATGCCATTGCCACCGTCGTCTCGACGAAAGTCCTGTCGCCGCGCCAGGCCATCCTCCTGGCCACCATCGCGAACCTCGTCGGCGCCTTCATGGGGGAAGCGGTGGCCAAGACCATTGGTCAGGGCCAGGTGGATACCGGGGTCGTCACGATGACCACGATTCTGGCCGCGCTGCTCGGGGCGATCGTCTGGAATCTGCTCACCTGGTGGCTCGGCATCCCGTCCAGTTCCAGCCACGCCCTCATCGGCGGCCTGTGCGGTGCCGCTCTCGCGACCAGTGGAGGGAATTGGCACGTCCTCATCTGGAGCCGGGTGACCGCGAAGGGTGCGGATGGACTGTGGCCGAAAGTCGTCCAGCCGATGCTCACCTCGCCGCTGCTGGGCTTTGCCATCGGCTTTCTCCTCATGGCGCTCATCACGGCTTGCGTTCTGAATTGGCGGCCGCGCACCGTCAACGGTGTCTTCGGAAAACTGCAGATCGTGAGCGCGGCGTGGATGGGTCTCAGCCACGGGACCAATGACGCGCAGAAGACGATGGGAATTATCACCCTGGCGTTGTTTACGGGCACCGCCACCGGTGCCTTCGCCGGTCTGCCGCCCTGGCTCCAGTTTCTCCACACGCCGGAGTTCAAGATCAGTTTTTGGGTGAAATTTGCCTGCGCCTTTACCATGGCCGCCGGGACCGCGGCCGGCGGGTGGCGCATCATCCGGACGATGGGGCACAAAATGGTCCGGTTGCAGCCGGTGCACGGTTTCGCCGCCGAGACGACCGCAGGCGCGATTATTTTTACCGCCTCGCATTACGGTATTCCACTTTCCACCACGCACGTCATCTCCACCTCCATCATGGGGGTCGGCGCGATGAAAAGATTCAGCGCGGTGAAATGGGGCCTGGTCCACCGCATTGTCTGGGCCTGGGTCCTGACGATCCCGATGACCGGCCTGCTCGGCTACCTGATCGAGCGGACTCTCATTGCCTCCGGAGTTGGGAGATAGCTATCCGAGTTTCTGCATCACCCACGCGTATTCGCGCGCGATGCTTTTCACGATGTCGCCCGGGTGGACCTCCGGGGGCAGGACGTCGAAGGTGTAAGTCTCGATCTCCAGGTGCGGGCAGACACCGCTGCGCAGTTCGTGGAAAAAATCCGGGGTGAGACTGTTCGCGGTCGATTGCAGAGGACCGGCCCCTTCAAAAAAGAGCGGCACATGGAAGTGGACGCGCAATTCCTCCACGTCCGGAAAGCCCGGCAATTCCTCCAGCGCCGTCGGTAGATCGTACCACGAAACTCGCGCTCCCGAGGGGGTGCGGCCCTTCACCTGATGCAGATACACCGGCTCGATAAAAGAACGGAGCGCCGCCCAACTCTCCGGATTGGATGCCGCGCGCAGCGCCGCGCTGAGTTGGACCTTGGAAATCCGAATCCCCTCGAATTGATAGGCGCGCAGCGATTCCGTGAGGTCCTCGTACTGGAGCGCGACGTGGCAGGTGTCGAAGCACACGCCCACATGCCGCCGCATCAATTCCTCGGCCTCGGAGCGGTAGCATTTCAGGATGCGCGAGACTTCGGAGACGCCCGCGGTGAAAAGCACGTCTTTGAAAAAGGCGATCGTTTCGGCCGTCGTCTCAAGGTAACAATCCGGCTCCGGTTCGAGGCCGAGATGAATCTCGCGTCCCGTATCTTCGCGCAAGGCTGCGAGGTAAGCGACGGTCGCGGCGAGATTTTCGGCCAGCACCTGGACGTCGCCCGGGGTGGTGATCCACGGCTTGAACGAGCACGGGACGGTGCTGATGCTTCCGTCCACTTCCGCCGGCAGCCACCCCGCGAGCAGGTCGGCGAGCTGCGCGGTATAGTGCACCCGTTCCGGGGAGCGCCAGTCCGGCGCATAGACGTTTTCTTTCACCGGGCCGGCGTGGAAACGGCCATAGGGAAAACCATTGATCGAGAAAGGGTAGATCTGGTTTGCCGCAAAAAAATCGAGCGCCTCGGCCCGGGCTTCCGCATTCGCCGTGAGTTCTTGCGCCGCCTGATGGGCGATGCGCAAACCCGCCCCAAACCACGATTCCGGCCCCACCCGCCGCTTGACCGCCACCGTTTTGTCCCGGAGCGCGATCAGGTTTTCACCCCAGCTCTCGCCGGGATGGATATTGAGGCAGTAGGTGAGGTGGAGGGGCGGACGTTGCTGAACGATCATCGTGACAGAGCAAAGGCTCCCAGTTCCTGCAGGGCGCGCTCCATCAAGGCAAGATCGATTTCGTGAACTTCCTGCCGCGCGCCGAGTCCGCGGGGGAAGGTGACGGTCAACTCACCGCCGAGATGCTCCTGGAAATCGCGCAGGCCGCCGAAGATCAGGCGCACCCCATCCCGGTCGCGCAACTCGAACTCCTCGAACCACAACCGGAATCCGCTGCGGCGCAGGCCGTCGCGAATCGCCGCCGCCTCGGCGGGGGTGACCCATGATTTCAGGGCGGCGTAATTGGAATCGAGCAGCACCCCGGCGGCCACGGCCTCTCCGTGCGAAATGCGAAAACCGGAGAGCAGTTCGAGCTTGTGCGCGGACCAGTGGCCGAAGTCGAGCGGACGGGCGCGTCCGTACTCGAACGGATCGCCATTGGTCCGGATGTGCTCGAGATGAATCTCGGCGCAGCGAATGACGAGCGCCTGCATGGCGTCGAAGTCGCGGGCGGGATATTTTTCCGCGCAAGCCACCAGGTCCTCGAAAAATGCCCGGTCGCGGATGATCGATACCTTGAAAGCCTCGGCGACACCGCAGAGCCAGTCGCGGTCCGGGAGCGTGAGGAGGAAATCAAAATCGTTCAGGACGGCAAACGGAGGAGCAAAGGTTCCAAGGGCGTTTTTGCCCCCGAGAAAGTTGACCCCATTCTTGACGCCGACGCCCGCGTCGTTTTGCCCGAGCACCGTCGTCGGAACGCGGACCTGGCGCAGCCCGCGGTGGACGAGCGCGGCGGCCAACCCCACGGCATCCATGACGGCGCCGCCACCCACGATGATGACAAACGATTGCCGGTCGAGATGCGCCTCGAGCATCAGCCGCATGAACTTTTCGACGAGGCTCAGATCGTTCTTCACCGCCTCCCCACCTGGGACGATCTGTGGCTCGCCGACGAGTTCGAGCTTCTGCGGATGCGCGGCGAAATACGCGCCGGCTTGGGCTGCGAGCCCGGGCAGCGCGCCGGCCACGTGGCCATCGATGAAAATCATCGCCCGATGGCGCCGGTTTTCCCCGAGACGGTTGAGCGTGTCGGCCAGCACGGGATTCGCCGGGGCGAAGATCGCGTGCGTGAACACGACCGGAAAATCCCAACTCACCCCGATGCGCTGCTGGACGGTGTGCGTCCCCTTCATGGGCGGGTGTCCATCCAGCGTTGCGTGGCGAGGGCGAGATCCAGAAAGTTCGCAGGCGGTGAGTCGAAGGTGAGCGATGAACTCCAGGCGATTTCAAAACCCGCGCCGACGTTCCCGTGCGCTCCGTGGATCTTGCTCGTGTCAAAGCTCACACTGCCCGGGGGCCAGCCGAAATAGAGCTCGCATGGATCGTAGCCCGGCTTGTTGTGGATATCCACGTGGCTGGCGTAGTCCGGCGCTTCCTTCTTCTCAAACCACGGATAGGCAAACCAGGCGCCGTCTTCCGCGACCAGCACCAGATCCCCGCTGCGCGGGTGGGCGATTCCGTGGGATTTCTGGGCTTCGCGATCGAGGACCGCCGCGACACCGGGAACCGCCTGGAGGCAGGTTTGGGCGTCGGTGATGGCCTGGGCGTCGCGGCAATGGACGTGCGCGATCTGATGGTCCACCACTGCGAATGCGGGGCTCGTGAAGAAATCGGTGTAGGCCATCTGCCGGATATCCCGCACGCGAAAGAGTCCAGCCTCGCGCAGCGCGCGATTGGGGAAAATGGCGCCACGTTTCACCGGCTCGATCGCGTAGTCACCGGCGAAAATCCAGTCGTAACCAAAGTCCGCGCAGGCTGCCTTCAAGCGGGTGAGATAGCCCAGCAGGATGTCGAGCGCCTTGGTGGCGGGTTCGCTGTCCGGGCCGTGCCGCTGGAGATCGTAGTCGAGATGCGGGATATAGCTGAGGAGCAGGTCGGGCGCGACGTCGGGCATCCCCATCACGCTGATCACGGCATCGATGATCCAGTCGCTCGATTTGTAATTCGCGAGCGGACCCCAGTAGTTCATGAGATTGAACGGACGACCGATGGCCTCATTGAGCCGCGCCTCCAGCGCCGCCGGCTGTGTGTAGCAGGCCTGGATCATGCCCCCGCTGTGCTTGTGAATCGGCGCGGGCGTGACGACGAGATCCACGTCTTCGCCCATGCTCTGCTGCCAGAACATCATTCCCACCTTGCCCCCTCGGGCCCGGAATTTCTCCCAGATCCGCGGCCCCTCGCATAACCGCGCGCTTTGTTCCCAAAAGAGAACCTTGGTCAGATCCTTGAAGAAAAGACCATTGGCGACGATGCCGTGCTGCTGGGGAGTGGCTGCGGTGCGGAAACTGGCCTGCGCCGTGCAGGTCAGGGCCGGCCAGGATGCTTGCGCCGGGCGGAACTCGGGCAGGTGCTTGACGAGGTTCCAGCCGAAGGCGGCGATATCGACAACGAGAATTTTTTTCGAGGCGGTCAAGTGGGGTGTATTACGAAAGCGGACGAATAGAGAAGCACGAAAACGGCAAATGACCAGCAATCGGCACCTGACAAAAATTTTTGGCTAAGAGATGTGCGGGGCCGCGTCCGGAGCGATGGTCCATGACCGGCGGTTGCCGAGACTCTGCGCCTGGAGGTCTCGCCGAACCGCATGCCTCAACTCGCGTAAAACCGTCGCGACACCGAGCGGCTTACCGGCCACAGGGCGAGAAGGGCCGTCGCCGCCACGGCGCCGAAAACGCTGCGCGAGCCGAGGCACCAGATCGCCTGGAGTGGGAGCAACAGGCGAATGAGCTGTCCGATCATGGGCGGAATCGGCGGCGCGGGTTCGTGCATCAGTTTCCGATGGATCTTGGAGCCCGCGTAAAGCGTGTAGGCGGATACCCCGTAGAGGGCCAGGTTGAACGCCGCAAGGGGATGTGCCCAATCCACCGCGCAAAAGAAAAACGGCACGATGGCGATGAACAATCCGAGATAGGGGAGGGCGCGTGGGATTCTTTTGGGCCGCGCGTGGGTTTCGACCCGCGCGAGATTCGTAACCAGCGCGATGTAGAGCGTAAGGGCGCCGGCGGCGATTGGGGCGAGCATCAACGCCGACGGGACGCCGGGAGTATCCCAGTGCGCTTCGCCGTGAAGTCCCGGCCACGCGCCAAGCTGAAGACTGAGCCCGCGACACGCCCCCATGGTCACGGGGCCGAGGATCGCGAATTTCTTTGCCCACAGGTTGTAGAGCGCGATGACGGCGAGCAGCGTCAGACCGACGCAAAACGTGCTGCCTGCTCGAGCCAGGCACAGGCCTAGACCCACGATGGCCAGGACCATGATCACCACGCGAACGGTTCGAACATTGGCTGCGCCGCTGGGGAGAGGACGGCTGGGGCGTTCCCGGCGGTCTTCTTCCAGATCGGCGAGGTCATTCAGCAGGAGTCCACAGCCATAGAAACACAGGCTCGCGAGAACCATCGCCCCGGCCAGCCAACTCACCGCACCTCCCGACACGAGCAGGAAGCCCGCGAGCGGATCGCCGGGAACGGTGAAGAGATTGGGCGCCCGCAGGAGCTGAAGCCATGTGTGGATGGCGGATTTTCGAGGGCTCATGGATGCGCGCGATTGTGAGAGATGAAACCCCGCCTGTCGAACCTCGAGGAATATTGCCGCAATTCGACGCCTTTTCCTCCAAGAGATACGCCCGTCAACGGTGTTTTCTGAAACGCCACTCGAACCATCCTCCCATGAAACCGGCTCCCATCCTCGCTGTCTTGCTCCTCGCTTCGTTCACGCTCCGCGCGGATTGGCCGCAGTGGCGGGGCGCCGGGGGCAACGGCGTCGCGTCCGATACCGCTCCGCTGCTCGCCAATTGGAAAGGGGGCGAGTTCAAGCAGCTCTGGGACAGCGAAGACATCCCCAGTGCCGACGACGGCGGATTGAGCAGCGTCGTGGTCGCGGGGGGGCGGGCCTATCTTTCGGTGGTTTGGGTGAAGGAGGTGCCGAGCGAAACGCGCCAGATCAACGAACTCGTTTTGCGCCAGATCGGTTACCAGGGCACGGGTGGCCTCGGCCCGGAACTCGTGAAAAAGATGGAGGAGACGCGCCTCGGGCTCAGCCCCGCATTGCGTGGCAAGAAGCTTGAGGATTTTGCCAAGGAGTGGATCGAGGCCAACCTCGATAAGAAACAGCAAGGGGGCTACTCGGGATACGTCAGTGGCCGTTTTCGGAAGGGGGCCCTGGCCTTGCCTCTGGATGTGCTCGAGAAACTCGACGCCCAGAAGCAACATATCTTCGCCAGCGACGCCGAACTGCGCGCCTGGCTGGTGGAACAGAAATTCACCGAGGATGTCCAGAAGCAGATCCTCGAAGCGGTTCCTCCCACGCGCCGATTCGCGGAGGACACCGTTGTCTGTCTGGACCCCGCCACGGGCCGTACTTTGTGGAAGACGGTCGCTCCCGGTGAACCGACGGGGCGCGGTTCCTCGAGCACGCCGTGCGTGGCTGGTGGAAAAGTTTTCGCGCTCGGCAGCGTGAGCGCTTATGCGCTGGATGCCGTGACCGGCAAACTCCTCTGGAGCAAGCCCCTGCCACAGAAGGGCCCCGGTTCGTCGCCGTGCGCGACGGAAGACGCCGTCATCATCAATGCGAAGAATCTCTACGCGCTCGACGCCTCGTCGGGCCAGGAGTTGTGGAAGGTCGAGAAGGCGGGCGGCGGCAACTCGTCGCCCGTGCTGTGGACGGCCGGTGGACGCACTTTCGTCGTCTGCCACGGCCGCGCGACGCTCGATGCCTTGGAGGTGAAGACCGGGCAAATCGCCTGGAGCGTGCCCGGCGGAGGCGATTCCACGCCAGCCATCCGGGCCGATCTTCTCGCCGTGCAAACGCGCAAACCCGAGGCCGGCCTCGTCGTTTACCGGATCAAGCCTGAGGGCGCGACGCGCCTGTGGCTCGCGCCCTACGAGGCGTTCCGCACGCAGTCCAGCCCGATCGTGGATAATGGATATGTCTTCCTCGCCGACAACGATGTGCAACTGTGCTTCGACGCCACCAATGGCAGCCAGCGCTGGACGGCGACGGTCCCCGGCTCGATCTCCTCGCCGGCTCTCGCCGATGGCAAGCTCTTCGTCATGATCAATAGCGGCAACAACGTCCAGGTCCTCCGCGCCGATGGCACCGAGCGAGTCGAACTCGGCAAAGCGAACGTGAAAGCCGCATGGGTGCCCTCGCCGACCATCGCCGACGGCAAGCTTTTCCTGCGCATGAAGGATCGCGTCCGCTGCTACAGCCTCACGGAATAAAGCGATCGTTGGAGCAGTTCGTTTCGGGGCGGCTCCTCAGCCTCGTATTCCCCCCAGTTTCTACCGGTTCGCGCTTATCCGCTGGATTTGCCGCGCACCGTTCCTTTACAAGCTTCCACCCCTTTTGCCATGCCCGCTCCTCGCCCGTCCCAGCCCGCCCCGCCGTCGCGTCAGAAAAAGCTCCTCGTCGCCAACCGTTCCGAGATCGCCATCCGCATCATGCGTGCCGCGACGGAACTGGGCCTGAAGACCGTCGCCATCTACGCTCAGGAGGACCGCTTTTCCATGCATCGCTTCAAGGCCGACGAGGCCTACGTCGTGGGCGAGGGGAAAGGGCCGGTCGGCGCCTACCTCGACATCGAAGGCATCATCTCCGTGGCCAAGGAGCACGGCGTGGACTTGATCCACCCCGGCTACGGGTTCCTTTCCGAGAATGCGAAATTTGCCCGAGCCTGCCGCCAGGCGGGCATCGAGTTTGTGGGGCCGAAAGCTGAACTGCTCGATCTCATGGGGGACAAGGTTGCCGCGCGCGCGCTCACCCAGAAGCTCAAGGTTCCGACCCTGCCCGGCACCGAAGACCCCGTGAGCGACCGCGTCGAAGCCCTCAAGATCGCCGCCAATATCGGCTTTCCCTTGATCATCAAGGCAGCGTTCGGCGGCGGTGGTCGCGGCATGCGTGTCGTGCACAAGGCCGGCGATCTCGATTCCCTCCTCGACGAAGCGCAGGGCGAGGCCGAGCGCGCTTTCGGGAATCCCGCCGTCTTCCTCGAAAAGTACATTCCGCGCGCCAAGCACATCGAGGTCCAGGTCCTCGGCGATCGTCATGGCAATGTGCTCCATTTGCACGAGCGCGATTGTTCCGTGCAGCGGCGGCACCAGAAAGTCGTCGAGATCGCCCCGAGCGTGCACCTCGATGATCGCGTGCGCCACGAGCTGTGCGACGCCTCCGCTCGCATCGCCAAAGAGATCGGTTACGACAACGCCGGCACCATTGAATTCCTCTACGATCTCGACACCAAGGACTGGTTCTTCATCGAGATGAACCCGCGCATCCAGGTCGAGCACACCGTCACCGAGCAGATCACCGGCATCGACCTCGTCCGCTCGCAGATCCTCATCGCCCAGGGCGCGGCCTTGCACGGCCCCGAGCTGGCGCTCCCCGCGCAGGAGGCCATCCCGCGCATGGGTTTTGCCGTCCAGTGCCGCGTGACCACCGAGGACCCGGAAAACAAGTTTACGCCGAACTACGGTAAGATCCTCACCTTCCGCCCGGCGGAGGGTTTCGGCATCCGGCTCGATGCGGGCATGGGCGATGCCGGCGCCGTCATCACCCCATTCTACGACTCGCTGCTCGTGAAGATCACCGCCAGCGGCCAGACCTTCGAGATGGCGCTCGAACGCATGGACCGCGCCCTGCGCGAGTTCCGCATCCGCGGGGTGAAGACAAATATTCCGTTCCTGGAAAACGTGATCCATTTTCCGCTGTTCAACAGCGGGCAGGCGACCACCACGATGATCGACACCTCGCCGGCGCTGTTCGAGTTCAAGGCGCGCCGCGACCGCGCGACCAAGCTCCTCAGCTTCCTCGGCAATGTCATCGTCAATGGCAATCCCCACGCCAAAGCCTACAAACCGCCGGGTCCCCTCGACGCCGCGCCGCTCCCCGGCTGGGATCGGAAGCAGTCTCCGTCCCCGGGGACCCGCCAGCTCCTGCTCGAACTCGGGCCGAAGAAATTCGCCGAGTGGACCGTGAAACAGAAGCGGTTGCTCATTACCGATACCACTTTCCGCGACGCCCACCAGTCCCTCATGGCGACCCGCGTGCGGACCTTCGACATGGCTGCCATTGCCGGTGCGGTGGCGCGCCGCACCCCCGGCTTGTTCAGTCTGGAGATGTGGGGTGGCGCCACCTTCGACACGGCCATGCGCTTCCTCAATGAAGACCCATGGCAGCGCCTGCGGCTCCTGCGCGAGCGCGTGCCGAACATTTGCTTCCAGATGCTGCTGCGCGGCGCCAATGCCGTGGGCTACACGAGCTACCCCGCCAATGTCGTCGCGGGATTCGTCAAGCACGCCGCGGAAAGCGGGATGGATATTTTCCGCGTCTTCGATTCCCTCAACGACCTCGGCAACATGAAGGCCGCGATGGAAGCGGTGCAGGACACCCACGCCATTTGCGAGGCCGCGATCTGCTACACCGGCGATATTCTCGACCCAGCCCGCAGCAAGTATTCACTCAAGTACTACGTCGCGCTGGCGAAGAAGCTGGAGCACATGGGCGCGCATTTCCTCGCCATCAAGGATATGGCCGGCCTCTGCCGCCCCTACGCTGCGCACCAGCTCGTCAAGACCCTCAAAGGCGAGATCGGCATCCCCGTCCACTTTCACACGCACGACACCAGCGGCATCAACGCGGCCTCCATCCTCCGGGCGAGCGACGCGGGCGTCGACGTGGTCGACCTGGCCATCGCCTCCATGAGCGGTTCGACTTCCCAGCCGAATCTCAATTCCATCGTCGCGGCCCTCGAGCATACGCCCCGGGAGACCGGCCTCGACGTTGATACCCTCAACCAGTTTTCCGATTACTGGGAACAGGTCCGCCATTTCTATGCCCCCTTCGACACCGCCCCGAAGAGCGGCAGTGCGGAAGTCTATCTGCACGAAATGCCCGGCGGACAGTACACGAACCTCAAGGAGCAGGCCGCGGCGATGGGTCTCGGCACGCGCTGGCCCGAGATCGCGCGGACCTATCGCGAGGTCAATGACCTCTTCGGCGACATCGTGAAAGTCACGCCGTCGAGCAAGGTCGTGGGCGACATGGCCCTCTTCCTTTTCACCAAGGGGATCAAGCCGGCGGATGTGGTCAATCTCCCGCCGGGCACGAGCTGGCCGGAGAGCGTCATCGATATGTTGAGCGGCGGCCTCGGCGAGCCGATGGGTGGCTGGCCGCCTGCTGTGGTCAAGGCCGTGCTGGGCCCTTCCAGGCCCAAACGCGTCAAACCAGCCCCCGTAAAGCTCAAGGAATTGAAGGCCGAAATCGCCGCCAGGACCAAGCGCGAGGCCGCGGACGACGATCTGTTTTCGCACCTCATGTATCCGAGCGTCTTCGCGGACTTCGCGAAGTTTCAGCGCGAGTTCAGCGACGTCAGCGGCCTGCCGACCCCGGCCTTTTTCTACGGGTTGAAGCCGGGTGAAGAAATCAGCGTCTCCATCGAGGAGGGCAAGGTCCTGTTCATCAAGCTCATCAACGTCGGCGCGCCCGACAAGGAAGGCCGCCGTATCGTCAGCTACGAACTCAACGGCATGCCGCGCGATACCCTCGTCCTGGACAAGTCGATCGCTCCCAAGTCCAAGTCGCGCATCAAGGCCGATGCCGCCGATCCCCTCCAGCTTGGCGCGCCGATTCCCGGCATGGTCACCGCTGTATCGGTGAGCGTCGGCAGCAAAGTCGCCAAGGGCGACAAACTGATCACCCTCGAAGCGATGAAAATGCAGACGACCATCTACGCCCAACACGATGGGGTGGTCACTGAGTTGCTCGTCGCCGTCGGGGACTCGGTGGAAGCAAGCGACCTGATGGCCAAACTGCGGGCGTAAATCCCGTTATTTCCCGGGCAAAACCGTGATGGCCGACACGGCCCCGTTCTTCTCCATCTCTTTCCCGAACGCAATCTCCACCTTGGCCGTCGCGCCCTTCACATCCGGCACCGATACCGATGGCGGCGTAGAATAGCCCGCACCGCCGTCAGTGATCTCGTAGCCGATGACCACCCCGTTTTTCACCAGCGCATTGGCGGTCGCCGGCTTGTTCTTCCACAGATTCCCGCGCCCGGGCGGATAGCGGTAAAAGTTCGAGACGGCATTCAGCCTCTCATCGGTAATGCCATATTTTCCGAGCGCACCCATTAGCGCCGCCTTGTTCTGCCGTGCCTCCGCGTCCGTCGGTCCGCCGCTCCCGGGACCGGCGGGATGCACGTGGCTGAAGGCTTCGCGAAACACCTCGGGTGCGACCCCCAGTGCCGCCGCGATCAGCACCACGGGTCGGCCATGATCCACGCCCTCGGTCTCATGCCCGCCCGAGAAGACCACGGGCACTCGCGTGACATCCTTCGGAAGATCCGCGGGCGCGGCCTGGGTTGAATTCCCGGCGACGAGGAACGACGCCGCGAGCGCCACGGATGCGGCCAGCGTCTTGCGAATGAACGAATGGATGGCTGTTTGCATGATGGGGATCTTACCTTTGAGAGGTCAGAGGTTCTTCGCAAGCTGGATGACGGAAAAGGGGGACGCGGCCGGTGAGATCAACTCCTTAACTGTTCAGCGCGAAGAAAAAGAAAAGTAGCGAAGTCCTTGCAATAAACCGCTACGCGAAGGGTGGTCAAAAGGCTACCCCAAGGACTCCCCCCATGAAAAAGTGTACCTTCCCCGAACAAACTCTCCCAGTGGACGATCTGCCGAAGATTGACCGCTCAATAATCCCGACTCTCGCTCTCTGCCTAAGTACCGCCCTCGTCGTCTCCCAGGCAGTGTCCGCCGAGTACCTATGGGTCGAGGCCGAGCATTCGGCGGATGTGCAGGGCCACAACACCGCATTCTCGGCGGTGCGCCCGCTCGAGCAGCAGCGCGGCTGGAGCATCTCCGGCCCGGGCGTCGCCGCCGAATGGTCGCAAGGTGGAGAATCAGAATGGACCTCCATCGCCGCGCATCCCCTGGAAGACAATGCCCTCTCCCGCTATGCCATCGAAGTGCCCGCGACCGGTCACTATCGCGTGTGGGTGCGTTACGCCGATTACCAAAACAAGAAGGAAGTCTTTCGCGTGCGCATTCGCCAGGGCGGCAAGGCAACCTTTGACCACGTCTATGGCGAGCAACCCGTCATTGCGGAAGATGACGAAGTGAAGCTGATGTGGGGCTGGGCTTTCGGCTGGGGTGTGGCCGAGGGCGATCTGCCCGCCGGACCGGCTGAACTGCAACTCGTGGTGGACGCGCCCAGCGAAGCACGCCGGCACGTCGATGCGCTTTTGATCACGGATGACCCGACCTTCCGTCCGCTGCTCCGCGAAAAGCCGCCCTTTCATTACTGGGCGCCCCTCCGCAGCCTCCACGAAATTCGCGCCACGCCGCCCTTCGCCACCCCTGCCGCGGACTGGTCGGCTCCGGCCGCCTGGCGCACGCCACCCATCGCGGGCCGCGATTTCCAGATGTTCTTCAACATGCCGATTGACTACTGGAAACAGAGCGACAAGCCGGAGGAGAAGCGAGTCCTCTATCCGTTCAACGTCGCGCAGAGTGGCGACGTCACGAAGAAATTCATCGAGCAGTACGCTGGGACGAAAGATCTGCCGATCTGGTCGAGCAAACTGAACGCGCCGATCATTCACCTCGCCCGGCTCCAGGATTACTTCTCCGACGATTCGCCGTTCCTGGCGTGGCTCAAACAGACCAAGAACCGCTTCGGGATCCTGCTCAATTACGCGCTCCCTCCGCGCAACGACACTTTCGGTGACAAAGGACCGATGATCGCGCGCAACCTCGCGGCGGTTCAGGACCAGTTCGTCGGGTACATGTCCGGCGAAAACATTGGCTACGTGTACACCGTGGACTACAGCAAGGATCTCAACCCACTGGTGGCTGCCATGCCTCCCGGTGTCGCCGGACGCGCGCAAATACTGGATCGTGTCCGCGACCTTCACACGCCCGGATTGGAACAGAAATTTTCCAAGGCCTACGGCGTCCCCGCCACGGAGCTCCCCTTTGGAGCGAATCCGTGGCAATCGCTCGTCTCAGCGCTGAGCACGGACATGTATCCCCACGTGCACGCCTTCGCCGAGTGGGGCGAGCGCACCCTCGCCCACGAATCGACGGCCAACGCGCCCGCTTTCGCCCTCAACTGGGCCTTCCTCCGGGGTGCGTCGCGGCAGTTTGGCTGCAACTGGGCATGGTATCATTCCTCCAACTTCGGCGATACGGCGACCACGTTCGTCGCCGGTCAGAACATCGCGGGGCCATATACCAATTTCCACCATTCGCACTACGACGCCTTCTCCGGCGCGGGTCTCGTCTGGTATCGCAAGTCATACTTTGCCGCCTATATGGCCGGCGCCGCCGCCGTCTATCTGGAGCAGGGCTTCGACCAGTACTTCATTCCCAGCCCAGGCGAGACCCGGGTGCAGCTCTCGCCTTTCGGCCGCATCACCGATGAATTCATGCGCTTCGCCGAGCGCCATCCCGATCGCGGTGTGCCTTATACGCCCATCGCCTTCCTGCTCGATTCCGGGCACGGCTGGTACCAATACGAAAATGACGCCGGCGCTTTCAGCATGTCGGCCACCCTGAACCCCGCGATCCTGAATTACTCGCGGCACGACGCGATGATCCGCGACCTATTCAATATTGCCTACTATCCGTTGCCCAAGGTCGAAGGCGAACCGTTGACGAGTCCGCGCCTGTGCTTTCTCAATAATCCGCTCGGCGATGTCTATGATGTCCTCGTCACTTCGAACGCGCCCAAGGCCCGCGACATCGCGTCCACTTATCGCGCCATCGTTCTCTCCGGTGATGTGCGGCTGACTGCGGAATGGGGGAAGGCGTTGCGCGCCTACGTGGAGGGCGGTGGCACGGTGGTGGTCACCGACGATCAGGCTCAGGGACCGGGCGCAGCCGCCCTCGATCTGCCGGCTGACAAGGGCGAATACGCTACCAGTTCTCGCGTCCTTTGGAATCCAGGCAAGGCCGGCGAAGGCGACAGCTTCGCATCGAATACCTATCGGTACCGCAAGAATGTGGCAGCCGGAGATCCCATCGCCTTTGCCGATGGCGGCCTGCCAATTGCCGTGCAACGCACCGTGGGCCGCGGAAAAATCATCTGGATCGGCATCCCCAAGGGACTCGGTCTCGACGATCGCGCCACGCCGTTGCTGTCCAAAGTCATGCTGCACCTGCGTCAGGGACTGCTGCCGGTCGAGGTCCGCGGCGACGTCGAGTATTCCTTGAATCGCAACCAGTCAGGCTGGATCGTGACCCTCTTCAACAACCGGGGAAACTACAAATCACAACACGGGTTGGGCATTCCGCGCCGTGAAGAAAGCGCCGCCGTCACGATCACCACAAACCTGGGAGTCACCCAAGCCACCGAATGGACGGAAGAAGCCGCGCTCCCGCTGAAGTCCGACGGTGCCTCGCGAACGCTGTCGCTCGAAATCCCCGCCGGCAGCATCCGTATCATCCACCTGGCAACGCCATAGCCGCACCTCCCCACGTCGTGAGGGGCTCAGATCAGGATGGCATCCTCCGTCGCGCAAACCAAATCGCGGCCATCTGTGTAATCAGAAACACCGCAATCAAACCCACGTCGCGCAATTCGTCATACGATCGCGTAATCAGGATCCTCTGCGCCACAGCTTCTCCCGAAGGCTTTGAGACATGAATGGCCGGCCTCAGAATGGCCTGATGGACCGCGGGCAAAAACCAAATCAGTGACAAGCAAAGCATCGCGAGAAATAGAACCCCCCAGGCTGCGGAACTTCGGATTTGGGAGTACGGCACCAACAAAAGAATCAAAAGGGCCGAGTACGGAACAAACATCCCCAGGATCTGTCGCCAGACGAAATCCGATGTGAATCCGGAATCGCGGAGGCTTCCCACGAGAAGAGCAGAAAGCACGGCTAGGAGGCCCAATGCGACCGTCACTCCTACGATCCGTACCGCGCGCAAAATCAGTGGCATACCCGTCGGCCGCAACGAACGGCTTTCACTGCGCCGCCGATTCCCGCCGCCGTCGCCCGCTCTTGAGATAAATCTCCGAGCGGACCTCCGTCAGCGGATCGCCCGCGGATTCTATTCCTTCCACGCGAGGCACCGGATCAAAAATAATTTTGCGGCGTTCCGGTGCGAGATCGTCCGCTCGTTCTGTCAGCTTGAGAGTCCCAAACGCCACCTCAGGCCGGCTCTCCGGCCAAACCGCGGAATCGGTGGGATCGTCACCCTTCTCCGCGAGTTGCACCCGGATGTGGAATAACACCGGGCCTTTCGCCAGTCGTGCTGAAAGTTCCGCGTCAAGGAAATCGGCTGTCTTGCGGGCCGCCTCCTCGGGTGTGAGGAAGGCCGTGCCGGCATCCGGGGCCACGCGGAAGCGTCCGCAGCGGCTCGCGCCCTCGCGGTTGGTGAACTTGAACGCCGTAATCGCGAAATACGCCTGCTGGGCAAAGCTCACGGGGATTGGCTTGGGGATTTCGACAAACCTTCGCGCTGCCGGGTGTGTCGCGAGGAATTCCACAATCGGCGGTGGGGTCGGCGCCCCCGGTCCGCTCGCCTTCGCAGCTTGCAGAAAGGCCAGGAATTCCTCCCCGGTGCGGGCTGGAAAGCCATTGACGGAGTGGGCCACGATGTCGGTATGTTCGTGCGCGCCCAGGTGGAAGCGCACCGCCAGGCCCTGCGGCCCGGCTGCCGATGGATCGTTCTCGGAGGCGGTCGGGACGCCGGAGGCGATCGAGAATCGCACGGTGATCGGGGTGGAGGACGGGCCAGCGTGCGGCGCGCTGGTCAGAGCCGCTGCTTCGGGGCTCGGAGTAAACGTCCCTGCAAGCATCACCCCACGGGCGTGGACCGGTCGGCAGCCGGGGTGAACCCCTCCAGCCAGGGTATCCAGGGTTGCAAGCACGTCGGAAACAACTTCAGATGGCATAAGAATCTCTCCTTCGGTTGGGAATAGTTCAGCAGATTGGTGCTCCATCTGGCGAGCGATTTCGTGTCGCGGACTTATTCGAAAAGATCGAGTGTCGATGGATGCCACTCCACACATTCGATCTGAATTTCCAAGGCATCCCGCAAGTGATTGCTTCCTATGCAGTAACCCATTCAAAAGGCGTCGTCCTCATGGATACCGGTCCGGGCTCGACGATCGAAGCTCTCACGACCGCCCTGAAAAAAGTGGATCTGCTTCCCGGTGACGTCACCGACGTCCTGCTGAGTCATATTCATCTCGATCACGCGGGCGCCGCGGGATGGCTGGCCCGGCAAGGGGCTCGCATCTACTGCCATCCCCTTGGCGCCCCGCACCTCATCAATCCGGAAAAACTGATCAATAGCGCGAAGCGAATCTACGGCGACAAGATGGACCAGTTGTGGGGCGAGTTCCTGCCCGTGCCGGAAGATCGACTCGTGGTGCTCAAGGATCGCGAGGAAATCAACATCGAGGGCTTGTGTTTCACCGCGATCGACTCACCGGGTCATGCCGACCATCACCTTGCCTACCTCTACGAGGACATCTGTTTTAGCGGCGATGTCGGCGGCGTCCGCTTGTCCGGCCACCAATATTTGCAGGCGCCGATGCCACCGCCCGAGTTGCATTTGGAAAAGTGGCGCGCGACCCTGGCAAGACTCCGCGAGGAAAGGTTTGTCCGCATTGCACCGACGCACTTCGGCATCTTCGAAGATGTGCCAACCCACCTGTCGCTTCTGGAACGCGAACTGGAGGAAGTCGAGGGATTCCTGGAACAACTGATGCCCGGCGACCCGCCCGTCGAAGAGATCAACACCCGATTTCTGGAGTGGACGCGAAAACGAGCGGAAGCCCACGGCCTCAATTCGAATGAAGTCCTCGCGTACGAGACAGCCAACCCACCGTGGATGTCGGCGGCCGGCATGCAGCGCTATTGGCGGAAGCATCGCGCGGCTGCTTCGTGAATATCGAGAAGGCCACTTCTTTTATCAACTGATGAGCAGCAACCGCGGTGACTGGTTGGGGAACGTCTCGGGGGCACGGTGAATGCAAGGGGGGACGGGGCTGCCCGGATAGTCCACGGCGATACGCCAGAGATTGCCGGGACCAAAGGAAAACGGCTGTGCGTGCGAGGCGGCCGCATAGTGCAGGTCATAGCAGTTTTCAGCCAGGTATTCGAGGAAGTCATCGTTATCTTCCCCTCCGAAGCTCCGGAGGAGTTCGGCTCGCGTGGTGGGAACATCTACACGCCGTCGCGCCTCGTCATTGCGCAGGCCCTCGCTCGCCGGCCCATGGTAAGTGCAAAGCCACGTGTCGGTCTCCGTCGTGGCGCGATCAACGTGGAACGAGTAAACGTCAGTCGGCACGACTGCGGCGTCCTCATCGCGGGGATAGCCAAGAATGCAGTCCAGGACGGGCGCAAGGCCGAGGTCGCGCAGCAGACGCTGATCTTCGAGCAGGACCTCCACCGCGTCTCTGCCCGTGGCGCTCACCGGCAGGCTGGCGAGTCGTGAATCCTCGAGCGTGGCGATCCCCTCGCTGCCGGTGAGATGTCCCACGACTTCGGCGAAATCGCCGGCCAGCGTCCGTCGCCAGCAAAGGGCATTGACGCCGTCCCCGAAAGGCGTCGTGGCGAGTTCATGGAAACTACTGACCATCTTGACGCGGTGGTAGCCGGAAGGCGGGACGAAAGGAGGCACGCTCGAATTCACGAAGGACGAAGATCGGGTAAGCAACCAATCTCTGTCCATCGTGCTCTTGCCGAAAGAATTGAACGAGGACGCGAATGCCGATCACCCCGCGGAGAGCGCTGGTCCGTCAGCGCGCGGGGTTCAAAAACGTCCCCATGTGAAGAGGCGATAGACGAGAACGCTCAACGGAATCGTGACCACGAGCGCTCCCCCAAGGTGCACCGCCAACAAGAGCACTTTCACGTCTGACCGGTGGCGACTGCGAACAATCGCGGGCACCCCTTCAACGCTCGATAGCACGGAAAAGCTCCCGGCGACCACCAGCCAAACCGACCACGCAGCGCCGCCAAGTCCAAACAGCGTCACGAGGAAGGAAAGCACGGCCACGGCTCCCGCAACGCTCAGCAGCAGCGCTTGACGGTCTGGATGGGAATCGGATTGTTCAGTCATCGTTTCGTTCAGCGGTCATACGCCCACCAAAACCAGGTGATGTAGAAGTGACTGCAACCGCCGGGGACGGAAAATGCCTGCATCTGATAGCGATCATGCGCGGTGTCGTAGCGAAACATCGCGGCGGCCGCCAGGAAGAGCGCGGCACAGGTGATGGCTGCCAACTGCGGGCGCCGGCGGCTGGCGCGAAAGGCGAAGTAAAAGCCGGCGAGGAATGCGAGAGCTGGCAGGGACGGGAATAAGCTCGTCCACGCAATCTTTGTGGCACCGACGCGGGCGGCCATCAGCACCGCGCCGCCACCCGCAAGAAGCCATAGCAGGGCGGCGATGCTGAAATGAACGACGCCCCCCCCGCAGGCGATTCGGACAACGCGTTGCATACCCATTGGCTCATTGCAGCATTCATTCCATCTCCAACCCATCGCACCTCAACCCCCAAAAATGCCTGGCGCCCGGGCCTTTCGACCCGAGCGCCAGGTTTGCCCATGAAATTCTTGTCAGTCGCTCAGTTCGCGGCGAGGAGGTGGCTGTGGCTATCCTTCTTCGCGGCGACTGGCGCCTGCTTCTTGGCGGCTACAGCGGCCACCATGCTCGTGTCCGTTCCGGTGTGCCGGTAGGAGGCGCCCTTCGCCCAGGAGTAGAGCGGTACGTATTTGTTGATGCTCACGCTGTCGGCGGGGATCGGCTTGCTCAGCAGCGTGCAGTCGAGGATCCACCAGCGGCCTTCATTCTGCCACATCACCCAGGCGTGGCTCACGGCTTCGCCGCGGATTTCCTTGCCGATCACGAAACGGGCCGTGGGGTCGTTGAGTTGGTTGATCAGCCAGAGGGCTTTGTCTTTGCAATCGCCCTGGCGCTTGGCGGCGGTTTCCTGCGGCGTCGCGGGGTTGTAAGGATCGCTGTGGGTGTAGCGGAAATTGCGGCCTTCGCGCACCAGGGCCTGCACTTTGTCCATCGTGGCGCCCCCGCCGTTGAGGCTGGCGTAGGTCTGCTTCACCGGGCTCATGTAACGGTCGTAAGGGGTTTGGGAAGTCGCGGAACCGAGATCGACGATCGCGGAGGCGGAGAGATTGGCGGCGAGGAGGAGGGCGGCGGAGAAGAGAAGTGATTTCATAGGAAGTATCCTTTTCAGAATTACCATAACAGTAATAGCTGCTGTCATGCCACGCCCCGCCGCTCCCCGGGAAAAATCTTCCGTTCATCGGATTTTCCTCTGTAATCAACGCTTGAGTTGCCGATCGAATCGCCGGCGATTCTCACATTTAGCGAGGCCGTATCCCAATTTTCGCCTTCTCCCCTCATATCTGCGAAAAACAGAGACTTTTCCCCGCACTCAAGCCCGTGATCTGTGTAGGGGACGGTCCGTTCAGCCCTGAAAACGGGGATGGGAATAACCGCGGATTCGCGGATGGCGCGGATTCAAAGGGATTCGGACGGGAATGTCCTGGACGCGCCGCGCCACGATTTCGGTCAATTCCAGCATTGCCAATCCCTCTGACCCGTTTATGAATCGCCGCCTCCCGCCCTAAATGAAGCTCCGCAACCAATTGCTCGCACTCTGCTGCCTGCTCGTTTTTGCGGCCTTCGGCTTCCTGTATGTCCGCACGTGGGTCGCTCCGAAGACGTTCGGCATCATCCTCTTCGTCAGCGACGGCATGGTTGCCCGGCATCTCACCGCTGCCCGGCTCTACGAAGGCGGGTCCGCGCAACGGCTCAATCTCGAGTCGTTTCCCCACCTCGCGCTCTTGAGAAACGCCGCGCGCGACTTCGCGGTGCCGGACGCTGCCGCGGCGGCCACCGCCCTGGCCACCGGCGAACAGGTGGGCCATCGCAATCTCGCCGTGGATGCCTCCGGAAAAGCGATTCCTTCTATATTGGAACTCGCGCGCGCCCAGGGCCGTGCCGTGGGACTCGTCACCACCGGTTCCCTCACGGCGCCCACGCCCGCCGCGTTCTACGCTCATGCGACCGATGCCCGCGATGGCGAGCAAATCGTCCAGCAATTCCTCGGCATGGAGCGGCTCGATGTCATCCTTGGCGGCGGCGCGCGGGATTTCCTGCCGGCCAGCAAGGGCGGTCGCCGTAAGGACGGACGCGATCTGCTGGCCGAATTGCAGGGCCGCGGCTGGGAACTCGTGCGGACCAAGGCCGAACTGGAGAAAGCAGCGGGGTATCGCACCGGTCCCATCGCCGGCTTCTTCAGCAACGACCAACTTCCATTCAGCAACCAGATCGAATCCGGCAGCCAGCAGCCGTCCCTGGCCGACATGGTACGCCGGGCGATCGAATTCTTGCAGGTCGACAACCAGGGCTATGTGCTCGTCGTTGACGCGGCCCTCGCCAGCACCGCGGCCGAAGGGAACGAAGGCGAGCGCCTCATCACCGAGACGGTCGCATTGGATCGAGCCATCGACACCGCCGTGAAGTACGCGGGCGACAAGTCACTCATCCTCGCGGTCGGCAAGCACGCCACCGGCGGCATGAGCCTGAACGGGTATCCGCTGGCGCAGGATCATGGCGTCGCCCTGCTGGGCATCAACGCTTCCGGCCAGCCCGCGCTCACCTGGGCCACCGGCCCGAACGGCCCGCCTCCACCAGCGCCACCGGCGCCTCCCAATGAAACTCCTTCCGCGCCGGCCCTATCAGCCGGCGCAAAGGCGGAACCGGCCGCGTTTCAAGCCCCTTCGGCGCTCAACACGGCTGAGGACGTCATCGTCGTGGGCCGCGGCGCCGGCGCCGAGAAGCTCCACGGCTTCCTCGATAACACCGAGATCTTCCGCATCCTCCGCGACGCGCTGTAGGAGGGGAGTCAAACTTTTCCCTCCGCCGCCTCCAACGCCGCGTGATCGATCGTCGTGAGCCGCCGCCGCTTCTGGCCCGGCAGGGGGATGCACTCGATCAGCGCCCGCGTGTAAGGGTGCTGCGGGTTGGCGAGCACCGTGCGCGTCTCGCCGTATTCCACGATCTTCCCTCGGAACATCACTGCCACCCGGTCTGCGATCCCATTGATGATCCCGAAATTGTGGGTGATCAGGATGATCGCCATCTGCACCTGCTTCTTGAGTTCGCGAAGCTGGTCCATGATCTGCGCCTGGATCGTGACATCGAGCGCCGTCGTCGGCTCGTCGGCCACCAGTAGCTCGGGCTGGCAGGAGAGAGCCATCGCGATCATCACGCGCTGCTGCATGCCGCCGCTGAGTTGGTGCGGATAGTCGTGGAGCCGTTTCGCCGGATCGACGATGCCGACGAGGTCGAGATACTTAATCACTTCCGCGTCGAGATCGCGCACTTCAGGCCGGTGCAATTGGAGAGCCTCCGCAAT
The DNA here is from genome assembly GCA_038228205.1 of Chthoniobacterales bacterium. Lineage (GTDB taxonomy): Bacteria > Verrucomicrobiota > Verrucomicrobiia > Chthoniobacterales > Chthoniobacteraceae > Chthoniobacter. Next base: position 61,571 of record JBBRPL010000013.1, read on the forward strand.
CTGGTTGCGGATCGTGAAGACCGGGTTCAGCGAAGTGCTGGGCTCCTGAAAAATGTAGGCGATCTTGTTCCCGCGAATCGTCCGCAACTCCCGGGGCGATTTTTTCAGCACGTCCTGTCCATCGAGCAGAATCTGGCCTGATTTGTAGATCGTGGGCGGTTCCGGCAGGAGCCGCGTAAGGGCGAGGCCGGTCACGCTCTTGCCGCTCCCGCTCTCACCGACAATCGCCAGGGTCTCGCCTTTTTGGAGCGAGAAAGAGATGCCTTTCACGGCTTCGACCGTGCCGGTCTCAGTGGCAAAGTGGATCGCGAGATTGCGGACTTCGAGGAGTGGAGTTTCGGACATTTGAGTAATCAGGATGCAGGACGAAGATCGCTTACGCCGTTTCACTCACCCTCGTTTGGGGTCGAACGCGCGGCGCAGGGAATCCCCGAGCAGATTGAGCGACAGGACGAGACTAAACAATGCGACCGTGGCGCTGACGAGATTCCACCAGACGACCGGATCTCGGCCCAATTCAGCGCGAGCGCCATCGATCATATTCCCCCAGCTCGGCGTGCCGACAGGCGTCCCCACTCCCAGATAGCTGAGGACGGCCTCCGCCAGCACAATGCCGGAGAAGCCGAGAACAAAATTGATGACCACCAGATGGAGCACGTTTGGCAGTAGGTGCCGGGTGACGATCCTGGCGTGGGTCTGGCCCAGGGCGCGGGCGGCGGCGACATAGGGACGCTCGGCCTGGCGCATGGTCTCGCCGCGAATCAAGCGGCACAGTCCCACCCAGGCAGTCACCCCGAGGGCGAAGGAAAGCGTGCCGAGGTTCTTGCCACCCGGTGCGACCATGATGATCGCCACCAGGAGCAGGATCTCCGGAATCGAGGCGAGTGTCGTGTAAACGTATTGGATGACATCGTCGACCCACCTGCGGAAATAACCGGCGAGAATGCCGAATAAGGTCCCCAGCGGGAGATAAATGGCGCTGGTCAAACCGCCGATGATGAGGGCCGTTTTGCAGGCCTTGAGGGTCTGCACCAGGACATCCTTGCCGAGGGCATTTGTCCCCAGCAGATGAAAGCCCTTCAGGTCTCCCAAGCTCGGATCGAGATGGACCCGAGCGAGCGGAGCGCTGTAGCTGCGTTCGTCATGAACTCCACTCGTTAAAGCGTTCAGCACCGTGCGCGTTCCCCCATTGCTGGTGGGAAATTGCAGGACCTCCAGCGCGCCGATAAAAAGGTAAAGGGTGACCACGACCAGCGCGAAGAGCCCGCCACGATCCTCGCGAAATCGGACCCAGGCCCGCTGCCACCGCTCATGGTGAGAACCGCTCCAGAGCACCCGGGCGAAAATGCCAAAGCCGATGAAAACGAGCAAATCTTGAGTCAGCCAGTGGTCGAACATCTTAGCTCAGGCGGATGCGCGGATCGGCGAGCGCGTAAGCCACATCGGTCAGAATTAAACTGGCGATGTAGAGGAGGGAGCCGAGGTAAACACTGGCCAGGATGACGGGGAGGTCGCTGGTCTGGATGGCCAGAACGAGGACGTTCCCGAGACCGGGGATGGAGAAGAAGTTCTCGATGAGAAGGGAGCCCATGATCAGTTTCGGAAGGTCCGCGACGGTCAGGGTGATCAGTGAAATCATGCCGTTCTTGAGGACGTGAGTGCCGAGCACTCGCGCATTGCCAGCTCCTTTGGCAAAGGCGGTTCTCACGTAATCCTGCTGGATTTCCTCGAGGAAAATCGCGCGGTAGAGGCGCGCATCGTAGCCCAGGTTGAGGACGAGGAAGATCAGAATGGGGAGGGCGATGAAGCGCACGGTGCCGAGTCCTTCGTAGTTGAATCCGGCGGCCGGGAAATACTTCAAGGCGAGTGCCCCAACTGCTTGCAGGAAAATGATGTAAACAACGGCTGGGACACTCATGAGCGCGACAGCGAACAGCGTGAGGCTGCGGTCGAGCACCGAGTTTCGGACAAAGACCTGGTAAAGGGCGAGGCCGACACTCGCGATGAGGCCGGCGAGGAATCCCGGGAACGTGATGAGCAACGAGGGGCCGGCGCCGGTGAGAAAGGTATCGCTCAAGGACCGGCCAGTCTTCCAGGAGTTGCCGAAGTTGAAGGTGGCCAAACGTTTGATGTGCTTGACGAGTTGCTCCGGTATCGGCCGGTCCAGGCTTTCGCTTTTGATGAATTCGTCCTTCGCCAGTCGCGATGCTTTGGGACCCAACTTGATCGTGGCGATCGCTTCTGGCGATTGGACCATGCGGAAAAGGATGAACGTAATGACGATCACACCGAGCAAAATCGGGACCGCATAAATCAGCCGGCGGATGACGTAACTAAGCATTGATCCTCCGGTTCCAACGGCGGGCGTAAATGGAGCCGCCGGCCAGCGCGCCGATCAGGATGGCAATGGGCCACATGGGCTTGTGGTTCCACTCCGCGCGTTTTTGTTCTCGCAGGATTGGATCGACTGGGAGGTACTTCATCCCGCCTTCGAGCATGAGATTATGGTGCGTGCGCGGAGACCATGGCTGCACCGCACTGTAATACGCCTTGATGAAGCCGAGGATCATCGGGCAATCGTCGGCCAGCATTTGATTCATTTGCTTGATGATGGCGTCTCGCTCTGGGCCGTTTTCCATGATCGCCATTTTTTCGTAAAGCGCATCGAAGTCGGGCCGGTTGTAGTGGCAATGGTTGCTGCCATTGGGAGGCATGTTCTTGGAATAGAAAAGGGCAAAAAAGTTTTCCGGATCGGGGTAGTCCGCCGACCACCCGCTTCCGCTGGCGAGCTGGAAATCGCTGCGGTTCAGTTTATCCATGAGCCGGGCGAAGGTAAGCTCCTCCACGCGCACCTTGATGCCGAGCGCTTCGAAACAGCTTTGCTCAAACTCTGCTCGCTGCCGATCTTCGCCGCTGCTGGCCACGGTGGTGAAGCGTAGCTCGAGTTGCTCGCCGGTGGTTTTGTTGCGGCCTTCCGGGTAACCGGCGTCACGCATCAGTTGTTGCGCTTTTTTGAGATCGTAGCCCCATGGGTTCTTCCAGATTGGATCGAACCCGATCGTGCCGGGTGGCAGGATTTGCTCCGCGGTGGGCGCCACCCCGCTGTAGAAAATCTGCGAGTAGGTCTTGTTGTCATAGGCGCAGGAGAGCGCCTGTCGGAGCTTCTGGTTCTTGCCGAGCACCGGGTCTTCCATGTTGAAGCTCATCCAGAACGTGGCCGGTTCGATTTCCAGCTCCAGGGTCATGCCGCGATCACGGTACTTCGGCGCGAGTTGCGTGCCGCTCATCATGGCCGCGAAGGCGTCCTTGTTCACCGCCATGCCGTCGAGATACCCCTGTCGCGTGAGAATGAACACGGGGATCGTTTCTCTCAGTATCGGCATGTTGATTTCATCCACGAGCGGAAGCGCCTTGCCCGCGAATTGCTGAAGCCAGGCTGCCTTGTCCGGTGGAAAGCCGTCTGTCGGAAAAGTGGTTGTCTCGTAGCCTTCAACACGCTCCAGTCGGACCCGTTGGCGCGGGACGTATTCGGCGATGCGAAAAGGCCCTGTGCCCACGGCGGAAAAGGCGTGAAAATCGCCGCGCATTTTTCCATCGTGCGACTTGCCGTCATAGTATTCGACCGCCTCGTGCGCCACGGGAGTCGAGCAATGCATCGCCAGCCAATAAATCACCAGTGGGTACGGTTTCGTCAGGTGCAACCGGAAGGTGCGTTCATCCACGACCTCGACACCTGGGAACTGCCAGGAATAGTCGAGTGTTTCCTGGTTTTGCTTCACCTTCTCCTGCAACTCCGTCATGCCCTCGATGAAATCCGCGAACACGGAAAGGAAGGGCGATTCCACCTTCGGATCGAGCATGCGCAGGAACGCATAGTGGACATCCTCCGCCCGCACCTGCCGGCCTTTCCCCCCGGGGAAACAGGGATCATTGTGGAAGCGGGCGGTCGTCTTTAGCCGGCACAGGTAGCTGACCTTGCCATCCGCCGAGACTTCCTTTTCCGGCATCCCCTCGAGCAGTGCAGGCCGGACTTCGTATGGGTCCGTCTTCATCGGGTGATATTCGAGCAACGTGTCGTAGACGAGTTCCATCACACGGCGGGTCACGGAATCATACATGTACTGCGGATCGAATGATCGCGGATCCTCCGGCAGACCGGAATAACGCGCGAGCCACGGGGACCCATCCGCACGGGTCTTGTGCAATGGCGCGGGATTCGGATCGTTGTCGCAACCGGCGAGCAGCGCGGCACCGAGGATCAGCGCAAGCGCGCGGCGGGGGGATATCATCGGGGCGCGGCGGCTATTTCTTCTTTTGCTGTTGTGCGTTGATCTGGTCCCGCAACTCCGCCGCCCGCTCGTACGCCTCGCTGGCGATCGCCTTGTCCATCTCCCGCTGCATCTTCTCCAGCTTCGTCAGCGGCTGTTTGGCCCGAACCTCTTCCAGCCACTCGCCGAGGAAACCCAGCTCCGCACTATTCGCCGCCGCCTCCGGATTCTCCATCTTTTCGTAAAAGGTGCGGATCTTCTCCATGCCATCCTCGATCTGCCGCACCGCTGCCGCAAACTCCTCGCGCTCGATCTCGATGGAGGCGCGCGCCCGCGTCAGCATCATCAGCACGTACGGCGTGAACTGCTCGACGGACTGCGCCATCTCTTCCTTCTCCGCGTACTTGGCCACAAACTGGAACATGTCGAGATTGCGCTGCGTATCGCGAATCACCCCCTGGTAATCGCTCAGCTGAAAGAAACTGATGTAGCGGTGGTAATACTGGATGCCCTCCTGCTGGAGATCGCCGATCTCGTCCCCGCTCAGCGTGTAGGCGTTGCCCTTCTTCTCCGCGCGCCGTGCCCGGGCCTGGTGGTATTCCAGGAGTGACTCATAGTCGTGCGGCTCCAGCCCGTCCGGCCGGCCCCGCGTCTCCATCTGGATCAAGCCCAGATCGATCCGCAGTTGCAGCTTCTCCTTGCCGTCAGTGCCCAGGATTTTACGGACCTTGATCATGCCGGGTTCATGCGGCCAGTCGCGCAGCAGATCGTTCAAATCGAGACTCATTTCACCCGCAGTATCGAAATGAGGCTCCGCCTTGTCAATGAACGCGCCTACGAAATACGTGTCATCACCCGGAGACTCGCCCGGCATCGAGGATCGATTAGTCCGATGATCTTTTCCTCCTCGGCCGCCCTTTAGTGGCGATCCGTGTGGCTCATCATCAGCTCGCGCAGGCGCTCCTGCTCGGCTTCCAGGGCGGGTGTGTCGAGCGTCGGGGGAACGGGGTGAGGCGAGCGCAGGGTCACATCCACCCGGGCAAAAGGTTTGGGAATCAGGAAGCCGTCCCAGCGGCCGAGCCGCCAGCAGCGCGAGACTTCCACACTCACCGGGAGCACGTCAGCGCCGGCGTTCTGCGCCAGCCACAGGGCTCCGGCGCTCATCGAGTAACACGGCCCTTTCGGTCCATCCGGGGTGATGTAGGCATCGCAACCTTCCTCCATCTTGCGCTGCAAGATACGCATCGCTGCGGCTCCCCCGCGCGAACTCGATCCGCGCACCGGCTCGCCGCCGAAGCGCTCGATGCAACCCGCGAGAATCGCTCCGTCGCGACTTCGGCTGATGAGCACCACGCTCTTGCGCTTGCGGAAAAAACGCCCGTAGAGCACGGGGATGACGAGAAGGCGATTGTGCCAGAAGACCCAGACCAGCGGCGGCAGGGTGGAGGTCCTGGCGACGTCAAGGAGCCCCGCCTCATCCGTGACTCTCAGGCGCCAAGTCCACGCCAGGATGCGCACGCAGGCGACGATGAGGGTCGAGAGGAGCGAACTGGTTTGCAATGCCATGACGGGCGCACCCTTCGCACCTCCGGGCCGATTAGCCAGCGGAAAGCGACGGCTGTGTTACCAATGGCGGTCTATGCCGTGTCATGGGCTCCGCGACCCGCGCTTTGTTTCCATCCACCGCTCACTCCCGCGGCGATTCAAAGGTGTCAGGAGGTTAATCCAATGCTATTTCTAATATTCCTCGCCGCCCTCTACGGTGGCACTTGTATGCTCCTCACGAGCGACGCCTGCGAACAATGGTAGTCGCGCCAGCGGTCGCTGCGGTGATAGCCATGGCGAGGACGCTCAGCCAGTCGCCGTGCTGGGTATAGAAGGTCAGGCCGGTCGTGGCGGGCACGCGTAGTTCCCGGGCGGCGAAGCCTCGCTGAAAGGGAGGGAGCCACTGATCGATATGACCGGTGGGTGAGATGGCGCACGTCATGCCAGTGTTGGTGCCGCGAATCAACGGGCGGCGATTCTCTACGGCCCTGATCGCGCAGTTGGCCAGGTGCTGCTCGGTGGCTGGGGACTGGGCAAACCAGCCGTCGTTGGTGATATTGACCAGAAGGTCCGCGCCGGCTTTCGCAAGCCGCCGCGTGAGATCGCCGAGGGTGTCCTCGAAACAGACCAGGGCGCCGATTTTGATGGGTGGATTGGCCAGCTGAAGCACGGTGTATTCGTGGCCAGGGGTAAAATCGCCCGGGACGAGCTGGCCGACAAAGGGTTCGAAGACGGGGCGCAGCGGGAGGTATTCGCCGAAGGGCACCAGGTGGATCTTGCGGTAACTTTGCTGCTGCTGGCCGTGTTCCGTGAGGAGGAGCGCGGTGTTGTAATCCTCGGCCCACTGCGGGTCGAAATCAACGGTCCCGAGGAGCAAGGCAAAGTCGCCATGCTGAAGCTGGTCGACGACGAACTTGTAATTGCGCTCGCTCGCGAACATGCCGCCGGGGACGGCGGACTCGGGCCACAGGACCAACTGAGGGCCGGGTTGTCCCCCGGAGGTCTGGGTGGCCAGGCTGGTCAGCTCTTCGATTTGCGTGAGGACCTTGTCTTCGGATTCATGGTCGAATTTTTCGGTCTGCGGTATATTGGGCTGAATCGCGACCAACCGGAGGGCGACCGTGGGACCCGAGTCGGGATGGAGGATCCGTCGGATACCGAAGGCAAAGACGAAACCGATCAGTGCCATGGTAAAGCTGAACTCCCAGCGGATGCGTTTGAGAAAGACGGGTCCAAGCTCGCCGATGATCCGGCGGACGATGATCACGGCCATGAGATTGGTGAAAACGACAAGAAAGGTGAGCCCGGGCACGCCCGTGAACTCCGCGATCTGGATCATGGGCAGATCGCGATAGAGGGCGACCCCGAGGGGGTTCCAGCCGAAGCCGCCAAACAACCGCTCGCGCACCCATTCATGCACCACCCACGCGCATGCTCCGGCGCAGGCCAGCCCGAGATTTCTCAGGGAACGGGGAAAGCGTGGGAGATCGTCGCCATGAATCAGGACGGCGCCCACGAACCAGGCCCAGAACGCGAAATAGAGCGCGAGAAAGAGCGCGAGAAGTGGTGCGATGGCGAGCAGCCAGCGATTGGAGTAAAGTTCCGCGAGTGTCGTGCTGAGCCAGAAGAAAGTCGCAGGGAAAAACACGAGCCCGGTCACATACCCGAACGCCGCCTTGCGCAGCGGGCGAAACCGGCCCGCATGCGGCGAAAAGAAAAGCGCGCAAAGCAGCGGCGTGAGCGCAATCCAGCAAAGCCACCCTTGGTTCCAGGGCGGAAAGCAGAGGGTGAGCAGAAGCCCGCTCAGCGCCGCGGCGGCCCAAGGCCACGCCTTCAGGATGCCCATCCGGGAGTCCCGCTATTCACGCCGCACGCGTTTGCTCTTTTTCGGCTTTCCCTGCTGCGGGCTGAGCGCCTCGCGCAGATCCTTGCTGTAGCCCGAGTTCACCCGAAAATGGACGTTCTTGAACTCGTCGGTGTTGTAGAACGAGCTCTTGTCTGCCTCCACGTAACCGAGCGCCATCAAGCCCTTGAGCGTATCCATGAGTTCCGCGGGCACCAATTCGCCGCCGAGGCGGGTCATCAGGTCTTCTCCATTCATTTCGCCGCTGCCGACGCCCAGCGCCTTGATGACGCTGATTTCGCCGCCGTCGAGGTGGATTTCTCTGCCGCTCATGATGTGGGTGGGGTGGGACTGAACTGTGCGCTGCAACGCATAAACCGCAATTCGCTCTTCGTCATCAAATGATTCACGGAAACCGGCAAGCGGCCGATCTCAGGCGAGGCGCAACTTCACATCGGCCTGAATCCATGTCCAAAGCGCTTCGAGCGAAGCCTTGATCTGGGCCTTGATCGGCAGGAGCTCAGTCTTGGTAAAAGATTGGCCGGCGGCGGGAGCGCGCCGGGCGTAGAGGTAGAATTTGATCTTCGGTTCGGTGCCCGAGGGGCGCACCGCGATGCGCCGCCCATCGGCCAGGTCGATCATGAGCATTTTTTCCTTGGGAATCGTGTCGCCTTCCACGTCGGCGAATATCTCGGTGGCGAAATTGCGGGTGCCGGTGACGGCGCTGCCGTCCGCGGTCACCGGCGGTTGCATGGCGTAGGAATCGACGAGCCGCTGGATTTTCGCCGCGCCGTCCGCGCCCTCGAACGTCAGTGAACCATTTTTTTCCAGGTAGAAACCGTAAGTTGCGTAGGCCTCGTCGAGGAGATCGATGAGCGTCAGCCCGCGCGATTTTGCGTAGGCGGCAACCTCCGCGAAGACGACCGTCGAACCATTGCCGTCCTTGTCGCGGACGAAATCCGCGGCGCTGTAGCCATAGCTTTCCTCGCCGCCGCAAACGTAGTAGCTGCTGTGCTTGAGGCGAAGATTGCGGGTTTCCAGTTCGGGCAGGTCGCGGTAGTGCTTGCGGACGTCCGCAGGGAGCGCCGCTTCATATTTGCCGAGCTTTTCGCCGATATATTTAAAGCCGGTCAGCGTTTCGACACAGCGCAGGCCATGCTTTTCGGCGATGGCCTTCTGCAGGCCGGTGGTGACGAAGGTCTTCACAATCACGCAACGGCTGGCATTGGCGGGCGTGATGACGCCGGCCTCGATGAGCTTTTTAACCCGGTAGTAAGCCATCAGCGAACCGATCTGATTGCCGGTCAGAAGTTCGAGTTCGCCCTCGCTATTGCGCACGGCGACGCCCATCCGGTCGCAGTCCGGGTCCGTCGCGATGACCAGGTCCGAGCCGTCCTTGCGCGCCAGGAGCATGGCCATGGCGAGGGCCTCGGCGTTTTCCGGGTTGGGTGATTGGACCGTCGGGAAACGACCATCCTGAATCTCCTGTTCGGCGACGGTGGAATAGCGGAAGCCGAGCTTGTCGAGCATTGGCTTGCTGATCACGCCGCCGACTCCGTGAATCGAAGTGAAAACGATCTTCAGACCGCTGCGTGCGGCCTCGGCGACCATCGGGCGGTCAAGAATGAGCGTTTCCAGTCGGGCCATATAGGCATCGTCCGCCGCCTGGCCCAGGACGGTGATCGTGCCCTGGAACTCGGGAGCCACGGGCTCGTAGACATCGCCCTCGACGGCGTTTACCTTCTCGATGATGCCGCTGGCGTGCGGTTCGACGACTTGCGCGCCGTCGCCGAAATACACCTTGTATCCGTTGTCGTGCGGTGGGTTGTGACTGGCGGTGATGACGATGCCGGCGCTGGCGTTGACCAGTCGCACGGTAAAACTGAGTTGCGGCGTCGACCGCGGGCCGGCGAAGACAAACACGTCCGCGCCGTTTTCGGCCGCCACTTTGGCGGTCAATTCCGTAAAGTCCCTGGAGAAGTGCCGGGTATCGTGGGCAATGGCAATGCTTGGACGCCCCGGCAGCCCGTTATTCACGAACCACGTTTTCAGATATGCCACCAACCCCTGCGTCGCACGGCTGATGTTGTAGTAGTTCATCGCGTTCGTGCCCACGCAAGGGCGCTGCGGCCGGCCGAGAGGCTGCGGTTCGCCTTGCTCCGCCGCGGTGACGATCTTGCCGATGGTGCGTCCGCGCAGGCCGCCGGTCCCGAAGGCCAGGGTTTTGTAGAAGCGGTCGTTCAATTCATCCCAAGCCTGATTTTTCACCAACTCGCCGATGCTCTCCTCGTAGGTGGGCGAACTGCTGCGCGCGAGGAACTGTTCGATGTTCTTCGCGCTGCTGGCGAGCAGGGCGCCAGATTGAACGGCGTTCTGAAGGCTGGGGCTGAGATCGGTCATTGTGGGGGGGAGAGTGTAGTGGGGGAGGTGGAAATTCGGGAAGTCTCAAGTTCCGGCGGCGGAGAGTTGATGGTTGAGAGTGGATCGTTGATAGCCCCGTCATCCGGAGGCTGACGACAGGGTTGTGGAAAACCGAAGAACCCCCTCGACGCAATTACGTCCGTTCACAATCGGGAGGGTCCGGCTGACTCCACGGGGCGATCAACTATCCACGCTCCGGCATCAACTTCCTCTTGAGCGCTCCCCCAGCCTCCCTACACTCCCGCTCCCTTTTCATCATGCCCACCACGCCCCGACGCATTGTCTTAAAATTCGGCTCCGGCATTCTCGCGAATACCCGTGGCACATCGCTGGACGATCGCCAGTTTCGCCGGCTCTGCGCGGAAATCGCCGGTTTGGTGAAGAAGGGGTTCGAGTGCGTGGTGGTGTCGAGCGGGGCAGTCGCCGCGGGCCTTGGCGTCCTCGGTTTGAAAAACCGGCCCGAGGATCTGCCGGCGCGGCAGGCCTGCGCGGCGATCGGGCAATCCCGGCTCATGCAAAGTTACGCAGCGCATTTTGCAACCCATGATCTGCACGTGGCGCAATTGCTCCTCACCTACGATGATCTCGACAGCCGGACGGCCTATCAAAACGTGCGGAACACCCTCGCGCACATTTTCGAACGGCGGACCGTGGTCCCGATCATCAATGAGAACGACTCCGTCGCTGTCGAAGAACTGAGATTTGGCGACAACGACAAGCTCTCGGCCGAGGTCGCGGTGCTGGTCGAGGCGGATCTCCTCATCCTGCTGACCAGCGTGGACGGATTGCTCGACAAGGAAGGCAAGATCGTTCGCGTGGTCGAGGATATCGATCGGGTCGCGGGACTGGCGCGTGAAGAGAAAGGGAAGTTTTCCGTCGGGGGCATGGTCTCGAAGCTGCAAGCCGTGAAGGTCGCCGTGGATGCGGGCATCCCGACCTACATCGCCAGTGGACGCCAGGCGGGCCGGATTCCCGCCATTGCGGCGGGTAAACCCGTGGGAACTCGCTTTATTGCCAGGGGAGAATCGGCGGAGCCATGACACCGCTTCATTCGTGTGTCATCCTCTGGGTAGAATGACGACCGCATGATGGACTTGAAAGCCCAGATCGAAGACTTGGGACGCCGCGCTCGCGCGGCGGCGCGGGTGCTCGCCCGGACGAGCGCCGCGCAAAAGAACCGTGGGCTGATCGCGATGGCGGATGAGCTGGTCGCCGCGGCGGGGCCGATCCTCGAGGCGAATGCCAGGGACCTCGCGAATGCCGCGACCAATGGGCTGGCCGGACCGATGGTGGAACGGCTCACGCTCGATACGAAGCGTCTCGAGGCCATGGCGGAAGGGATCCGGCAGGTCGCCGCACTGCCCGATCCGGTGGGGGAGATCATCAAGGATTGGACGCGTCCGAACGGGCTGCGCATCTCCAAGGTGCGCGTGCCCATTGGCACTGTCGGCATCATTTACGAATCGCGCCCCAATGTGACCAGCGACGCCGCGGTGCTCTGCACCAAGACTGGCAATGCGACGATCCTGCGTGGTGGCAGCGAGTCCATTCACTCGAATGTCGCCATCGCGGCCGCCTTGAGCCGTGGCGGGGCCCGGGCCGGACTGCCCGAGGACAGCGTCCTCCTCATTCCCACGACCGATCGCGATGCGGTGAAGCTTCTCTGCGCGATGGACAAATATCTCGACGTCATTGTCCCGCGAGGAGGCAAAGGGCTGATCGAGACCGTCGTCAGCCACGCGCGCATGCCGGTCATCAAACACTACGATGGCATCTGCATCATGTATGTGGATCGAGAGGCGGATCTCGCCATGGCTGAGAGCATCGTCATCAATGCCAAATGCCAGCGCCCCGGAGTCTGTAACGCGATCGAGACCGTCCTCGTGCACCGGGATGTCGCGGCCGATTTCTTCGCGACGACGGGCCGGGCTCTGCTGGGAAAGGGAGTGGAACTGCGCTGCGACGAGCGAGCGCTCGCTCTCGCCACAGAACCAGGGGTGCCCGACGCCAGGATTGTGGCGGCGGTTCCCGAAGATTTCCGCACCGAGTTTCTCGATCTGATCCTGGCCGTCCGGGTCGTGGACAACATGGATGAAGCGCTCGACCACATCGAACTGAACGGCTCGCATCACAGCGATGGCATCGTGACGAAAAGCGAACCGACAGCGGAACGCTTTCTCGCCGAAGTCGACTCGGCAACCGTCTATTGGAATGCCTCTACGCGCTTTACCGATGGCGCCGAGTTCGGATTCGGCGCGGAGATCGGAATCTCGACCGACAAGCTCCATGCCCGCGGCCCGATGGCCCTGGAGGAACTGACGACTTACAAATATCTGCTTCGCGGGACCGGCCAGATCCGCGCGTAGAACGAAGCGAAAGGCGTGACGGATCTTACCATCGGCATGGATCGACCGCGATCGCGCCGCCTTTCCGAAGAGATCGAGGGGTTGCTCGCGGTATTGAGCGAGCGGCCCGTGACTCTGCGCGAGATCATTGCGGTCACCCAGGCGCGTGCTTACCCGCTCTTACTCATTCTGGTATCATTGCCGTTTTGCCTGCCGATTCCGTTGCCAGGCCTCTCGACTCCCTTGGGGGCGGTGATCGCGCTGATTGGCTTGCGGCTCTCGTTTCGGGCGGAACCGTGGCTTCCCGCGGCCGTGCTCGATGCCCCAGTATCGTCGGCCAAAGTCGCTTCGATTTTGCGGGGCTCGCTCAAGATGGCCCGCGGCCTGGAGGTCCTGCTGCGCCCGCGACTTTGCTTTCTCGTCGATTACGCGGTTCTGCACCATTTCTATGGCGCGATGATCTGCATCTGCGGCGTCCTCCTGCTCCTGCCGTTGCCCATTCCGTTGAGTAACCTCGTTCCGGCATTGACGGTCATCTTTCTGGCCGCGGCGCTCATCGAGCGCGACGGCTATTTCATCGTCGCTGGCACGCTGATGTTCGTGGTGACGCTGGCCTTCTTCGGAGGGATTTTCTTCGGCGGTGCCGCGCTGGTGAATTGGATTCGGGAATGGTTCGGGGCACTCTTTGGTGTGCATGGAAAGCTGCCTCCGCAAGGCCCGCTGCCGGTCGGAGGTTGAGACGGAGAGGGGAGGGCCGCTTCTGAGAAAGCTAGCCATTGGTATAGCGGACAGTGTACAGATTGTCCCTCCGGAATGAGCCCGAAAGATTCCCATGGCGCCTTGGACGCGCTCCTGAGCCGCGCACTGGTTTTTGACCACATCTACGATGCGATCATCGTGGCTGCCGAAGATGGCACCATTATGGATTGGAATGCAGGCGCCGTGCGGGTGTTTGGATGGGAGCGTCCGGAGGTCCTCGGCCAGAGGGTCACTGACGTTCATCAGCCGGTGGCCGTGGGTGGGAGCGGCGAATCGATTCCCTCCATGGTCCGGCGCACCGGGCGTTGGCAGGGAGAACTCCGCTTTGTTCGCAAGGATGGCGCCGGCAGCAGTTGCGAAGCCGTGGCCGTGCCCTTGCTCGACGCTGAGGGGGTGGTCCGCGGGACCCTCTTCATCCATGTGGAGTTTGCGCCCGCTTCCGAACCCTCGGTGCCATCCGCTCCGGAATCAGAGGGGACTCCCGCGGCTGGTGAGCCAATGATCGGCGACGGGGCGGACCCACCGCCGGTTTCCCAGCAACTGCTGCACGACGAGCGTTTCCTCTTGCGCAAACTCGTCGACGCCGTGCCCGACCCGATTTTTTGTAAAGATCGCGCAGGGCGTTATCTTCTGCGCAATGCGGCGGACCTGCGGATGTTCGATGGCGCCCCCGGTGAACAGGCGCTGGGCCTGACCGTTTACGAAATCCCGGGATTGCGCAGCCATGCCGACCTCTATTACGCCGATGACATGGCGGTGGTGCAAACCGGGCGGGCGGTGATCAATCGCGAGGAACCCTACGAGCGGCCCGATGGGGCGCAAGGGTGGTTCCTGACCTCGAAGTTTCCGTTGCAGGATGAGAGCGGCACGATTCTGGGGCTCGTGGGAATCGCTCGCGACATCACGGACGTCAAACGCGCGACCGAGGAACTGCGCGCGGCGCAATTGCGCCTCATCGATCATGTCGAGAATTCACCGCTGGCGGTGATCGAGTGGGGGCCGGATCATCGTGTGACGCGCTGGGCCGGGCAGGCCGAGCACATGTTCGGCTGGCGGGCGGAGGAGATCATTGGCAAAGAGTTCGGTGATTTCCCATTCGTCTTTCCGGAGGACGCCGAGCGGGTGAACGAGACGGCCCGGCGGCTCATCGAAGGGATGGACGAACGCAACCTGTGCCAGTATCGCAACCTGACGAAGCTGGGCCGCATCCTGCACTGCGCGTGGCAGAACTCCGTGTTGCACGACGACACTGGAAAGAGCATTTCCGTGCTCTCACTGGTCCAGGATGTGACCGATCGCGTCCTCGCGGAGCAGGTCGGGAAGAAGACCGCGGCGGAAAAGCAGGCGCTCGAGCGCAAGCTCCAGGAGTCGCAAAAGCTGGAAAGCCTCGGCGTTCTCGCGGGGGGGATTGCGCACGATTTCAATAATCTTCTGACGGGGGTGCTGGGCAACGCCAGCCTGGCCCGCATGGACTTGCCGCCGGATTCGCCGGTCCAGCCGTACCTCGAGCAGATCGAAGTCGCCGCCGCGCGCGCGGCCGACTTGTGCAAGCAGATGCTGGCTTATTCGGGCAAGGGCCGCTTCGTTGTGAACCGCCTCGATCTCAATGCTCTCATCGAGGATACGACGCGGCTGCTTCAGGTCTCCATCAGCAAGCGCGCGGTGATGAAGTTCCAACTTGCGCCGGGCCTGCCGGTGGTGCTCGGCGACGCTACGCAGTTGCGGCAGGTCATCATGAATCTTGTCATCAATGCCTCCGAGGCGATCAGCGACAAGAGCGGCTTCATCGCCGTGACCACCGGCCTCACCCGCGCCGACCGCACCTACCTCGCCGGCGCCTATTTCGCCCGCGATCTGCCGGAAGGGGACTACGTCTCGCTGGAGATCAGCGACAACGGCGGCGGGATGTCGCCCGAGGTCCTGGAGAAAATCTTCGATCCGTTCTTCACCACGAAGTTCACCGGGCGCGGTCTCGGTCTCGCGGCGGTGCTGGGCATCGTTCGCGGCCATAAGGGCGCGCTGAAGGTCTTCAGCGAACCGGGGTGGGGGACGACCTTCAAGATCCTCCTCCCGTGCGCCGAGGGCGTGGCGGAGGAGGTGGTGAGCTCCACGCCGGGGCTCGCGGGGTGGAAGGGGTCGGGCCTGGTCCTGGTGGTCGATGACGAAGAGACGGTGCGCGTGACCACGGCGCGCATGCTGGAAGCCTCGGGTTTTACCACGCGCCTGGCCGATAATGGCCGCACCGGTGTCGAGGAATTCATGGTGGCTCCGGATTCTTTCACGCTGGTGGTGCTCGATCTCACCATGCCGCACATGGATGGGGACGAGGCTTTTCGCGCCATCCGCTCCCTGCGTCCGGACGCCCGTGTGCTGCTCATGAGCGGGTTCAATGAACAGGAAGCCATCGCTCACTTCACCGGGGCTGGCCTGGCTGGTTTCCTGCAAAAGCCATTCACGCTTCCCGCTCTCCGCGAGAAACTTCAGGAAATTCTTCGTTGATCCAGCCCCATTCTCCAGGCTTGAGCTTGCGCCGGTAGTCCGTTGAACTGCCCGCCATGAAATTGCTCGTTCCCCTGTTGTTCTCCGCCTTGCTCGCCGCCGTTGCCCACGGCGCCGATGCCACCTTTTACGTCGGCACCTACACCAAGCCTGGTAAGAGCCAGGGTGTCTACATCGGTACGATCAATACCGAATCCGGCAAGCTGGGCCCGCTCAAGCTGGCGGGGGAGGCGAAGAATCCAAGCTTCGTCGCGCTTTCCCCGAATGGGAAAAACCTCTATGCGTGTTCCGAGTCCGCGGGGGGGCTTGTGGCCTTTTCTGTCAAGTCGGACGGGACTCTCGATACGCTCAATCAGGGTGACACCGGTGGTGGCGGACCCTGCCACGTGTGGGTGGATGCGACGGGTGGAACGGTATTCGCCGCCAACTACGGTGGCGGAAGCATCGCGGCGTTCCGGACGAAGCCCGATGGTTCGATCGGCGAGCGGAGCGCCTTTGTGCAATACAAGGCGGTTGACGGAAGCCCCAAGCCGAAACAGCCTCGCGGCCACTCGATCTACACGGATGCCGCGAACAAATTTGTCTACGCATGCGACGCCGGCACGGACAACGTCTGGATCTTCAAATTCGACGCGGCGACTGGCTCGCTGACCCCGACTGAGCCACCCTCCGGCAAAGTCCCTCCCGGCGCCGCGCCGCGCCATCTGGCCCTCCATCCAAACGGAAAATTTGCCTACACGTGCAATGAAAGCTCGATGAGCTCGACCGTTTTCGCCCGTGATCAAGTGACGGGCGCTCTGAAGGAAATTGAAACCGTTTCCAGCCTGCCACCCGAGACGGACCACAAGGGGATGTCCACCGCGGAGATCTTCTGCCATCCCAGCGGCAAGTGGTTGTACCTCTCCAATCGCACCCACGACACCATCGCCGTCTTCACGATTGCCGACGATGGGAAACTGAAACTCATCCAGAACGAACCGGCCGGGGTCAAGGTGCCGCGTGGCTTCGCCCTCGATCCCGCGGGCAAATGGCTGATCGCGGGCGGGCAAAACGACGACAAGATCGCCGTGCACAAGATCGATCCGGCGACAGGGATGCTGACGCTCACAGGCGAGACCGCCGAGGTGGGGGCGCCGGTGTGCGTCCTGTTTGTCCCGAGCAAATAGGTTATTCGAAGCGGATCGTGGCCGATCGTCCGTGCGCGTCGAGGCCTTCGATTTCGCTGAACTTCACGATCGTCGGAACGGTCTTCTTCAGCGACTTGGCGTCGAAGCGGACGAGACTGGTCCGGCGTTGGAACATGTCGACGGTCAAGCCCTGGAATGATCTTCCGGCGCCGCCGGTGGGCAGCGTGTGGCTTGGGCCGGCGGCGAAATCGCCGGCAGCCACGGGTGAATAGCCGCCGAGGAAAATCGCGCCGGAATTGTGGATTTGCGCGGCGATGCCGTCGTCGTCCTGGGTCACGATCGAAATGTGCTCGGGGGCGAAATCGTTGGCGATGTCGACGGCGTCCTTGAGCGATTTCACCAGGATGAGCGCGCAGTCGTGCTCGATAACCGTGGCGAGATGCTCCTGCCGGCTGAGCGTGGCGAGTTGTTTGTCGACCGCTGTCTGCACTCCCTTGAGCAGTTTGGCCGAGTTCGTGACAAAGAGGATCGAACTCCCTTTGCCGTGTTCGGCCTGGGCGAGCAGATCGGAGGCGATCCACACGGGATTGGCACTGGCATCGGCCAGAACCAGGATTTCGCTCGGTCCGGGCAGGAGGTCGACGGCCACCTGGCCGAAGACCTGGCGCTTGGCTTCGACAACGTAGGCGTTACCCGGGCCGAAGACTTTTTGGACCGGGCGGATGGTCTCGGTTCCGTAGGCCAGCGCGCCGATGGCCTGGGCGCCACCGACACGGTAAATCTCCGTGGCGCCGCAAAAGGTCAGCGCGTAGTGCAACGCCTCATTGACCGCGCCATCGGCGCCGGACGGCGTGGTCACCACGATCTCCGGGACACCGGCAGCCGCGGCCAGCGTCACCGTCATCACGGCTGTCGAGACGAGCGGCGCCGTGCCGCCTGGGACGTATATCCCCACACGCTGAAAGGCGTCGAAGCGTTCACCGACCAAGCCACCCTGCGCGTTCTTCATCATCCAGTTTTCGCGGAGGCTCTTGCGCGCAAACGCCCGGACGTTGGCGTGGGCGACGGCGATCGCTTGCTTCGTATCCGCGTCCACCTTCGGTTTGCCGCTGACAGCCAACTGCTTCGCGGTCAACTGGGGGCCGCCGAAGCGTTCGGTGAATTCAAGGAGCGCGGAATCCCCTTCTTCGCGAATCGCAGTCAGCACGTCCTGCACGGTCTTGCGGACTTGCGGATGTGCTTCGGCGTGGCGTTTGAGGCCGGCGAGGTTTGAGGAAAAATCAGGGTCGGAGTGGCGGAGCGTACGCATGGGTGGGAGGCGCGTATTTAGGTTCCCGGATTCGTTTTGGAAAGTCACTTTCTCTGTAGGAGGGCGCAGTCGAGGGCGTGGAGTTGGTTGACCTCGGGGTTTCGTAACCTGTTTGTCACATTCGATGTCTTGCGCTTGCCCGCGTCCCATTCAGGTTGCGGTGGATGATCCCCACGTTTCGCTGGCTCGGATTGCTGATTCTTACGGTCGGGATGGTTTCGTGCCGCCGGAGCGACTCCTCCAGCACGCCGGGGGAGCCGGACCTGCCCAAGGGCGAGATCATTGAATTGCTCTTCACCTATGGATCGGAAAAAGAGGCGTGGGTGAAGGCGGTCACGGACGATTTTCACCGGCGCCAACCCAGGGTCGCCTCGGGCAAATTCATTCGGGTCAAAGCCGTTCCGAAAGGCTCGGGCGAATGTCTGGACGAACTCGTCCAGGGCACGACGAAAGCGCATTTGACCAGTCCAGCCTCGGCGGCATTCATCAAGCTCGGAAACGCGCAGTGGCGGACGAAAACGGGCAAGGATCTCGTTGGGTCCACGGAGAACCTGGTTCTATCACCGGTGGTCATCGCCATGTGGCAACCGATGGCGGAAGCGCTCGGTTGGCCGGACAAGCCCGTGGGCTGGGCCGAGATCCTGGCGCTTTCGAAGGAACCGCAGGGATGGGCGGCGCGCGGCTTTCCGCAATGGGGCCGCTTCAAATTCGGACATACGCACCCCGAGTTCAGCAACAGCGGTCTCATTTCACTTTTCGCCGAGGTGTATGCCGCGACGGGCAAGACCACGGGGCTCACGGCCACCGATGTCGCGAAGCCCGAGACGGCCCGCTTTCTCTCGGATATTGAAAGTGCGGTCGTGCACTATGGCAGTTCGACGGGTTTTTTTGGACGCAAGATGTTCGTCAATGGTCCGGCCTATCTGAGCGCCACGGTGCTCTATGAAAACATGGTCATCGAAGCGTACGCGCAGAAACCGCCGACGCAGTTTCCGATCGTTGCCATTTATCCCAAGGAAGGAACCTTCTGGAGCGATCACCCCGTGGGAATCGTCGAGCGCGAATGGGTGACGCCGGAACACCGCGAAGCGGCGAAGCAATATCTCGCCTTCCTGCTCGACCGTCCCCAGCAGGAGCGTGCGTTGCAGTTTGGTTTCCGTCCCGCGTTGCCGGAGGTGCCGCTGGGCGAGCCGCTCGATACCGCCCATGGCGTCAATCCGCGGGAACCGCAGACGACGCTCGAAGTGCCCGGGGTCGACGTGATGGATGCCGTCACCCGCTTGTGGCGCGACCACAAGAAACACGCCAACATCACCCTGGTCATCGACATCTCAGGCAGCATGAACGAAGGCGGCAAGATGCAGAACGCGCGGCCCGGCGCGCAGGAGCTGATCCGCATGCTCAACGATCGCGACACCTTCCGCATGGTCCCCTTTAGCGACACGATCTTCGCGGCGCCGCCGGCGCGGCCTCTCAGCGAGATTCGGCAACGCGCCATGAGCGATGCGGGCTCGCTGATTGCCAACGGCGGCACGGCGCTCTACGACGCCATCGCCGCTGCCTATCGCGAGCAGGTGGGCAGGGCGAAGCAAAATGCGGATCGCATCAGCGCCATTGTGGTCTTGACCGATGGCGCCGATACGAACAGCGGCCTCAAGCTGGATCAACTTCTCAATGAAATCCGTTTCGATAGCGAAAAACGCACCATTCGCGTCTTTACCATCGGTTACGGCCAGGACGCACAAAAAGAAGTGCTAAAGAAGATCGCCGACGCGACCCAGGCGAAGTTCTATGAAGGCAAACCGGAGAACATCCGGGAAGTCTTCAAGGATATCTCCACCTTTTTCTAGAAAATGCCCGACGACAGCCCACGCCTGACGACCCTCGGCAAGCTCCTGGTATTCCTTTTCATCGGCGGCTGTGCGGCCGGCGCGTATTTTCTTTTCGTCCAAAAACCTGCGGCGAGCGCGGGTGGAGCGAAGGCGGCCACGAGTTCCGGCGTGACCACCACGGCGAGGAATGGCTCGCCGACTGAGATCGGCGTCGCCTATGGAACGGAAAAACAGCGTTGGCTGCAATGGGCGGTCGAGCAGTTTGCGGGCACGCCGGGTGGCCAGCGCATCAAGGTCAACCTCATCCCCAAAGGTTCGCTGGAAGGGGCGCAAGCCATCCTCGCCGGCGACAAAAAGATTCAGGTCTGGAGCCCGGCGAGCGCGCTCTATGAGGATGTCTTTACGCAGGAGTGGCAGATGAAAAACGGCA
The DNA here is from genome assembly GCA_038228205.1 of Chthoniobacterales bacterium. Taxonomy (GTDB): domain Bacteria; phylum Verrucomicrobiota; class Verrucomicrobiia; order Chthoniobacterales; family Chthoniobacteraceae; genus Chthoniobacter. Next base: position 81,949 of record JBBRPL010000013.1, read on the forward strand.
AGGCGCCGTTTGTGCGGAAGGAGGCCCTCGCGCTCAGTCCCATGGTTTTTGTCATGTGGGCGGAGCGCCACGACGCCTTTGTCGCCAAGTATCACGAAGTCACTTTCGTCACGCTGGGGCAGGCCCTGCGCGAGCCCGCGGGTTGGGATGCCATCGCCAGGAAACCGGAGTGGGGCATCTTCAAGTTTGGGCACACCCACCCCAATCAATCCAACAGCGGGTTGATGACCCTGGTGCTGATGGCCTACGACTTTCACAAGAAGAACCGCGGTCTCTCGCTCAAGGATATCCTGAACCCGGAATTCCAGGCGTGGATGAATGGCGTCGAAGGCGCGACGAGCGGCATGTCGAACTCCACTGGCAACATGATGCGCGACATGGTGCTGCGGGGCCCGTCGAGCTTCGACGCGCTCTGCGTCTACGAAAACGTCGTCATCGACTATCTGAAGAGCGCCGAGGGTCGCTGGGGCGAATTGCGCGTCGCCTATCCGGCGCGCAACGCGTGGAACGACAATCCCTACTACATTCTCGACGCGCCCTGGAGCTCGCCGGACCAGCGAGCCGCGGCCGGCGAATTTCTCGATTTCCTTCTCAGCGAGCCGATCCAGCGGGAATCGCTCAAGCACGGTTTTCGGCCCGGTAACCCGACGGTTCCGATCAAGTTTCCGGAGAGCCCGTTCGTTGCTTATGAGCGCTTCGGGTTGCGCGTCGATCTCGGGGAGGTCTGCGAATCGCCCAAGGCGGAAGTTCTCAACAACCTGCTCGCCATCTGGCAGCGCAGCCAGGGCGGGCGTTAGCCGCCGTGTTTCGCTACCTCAAAGCCGCATTTTGGGCTGCGCCGGAGATCGCCGGGCTCGGGCGTGTGCCGGTGAATGTGCTGGCGCTGTCGGGTTTCGGGATCCTCGGCTTTGGTCACGCCGGATTCTGGTTGCTCGGGCTCGCGCTGGAAGGCAGCTACCTCTATGCCCTTGTTGCGAGTGCGCGCTTCCGCCACGTGGTGGATGCGGGGCAACAGCAACTCGGAGAAGGCGCCGTGGAACGCGAACGCGTGGCGCTGGTCGCGAAACTCGCGCCCGACGCGCGGGCGCGTCTCGAGAGACTGGAGGCCCAGTGCGTGCGCGCGTTGCAACTCGAGAGCGAGGCCCAGACCGAGGCGCTGATTATCGAGGGGAACCGTGACGCGTTGCGCAAACTGGAGTGGTTTTACCTCAAGGTGTTGGTCGCGCAACAGAATCTCCGCGGTCTGGGCAACGGCGAGGCCGAACTTCGGCGACAGATCGGCACCTTGCAAAACGAGGTGCAGGCGGATCGTCTCTCGCGTTCGCTGCGGGAATCCAAGGCGGCGACCCTTCGCATTCTCGAGCAGCGGCTCGGCAATCTGGAACGGCGCGAGCAAACTCTCGCGGAGATCGAGAGCGACCTGACTCGCATCGAGGCGCAAGTCGATCTGGCTCTCGACAACGCCGGGATGCGTGGCAAGAGCGAGGCGATTTCGGCCAACATCGATCTCGTTAGCCAGTTGCTCGACGACTCGATTTATGGGGATTCGGGCGAGTCTGTCGCAGCGCTGGATCGGACCTACAGCCGCGCGGCGCGGCAGTGATCGCCTGCCACACAACCGCGAACGTCGAGCCCACTCCACGGGGCTATCAACTATCAACTATCCACCCCTCAACCCCTCAAGGCTGTCCGCAGAACTTGAAGAGAAATGCCTCCGCGAGGTTTTCCTGCGGGTAGTAGAGCTTGAGCGCGCCGTCCCGGCCCTTGAGATCCAGCGACACGGCGCAACTCGCCCGCCGGCTATGCACCTGGTGAATGCCAATGTGGTCGGTGGCGTAAAGTTCGCCCCAGATCTCCGCGCGAATCGCCACCTTCATCTTGGTGACGAGCAATTCGGTCAAGGCTTCCCGCTCGTACGATTCATAGGAGACATTGTGCTTCTCCTCTTGTTTCGCGTAGTCGAGACCCGAGCATTCCTCGAGGCTGGGCGTCGGTTTCTCGGTATATGTGGAGCGGATGATGCCGAGCCGGACCCGGGCGTCGAATCCGCCGTCACGGTTCAGGCGGGAGAGCGTATTGATGGCCACGCGCAATCGGCCAAAGGGGGGAGCTTCGACGTTGAGATAGACGTGATCGATCTTCAGCGGATCTTCCGATTCCTCAACCGCCACCGTATAGGGAATGCCGCGCACGTGGACGAACTTCGGCGGCGAAGTCCGGATACGCTCAAAGAGCAGGGCGCGGGCGTCAGGTCTTCTGGCCATTGCGTGTGGTTCCGACAACGGAGCGCCCGGAGCGCCCCCGTTTGGATTTGGACAGGTCGGTGCGGTGGGCGATTTTTTCGACTTTTCCGTGCCTGAAATATTGTTCGCGGAGCGCCGCGTAATGGACGTCGCGCAGGTCGTAAAGTCGTTTGCGCTTGCGAGGGGCCGCCTTGCTGAGCGCGTAGGAAGTGATAAGCGGCAGCGTGATCGTCGAATCCGCGTAGCAGACCACACAGTCTGGCAGGTTTTCCGGATCGATTTTGCCCCAGCTTACCGCTTCGCCGGGTGTCGCACCGCTCAAGCCACCCGTGTCCGGTCGCGCGTCCGTGCATTGCAGGAAATAGTCGTGCCCCCGCTCTTCGATCCCCATCACTTCCTGGATCTGTGGCTCGGTCTGGAGCATGAAGTTCTTCGGCGATCCGCCGCCGAGAATGAAAACGCTGGAGGTATTCCCGCTCGATTTTGCCGCGTAGACGATCGCGGCGGTCTGGTTGACGTCCCGATTGACGTCGATCAATAGCTTCGAGTCGCGGAGGGCCATGGCGGCAACGTTCATACCGATCGAGCTATCGCCGGGGGAACTGGTGAAAATGGGAACACCGTATTGATACGCAGCACTCAAGACGCTTGTTTCCTTAATTCCCAACTTTTTTTCGCGGGCGTGCACATATTTGCCCAGCAGGAAGTGAAACTCGTCCGTCGCCATCGTGTGCTGAAACTCGGCTCCCTGGATCACATTGCGGACGAAGGCGTCGGTATCGAGCAGCACGTCATAATCGAAGAGCACGTCGTAGATGCGGATGATCCCGTCGCGGCGCAATTCCACGTCATCGAGGAAAGGCGACCCCGCGAACAGGTGCATCCCGAGACCGAAGTGGAGATCGTGGTAGAGGTTCGCGCCGGTGGAGATGATCCAGTCCACGAATCCCGCCTTCATCAACGGCACGATGGCCGCCCGCCCGAGGCCTGCCGGGGTGAGTGCGCCGGTGAGCGACATCCCGACGGTGCCCTGACCCGCGATCATCTTTTGGGTGAAAAGGCGGCAGGCTTCGGCCAATCGTCCGCCGTTGTAGGCCTTGAACGAGGTATCGATGAGATCGGCAACCTTCATCCCTTTCCTGATGGGCTCCGGCAGCAGTCGCGGAAACTTCTTGTTCAATGAACTCATGGAACGGCTCAGGCTAACGCCCCGGCAGGTCCGGTCAATGCGCAAACCAACGGGTTGGAGCGAGGTGTTGCTGGGAGCCTGCCCGCGCCGATGGGCTCCCATCGCCTTGGGAGGCGATGGGTTTTTACGTCGGGACCCATTGAAATTGGAGTCGATGCCACGTGGTGGTAATTGGTAATGCCGATCACTTTTCCATTCGCATGAGGCCCGCCGGACCACCCACCCAGCTTGCGGCCAATCGACCCTTTGGCCGCGAGCGCGTTGGGATCATGTTTGGGTGGATTGTGGCGTCGCATCAGGTCGGCGCCGCTTTGGCGGCGTGGGCGGCAGGGTGGGTCCGGACCGTGGAAGGCGCTTACGATCGCGCCTTCCTGATTTCAGGGGGACTGTGCGTGCTGACTGCGGGAATGGTGCTCCTCATCGGGCAAGGACGTCCTTCCGGGAGCCCGAGCGGGCCGGCGATTCCCGATGCCGCATGATCGCAAGCGGCAGCGTCCTTTTGGGAGTGGGGCCGTGCGCCGTGGCGAATCGATGTCTGAGCACTCTATTTCGCGGGGCGGTCGCTGCGGATGATCTGGATGGCCAATGCAACTCCTCCGGCGGAGGCGAGGAGAAAGAAGAGGATTGCGAATCCAGGATAGCCGAAAATGCGGAAGGTCGTTTCGATGCGCATGAGCATCGAGGCGCCGAGAATGAGCGAGGCGAGGATCAGCCCCAAGGCGATCCGATTGGCCACTTTTTGGAGCCCGGCCATGAGCATGTCTTCGTCGAGGGCGTCCACTTTCACTCGCAATTTGTTGGTGGCCACCAGTTCGAGGAATTGGTTCAACCGGTGAGGCAGTTTCTCGATCAATTCCTTTGCCTCCAGCAGAGCCGAAAAAAGATTACCGGGCGACAATCCTTTCATCGTTCGCTGGTGGAAAAGTTCCGCGGCGTTCCGGCGGATGGATTGATTGGGATCAAACTCTGGCGCGAGCGTGCGGCCGACGAGATCCAAATTGAGCAGCGTCTTTCCGAGCATCGTCATTTCCGCTGGAACCCTAATCCCGCAATCCGCGGCGATCTGTTTCACCTGCATCACGACCCGGCCGATCTGCATTTTTGCGATGGTCGCGTCGTGCTGTTGGGCGACGACTTCGCCGATCCGGCGGCGGAACTGCAGCTCGTCAAAATTCTCGCGAGGCTCGCCGATCTGAATCGCGGTATCGGCGGCTTTCTCGCCCTGGCCTTCAGCGATGGCGAGGAGCAGTTTGAGCAACCTTTCCTGCAACGACGGTCCGAGACGGGCGGTCATCCCGAGGTCGAGCAGCCCGATGCGGCCGTCGTCTGTGAGGAAGACGTTACCGGGGTGCGGGTCCGCGTGAAAAAAGCCGTCCACGAGGATCTGCTTCAGGTAGGCCCGAAAGAGTTCCTCGGCGAGCCCTTCGCCGTCCGTTTCCAGCAGCGCCAGCGGGCCCAGCTTCGTGACTTTGCGCCCGCCGACGTAGTCCATCGTGAGCACACGGCCGGTGGAATAGTCGTCAAAGGGTTGAGGAACGACGATCCTGGGAAAGCCGGTCAATTTCTCGCCGAGCAGGCGAAGGTTCGATGCCTCCTGCCGGTAATCCAGTTCGCGCAGGAGGGACTTGCGCAGTTCTTCGACTATTTCCGTGAAGCCGTAGCGACGTCCCGCGTCGGTGTGTGTGTCGAGGAGTTCCGCGATCTCCTGCATGGCCTCGAGTTCCTCCGCCACGCGTTCCCGAATCCTGGGGCGTTGCACCTTGACCGCCACGGGACGGCCATCCCGCAAGACGGCCCGGTGCACCTGCCCGAGCGACGCAGCGGCCATGGGCGTGCTTTCGAAGCTGGCGAAAGCCTTGGAAAGGCGGGCTCCGATTTCCACCGCGACGATGGCTTCCACCTCACCGAAGGAAAATGGCTCCACGTGATCCTGGAGGCGGGCGAGCGCTTCCATGTAAGCCTGCGGAATGAAATCGGCACGGGTGGAGATGAGTTGCCCGAGTTTGACGAATGTGGGACCGAGTCGTTCCAGATCGGCCGCCAGCTCCTCTGCTTCCGGAGGTGTGGCGGGCGCCGGGCCGAAGTCCAGAGGGTCGTCAACGACCGGAGCTTCCTTGACGAGGTCTCCGTGACCGTATTTCGCGAGCAGGAGGAGGACATCCTTGTAGATTCGAAAATGCTTGGGGCTCAGCGAAACGCTCATGCTGGAGATTCGCGTTAACGGGTCACATCGAGCTTATCGAATCACTGTTGAACGGGCGTTTGTGGCAGGGCGAAACGGCGCAATGGAAACCTCAATCCCAGGAGGGGAGCGCCCGTCACGAACACGACAGGTGGCCTTAACTGGAAAGCTCCCGCAGCGACGGAAGCTTTTGCTTCAAGGTCAGAACCGGAGCGAAAAGGTCGCCGTTTTTCGCGACGCGTTTGAGGACCGCCTCTGTATCGAAGATGAGACGCCCGGCGTCTTTTTTCTTCAAGGTCATCTCCACCTCTTCCCATGTAATGGGGGTGGACACCGTGGGGCGCTCTTTGGCCCGCAGGGAGTAAACGTTCACCGTGGTTTTCTTGTCGTCGTTCTGGCTCCAGTCGACCAGGACCTTTCCTTTGCGCAGCGCTTTTTGCATGCGCGACACGACCGCTTTCGGGAACTGCTTTTCCAAAGTCAGGGCGAGTGCGTGGGAGAAGGCTTTGGTTTTCTCGTAGGTGACCGCGGTATTGAGCGGGACGTAGACTTGCAGTCCTTTCGACCCGGAAGTCTTTGGAAAGCTTTGCAGGCCGAGTGAATCGAAGATGCCTTTCAGCCACAGGCCCACCTGGCAGCATTGGACGATGTCGGCGGGCGGCCCGGGATCGAGGTCGAACGCCATGGCCGTAGGTCGTTGGATCGCTGGCGCGCGATGGAGAAATGTGTGCAGTTCCAAATCCGCGAGATTCGCCGCCCAGACGAGCGCCGGAAGGTCGTTCATCACGCAGTAGTTGATCTCGCCTCCCTCGGTTTTGCTCACCTTGGCGGTCTTCATCCACGTGGGCCGATGGCTGGGGCATTGCTTCTCGTAGAAGAAAAAGCCCTCCACCCCATCCGGGTAGCGCTTGAGGCTGATCGGCCGGTCTTTCAAATGCGGCAGCAGGACCTTGGAGATGCGAATGTAATAGTCGATGACCTGCCCCTTGGTGAACCCGACCTTCGGGTAAAACACCTTGTCGAGGTTGCTGACGTCGACCTTGCGGCCCTCGATTTCGAGTGTGGCTTTGGCGCCCATGGTTACGTCGCTTTTTCGCGCACGACTTCCCGCGCGTCTTTGTCTTCGCGGAGCCCCAGGAAGACGGGCTGACGCAGGCGGTCGTCGCGCGTCCATTCCGCAAATTTTACCTGGCAGACCATGGCGGGTTTCACCCAATGGCAGCGCTTCATTTCGGCGACGGTGACGCCCTGGCCCCAGCGGCCCAACCGCTTTTCCGGCAGATTCACAAAAGGGCAATCCTCGCTGGCGATCTTCTTGAATGCGCGGTGAAGACTGCGCAGGAGCTTTTGATTGAAGCCCGTGCCGACCTTGCCCGTGAAATGCAATTTCCCTCGCTCCTGCACGCCGACCAGGATCGAGCCGAAATGCTGGCGTGTCCCCTCCGGGTCGGTGTAGCCGCCGATGACGAACTCCTGCTCTTGCTGGAGCTTGAGTTTGATCCATGCGCCGGAGCGCTGTCCCGGTTCATAGGTGGAGCCCTGCCGTTTCCCGATCAAGCCTTCCAACCCGAGCGCCCGTGCCTGATCGAGCAGGCGCTCTACATCCGATTCCAAAGCGGCGGAGAATCGAACTTCGCCGGACGAACCCGAAAGCAGGCGGGAGAGCATTTCCTTCCTCTCTTCCAGGGGCTTCTTAATGAGGGTTTTCCCATCGAGTTGCAGGAGATCGAAGGCGTAAAAAAACAAGGGAGGTCGTTCCTGACCGAGCTCACGCGCCTGGAGGAGTTGAAAAGAGGACCGCCCTTTTTCGTCGAGCGCGACGATCTCGCCATCGATGATCGCGTCCTGCGCGGGCAGGGCGAGAATAGTCTCCATCAGTTCGGGAAACTTGCCGCCAAGATCCTTTTCATTGCGCGAGAGTAGCCGGGCCTGGCTGCCGCCCTTCAAGGCCAGGGCGCGAAAACCGTCGAACTTGATCTCGTAGCTCCAATCGCCCTTGGGCGCGGCTGCCGCGAGTTTGGCCTTCATCGGCTCGATGAACTGCGGGAGTGGCGCCGGTCGAACCGGCTTCGCTTTCATTTTCCGGGTGACCGCCGACTTGGATTGCCAGACCCGGTCGCCCTTGGACAACTCCCGCATCGAACGCCCGGAGAGGACGGAGGTGTTCTCCTGTTTTTGGGAGACGGCCTTCATATTGGCGCCGCCGCGGATGAGGAGCCATTGGTCGCCATCCCGCAGACGCACGAGGTACCACTCTCCCTGGAGTTTGCTGCCGTGGAGGACGAAGTGTAATTTGCCGCCCGCCAGTTCTTTCGCCGGCGTCTTGCTGAGCGGTTCGTAGGTGCCTTGATCCCACACCATCACCGTCCCGCCGCCGTACTGCCCTTCCGGGATGCTGCCCTCGAAATCGATATAGGCCAGCGGATGGTCTTCGGTTTGCACCGCCAGTCGCTTCTCGCCCTTCACGAACGGGACGCCCTTGGGCACCGCCCAGGATTTCAATACGCCCCCCTGTTCCAGGCGGAAGTCGTAGTGCAGCCGCGAGGCTGCATGCTTTTGGATGACAAAGCGGTGGCCTTTTTTGGCCGGGAACTTTCGGCTGTCTGGTTCCGGCGTCTTACCAAAATTCCGCTTCCGGACGTATTCCTCGAGCGACATCGGTCTTCAGGCGGCCTTCTTGTGCGGCGCCGCTTTCTGGGCCCTGGCTTTCTTCGCCGCTGTCTTCTTTCCACCCTTTGGCGATTTTCCGGTCTGTTGAAGGCTTTCCTTCAGGACAGAAACGAGATCGATGACATTGGTCGGCTTCCGTTTCTTCGCCGGCTTCGGAGAGGCCTCGTCGCCGTGTTCGATTTTCTCCTCGATCAGTTTCTCCAGGGCCTCGTGGTAGTCGTCGTTATATTGATCGGGATCCCATTCCGTCGTCATGCTGGAGATGAGCTGCTTGGCCATCTGCATCTCCGATTTCCCGACCTTCTTCTCGGCGGGGTCTTTGAACTCGGAGGTATCGATGATCTCCTTGGGGAAATGCATGAGTTCCAGCATCAAGCCGTGTTCCTGCGGTTTTACGGCGGCGAGATGCTGGCGGGCGCGGATGACGACTTTGGCGATGGCGATCTTGCCGGTGTCCAGCAGCGCATCGCGCAGGAGGACATAGGCCTTGTCGCCACCTTTTCCGACCTCGAGAAAGTACGGCTTGTAGAAGAGCAGGGGATCGACGTCATCCAGGCTAACGAAGTTCATGATGTCCACGGTTTGCGTGGCTTCGACGTCGACCCGCGCAAAATCCTCTTCCTTGAGGATGACGAACTTGCCCTTCTCATACTCGTAGCCCTTGACGATGTGATCCCAAGGCACCTCTTTCCCGTCGGCCTCGGCGACACGTTTGTAGTTCACGGGGCTGTGATCGCTGGCCCGCAGCAGGCGGAACTTCAGCTCCTCCCGATGGGTGGCGGGGTAAAGCGACACGGGGATCGTGACGAGACCGAAGGTGATGGCGCCTTTCCAGAGGACTCTCATAGTTTGATCATTGTTATACCGGGATACGTTTTGAAAGGCGGTGGTGGTTGGCTGGAACTGCCGCTCCTTGCGGAACCTGCACAGCCATTGCGCTGAAAGGCTGCGATCCTTCTTCTCGAAGCCATGGTCAGCCGCATTTTTCTTCTCTCTCCGGCCAGGTCGAGCGGGCGCCGCGCGCAGATGCTTATCCGGCCGGAGGCTCGGTTCGAGTTGGCCCGGAAGGTCCAGATCGGGGATGCCGAACTCGGTGACGTGTTTACATTTTGCAGCGGACTTTATTTCCGCGGAAAGCTGGCCTACGCCCGGCAATTTGCGCGGGCCACGGGCCACGTTTCCGGGGTGCAGATCATCACGCCGAGTCGTGGCTTGATGATGCCGGAAAGCCGGGTGGGGTTGGCGGAATTACGGGAGTTCTCCGCCGTGGATGTCGATGCCGACGAACCACAATTTGCCGACCCATTACGGCGGGGAGCCCGAGATCTCCTTGATGCCGGCGTGAACGAAATCGTGCTCCTGGGCAGTATCGCCACGGCCAAATATGTCGAGACGCTCCTGCCCGTCTTGGGAGAGCGCCTTCTCTTCCCGAGTGAATTTATCGGGCGGGGGGACATGAGCCGGGGTGGATTGCTCCTGCGTTGCGTCGCGCGCGGAGAGGAGTTGAGGTATGTGCCTGTCGCCGGCGCGAATCGAACGGGAAAACGGGCCGCCAGGGTGTCGGCGATGAAGTGATCTGGACGATCAGCACGACCGTTCTGCGCTCAAATCCGTGCGCTTCCGGCATCTATTCCACCCGTCCTGAAGGTGCCGTTACACCCTCTCGACGCAAAAAAGCTTATCGTTACGGGCTTTGCCGGTGATATTTGGGAGAAGAGCCCGCCATGCCACGTCCCTTTCAATCCATCTACGCACACGGTTTCCTGCGGGCGGCGGTATGTGTGCCGCGCGTGCGGGTGGCGGACCCCGTGTTCAATGGGGAGCAGACGCTCGGTCTCGCCCGGCAGGCTTCGGAGATGCACGCGGCGGTGGCGCTGTTTCCGGAATTGGGCGTGTCGGCGTATTAGAACGAGGACCTTTTTCATCAGGACGCCTTGCTCGACGCCACGCGGGAGGCTCTCACGCTGTTGATCGAAGGCAGTCGCGAACTCACTCCCGTGCTGCTGGTCGGCGCGCCCTTGCGGTTTGAAGGCAAGCTCTTCAACTGCGCCGTGGTCATTTACCGCGGGCAGGTGCTCGGGATCGTGCCGAAAAGCTTTCTGCCCAACTACCGGGAGTATTATGAAAAACGGCAATTCACGGCGGGACGTCATGCGGTCAGCCGCGAGGTGCAGTTCAACAGCCAGACCGTCCCCTTTGGCAGCGACCTGATTTTCGACGCCAGCAACTACCGGGACTTTTCCCTCCACGCGGAAATTTGTGAGGACGTGTGGACGCCCATCCCGCCGAGCACTTACGCGGCGCTGGCCGGCGCGACGGTCCTGACGAATCTCTCCGCGAGCAACATCACCATCGGCAAGGCGGACTACCGCCGCGACCTCTGCGCGGCGCAGTCCGGCAAATGCATCGCGGCGTATCTCTATTCGGCCGCAGGTCCGGGGGAATCGACCACGGACCTGGCTTGGGATGGACATGCGCTCATCTTTGAGAACAACGAGTTGCTGGCGGAAGCGGCGCGTTTTGCGACGGAGGAGCAGATCATCGTGGCGGACCTCGACCTCGAGCGCCTGGCGCAGGACCGGATGCGCCTTTCGAGTTTCAACGATTCCGTGGCCGATCACCGGGAAAAAGTGCGGGCGATTCGCCGGGTGCCATTCGAGTTTCACGTGCCGGAGGGCGCCATCCCGCTGCGGCGTCCGATCGAGCGGTTCCCGTTCGTGCCCAGTGATGCGGCGCTGCGCAGCGAGCGTTGCTACGAGGCCTACAACATTCAGGTCCACGCGCTGATGAAGCGCATGGAGCACACGAAAGTGGAGCACATCGTCATCGGGGTGTCGGGCGGATTGGATTCCACGCACGCGCTCATCGTGGCCGCGAAAACGATGGATCGCCTCGGTCTGCCGCGGGAGCGGATTCTCGGGTACACGATGCCCGGATTTGCCACCAGCCGCAGCACGTTGCAAAACGCGCATGCGCTCATGCGGGCGCTGCGGATCAAGGCGCAGGAGATCGACATCCGTCCGAGTTGCCAGCAGATGTTACGTGATCTGGACCACCCGTACGCGCGTGGAGAGCATGTCTATGACGTGACCTTTGAAAACGTCCAGGCGGGGGAGCGCACGTCGCACCTCTTCCGCCTCGCGAATTTTCACAATGGCATCGTTCTCGGAACGGGCGACCTGAGCGAGCTGGCGCTGGGATGGTGCACCTACGGCGTGGGCGACCACATGTCGCACTACAACGTCAATGCCTCGGTCCCGAAGACGCTGATCCAGCATTTGCTGCGGTGGATCATCAGCACAGAGCAATTCGATTCGGAGACGGGCGCGATTCTGCAATCAATCCTCGATACGGAGATCTCTCCCGAACTAGTGCCGGCGGAAACCAACGATGCCGGCACTCCGGCGCAAAGCACCGAGAACAAGGTGGGGCCGTATGACCTCCAGGACTTCAATCTGTACTACATCACGCGGTATGGGTTTCGCCCGAGCAAGGTCGCGTTTCTCAGCGAGCACGCGTGGTCCGACAAGTCGCGGGGTGGCTGGCCGGACAATCTCCCGCCGGAAAAGCATCGAGAGTTTGACCGGGCGACGATCAAGAAGTGGCTGGAGGTGTTCCTCTTTCGGTTCTTCCAGACGAGCCAGTTCAAGAGATCGTGTTTGCCGAATGGTCCGAAGGTGGGTTCGGGCGGGTCGCTAAGTCCACGAGGAGATTGGCGCGCGCCGAGTGATTCGGAGGCAGGGGTGTGGCTGGAGGAGTTGCGGCGGAACGTGCCGGATTGAGGTGGGGGCGCGGAGCCTCACCCTGCTGTCATCCTGAGCAAGCGGAGGAGGAAAGGTGGGCGGAGCGCTGTCGAAGGATCTCCAATATCATTCGGGCATCTATCGCGCCGAAGGCAGAACAACGTAACGCATCGCGTACCCGATTCGCATTCCGGAGCGGTGCTGGTGAGGAAAGGCGGATATTGGAGATCCTTCGACTGCGCTCAGGATGACAAGGTACGACGGCGCCTATTCCAAAATAACACTCCCCCAAAGCTGGGGCGCCAGGTCAGCTTCACCGGGGACGTCGTTGACGAGGTTGGTGGACTTGTTGCTCCAGTATTGCCGGGCGATCGTCTGGGTGCCGCCGCTGTCGGCGGAGAGGATACCGAAATCCGCCTTGAGCTTGAGGCCGGGGTGTGGGGTGATGCCGAGCACTTTCCACGGAATGGCAGCTTCCACCAACGAACCGCCCGAGATTGCACCGATCGCTAGCTTGACCTCACTAACAGGCGCGACGCGGTCGAAGGCAATCGCCCGCCACGGCGACGTGAATTCGTAGCGTTCCGTGGCCGCCGCTCCCGGGACGAATTTTTGATTCAGGATGGCGACCGGTTTCCCGCCGAGGAGGCTGAGCAGCACGCGCAGATTGCCCTCGCCCTTCGCTTTTTGAGGATCGGGCCCGATCATCAAATCAACGGCATCGCCGCTCTTGAAAAGCAGCCGGGCGTCCTGCCCGGCGTTGACAAATTTACCCCGGCCCAGGACGCGCCACGCGATGTAGAGATGATCGGCATCGTAGCGGGCGGCGACTCGGCCGAAACGCTTCTGCGCCGATTCCTGGATGTCGAGGACGGCGGCCTTGTCATCGAGCAATTCGGGCCAGTCGCTGGCTTTGCCATCGATGATCGGAGGTGCCGTTGCCCGCGCGATTTTGTAAACGCGGGCCTCGGCGGCTTGCGCCGCCTTCTCGACCGCGAGGTGCTGCGCGGCCGTGGCATTCTCCGGCGTGAGGGTGACCTCTCCGCGGAAACGGTGGATCGTGTCGAAGCCCGTGAGTTCCAGCACGCGCGCGTCCGTGGCGCCAAGCGTGAGCAACACTTTCCCGTCGCCCGTCCGGACGAAATTTCCTCCGAAGGATTCGCCGCCTGCCGTGGTGCCATCCATGGGCATGCCAGGGACGGCCTTCAACGGCGTCTCGAAGCCGCCGCGCAAATCCCGGAACAGCGACTGGATGAACAGGCCGTCCTGCGTGAAGAGATAGTTTTCCCCGAGGTTGCCATTGAGATCAAACACCTCGCCGACTTCCCCGCCGCAGGCCGCCGTGCCGAGGATGGAAGACGGACCGATGAGATAACCGGGTCGCGCGGACTTCGCGGAATGCGAGCCATGCACGGAGGTGTTGTGATTGGGGTACGTGCCGAGCACGCGGCCATTCTTGTCTACGGCGAGCAGCGGGTCCTGGTTGATGTAGACACGGCCATCGCTGCCGCCGACGAGCATGCCTTCGCCATTACCGCCGCCGAGGACGGTGCTTTCCACTTTCACCACCTGGGGCGCGGTGATGTCGTAAACGGGCGCGCCGCATTTCGTCAGGCCGGTGATCGGGAATTTGACCAGCGCGGCCGTCTTTTCGACCATGTAGCAGATCGTCCCCTCGGTGTCCGGCAACTGGCCCCAGTAGTAACTGCGCAATTTGGCGGGCTGGCCCTCGACCTGAAGCTTCGCGAAGTGCAATTCCTCGGGTTGGACGATCTCGTCGCCGTTCTGATCGGACCAGGAATAGACCTCGCCGTCATGCCCCGCGAAGAGCGGATGCGCGTAGAAGGTGTCTTTGCCGCGGTTGTCCTTGGGTTTCTTGACCGTGCCCATGTGCGCGGCGGAGCGCCAGCGGACGTCTTTCCATACGGTGCACTGCACCTCCGTGGAGCCATTGGCGGCCCCGGCCGTGAAAACCAGGGTCTCCCCGTCGCGATTGAAGATGCGGCTGCGCGCGTCCGCGGAGGCCGGGAAGATGGCCTCGGCACTGTCGGGCTTGCCCAGCGACCAGACCGGGTGCGAGGCGCCGGTGGCGAGGTCGAGGTGGTAAACGGTATCGTCGCTAAATCCCATCGTCGCGTCGTCGGGATTGATTGCCCCGGACGAGCAGTAATGAGTCGTTCCCGCAAAGTCCCGGAGCAGTTTGCCGTCCCCGGTATTCCAAAGGCTGGTGCGCTTGGGATTCATCGCCTCCTCGGCGACCCAGAGGCGACCGCGGGTATCGATGCCGATTTGCGCCGGGTGCAGCATGGCGTTTGCGTCGTAGGCGCCATGACCGGTGCGGCCGCCCCGCTGCCCGATTTCGCGCACGAGTTTACCATCGGGGCTGAAGACTTTCACGTTTTGCTCCGCGCCGCGAACGGACAGGTAAACGGACCCCGAAGAATCCACGGCCAATCCATAGGCGCCCGTGAACTCGCCGGTTGCGAACGGCTTCACCGAGCCGTCGACGCCGATGCGCACGAGCTTCCCGCCCGAGAGCGCCACCAGAGTGCCATCGGGGTCGAAAGCGATATTGCGTGGATCTTCGAGATCGAGGCGCTTCTTCAGCGCGCCGGTCTCGGCATCGCGCAGGTCGATCTTGTTCTCCCGCGCCAGGCAGGTCGCGAGCACGCCGCCGCGCACCGCGATCGCCGTCATATTCGCGCCGGCTTGTTTATCGGCTCCGATGCCGGGCAACTCCGACGCTTCCAATTCGAGCAGGGCGAATTCCTTGCCCTGCGCATCCCTGGCCATCTGTTGCCAGGGCAGGTATTGGCCGTTGGTGATATTGACCCGGTAGATGATGGATTTCTTGCCTTCGGTCGCGACCCAGAGGGTCTTGCCATCGGTGGCCAGCGAAATGCGTCCGCCGTCGAAGGCCACGCGGTTGTTCAAGCCCCAGAGTCGCTGCCCGTCGAGGTTCAGGCCGATCAAGTGTTTGCCTGCTTCGCCCATGGGGCAGGCCAGCGCGACGTAGTCCCCCGCCGCCGCCACCGCCTGCGGAGCCGTGTGATCCCCGTAAAAGGCGCCGTGATTGTCCGGCGCATCCCAGGTCGGATTGCCGGGGTTCGCGAACGACATTTTGTAGCTGGCGTGAATGCCGTCGTGATAGAGCGCGGTGAAGCGATAGCTCCCGGGAGCGGCCAGTTTGCCGCTGTCATCGAGGCCGTCCCAGCGCTCGATATTCGCGCCTTTCTTGCGCGGCGCGGCGGCGATGAGGTTGCGCACGCGCGCGCCGTTGGCGTCATCGATCGCGAGCGTCACCCGCGCATCCTTGGGCAGGTCATAGCGGACCTCGACCGGACCTTGGGGCGCTTCTTCCACCGCCCGCGCGGCCTTGAGAAAATCGGGCTCAGGCAGGGTGAGTTTCCCTTTCGGCTCGATGAACACGGATCCCCACGCCTTATGCGCCGTCCAGAAAAACTCCCGGCTGGTCGTGCCTGGTTGGAGATTGTCGGCGTAGCGGTGGGCGGGCCAATCGGTTTCACCCCAGAGCAACTCAAGACCGCACGCCATGGGTGCGCCGACCGCGACCGGCTTGCCCTCCAGGGTGATGAGTTTCCAGGGGATCTTGATTTCCTGCACGTAACCGTGGCCGTCGGCGTCCTTGAGAAAGGCCATCTCGGCGCCCTGCTCGAGCTTCCATCCTTCGGTGCGAAAGAGCTGCGTCTCACCACCCTTGAAGGGCTCGTTCAAATCCCGCCCGTAGCTGATCTGCAGCGCCGGCTCGTTTGTCGGCCCGTAGTACCACGCCGTGAGATGGCTGATGCGATCGGTCTTGATGCGCAGTTGGACTGAGTCGCCCGCCCAGCCTTTGTTGGCCTGGTAGCGGGGATGGTGCGAATTGCCCATGGGCTGCGGGTCCTTCCAGTGGATCGCGACGTAGAAGGCCTCGGCATCGTGCATCATTGCGACCTCGGCGGAATAGATGTCGCGGAGATTTTCGAGATCGTAGCACATCACGACCTGCCCGCTCAGGTCCCAGTCGTCGAGTTTCCCGTCGATCGTCACCTTTCCCGGCGTTGGGACGGCATGGATGCCGTGATTGTCCGTCTGCGTGGCCCAGAGGGGGAGGGCGAGGAGGAAAGCGAGGGCGAAGTGGAAGCGGGATTTCATTGAGGGAAGGTGGGTTGGCAGGTTGCGGGGACTGCCTGGCGGCGTATGCTGCGGTGACACGATGCAGCGGATGTAAGCTCGAACGCAAGGGGCGGGATACCAAAGCGCGGAGGGCTGCTGCGTGTAGGGGGCGCGGCGGTGGCCCAGCGACGACGGGGGACGACGAGGGACAGGGGGTGAGAGGCAGAAGGATGAAGCGATGAGAATCATCGCCCATGTGCGCCCCAATCTCTTCCCCTTTTACTTCCCTGGCGCGGCTTTATTGGGCGCTGTCTCCGCCGCCGGGGGATCGAGGCTGAAGAGATTCTTGCCGGTCGCGGTGTTCCAGATGCGCAGGATGCTGTCCTGGCCTCCGCCGAGGACGTACTGGCCGTCGGGTGTGATCGCGGTCGAGAAGATGAATCCTTTGCTCCCGCCGAAATCGCGATCGGTGGACCCGTCTTCCTTGAGCAGGCGCACTTTCGTGTCTCCCGACGCGGTGAGGATTCCGCCGCCGTAGCCGACGAAGCGGACTGAGGTCACCTCCTTGTTGAAGCCTTGCACCGTTTTGGTTTGGTCGCCGGCGGGGAAAGTCCAGAGTTTGACGGCCTGGTCCGCGCCGGAGCTGACGAGCGTGCGGCCATCCGCCTTCCAACTCACGCCGAGGACATAATGCGTGTGGCCGGACAAGGCCTTCACCAAGGCCCCGTTGGCGGTATTGAAGATCTTGACGAATTTGTCGGCGCTCGCGGTGGCGAGAAGTTTGCCGTCCGGCGAGAAATCGAGGCTGAAGACGGTGTCGCTGTGGGAGGGCAGGATCTCGCGCACGAGAGAACCGTCGGAGGGACGCCAAATCTTGACCTCACCGCTGCGGGACGGTACGCCGCCGCCGGTGGCGAGTAGTTGCCCGTCGGCGGTGAAATTCAGTGCGAGGACGCGGTTGGCGAGCGGCGACTTTTCGTCGCCAGTGCCAATGGCGCGCGCCAGGATCCAACTCGGTTTGGTGCGCCAGACGACCGCTCCGATCTGTGCGGCGCCGGAGACGAGCCTTCCGTCCGCGGTCCAGCCCAGCATCTGCACGGGGCCGACCTGGCCGGGATAGGTATCGAAGCCCGCGCCGGTCTCGGCGCTCCAGGTGCGCACGGATTGATCGTCGCCGCCGGTCGCCAGGGTCAGTCCGTCCGGGGCAAATGCCACAGCGCGGATTGGCTTCTCGCTGTCGGTGAGGGCTTTCTTCGCTTCCGCGGCCTCGGTCTCCGCCTTTTGTAGGGCTGTGGCGGCCTTTTCCGAGGCGGACTTGGCGTCGGTCACGTCCTTTTCCGCCTGCTTGCTGGCGAGTTGGGCGGCATCGAGCGCGGTGTGCGCTGTGGCCTTGGCGTTTTGGGCTTTTTTCGAGGCGTCCGTGGCGCCGGCCTTTTCCTTTTCGTCCGTAATTTTGGCGAGGGCTTCCTTCTTCTCGGCTGCCGTTTTTTCGGCAGCGGCGGCGGATTCGGTGGCTTTTTTCAGCGCGTCGCTTTTCGCGGTCTGAGCCTTGGCGGCGGCTTCCGAAGTTTTCTTCCAATAGGTGATTTCGTCTTTCGCAAAAGCGAGTGCTTGTTCGCTGCGAGCAGTCCGCGTCCGGGCCTGGTGGTCGCCTTTCATGTCACCGAGCGGCTGGCCCTTCTCCGCGCTCCAAAGTCGTGCCACATTGCCCCCGGCGGAGGCGAAGCTTTTGCCATTGGGAGCGACGGCCACGCCGAGCACCGGTGCGCCGTGCTCCACCTGGCGGACCATCTTCGCGGAGTCCACGGCCCATTGCCGCGCCGACCCGTCGACGCTGCCTGAAAGCAACTGCTTGCCATCCGGGAATGCTTCGAGGCTGGTGACGGGCTTCGCGTGGCCGGGTATTTCCTTCGGGGGGGCGAACACAGCGCCGGCCTCGGCGGGAATCGTCCAAAGCCGGATGAACGCATCGCCGCCGCCGGAGGCAAGTTGTTTGCCGTCAAGCACCCAGGCGATCGCGGAGATTTCGCCGGGAGCATCGGCCTGGGCAAAGACCTTCCCGCTGGCGAGATCCCAGACGCGGAGGGATTTATCCGCCGAGCCGGAAGCCAGACGGGTGTTGTCGGGAGAAAATCTGAGGCTGCCGATCGCCGCGGTGTGGCCCGGCAGTTCCTGGAACTGTTTGCCGCTGGCCGCGTCCCAGACGCGGATCACGTTGTCCCTGGCGGCGGTGGCCACCCACTTTCCATCCGGACTCGTGGCGATGGCGAGGGCGGCATCCTTGCCGAGAGTGAATTGCGGAAGGTTCGGCTCCCGTTGCCAGAGTTTGACCATGCGAAATTCGCCGGACGCGAGCAAGTGTCCATCCGGGCTGAAGGCCAGGGATTGGACGAAATCACGTTGCGCGGCGCTTCGGTAGCCGCTGCGCCCGGTTTTCTCCGCCAGCTTCGGATCGGTGATGCGCGCGACGATCTGGCCGGTCGGGATGTGATAGACGAAGATCTGATTGGCCCGTCCGCACGCGGCGAATTGCCCGTCGCCCGAGACGGCGATGGCGAGAATGGGATGCAGGCCGGGTGGAAGCGGACTCCATTTCACGGGTTTCGCCGTGGCCGAGACCGTGCCCGTGGCGCCCTGGTCGATCCACGCCTGGAGGATGGCCAGTTCGTC
>JBBRPL010000014.1:0-95342 GCA_038228205.1 Chthoniobacterales bacterium
GATCACCCGCGCGATCACCCGCGCGATCACCCGCGCGATCACCCGCGCGATCACCCGCGCGATCACCCGCGCGATCACCCGCGCGATCACCCGCGCGATCACCCGCGCGATCACCCGCGCGAAGACGACCAGGCGCGGACCTGTGCCGCAGTCGTGGGGCAGGCTATCTCGCTCCTTTCTCCCCCGCTCATTGACGCTCAGCTTCTTTTCCGAAAAGCTCCCCTCAAATCTTCCCCATGGAAATTCGCAAGGCCCTCATCACCGCCGCTGGAAAAAACCAGCGCATGCTTCCACTCCAATCGCTCGTCGATCGCGACGGCGTGACCAAGACCGCTCTTGCGATCATCATTGAGGAAATCCAGCGGGCCGGGATCGAACAGATCGGCGTGGTCATCAGCCCTGGGGACGAAGGCGCCTACCGCGCGGCTGCGGGCGCGCATGCGGGGCGGCTCACTTTCATCGAGCAGCCTGCGCCGCTGGGATATGCGCACGCCGTGCATTGCGCGGCGGGATTTTGCGAAAGCGATGCGTTCCTCCTGCTGGTGGGCGACCATCTCTATCTGAGCGCCACCCAGAAGGGCTGCGCCCAGCAGCTCGTGGACATCGCCCGGGCCGAGAATTGCGCCGTCTCCGCCGTGCAATCGACCCACGAAAGCAAGCTCCCCTATTACGGCGCCGTCGGTGGCCAGCTCGTCAATGCCGCGCAGCGGCTGTATCAAATCGAAGCCGTCCTCGAAAAACCGACGCCCACGGAAGCGGAGCAGAAGCTCGACGTGCCGGGGCTGCGCGCGGGCTATTATCTCTGTTTTTTTGGCATGCACGTCCTTACGCCCTCGGTTCAGCGGATCCTGGGTGAACTTCTGGATGGGGGCAAGGGCCGGGCCGGGTCGATCAACTTCCGCGCCGCCCTGGCGCAACTCGCCGAGCATGAGCGCTACCTGGCCTGCGAGCTCGATGGCCGGCGCTACGACTTCGGGGTAAAGTACGGACTGCTCACCGCGCAACTCGCGCTGGCGCTCTCGGGCAAGGATCGGGACGAAGTCCTGCGCGGGCTGGTGGAATTGCTGGCGACGAAGTAACGGCCCATGTCGCTCCGCCTCATCGATCTCATCACGTCGCACGACGATGCGCAGCGTCATCGCTCGCTCGATGAACTCTGCGCCACGGCCAGCTTCGAGGCGCTCCTGGCCGAATGCGAAGCGCTCGAGACGTTCCGCCATCGCAGTGAGAACCTCTACGAGCGCGTGCGCGCGCTCTTCTTTCTCTACGCGATCCATCGCTTTCATTTGCCCGCTCACCCAGAGCTGAAATGCGGCGGACGTATCCCCTTCGCCGGTTACGAGCAGTTGCTCCAGCGGCGTTTTGGGGAAGCGATCGAGCTGTTTTCCCAGTCGCAAAAGGCCGACGGACCGAGCGACGCGCTGAGCAGCGCGCTCGCCTCCGCCTATCACCGGCTCGCTTTCCAGACGCTCGCCGACCAAGTCCGGCGCAGTGTCCGAACCGTCCGCGGGAACCAGTGGATGTTCCGCATGGGTCATCCCAAGGATCAACCGCTGCGCCTCCGGAGCGAATTGCTCGCCCTGGCGCCCGACGGCTCATATCCCATCCTGCGGGAGCGCACCCCGGTGCGCATGGACCTCACGCACTCGGCGTGGAGCGACATTTTCTTCCTCGGGATGGATTTTCCCGAGGGCGCGAAGGTGCTCAACGTCTCCGTCGATCTCGGCGTCCATGGCCGCGATTCCGTCTGCCAGCCGCCGGTCAGCGCGTGGCTCCGGGTGATCGAAGAGCCTGTCCTCCGACTGGTCAGTGTCGATCTGGGCGCGCGAGCCGACATCTCGAATCTCGCGGAGGTCTTCGATTTCGCGAAGGATTACCTGGGCCTGCTCAAGGCGGCCGTCATCGCCTCGGGCCTCGTTCCGCCGGGGATCGAGGGCTCGGGCCAGAGTCTTGCGGATCTCCTCGCCGAGATGCTCGGTCCCGGACGGGGACTCGAGCTCGTTTCCTCCGTCAACGACATCCCGAAAGGCTCGCGCCTCGCCGTCTCCACCAATCTTCTCGCCGCGCTCATCGGCGTGTGCATGCGGGCCACCGGGCAGGCCGAATCGCTCACCGGCCCGCTGCAAGAAAGCGAGCGCCGGCTCGTGCTGGCGCGCGCCCTGCTCGGCGAGTGGATCGGCGGCAGCGGCGGCGGCTGGCAGGATTCCGGCGGCGTCTGGCCGGGGATCAAGCTCATCGAGGGCGTCGTGGCGCAAGCCGGCGATCCGGAATATGGCATCTCGCGCGGCCGGCTCATGCCGACCCATCACGTCTTCGAACGCGACGAGATTTCCGCGGACGCGCGGCAGCGCTTGCAGGATTCGCTGGTCCTCGTCCACGGCGGCATGGCGCAAAATGTCGGGCCGATCCTCGAGATGGTAACGGAGAAATACCTGCTGCGTTCCGCCGCGGAATGGACGGGGCGTCAGGAGGCCCTGGGAATCCTCGCGCAAATCCTGGACGCCCTGCGCGCCGGGGATATCGCGCGGGTTGGCGCCGTGACGACGCGCAACTTCCAGGGCCCCATCCAGACGATCATCCCGTGGGCTTCCACCTACTACACGGAGCGTCTCATCGATCAGGTGCGCGCGGAATTTGGCGCGGATTTCTGGGGGTTCTGGATGCTCGGCGGCATGAGCGGCGGCGGCATGGGATTCATCTTCGCCCCCGCGCGCAAAACCGAAGCGCAAGCGCGGCTGCAAGCCATCATGACCGCGACGAAGCGCGAATTGCAGCACGCGCTGCCCTTCGCCATGGAGCCCGTCGTCTATGATTTCGCGATCAACGAGAACGGCACTTTCGCCGATCTGCTCGCCGGCCAGGACGCCCTGATGCCCGCGAGCTACTACACACTCACCGTCCCGGAACTGATCCGCCAGGACCGGCGCACACTCTCGCCCCACCGACGCACGGAGATCGACAAATTTGGCGCGGCATGCCGGACGAAGCCGGAACTGCGCGGCATGGTGCAGACCCTGTTCGACGCGATGTTCCCGCGCGGCAAAGTCGATGGCGGGGAACAATCACTCGCCGCTCTGCTCGAGTTGAATGGCTTCGACGCACGGCAGCACGAGCAAATCCGCCAGCACCTGCGCGAGGGCCGCATCGGCCTCGCCCAAAATCGACTGCCGGCCAATGCCGTGCTCGAGGATGTGCGCGCGGAGGACGTGACCGACCTCACCTCCGGCATCGACCCCGCTCTCGCGGCGATCGGCTTGGCCGCCCTGCAGAAGGGCGAAGTGGCGGTGATTTCCCTCGCTGCCGGCGCGGGCTCCCGCTGGACACAGGGCGCGGGCGTGGTGAAAGCGCTGCATCCCTTCGCGAAACTCGCGGGCAAACATCGCACCTTCCTCGAGACCCATCTCGCCAAGTCCCGCGGCATCTCCCGACTCGCTGGCGTGGCCCTCCCCCACGTCTTCACGACCAGTTATCTGACGCACGACCCCACCACCGAATTCCTGGCCAGCCATGACAACTATGGGTACGAAGGCCCGCTCCTCCTCTCCCGCGGCAAAAGCGTGGGGCTGCGCCTCGTGCCGACCGAGCGCGACCTCCGGTTTGCCTGGGAGGAGACCACGCAGCAAATGCTCGACGAGCAGCAGCAGAAGGTCCGCGACAGTCTGCGCGCCGCGCTCATCGGCTGGGCCCGCGGCGCGGGCGAGGCCAGCGACTATACCGACAACCTGCCCCTCCAGTGCCTGCATCCCGTCGGCCACTGGTTTGAAGTGTCGAATCTCCTCCGCAACGGGACGCTGGCCACACTGCTCGCCGAGCGGCCGCAGCTCAAGACCCTGCTCCTGCACAACATCGATACCCTGGGCGCCAACGTCGATCCCGCCATCCTCGGTCAGCACCTGCAAAGCGGCGCCTGCCTGAGCTTCGAAGTCATCACGCGTCGGCTCGAAGACCGCGGCGGCGGCCTCGCCCGCGTGAATGGCCGTTCGCGACTGGTCGAAGGCCTCGCCATGCCGCGCGAGGAAGCGGAGTTTGCCCTGACCTACTACAGCTCAAATACCGCGTGGATCGACCTCGACCGGCTGCTCGACGCCTTTGGCCTCAGCCGCACCGACTTTGGCCCGGGGGCGAATGCCGACGAAAAGATCACCACCGCCATCCGGAATCTGGCGGCGAAAATGCCCACCTACATCACGCTCAAGGACGTGAAAAAGCGCTGGGGACACGGGCAGGAAGACATCTTTCCCGTCACCCAGTTTGAGAAACTGTGGGGCGACATGACCGCCCTGCCGGAGATCGATTCCCGTTTCCTCGTCGTCTCGCGCCGCCGCGGTCAGCAACTCAAGGACCAGGCGCAGCTCGACAGCTGGCTACGCGACGGTTCGGCGGCTTACGTCGAGGCGCTTTGCGCGTGGGGCTGAGACCGTCGGAGAAGCGGCGGGGCGACCGATCGCTCCCGATTCCTCGCTTTCCAGGCTCCGCACCGGCCCCTCGACAATCGGAGAAGTAGCGACGAGCGGTTGCACATCCGGGACCGCCGGGCCGCGGGTCTGCGCAAAGCTCACCTTGGAGCGGCGCAAAAGCGTGCCCAGGCACAAGTCCGCGAGAGGCACGACCACGTTGAAATTCTTGTGCATGTAGCGGTGATGCAGCAGGTGATGCCCATTGAGCCGGAAGAAAAATCCGGCGCGCTCTACGACCCGCGCTTTTGGCAGATGCATGCACCAGTGGATGTATTCGTAAACGCAGTAATACGACGTCATCGAGAGGCACGCTCCCGCCAGCAGACCCCAATTTCCAACGGCCCACGCGGCGAGCGTCGCCGGAATCATGGCGATGGCAATGAGCACCGCGCCATTCCACCACGCCATCGGGATCGTTTCCCTATCCGCATCGTGCTGAAGGTGGTACGTGTGGTCGGCCTTGAAGATTCCGTGGTGCACCACCGCGTGCGCACGAAACGGATAGGTGAACGAGCCCAACGGCCGATGCATCACGTAGCGATGAAGGACCCACTCGAAGAACGACGCCACAACAACCCAGGCAACAAAACCAATCGCGGACCAAAATAGAAAAGAAAGCATGAAGACGGGAAAGCGCGTGCCCCGCAAATCAGTTGAGGAGCACTCACTGCCGCACCGTCGTGGGGAAACGCTCCTAGGGCAATCGGAATCGCGCACAATCGCACTCGGGGCGAATCGAGTGCGTCGTCCCCTGCTATTCCTATTACCGGATGGCGGTCGAGGTGCGGCCCGTGAAGCAGAGGCGGGAGCCATAATCGCACTCGCCTTGCGCCCCGCACGTGGCACCGTGAGGCATGCCCAAACGTCCGAGTCGAAAGAAAGCAAACGCCCCGGCGAAGCCTGCCAGTCCTCAGGACGTGCAGGCCCAATCCGATCGCCGCACCACCGAGCAACTACGGGAACGCACGGTCCGGAATCTCCTCGGCAAATTCCAAGGCCGCAAGTCGATCTAGGCGACGCTGACGATGCGGCACGTGGCGCGCTTGCCAGCGAGTTGCGTTTCCCAACGATCGCCCGCCTTCTTGCCGAGCAATTGCTGGCCCAGCGGGGATTGAGGCGTGATCACGAGGACTTCGCGACGCCCCTGCTTGACCTCCATGCCACCCGCGCGCGGGCCGATGAAGTAGGAAACCGTGCCGGCCTTCGTGTCCAGTTCAACCAGGGCGCCGAGGTCGATCGGATCCGCAGGGCCGAAATCGCGCAGGGGCAGCGCGGCAAATTGTTCAAGGGCTTCCGAGGTCTCGGCCGCCTGTCGGGATTGACCGCGGGCGAGATAGGATGCCTCCAGCCCGCGAGTGTCGTACTTGTTCTCCGCCTTGCTCTGTTCGTCAGTCGCCTCGGCGTGGGCGGAGCGGGCGGAGCGGGCGTACCCTTCCAACTCTTCGGAGAGCTGGGCGATCATCTCCTGGACAAGGGCGGCTTTATTCACGGGACGGCCATGGAACGCGACGCAACCGGGATGCGCAACGGAAACGTCGGCGCCGCGGAACTGCGAACCACTATTTCTTCGGCGGAGGAGGTGTGCCTTCGCTGTCGGGGTCGGTGAGATTGATCGGACGCACCCAGATGTTGCGATAGCGAACGGGATTGCCGTGATCCTGCAAGCCGAGGTCGCCGTCCGGCGTGCCGCCATCGAACTCGCGGCCCCATTGCACTACGATCCCGTTGTGGATCACCGAGATGCGCGCCTTCTTCACGACCGCGCCCTTGTCGTCTTTGCGCTGGCGCTCGACGATGATGTCGTAGGTCTGCCACTCGCCCGGCTTGCGACTGGCGTTCACCATCGGCGGATACTGCCCGTAGAGCCCGGCGGCCTGACCGTCGGGATAGGTGTCATTTTCATAGGAGTCGAGGACCTGCACCTCGGGAAAACCACCGATAAAAACCCCGCTATTCCCACGCCCCTGGCTGCTGCCCTTCACCTCTTCGGGCGTGGCCCATTCGATGTGCCACTGCGTGTCGCCGGCGATTTTCTCCCGGGTCCGGATCGAGCCGGACCGCGGGACGATCTCAAAGTAACCGTTCTCGACCTTCCACAACGCCTTGTCGTCCGCGCCCTCGGCGTCTTCCTTGCGCTTGTCCCGCTTCCATTTGGAAAGGTCCGTTCCGTCGAACAGCGCGATGGCGTCCGAAGGCTTCTGCCCCGGCGCGGCCTGCGAAGGGAAACCCGGCGGCGTGATCACGCGCGGCCGAGGCCGGTCCATGTCGGCGTGCTTCCACTTTCCACCTGGTGCGAGGTTTTCCTTGCGCGGCTCAGCGGCGGCGGGCGCTGGGTCGGCGGCGATACACGTGAGGACGGAGGTGGCGAGAGTCGCCGCTGAGAGAAAGGTGAGGAAATGGGGAGAATTCATGACGGGTCGAG
Source organism: Chthoniobacterales bacterium (assembly GCA_038228205.1). Classification (GTDB taxonomy): domain Bacteria; phylum Verrucomicrobiota; class Verrucomicrobiia; order Chthoniobacterales; family Chthoniobacteraceae; genus Chthoniobacter. The sequence continues at coordinate 6,880 of JBBRPL010000014.1, forward strand.
GGTGCCCACGGTCAACTGTCGAACGCGGCGGCCATTAGAGGATTTTGCGTTCTGCGAACCCGGGAACGACGAGAATGGCTACCCCTCGACCTTTTCCAGCATCGCCCGCATCGCGCTGAACCGGCTCTTCGCCGCCACCTCGCTCACCGGGGCGCGGAGAATCTGCGTGGCGCTCTGGTGCTCGACCCATTCCGCCGGCAGTTCCTTGATGAACGAACTCGCCGTGCACGGCATGGGGCTGCCGTACTTGATCCGATCGCGGCACCAGGTCAACGCCAGCGTCTTCCGCGCGCGGGTGATGCCGACGTAGAGGAGGCGCCGCTCTTCGTCGACGGTGCCTTCGACCTTCGATCGGTCGTGCGGCAGCAGTCCCTCCTCGAGGCCGATGAGATAGACGTGCGGAAATTCCAGTCCTTTCGCCGCATGCAGTGTGATCAACGTCACGCCGCTGTCCTTGGTGTCATCCTCTTCCTCGTCCTTCTCCTGGCGCAGCAACATATCGTCGAGAAAATCGCGCAGTCCCTTTCCGCGACTCTCCGCATCTTGCTCGAACCACTTGATCATCTCCGAGACTTTGCTTTCGCGTTTCAACCCCTCTTCCGGCGTCTTGCAGGAGCGCTTGAGATCCTCGACGTAACCCGTCTCCTTCATGAAGGCGCGCAGGACCTCTCCCTGCTTTGAAAGCGGCATATTCAGCTTTGTTTCCCAGGAATCGAGGAAAGCGGTGAAGGTATCAATCGCCTCCGCCGCGCGCTTGGTGATCTCACTCCGAAACTCGCCGTCCTGGAGCGCGACGAATACGCTGCAATGCTTTCGGGCGCTCAACTCGGTGGCGCGCTCGACCACGGAGGCGCTGATCCCCCGCGCCGGCGTATTGATGATCCGCAGGAGCGATACATCGTCATCCGCATTGAGCAGCACACTGGCGTAGGCGAGCAGATCCTTGATCTCGCGCGCATCGAAGAAGCTCTTCCCGCCGACCACCCGATACGGGATGTGCAGCTCGCGGAGATGCGTCTCCAGCAGTCGCGATTGAGCATTCATGCGGAAAAGGATCGCGAAATCCTCGTGCGCCGCATTTTCGGTCACGGTGCGCTGGGCAATCTCATTGGTAATGAACTCGGCTTCCTGCCGGTCGTCGCTCATGGCCACCACGCGCACCTTCTCGCCACCTTGTTGCGCGCTCCAGAGCTGCTTGGGGCGACGGCGCGGATTATTTTTGATCAGCCCGTTGGCCGTGTTGAGAATGGCGTTCGTCGAACGGTAGTTTTGCTCCAACTTCACCACCTTGGGATTCGGAAAATGCGACTCGAATTCGAGGATGTTGCTGACCTCCGCCCCGCGCCAGCCGTAGATGGATTGATCGTCGTCACCCACGACGGCGACATTCCTGCGCGCATCGGCCAGCATCGTCACCAGTTCGAGTTGGAGGCGGTTCGTGTCCTGGAATTCGTCGACCATCAGGTAGCCAAACCGACGCTGCCACTTCTCGCGCACCGTCGCGTGCTCGGCCAGGAGTTGCACCGCGAGCAGGAGCAGGTCGTCGAAATCGACGGCATTCAGCGTCTTGAGTTCCTGCTGGTAGCGGGCGTAAACGGCGCCGGCCAGAGATTGCTCGCCACCGGGGGAGACTTCGCGCCACCCGTTGTTCTTGGCCTTGCTAATGAGGCTCTTGGCGACGTTCGGATCCAGCTTTTCATCCTTGGCCGCCGTGCGGGTGATGATCTTCTTGATCAAGCCCGTGGTGTCGCCCTCGTCGTAGATGGAGAAGTTCCGCTTGTAGCCGAGCTTGTCGATATCCTGCCGCAGCAGGCGAACGCAGAGCGCGTGGAAGGTGGACATCGTCACCGGTTTCGCCTTCTCCGGTTCGATCATCTTCGCGAGACGCTCGCGCATTTCCGTGGCGGCCTTGTTGGTGAATGTCACCGCCAGGATCTGCTCCGGCGGCACTCCTTGCGCGATGAGGAACGCCGCCCGCATCGTGATGACGCGCGTCTTGCCCGTCCCCGCGCCAGCGAGAATGAGCAGCGGTCCCTCCATGGTGCGGACCGCTTGTTCCTGTTCGGGATTGAGGTCGAAGAGCGAGAAGCTGGACATCGGAAAAGCGCGCACAGGATGGCCCCGCAGACCGCGGGCGCAAGCGCGCGTCGGAAAAAGTTTCGCGCGCCGATTTTCCGCTTGCGTCGCGCGGAAAGGACTCCGAGCGGCGGACATTCGCCGCGCGGGGGGCTACTTCCTTCTGCCGGGTTGCGAACGGGAGAAAATGCGCGAGTCTCCGGATGCTGATTATGAAACTGGCCATCGCATTCCTCCTTTTCATCCTCTCCGTGCCGCCCGGTCAGGCGCGCCTCGGCGAAACCTACAAGGAACTCAAGCGGCGCTATGGACAGACCCTCGATGCGGAAGCGGACAAGGAGGCGGGCGCGGATCACTATACCTTTCGGTGGGAACGCTACGTGGTGAAGGTCACCGTGCAGGGAGGCACCAGTGTCAGTGAGGAATTCACCCGTGAGGATCGGCGCGAGTTTACCGCGCAGGAGGTTCAAGAGCTCCTCGTGGAAAGCTCAGATCCGGGCCTGGCTTGGATCAAAGTCGACGGGAGCACGTGGAAGCAACGTGATCGAATTGCCACCTGGTCCGCGCGGTCCCTCGTCGTGGACGAGAAGGCGCGACGCCGGTGAGTGTTCCGCCAGGCGCCGAAGGAACGGAGCCTGAGGAAAGCGCCGCGCGGTTCGCTCAAAGTCGAGCCGTGGCTACTTCGGAACCGCCCCGGGTACCGTGGGCATTTTCATTTCGGTGTAGCCCGGCGGAATGGCGAACTCAGAGGCGGCGACGGGTTCCAGTTTGGCCTTGATCAGGGTTGTAGTCATCGGGCCGACTGCCGTGGACATCTCTGATTTCACAACCATGCCGGGAACGTCCATTTTGGCCGCGTCGAACCCGCTGGCACTTGCATCGCTGATCTTCTTCATTTCGTCCTTGAAGAGCTGCACATTCGGGTAGTCCCTGGCCGCCCAAACCTTGCCAGTCATGCCGCTCACGTTGACCTCATAGACGTCCGCCGTCCACTCACCGATCTTCTCCCTCGCCCCCGTGGCTTTCGGCTTTTCAATTTTCGATGTGTCGGAACCCGCCGCTTTCTGCTGCGCTTCCGCCTGCTGCTTCATCGCCTTCAAGTCCATCTTTACCGCCAATTTCTGGGCGTGCATCAGGGTGGTCATTTCGCCCGTCTTGAAGTTCATGAGAATGGTCGTTTGACCCACGGGGCTGGGCACGTCGATGCGCGCCTGATCACCTTTGATTTTCATCACCATGATGCCATTGACTGCGGCCGATTCCATTTTTTGCTCGATAACGACATCCGCGTGAACGGCAACGGCGGTGGCAATGATCAGCGTGAAGAAGTGGAGGATTCTCATAGGGTGCAACGGTGAAGGGGAAGGAAGGGGCAGGCGAGCGGAAATTACTTTGCCGGGGCAGGCGAGGAGCCGCGACAGACGCAAGGCGCAACCAAGCCGGATGAAGGGCCCAGGAAAGGTCAATCCTGTCCTCGATCCGCGGAGGCGCCGATCAACTCTTCGTAGTGAATTTCGCGACCACGGACGGATACAGTTCGTGTTCGGCGACCTGGATACGCGCATGAAGTTCCGCGGGCTCGTCGCCTGGGAAGATCGGGACCGCGCTCTGGGCGATGATTTCGCCGCTGTCCATCCCTTCATCCACATAGTGCACGGTACAGCCGGTTTCCGTCGCGCCGGCGGCCAGCGCTTGATTCCAAGCCTCGAGGCCCGGAAAGGCGGGCAGCAGGGAGGGATGGATATTGATGATCCGGCGCGGAAAGGCCGCCAGCAGTGGAGCCTTGATCATCCGCATCCAGCCCGCGAGGACCACCAGTTCCACTTCGGCCTCCTGAAGCAGCGCGACGATGCGAAGTTCAGCCTCCGGCTCGAGCTTCGTCTTGAAACGGCCGGGAGCGACGAACTCCGCGCGGATCTTCCGTTCACGGGCCAAGGTCAGAATTCCGGCGGTTTCGACATCGCTGATCACGATCCGAACCTGCGCCGCGAGCCCGCCGGTGGAGATATGGTCGGCGATGACGCGGAAGTTCGAGCCTTTGCCGGAGCCGAGGATGCCGAGTTTTAGTTTTTCCATTTCTCGATGATCCCTGTCGTGGATTTGCCCGGCACCAAGGGGAGGATACGAATCTCGGCCCCAGCCTCTTCCAGCGCGCCGCGTTCGCCCGGATCGAGGCTCGCAATCGTGTAATCGCCGCCTTTGGCGTAAACGTGCGGCCGGACGATGCGGACGAGATCGGTCACCCGCTCGGTGTGAAAAACGGTGACAAAATCCACGCAGGCGAGCGCGGCGAGGACTTCCGCGCGGTCGCCCTCGGAGTTGATCGGCCGGGTGGGCCCTTTCAAGGCGCGGACGCTGGTGTCGCCATTGACCGCGACCAGGAGGGCGTCTCCCAGGGCCCGCGCCGCCTGCAGATAGCGGACGTGACCGACGTGGAGAAGATCGAAGCAGCCATTGGTAAAGACCAGCTTCCGTCCCTGGGCGGCGAAATCGTCGCGCAGGGCGGCGAGTTGCTGCGGGGTCTGCGATTTTGGAACCATGTGGAGCGACGATAGCGGCGGTGCTTTCCCCGTAGCCAGCGGAAATCGGCGTGTGCTACGTTCCGCCACCTATGCACGACCCCCGTTTCGACAAACTGGCCCATGGCCTCGTCAATTTCTCCACCCAGCTCGGCAAGGGCGAGAAGGTGCTGATCGACGCTTTCGACATCCCGCCGGAGATGACGGTGGCCCTGATTCGAGCGGCGCGCGATGCCGGCGCCGTGCCGTTCGTGCAGACGCATCAAGCGCGGGTCTCACGTGAGATGTGCCTCGGTGCGCAGGAGGAGCAACTTGAGGTCGGTTCGTCGATCCAGCTCGCCCAAATGAAAAAGATGGACGCCTACATCGCGGTCCGGGGCGGGGATAATATCACCGAACTCTCCGACGTCCCGCCCGAGAAGATGAAACTCGTGGCCAGGAAGATGAAGCCCGTCCTGGACTGGCGCGTAAAAAAGACGCGCTGGTGCGTGCTCCGCTGGCCATCACCGAGCATGGCGCAAGGCGCCGGCATGAGCACGGAGGCGTTCGAGAAATTCTATTTCAATGTGTGCACGTTGAATTACGCCCGCATGCAGCCCGGCATGAAAGCGCTGAAAGCGGCCATGGAAGCGACCGACAAAGTGGAGATCAAGGGGCCCGGGACCGACCTGTCCTTTTCCATCAAGGGCATCCCGGCGATCCCGTGCGGCGGGACGCACAATATCCCCGACGGCGAAGTCTTCACCGCGCCAGTGCGCCACTCTGTGCAGGGCGTGGTGAGCTACAACGCGCCGACGATCTACCAGGGCATCGCCTTCGATAGCGTGCGCCTGGAGTTCAAGGACGGGAAGATCGTCAACGCCACCGCGAATAACACCGAGAAGATCAACGCGATCCTCGATAGCGACGCCGGGGCGCGTTACATCGGCGAATTCGCGATCGCCTTCAATCCATACGTCCTGCATCCGATGCGCGACATTCTGTTCGACGAAAAGATCAACGGCTCGTTCCATTTCACCCCCGGCCAATGCTACGAGCAAACGGAGAATGGCAACCGCTCGCAAGTCCACTGGGATCTGGTGAACATCCAGCGCGAGGACTACGGAGGAGGCACCATTCACTTCGACGGAAAGCTGATCCGCGAGAACGGGCGTTTCGTGCCGAAGGCTTTGCAGGCCCTGAATCCCGAGCGGCTGAAGTAGCCGCGTCCCCTGCCCCGCCCGCGTCCCCCCGGATGAACGCCCCTCGCTTCACGTCGGTGGTGCTTGCGCTATTCATCGGCGGCATGGGCGTGACGGGCCGGGCCGCGGAATCAACCTCGTGGCTGGCTGGATTGCTCAGCCCCGAGCTGTGGCGCATCGAGAAGCAGCGCACCGCGCTCGAGCGAGAGCTGGCCAAGCTCGGCACGCCGGTGGTCGGGCAAACGGCTGAACAGTTTGGCTATCAGCATCCGCGGTTGGACGCGCCGCCGCTGAATCCCGCCTGGGTGCAGATCGATCTCCGCTCGGCGCAGACCATCGACTGGATCGCCCTGGTCCCCGCGCAACTCGATTGGCAATCCTTCGACCGCCCGGCCTATGGCTTTCCCAAGCGCTTCCGGGTCGATATCTCGGATGACGCGGAGTTTGTGGCCGTCACCAAGGTCGCCGACTTCACGGAGTCCGATTTTCCCGATCCCGGTGTTGCGCCCGTGGGCGTAAATGTCTACGGCCAGCGCGCGCGCTATGTGCGTGTGACCGTGACGAAATTCGCCCTGGAAAATGGGCAGCATTTCTTCGCCCTGGCCGAGGTGATGGTGCTCTCTGGAAATCGCAACGTGGCGATCAGCCGCCCCGTCAGCGTCTCGGCCCGTTACGAGCTGCCGCCGCGGTGGTCGCAGCAAAACCTGGTGGACGGCCGGACTCCGCTCGGCCCACCGATCCGCAAGGAACTGCTGGCTTATGATGGCCTGTTCGCCGATGCGCCGGCCGATGGCACGCCGCCGGTCATGCAAGTCGACCTGGGTCGCACCGCTGAGTTGCAGGAAATACGTTTGCACCCCGTCCACGCGCGGATTGGGGCCGATGTCCCGGGATTCGCCTTTCCGCAGAGCTTTCGCGTCGAGGCGAGCGCGGACGCCAAATTCACGACCCCGGTGGTGTTGTTCGAATCCGTCGATTTTCCCAATCCCGGAAACAATCCCGTGACCTTGCAAGTGAGCGGGGCGGCGCGGGCCGTGCGGGTGGTCTTCCTCGGGAGCGCGGCCACCCAGCCCCAGAGGCGCTTCGGGCTCTCCGAGCTGGAAGTGTACGCGGGAGGCATCAATGCGGCGCGGACCGGCACCGTAACCGCCTCGGCGGACAACTCGGCGCTGAGCAAGAAATGGCCACGGGCGTCGCTGATCGACGGATATACGAGCTATGGCCGCCTGATGGAATTGCCGGAGTGGCTGGCGACATGGACGCGCCGCCGTGAACTGCAGCCGGAACTCGCGGCCCTCGCCGAACGCCGCGTCGTCCTCGTGGAGCAGAGTCTGACGCGCGGGCTGCGCGCGCTGGGTTTCGCGTCCGTCGCGCTGGCCGTGGGAGCGGTGGCGTTTGCGTTTCGCGTTCGCCGGCGGCGGCGGCGTGAGATCGAGGCGTTGCGTCTCCGGCTCGCGCGCGATTTGCACGACGAGATCGGCAGCAACCTCGCCAGCCTCGCCGTGACCGGAGAACTGGCTGCCGAAACCGCGACCGCCGATGCCCGCGAAGATTGGAAGGAAGTGCAGCGCGTGAGCCGCGAGAGCATGGAAGCCATGCGCGAAGTGCTCTGGGTGCTCGGCGCGCGCGAGGAGGCCGGTCTGGACCTGGCCACACGTCTGCAGCGCACGGCGCAGCGCATGCTCGCCCGCCAGAAGATCGACTGGCTGGCCGCGCCCCAGAATCCTCCAGCCGCCTGGCCGGCGGAATCGCGCCGGGAAGTCTTCCTGTTTTTCAAGGAAGCCATGGCCAACGTCGTGCGCCACGCCCGCGCCACCCATGTGGAACTCGGCGCCCAGATCGATTGTGGCGAATTTGTCCTGACCGTCCGGGACGACGGCATCGGCTTTGACCCTCCCCACGCCCGCGAGGGGGTGGGCTTGAAAAGCTTGAGGGAGCGGGCGCGGGACCTTCACGGCCAGATGACCATTCAGTCCACCCCCGGCGCCGGAACGACCGTAACATTGCGCGCCCCTGTATGAATTCCTTGGCGTTCCGGCCAGATTGCGCGAGCAATACCAGTAGCCATGCCTCACGTCTGGATCGTTGAAGATAACCCCGCCTTCCGCCGCGCCGCCACGCGCGCCTTGCAAGCCCGCGAAACGTTATGCGGCGTCCGCGCCTTTGAGTGCTGCGAAGATGCGCTGGAGGTTCTCGCCACGGAGGAGAGAAAACCTGACGTCATCCTGCTCGATGTGGGTCTGCCCGGGATGGATGGCCTGCAAGGGATCCGCGCGTTTAAGGCCGTCCTGCCCGACGCGGCCATCCTGGTCCTGACCGTCTTCGAGGACGACGACAAGATTTTCCGGGCGATCTGCTCGGGCGCCTCTGGATATCTGCTGAAGTCGGAACCGATGGCGCGAGTCGCCGAGGCCATCGATCAGGCGCTGGCCGGCGGTTCACCGATGAACCCGCGGGTGGCCCGCCGGGTCCTGGACATGTTCTCCAAACTGTCACCCGAAAAGAAAGACTATGGGCTCACGGAGCGGGAAACTGCCGTGCTGCAGCACATGGTGGAAGGCCTCGGCAAGAAGCAGATCGCCGACCGTCTCGACCTGAATCAGCACACCACGGACTACGTGATGCGCTGCATTTATAAGAAGTTGCACGTCAACGGCATGACCGCCGCGGTGTCCATCGCGCTGAAGGAACGGTTGATCATGCCGTAACGAACCCCGGGGCGAAAAAGACACCAACCGACAAGGTACCGCCGTCAGCGAGCCAGCGCTTTTGCTATCTGGCGGCTTCCCCCTTCAAAGTCATCCTGAGGAACGAAGGATCTCTGATCTCCTCCGGTCATCTGCAATCTGGCCGGTGAGGAAAGGCAGAGATTACAGGTCCTTCGCAGGCTGCTAATGAGGTGAATTGTCAGTGGCTGAAAATCAACCAACAGAGGATGAAGATTAAGATGAAGAGGGAGAGGGAGAGTTTCCGAGTGCCACACGTCATCTCCGCACTGATGATGACGGCCTTTCGGTTTTGGGTCCTCAGGATGACTGCTGGGGGAGCGCAAGCGGTACTACGGACGCGCCGTCCGGCGACCGGTATCGCAATCCGCGTTTCTGCGCCTCTGCGTTTTGTTCCTAATGTCACCCGCCTCCAGCCGCTTACGCACTTTCGTAAGTTGATCCACCCCCTCCGTCACACCATCATCGCCCGATGTTTCCCCGACGCTCCTTTTGCACCCTGACGGTGGCGCTCAGTTGCTCCGTAGTGAATAGCCTCTGGGCAGCAGGCACTGACGAGATCGATTTCAATCGCGACATCCAGCCGATCCTGGCGGACAACTGCTACAAATGCCACGGCCCCGATGCGGGAGCGCGCAAGGCAAAACTGCGGCTGGATCGCAAGGAAGGGGCGCTCGGGAAAAACGAAGACGGCGTGGCCATGATCACCCCCGGCAAGCCGGAGGCGAGCGAGGTGATCACGCGCATCCTGAGCACCGATCCGGACGAGTTGATGCCGACGCCGAAGTCGAATCGCAAGCTGACCGACGCCCAGAAGCAATTGCTCAGGAAGTGGGTGGAACAGGGCGCGAAATGGGGTGAGCACTGGGCTTTTGTCGCTCCGAAACGCGCCGCTGTTCCTCACCCCGATGCCGCGCTGGGCACCGTGCGCAATCCCATCGATGCCTTCGTCCTCGAACGGCTGGCCAAGGATAAACTCAAACAAGCGCCCGAGGCTGACAAGGCCAGGCTGCTGCGCCGCGTCTCCCTCGATCTCACCGGTCTGCCGCCCGGGCCGGAAGAACTCGACGCCTACCTGGCGGACTCCGCGCCGGACGCCTACGAAAAGGCCGTGGACCGCCTGCTCGCTTCGCCTCGTTACGGTGAACGCATGGTCTGGGAATGGCTGGATGCGGCGCGCTATGCCGATACGAACGGTTACCAGGGCGACCCAACCCGGGCGATGTGGCCGTGGCGGGATTGGGCGATCAAGGCCCTCAATGAAAACCTGCCCTTCGATCAATTCACGATTCAGCAAATCGCCGGCGACCTCCTGCCGCAGCCGAGCACCGATCAACTGATCGCGACCGGATTCCACCGCAATCACATGATCAATGGCGAAGGCGGCCGCATCCCGGAGGAATCGCGGGTGGATTACGTGATGGACCGGGTCGAGACCACCGGGACGGTGTGGCTGGGCCTGACGATGAATTGCTGCCGCTGCCACGATCACAAATTCGACCAACTCAAGCAGCGCGAATACTACCAGTTCAGTGCCTATTTCAATTCGGTCGATGAGAGCGGATCCAATGACGACCGTGGCTACGCCAAGCCTGTCCTCAGTCTCAATTCACCCGAACAGGAGGCCAAACTCAAAGAGCGCCGCGAAGCGGACGAGGCAGCGACGAAGAAGCGCGACGACGTGGAAAAGACGGTGCGCGCCGAGCAGGCCGCTTGGGAAGCGACCTTGAAGGGCGACGGAGCCAAACAGGCCCAAGTCGAGTGGCAGGTCCTGAAGCCGGAGGAAGTGACGAGCGAGAACGGCGCGAAACCCATCACGCAACCGGACGGCGCGGTGCTCTTGACCGGGAAGAATCCCGACGTGGATGACATCGTCATCACGGCAAACACGCAGATGCATAAGGCGACCGCGGTGAGGCTCGAAGTATTGACGGACGATTCACTGGCCGAGAAGGGCCCGGGCCGCGCTCCGAATGGAAGCTGGGTGCTCACCGAATTGAAGTTTCTCGGCGACGGCAAGCCAGTGGGTCTGGCGGCGGTACGCGCCGATTTTGAGCAACCCGGCTGGCCTTTGCAAAATGCCCTCGATGGAAAGGACGATACCGGATGGGGGACGTGGCCCCAGGTCGGGAAGCCGCACGAGGCAGTGTTCGAATTGCTGGACGAATTCGGCTATCGGCCAGAACGCACACTGTCATTCCGGCTGCAATTTCGCTCGATCTACAAGCAACACGTGATCGGCAAGTTCCGGCTCTCGATCACGGATTCGCCGAAAGTGCTGCTGCGCCCGATTCCGGACGCGGTCCGAATCGCACTGGCCGTGGAGACGGAGCAGCGCACCGATGCCCAGAAGAAGACGGTGACGGACTTTTATCTCGCCAGCGAACCGCGGCTCATCGCCGCGAAGAAGAAAGTCGACGAATCGAAGGCGGCCCGTGAGAAAGTGGAGAAGGACGGCCCGCGGACGATGGTCATGCGGGATCGTCCGCAGCCGCGCGACACCTTCATCCTCGTCAAGGGCGCCTATGACAAATACGCGGACAAGGTCACGCACGGCACCCCGGCGTTCCTGCCGGCGCTTCCCCCAGACGCGCCGCCGAACCGGCTGGCGCTCGCGCAATGGCTGGTCTCGCCGCAGCAACCGCTCACACCCCGGGTGACGGTCAATCGAGCATGGCAGCTTTTCTTCGGGCGCGGCCTCGTCAAGACGACAGAAGATTTCGGCGTGCAGGGAGAGAAACCGACGCATCCCGAGTTGCTCGATTGGCTGGCCTGTGAATTCGTCGAAAGCGGTTGGGACGTGAAACGGTTGCACCGGCTCATGGTGACCAGCGCGACCTACCGGCAGTCTTCGCAAGTGCCGATCGGGATGGCGGAGCGCGACCCGGAGAACAAGCTGCTGGCGCGTGGCCCGCGTTTCCGGCTGCCGAGTTGGATGCTGCGGGACCAGGCTCTCGCGATCTCGGGTTTGCTCGTGGATAAAGTCGGCGGTCCGCCCGTCAAAACCTACCAGCCCGCCGGAGTGTGGGAGGACGCCACGTTCGGCAAGATCAAGTTTGCGCAGGACCATGGCGAAGCGCTCTACCGGCGCAGCCTTTACATCTTTTGGCGACGGATCGTCGGACCGACCCTGTTTTTCGACGTGGCCAGCCGACAGCAATGCGCCGTGAAAACCGGACGGACGAACACTCCCCTGCACGCGCTCGTCACGCTCAATGACGAGACCTATGTCGAAGCGGCGCGGATGCTCGCCGAACGGATGCTGAAGCAAGGCGGGATGACGGACGCCGACCGCTTAAAATATGGATTCCGCCTGTGCACGGCGCGCGCCCCGAGCGACAAGGAAGCCACCATTCTATCGAGTGCGCTGGCTCGTTTCCGGGAGCAATACGCCGGCCACGCGGATGAGGCCGGCAAGCTCCTGGCGACGGGTGAAACCAAGCCGGATGCGAATCTGCCAGCGCCGGAACTGGCCGCGCAGACGAATCTCGCCCTGCTGCTGCTCAATCTCGATGAAACGCTGACCAAGGAATAATCCCTATGAATCCGCAAACGCAGCGCGCCGCTTATCTCACCCGCCGCCAGTTTTTCTCCAAATCGGCCACGGGCATCGGCTCCGTGGCCCTGGCCTCGCTTCTCACGCAGGATGGTTTTGGCGCGCTCCCGAAAGGCGCCGCGCCCCAACGCGTGGGTGGACTCGATGGCCTTCCCCATTTCGCGCCGAAGGCGAAACACGTTATCTACCTGCTGCAAAACGGCGGCCCGCCGCACCTCGATATCTTCGATTACAAACCAGGCATGGAGAAATTCCGCGGGCAGGAGATTCCGCCCTCGATCCTGGGGGACAAGCGTTTCTCGACGATGACGCAGAACATCAAGCAGAAGCTGGTTCTTCCTTCGTTCACGGGCTACAAGCAGTATGGCAAGTCGGGCGCCTGGGTGGGCGATTTCATGCCGCACATGGGTGCCATGGCGGACGATCTCTGCTTCATCAAGTCGATGCACACCGAGGCGGTGAACCATGCTCCGGCGATTTCCTTTTTCCTCACCGGCGCAGAACAGCCGGGGAGACCGAGTATGGGGGCCTGGGCCACCTACGGTCTCGGCACTGAGTCGCAGGAACTGCCCGGCTTCGTGGTCATGACGTCGCGCGACAAGGAGGCGTCATGCGGGCAAATCTTTTACGACTTCTACTGGGGCTCGGGATTCCTGCCATCGAAATTTCAAGGGGTGCGATTCCGCGGCAGCGGCGATCCCGTGCTCTATCTTTCCAATCCCGACGGCATGTCACGGGAAGTGCGCCGCGGATTGCTCGACGATCTCGCCAGGCTGAACGAGGAGCACTACGCGGAATTTGCCGATCCGGAAATTGCCACGCGGATCTCCCAGTATGAGATGGCCTACAAGATGCAGGCCTCGGTTCCGGAGCTGATCGATTTTTCCCAGGAATCCGCGGAGACCCTGGAGTCGTATGGGCCGGATGTGAAACGACAGGGTTCCTTTGCCTACAACTGCCTCATGGCCCGCCGCTTGGTGGAGCGCGGCGTGCGCTTCGTCCAGTGCCTGCACGCCGGCTGGGACCATCACAACAACCTCTCGACGCAATTCCAGATCCAGTGTCGCGATACCGACCAGCCGAGCGCGGCGCTCGTCAAGGACCTCAAGCAACGCGGATTACTCGACGATACCCTCGTGATCTGGGGCGGAGAGTTTGGGCGCACTCCCTTCATCCAGGGCGACATCAACGACACCAAACGCTGGGGCCGTGACCACCATCCTTACGCTTTCTCGCTATGGATGGCGGGCGGCGGAGTGAAGCCCGGGATGAGCTACGGCGAGTCCGACGATTTCGCGTTCAACGTCGCCAAAGACCCGGTGCACGTGCACGACTTTCAGGCGACCATCCTGCACCTGCTCGGCATCGATCACGAGCGGCTCACCTTCCGTTTCCAAGGCCGCCAGTTCCGCCTTACCGATGTGCATGGGCAGGTGGTGAAGCCAGTCCTGGCATAAGGCCGCGGAGAGATCGCGGACAAGAGACCGCGCCTCGCTACTGGGGGGAGGGCAGGAACAACGCGCGGAGGACTGCCACCGAACCCACGATCATCAGTCCGATGACGGCCACGACACCCGCGAGCAACCCGACGAGAAACAGCCAGTCCCCGGTCGTCGAAGCGCGCGCGGTGCCGGCATGCTTTTGCAGCAACTCGTAGTTGCGGGCGTTCGATCGATAGAAGATGGAGAGGACATCCCCCACCACCGGCACGGAATCGATCGCGGCATTGAGCAGCACGTTGACGGCCATGCGGGCGAGGACCACCTTCGGCACGCCGCGCCGCGCGCTGAGGGCGATGAGCACGATCGAGATGAACGACGAAGCCGTCGCTCCGAGAGCCGGAATGAGCCCGATAATCGGATCGAGTCCGAAGCGGATATTCGTCCCCGGAATGACGAAGGCGCTGTCCATCAAGCGCGCAATGAGCGCGATGAACGGATCAACGGGGGCGCCGCCTTCCGGCGCGTCCTTTCCGAGCACCTCGAATTCCACCTCGCGGGCCGATTTCGGCTCGGGCATGGCGCTCGGCTAGCCGGGAATGCCCGCGAGCATCTGGGCGTTCGTCGGAAATTTCTTCACGAAGAACAGCAACCGCTCGATCGCCTCGGTCGGCTTGTGTCCGGCGAGACCGCGGCGGATGACATTGATCTTGTGCAGGTCGGCCTCGGGGATGAGCAATTCCTCGCGTCGTGTGCCGCTCTGGAAAATATCGATGGCCGGATAGATGCGCTGGTCGCTGATCTTGCGATCGAGAACAAGCTCCATGTTACCGGTGCCTTTGAACTCCTGGAAGATGAGTTCATCCATGCGGCTGCCGGTGTCGATGAGGGCGGTGGCGACGATGGTCAACGAACCGGCTTCCTCGGTATTGCGCGCGGCGGCGAAGATCTTCCTCGGGATTTCCAGCGCGCGCGAATCGATACCGCCCGACATCGTGCGTCCGCCGCCGCCGGTGGCGTTGTTGAAGGCCCGGCCCACACGGGTGATGGAGTCGAGGAGCATGAAGACATCCTTGCCCGATTCCACGAGCCGCTTGGCCCGTTCGATGGCGAGTTGGGCGATGCGCGTGTGGCTCTTGATGTCGCTGTCGTTCGAGCTGGCCATCAGTTCAGCCGTGGGCACGGTCCGCTTGATCTCGGTGACTTCCTCGGGCCGCTCATCGACGAGCAGAATGATGAGTATGATCTCGGGGTGATTTTTCACCACGGCATCCGCGATGTGCTGGAGGAGCGTCGTCTTGCCCGTCCGCGGCGGGGCCACGATGAGGCCGCGCTGGCCTTTGCCAACAGGGCACATGAGATCGATCACTCGCGTAGTGAAACGCTCGGGCACGGTCTCGAGGCGGATGCGCTTGTTGGGGCTGACCACGGTCAACTCGTCGAAGGTCGGCAATTGCAGCGACTTCTCGGGATCGCCGCCGTTGATTTCCGTGATGCGGAAGAGCTGCGAACCGCGATTACCGCGGCGGGTGTTGCCCTTGACCCACTGGCCGTCGCGCAGGTTGTAACTGCGGCAAAGCTCGGGCGTGACGAAGACATCGTTCGGGTGCTGGGCAAATGAGCGCTTGGGATCGCGCAGGAATCCGAAACCTTTGCCGGAGACTTCTACGATTCCCTCGGCGTCGCCGATCTCGTCCTCACGCGGAGGCGGCAGGTCTGCGGCCGGCGGTTCGCTGCGAAGATCGTCCCGATTGGATTCGTTGCGGCCGCGGCGGGAGTCTTCACGATCCCCGCGATCATTGCGATCCCCCCGCTCATGGCGGTCACCGCGATCACCACGATCTCGCCGGGAGTCTTCACGGCGCGGTTGGTCGGTGCGGGAGGTCTCCATCCGTGCGGCGACTTCGACCCGCGGGATATCCATCCGCGCGGCTTCCTCGGCGGTCACGGCCACCGGGATGGGCGCCGGGTCGATCCCCGCGGCACGGGCCTGCTCTTCCATTTGCTTGGCCACATGACGCGGGATGTAGACAGGGCGCGGACGAACCACCGGCTGCGAAGAAAATTCCTGGGCCTGCGGAAGCCCATTGGCGGGAGGGGTTTCAGCCGGCGGCCTCGCCGGGGCAGACTCGACTCTGGACGCCGAAGGTCTCCACTCATCGACCGCCTCAACGACGACCGGAGGTGGCGCCACGGGGCGGGGCGCCAGGACGGAGGCCTCGGGCGCAGGGGCCTCCACGGGCTCGGCGGCTTCCTCGGCCTTGGGGGTCTTCTTCACACGCGGCTTGGCGACCTTTGTCACGGCTTTCGTCGCGGCTTTCGTCGCAGTTTTAGCCGCGACCTTCGTTGCCTTGGCGGCGCTGGTGCGGGGTTTCGTAGTCCGCTTTTTTGCGGGTTTCTTGGCGTCAGCAGCCTGCTCGTCGAGCAAGTCGTGTTCTGCGGGTTCGGTCATATAAAAATCGGGGAATGAATTGCGGGAAGTTGCGCCAACGGCGAATCCTGCGCGGGAGAATCAGAGTCTGGATGAGGTGCTGGCCATCGGCGGAAGTCCGTCCTGGCAAGCGGTGAAAACCCCCTCCACGCCGGTCGAATCCGGCACGAGCAGGGAGAAAAGCCGTCCCCGTTGGTGGCCGGGAAGACCTTCGATGCACTTAACTTTGGACCGCGTACTATGACCCGCCATGGATCAGGGAATTTGGATAATGAAAATCGGGGACGCGCCTGCTGGCTGGCTTGCAAGGGACGATCCTGCCGAGAGGTCAGGAATACCGGGAGCGCGAACTGATGTGTCGTAAAGTGCGCGAAGAGTGTTGTGCCGTCAACCCTCTTTTTTTCACAATGCAATCCCGCTTGGATTCGGGTGCCGTCTCTGCTTACCTCCGTCCCCGTTCACGGTTCAACCCTCATGAAGAATTTCACACTCATTCGCCGCACCATCGCCTTGACCCTTCTCGCCGCATTCCTGGGTGCTGCCGCCTGCAGCGGCGTGCCCAAGGCGGGGCGCCCGCGCACGGCCAAACAGGCCGCCAAAATTTTCTACCTCGCGGGCAATTGGAGCCCCGTCAACGGTGAGGGCAGCCAGTTGACCTTCGTCCCGGATGTCGGCAGCCCCACGACCGGCCGTGTGACCGGTATTTTCACCGACGGAGGCACCTACCAGGCCTCCGAAGTCATTCCAGACACGGGCAAATTCAGCATGTGGATCAACGCGTCCAAGATCGACAGCGATAATCCGCTTTCCCGCACCTCGTTCGACGGCGAATACGGCCCGGATGGCAAAACGCTTACTCTGGTTCGCCATTGGGGTGGTGGCATGACGGATGAGACGAAGGTGTACCGGAGGTAACGGGGTAAAGTAATCGGTAATCAGTGGGTCGCTGCCACGTCGAAGGACATCCGGAATGGCGGAATGCTCGGCCCGACATGGCCCGTTGCGGACTCATTTCAGCGCTGCTGAGATTTTCTTCAATGCCTCGGCTTTCGTTCCTTCCGTGGCGAGGGCGGGCGGTCCCCAGTAGGAAAATTCCCGATTGGTTTGCATCCGTATGGTGACAAGCAGCGAACCGGGTTTCTCCAGAAGGATTCTCGTAGGTTTGGCGATCCGCGTGTGGAGCCTGTTGGTCATGGTAATCTTTTGATCGGCCGGACCGATGGACGCGGCGATTTCGAGGTCTATCATCTGACCGTCCGGTCCGACGACTGGCTCCAAGAATACTTCGACGGGTATGGTTCCCTCCGTACCAAAATCGATTATCTGCCCCGATACCATGGGTGCTGACTCGACGTTCAAAACACGCTGGAAAGCCCTTCCCGGTTTCTTCACCGAAACTTGCAGGTTCAATGTATATTGCACAGACCGATCTATCGGCGGCGGACTGAAGATCGTCCTGGTCAATGCCACATTTTGCGCGCTGGCCCGAATGAAAAGGAGTTCATTACTCGGACTGAAAAGCGCATGGCTGCCGCGCGGCATGATGACCCCATTTCTGCGCAGATAATCCGAAACATCAAAGACCGGGTCCGGCAGGACATCGCAATGCAAAGTCGCCCGCGGAGCCAGAGTTTCCTTATCAAGCGGTTCGATCTTACTGCTGAATACAGTTTTGCTTTCCTTGTGAAGCGGCATGGAAACGTGGAGAATATCATCGACGAATCCTGGCTGCCGATCGCGGGAATAGGCGGTCCTGGAACCAGCGAGCACAAAGACAATCACCAGCCAAAACATGCGCGTCATTAGGAACCAATTCCGCATTTGTCACACGATCCGGGAAAAGTGCCGGTTCTACAATCAGATGTTACTGATTACTGCCAATGATCCCTAATCAGCGCAGGATCTCTCCCTTCGTCACGTCCCCGCGAACATCCAACGACTGGATCTGATTGATGGTCTTGAAGTGGGCGTGGTCGGCGAATTCCCAGACGACCTTCTTGTCCGGCGTCACTTCGAGAACCATGGGCTGTTCCCCGATGTGGCCGTGGCCGAGGTAGACGCAGAATAGGGTGTTCCCGTTGGGCAGACGCTGGCAGCCGGCCATGAGGCGGAGCGGGTTGCCGGGCAGGTCGTTCTCGTTCAGTTCCCATACGACTTTGTCGCTGGGATCGACTTCGACCACCTTGTGACCGTCGCCGCAGGTGATGAGCAGGTTCTTATTCGGCAGGAGGACGGCTTGGTGGGGGTCGCCGGGCACTTTGACTTCGCGAAGGACTTTACCATCTCCGTCGAGTTCCACGATCTTCCCCTCTCCCTTGAAGCACACCAGATAATGGCCCCCGGCAGTCTTGCGCGTGCCGCGATATTGATTGTGCATCTTCACCTCGGGGGCGGTGGTCAGTTTGATTTCCTTCGCGATCTGCCCCTGGCGATCGACCTCGACGATGCGGCTCGTCCCGCCTTCCACCACGAGCACAT
Source organism: Chthoniobacterales bacterium (assembly GCA_038228205.1). Taxonomy (GTDB): domain Bacteria; phylum Verrucomicrobiota; class Verrucomicrobiia; order Chthoniobacterales; family Chthoniobacteraceae; genus Chthoniobacter. Next base: position 25,286 of record JBBRPL010000014.1, read on the forward strand.
TGCCATTGGGCAGTGGCTGCGCGGCGTGGCATTCGACCTTCTCGGGGGCCTTGTATTCCCATGCGACTTGCTTGTCTTTGGTCATCTCTTTGGCGCCGCCGACGTAGGCGAAAAGGACATTGCCATTGGGCAGGAGCCAGCAGTCCTGCGGCTTCATGGCATCGACCTGCCATTCGATGGAGCCATCGGCGGCGACGATGCTGACGTGCCCGCCATTATAGTCGCAGCAGAGGAAGCGCGGACCGGCGAAGGCGGCACCGCCGAGAACGAGCGAGGCGAGGAGGGCGATAAGGGATTTCATGGGGTGGGCGCGTTGAGGCGATCGGGGAGGTTGCGGTTGTTGTGATCGAAAGGTAGCGCGTCGTCCAGATCGGGAATGCCGTCGCCGTCGCTATCGTGACCCGGCGTGAGGTACCCGGGCGCGGTGGGCTGCCACTCCCCCGCCCGCTGAAGCGCCGCCCAGAGAAAGCGGACGCACTCGCCACGAGTAAGTGGCTGGGTTTTCTGCCGCGTGAGGCCCTTGTCGGCAGGCAGTCCGAGAGCGGTCAGCCAGGCGTGCAACATTCCCCACGTGGTGGGCGCATCGGCGGAATAATCGGCGGGCGCAGTCCATTCCTTGGGCGCCGTCAAGGCGCGACCGAGCCGCGTGAGGGCGCCGGACAGTTCGAGTTCCGTCACCACTTTTTCCTGCGCGAAATCGAGGCTGGCGGCATCGGCCTGCCAGACGCCCCGCACGGCGAGCAGGTTCGCGGCTTCGAACCATGGTGCATCGGGCGCGAGATCCGTCCACGGCCACAGCAGGACTCCCGGTCCGCCGCAGCCCCGCACGAGCCGTTGTTGCAGTTCGCGCAACTTCGCGAAATCCGCGGCGATGGCGCGCGGTTCCACGCCGTCGCGCAGGCACATCCAGGCCAGCGTACCCGAGGCCTGGCCGACGAGCATCATCTGCCCGTGCAGGCGCAGTGCCGATTGCACGACGCTGCTGACTCCGATATTTTTGCCCGCGCCGAGCAGCCCGTCGCGCTCGATCGGCACGAGGCCGCGGAGAGGGAACATCGCGCGGTCGGTATCGGTGTGCCAACTGCGATTCGGCGTGTGGACGTATTGCCACGGTCCGGCCGGGTCGCCGTGATCGAGAAACTTCCGCCGTGTCGGATGGAAATCGATGTTGAACTGAAAGCCGAAGACCGCGTCAGGCACCATCACGCGAGCCCACTTCGGCTCGCGGGTGGCCGCGCGAATGTCCTGCTCCCGCAGCATGTAGAGCGCTTCGAGTCGCAACCCTTCGCGAACGTAGGGCTTGAATGACAGCCGGTCGGGTGTGCCAAATTCATCCGTGAGCTGCATGTAGCGGAAGCTCTGCGGAAAGTCGCCGACGCGATCGTGCACCCTGGTCTGCAAGTGATAGAGCATGCCGAGCGCGTGCTGTTTCACGTCGTCGAAAATGATGCGGCGCTGCGACGGGTTGAGCTCGACGATATTCTTGCGCGACGCGCCGGGCTCGGTCGCATCCAGCGCTTCGCGGACGCGCTGCGGGAGCTGGCAGAGCGGGTAATCCTGCACCGGCCAGTTGAGGAAGGTGGCCTCGGTGCCGGCGGGAAGGCCGAAGTGCCATCGATCCACGAGACGCCGGTGCGTGTAGACGCACCAGCCGGCCGGGGCATAAATACCGTCGGTGCCGGCCCAGTCGACCCATGGCGGCGTGCTATCGAGCGCGGCGTAGGTGCGCGGATCGTAGGTGGACGGCTTGCCGATCGTGGCATCGCGCCCCGCCTCCCGTAGCACGAGGCACCAGGTGAGCGGATTCATCTCTTGCCGTCCATCGTCGTCAAAGGCCTCCGGCGCGCTGGGTTCATTGAAGCGGGATTTCAAATCCGGTCCGGCGCCATACTTCGCTCCACTGAGGCGGACAACATCGCCCCAGTCGGAAGAATCCACGGTGAGCCGGGCATGGACGGCAAGTTGGCCCGGCGAGCCATCGGCACGCTCGAAGAGCACACCTCCGACACGGTTGCCGTCGAGATTGACCTTCGCCGGCTGCCAACCGCGCTCGATGCGCAACTGTTTCGTCCCCCTCTCAGTATATGGTCCGACCAGTTCCTCGAAGATCGCCGCGCCAGCCGCCGGCTCGATGGTTTCGGTTCCGCACCACGCGTTGCCCGGCGAGGCGATTCCGTATGTCTGGCTGTTGTGCGCCCGGATGCGCTGGATCGTTTCGAGGAACATTCCCGAGCGGGGAAAGTTCACCTTCTTTCCGCGGACGGCGGTCCATTCATCCGGACAGCCGACGCCCTCGGCACTGAACTGGCCACCCAACCAACCGATGTCGTTGACGAGCACGATTCGCTTCACGCCCAGACGGGCGGCTTGCACAGCCACCGCGCATGCCGATTCGCTGCCGCCGACCACGAGGAGGTCTGTGTCGATGGTTTCGGCGGAGGCAACCAGGGATGCCGCCAACCATGCGATGGCAACTGGCAGGATGAGACGAACGGCGGAATTGCGGGGGAAACGCATGTATCGGTGCGGGGTGTGATCGAACGAATTCGCCCGTCGAGCAAGCCTTAGACGACACCGGGGCTGCCGGGCAATCATCATTCCGTGGCGGACGGTGAAGGATTCCGGCAAAGGCGCAAGAGCGCGAACGGAGGTGATGCGAGGGGGGGCTATGGCCGATCACCGCGTCTGCGCCAGCCCCAGCGCGGGGTCGTCGAGATCGAGCCGATAGAGGATCTGGTTGTAGTTGTAGCGGGGGGTCGGATGCGCGTAGCTGGAAAATTCCGCGGTGTAGGTGCCCTCGAAAATCAGGATCGGGGAATCCTCGGCGGTGAATTCCGGGTGCAGTCGCGGATTGTAAAAAGTGTAGTTGTCGTGCGTCAGGATTTTCACGGCGGGTCCCCACGGCCCGATGGGCGCGTCCGCCTCGGCATACCACAGCTCACCGAAGACCGATGGCGCGCCGAACGATTCCACGAACACGGTGACCCACCGCTTCCGCCACGGATTCCAGGAGATCGATCCGGAGTGCGGCTTCACGACCTTGCCGCTCCCCGCCGCGCGCAGGCTGGGCTGGGGCGTGCAGGTTTCCCATTTGGCAGAGTCCTGCCAGGCCTCGTAGGTGGCCAGACATCGAAACGTCGGGAACGGATTGCCAAACAGCACCCATTCCTTCCCGGCTTTGTCTTTCCAAAAAACAGGATGCCCGTCGGGCGCCGACGATTGAATCGGATCGGCATCCGACTTCGTCCACAGAACGCGGAGCGGTTCGAAGCTGGCCGTTTCGTCATTCCACACACACAAGCCGGATTCGTAGGCCTCGAGACGATTGCGCACCTTGATGTACGTTCCGACCAGTCTCGCAGTTCCCGACTTGTCGGGTAAACTGACATACCCGCTGACCCAGGTGGGCCCGGTGCCCGGCATCCTGGCCACCCCGCGCGGGCCTCCCCGGGCGTCCTTGAAGTAATCAAACCGCAGGCGCAGCGGCGGCGCGAAAGAGGACAGCGGTTGGACGACCGTCGTAGCGCTGGTCATGTCGTAGATCCCCAACGGGTAGCGCGCCAGGACCGAATCGCCCCAAGCCCAGAACAGCTTGCCCCGATGCACCGCATTCTGGATGCTATCGCAGCCGAGGAGACCCTGATCGCGCCAGTCGAGTTCCCGCCCAAGTTTCTGGCTCTCGGCAAAGATTCCCCCACCGGTAGCCCGTCCGAGGCGCTTCGCGATATTCTTGCGGGTCACCTCCACGCGGCACGTCTTGCCCGGTTCCGGGATGAGCCGCACACCGCGCGAACCGAACCCATCGGCTGGCACTTCGTAGCCGTGACCGATAACATTGAACCAGGTCTCCTGCCCCATCAACTCCGGCAGATCGAAGGCGATCACGCCCGCGTTGTCCGTGACGAAGCGCACATCGTTGGTCGTGCGCAGTTCGACCAGCGGCACCGGCCAGTCGTTCCCCTTTTCCACGACTTCGATGCGGCAGGGTTCAAGCGCCAGGGCCGCGCCAGGCAAAATCAAGGCAACGAGGGCGAGGGCGCGGAACACTGGCAGGGAGGGCGATGGCATGATTTGCGGGAAATAATGAATCTTGAATGACTGCACCGCGATTCCAATCCGCGCGAGTGGTCCGAACCGGCGTGATTGCCGGCAAGGCCTCAATCGGCTATAGGATTCATTCGTTTGATTCGCCCCAGCTTCGTGAGAACCGCTACAGTCTGGCGTCAAGGTTCGACGTGATCTAAGAAAGCTGCCATTCGCCGTATTTTCATATATAGAATCTATTTCGCATATGAAAACACAGCCTCCCAGTCGCTCCCGGGCGGAATCCACCAATGGCAATGGCGACAGTGCCCTTCAAGTGCCCGCCCTGCAGCGAGGGCTGGCGATGCTGGAGTTCCTGGCCGCGGCCCCGGACGGGGCGACGCTCTCCGAACTCGGAGCGCAGTTTGGCATCTCCATGGCTTCCATTTTCCGCCTTGCGGGGGCGCTCGAGGAGCTGGGTTACATTTGCCGGGATGAGAGGACCAAGCGCTACTCCGTCACGCAAAAGCTGCTCCTGCTCGGGCAGCCGCACTCCGGACGGCGCAGCCTGGTGGAGTGCGCGCTGGAGCCCATGCGGCGGGTGTTGGCCGCCACGGGCGAGACGACGCAACTGTGCTGCCTGGCCGAGGCGAGTTGCGTGATCCTGGAGCAACTGCCGGCCCTGCACCCGTTCAAATACGTGGTCGATCTCGGTTCGCGCGTGCCGATTCACTGCTGCGCACCGGGCAAGGTCATCCTCGCATTTCTGCCGGACGACACGCTCGATGCGGTGCTCGCCTCGCTCACCTTTGAAAAGCACACGGAACACACCATTACGAGTCGCAAAGCGCTGCTCGTGGAGTTGGAGCGTATCCGCGCCTGCGGATATGCGCTCGACCGCGGCGAGCATTTCGATGGCATTCACTGCGTGGCGGCTCCCCTGCTCGACCGGCATGGACACACCATCGCCGCCCTCACCATCGCGGGCCCCGCGACGCGTATCCCGCAAAGCCGGTTTGCGGAGATCGGCCGGACGATCGCCACGGAGGCCACGGACGCAGCCCGCCGCTTCCAGGAATAGCCCATGACCCTGGCCTCCTATCTCGTGCTGGCCTCCGCCGCGTCGCTTTTCTGCGGCGCTCCAGCACTCGCGGCGGACGCACCGATTTCAGCCGAGGCACGGGAGTTTTTTGAGGCGAAGATTCGGCCGGTGCTCGCGGCGGAGTGTTATGAGTGTCATAACGCAAAGAAGACCAAGGGCGGATTACGGCTCGACTATCGAGCGGGCTGGAAAAAAGGGGGTGACACGGGCGATGCCATCGTGCCCGGTGATCCGCAGAAGAGCCTGCTCATCGCGTCCATCAAGCACACCGACCCGGACCTGAAGATGCCGGACAAGTCGCCCAAGCTCGACGATGCCGTGATCTCGGACTTTGAGAAGTGGATCACGATGGGCGCGCCCGATCCTCGCGACGAACCGCCCGTGGTGACCACCGGCAAGCCTACTTGGGAAGAACTGCTCGCGGTGCGCCGGAGGTGGTGGTCGCTGCAACCCGTGCGAAAGCCGGCGGTGCCCGCCGTGCGCAACGCCACGTGGTCGGAAAATCCCGTGGACCGTTTCCTCCTCGCGAAAATGGAGGCAAAGGACCTCGCACCCGCGGAGGATGCCGACGCACGCACCCTGCTGCGGCGGCTCGCTTTCGCGCTCACCGGCCTGCCCCCGAAACCGGAGGAGGTGGAAGCGTTCGCCGCGGATGCGGCGCGCGATCGTTCGTCGGCGATTCGCCAGGCGACCGGGCGCCTGCTGGCGTCTCCGCAATTTGGCGAGCACTGGGCACGGCACTGGATGGACCTGATGCGCTACGCCGACACCCATGGCAGCGAGGGCGATCCGGTGATTCCCGAGGCCTGGAGATATCGGGACTATCTCATTCGCGCCTTCAATGCCGATGTGCCGGCTGATCAATTGATCCGCGAGCATCTCGCCGGCGATCTCCTGCCCGGGCCACGGCTGAATCCGGCGGGCTTCAACGAATCGATTCTTGGAACCGCGCAGTTCCGGCTTGTCGAACACGGTTTTCAGCCCGTGGACAGCCTGGAGGACCAGATCAAGGCGGTGGACAACCAGATCGACGTGGTGAGCAAGGCGTTCCAGGCATTCACCGTTTCGTGCGCGCGCTGCCACGATCACAAATTCGACGCGATCAGCCAGCGCGACTGGACCGCGATGTTTGGCATTTTTGCAAGTTGCCGGCCCGCGCAAGTCACGATCGATGCCCCGGAGGTCCTGGCCACGAACCGTCCCGAACTGGAGCGACTGCACGCGCAGATCAAGATGGGTCTCGCCGCGGCCTGGCAGGAAGCCGCGCAAACTCTCGGGAAACGGCTCAGGGAGGCGCCGATCCACGCCGCACAGGCACAGGACAACGCGGGGCGGATCCGCGAACTGGAACACAAGATCGCCGATCTCGAGTGGGGCGCCCGGCAGAGTATTTCGCCCGCGCCGGAGGCCGCCCGGCCTGCCAGTCGCGTCCCGGCGCCATTCGCGCAGTGGAGTTTTAACAAGGACGCGCGCGACACGATGGGCCGGATGAACGGGTATCTCGAAGGCAAAGCAGAAATCAAAAACGGCCGCCTGAGCCTCGATGGCCAGGGCGCTTATCTGCGCACCGATCCGATCCCGATTTCGCTGCTGGCGAAAACCCTGGAGGCTTGGGTCGCGCCCGCAAATCTGCGGCAACAGGGCGGCGGCGTCTGCACCGTGGAAACGACCAGGATCCATGGGTTCGACGCCATCGTTTACGCGGAAAAGGAAGCCCGGCGCTGGGTTGCCGGGAGCAATTTTTTTGCGCGCAGCGAGATCGTGGATGGGCCGCTGGAAACCGCGAGCCCCGGAGAGTTCGTCCACGTCGCGGTGACCTACGCAGCGGATGGGACGATCGCAGTCTATCGCAACGGCGCACCTTACGGCACACCGTACACCAAGGGTGCACCGCTCGCCTTTGCCGCTGGGGATGCGCGCGTCCTTCTCGGCTGGCGCCACAAGGGCGCGAACAATGGCTTCTTCGCCGGAGAAATCGAGGAAGCGCGCCTCTACGATCGCGCGCTCACGCCGGCGGAAATCGCCGAGTCTTTCCGCGCCGGATTGGGGCCGGTGATTTCACCGGACCAGGTGCTGGCCGCGCTCACCCCGGCGCAGCGCGAGGAACGTGGGAAGCTAACGGCAGAGATCGACCGGCTGCGCTCCATCCCTGAGAACTCTTCAGGCGAAGACGCGGCCTGGACAACCGCCATCAAACAAGCCGCTGGCGATGTCAGCAACCCCTTGTATTTGTGGGCGCAACTCGCGTCGGTCACGGGCGCCGACTTCGTCGCCAACTGGGAACAGTTGGCCGGGTCGTTGCGGGCGAAACTCGCAGGAGCCCGGCAGTTCAATCACGACAACTTCCAACCGGGTTGGGATCTGGCCGGCGGCAACTATGCGCAATGGTTTCCCTACGGCGACGGACTGACAAAGCAAGCCCGTCCCGCGGGCGAATTCGCGGTCGAGCCGCAAGGCGAACGCGTCCTGGAAGGGCTCGAGCCAGCCGGCGCTTTCTCTGCTCCTCTTTCCACCAAACAGAACGGCCTGATGACCTCGCCCCGGTTCAAGATCGATTCGGACAGCATCAGCGTCCGCGCCTCCGGCGGTGGTGGCGCGATGGTGCGCGTGATCGTGGACAACTATCCGCTTCCCTCGAATCCGATTTTTCCGAAGGCCAGCCTCACGAATAACAAACCGGGCTGGGTGCGCCTCGACACGGCGTACCGCAAAGGGTCGATGGCATACGTGGAATTTGGCACACGCGATGACCTCACGCGCCCGCTCGATGACAAGGCGAAGGCCAAGGTGAACGATGGGCGCTCCTTTTTCAGCGCTGAATCGATCGTCTTTCACAACAGCAAGGAACCCCCGAGAGAAGAACCGATTGCGTTCCTGCCCTTGCTCGAAGGCGCACCGCCGCGGACGGTCCTCGAACTCGCGGGACTCTATGAGAAGGCGCTCAGCAGCGCTGTAGCGGCGTGGCGCGAAGATCGGCTCTCGGAACCCCAGCGCGCTTTCCTCGACGATTTGGTCCGCCGCAAGATCCTGCCGGTCACGCTGCCGGACCTGTCCGGCATCGCCCCGCTTGTCGCGGAGTACCGCCGTCTGGAAGCACAGTTGCCCGTGCCCCAACGCGCCCCCGGCGTGCTCGAGACCGCTGGTTACGATGCGCCGTTTCTCCCGCGCGGCGATCACCTCAAGCCGGGCGAACCCGTGCCCCGGGGATACCTGGGCGTGCTCGACCCGCAGCCCTACCACACAACGCTGAGCGGGCGGCTCGAACTCGCCAACGACATTGCGAACCCCCGGAACCCGCTCACCGCGCGGGTGATGGTCAATCGCGTGTGGCACTGGCTATTTGGCCGCGGGCTCGTGTCAACGGTCGATAATTTCGGACGCCTCGGCGAAAGGCCCACGCATCCCGAGTTGCTCGATTTCCTGGCGGCGCGCTTTGTCGAGCAGGGCTGGTCGATCAAAACGCTGATCGGCGAGTTGGTGGCCACGCGCGCCTACCAGATGAGCAGCACCGGTTCCGCGCGCTCTTTGGAAAGCGATCCCGCCAATGAGTTGCTGTCCCACTTCCGCATCCGGCGTCTGGAAGCGGAGTCCATCCGCGACTCCCTGCTGACGGTGTCTGGAGAATTGGACCCGAAGACGGGGGGACCGAGTGACGAAGATTCGTCGCGGCGAAGCATCTACCTGAAAGTGCGGCGGACGAACTTGAACCCATTCCTGCAAGTCTTCGATGCGCCGAAACCCTTTACCACGCTGGGCCGGAGGGATGCGACGAATGTCCCGGCGCAATCACTGACGTTGTTGAATTCACCATTTGTCATCTCCCAGGCGGGGCGTTGGGCGAGGGCCCTGGTCCACGACGGCAGCGCCAATCCCGAGGCGCGCGTGCGGCGGATGTTTGCCATCGCGTATGCGCGATCGCCCAGCGACCAGGAACTGGAAACAGCCGGCGCGTATCTCACCGCGCTCGCCCAGGATCGGAAATTGGCCGCGGCTCAAATAATGACGAACGAACCGGTGTGGCAGGACTTCGCGCAGTCGCTGTTTAATTTGAAGGAGTTCATCTATGTGCGGTGAGTTCGTGCCCGCGGAAACATCGCTCGCAAGCGCTGCGACAAGACGGGAAGTTGCGGCTCCGCCACGCCGGGCCTCTGCGCTGAACCCATCCGCTTCACTTACCTCTCACGGTCCACGATCATGATCCCCTGCTCCGACATCTCCCGCCGCGCCATGCTCCGCCAGTGTTCCCTGGGCTTCGGCGGCCTCGCTCTCTCCGGCCTCCTTGCGGACAAATCCTACGGCGCCCTGGCCAATGACGCGAAATCTCCGGCACCGAATTTTCCCGCGAAGGCCAAACGCGTGGTCTTCTGTTATATGTCGGGCGGCGTGTCGCACGTGGACTCGTTCGATCCCAAGCCCGAGTTGGCCCGGCGCCACGGCCAGCCGATGCCCGTCCCGGTGCGGCCTACGATGTTCAATAACAACGGCAATATCATGGCGTCGCCGTGGGAGTTCCAGAATCGCGGCCAGAGCGGGATACCCATCAGCGAACTATTTCCCTACGTGGCTGAGCATGCCGATCGGCTCGCGGTCATTCGCTCCATGACCAGCACAGTCAATGAGCACGCCCAAGGGAATTACCTGGCCCACACCGGCTTCCCATTCATGGGACACCCGAGCGCCGGAGCCTGGGTCAGCTACGGGCTCGGGACGGAGAACAAGGATTTACCGGGCTTTGTCGTGCTCCAGAGCGGCGACGCAACGGCGCCCCATGGCGGAGTCGGCGTGTTCAGCAACGGCTACCTGCCGGGGCAGCATCAGGCTTCGATCTTGAAGGCCGACGCCGCGGAGGCGCTCGCCAATATCAAACCCCGGGAAACCGATGCGCTCCAGCGGCAGCGGCTCGGCTTCGTCAAGTCGATGGATGACCAGTTTCTCCGGGAAGCCTCGGAACCGCAGGTCGAAGCGGCGATTCGCAACTACGAGACCGCTTATCGCATGCAGACGGCGGTGCCGGAGATCTGCGACATTCGCGGCGAGAGCGAAGCGACAAAAAAGCTCTACGGTCTCGACGCGCAGAATCCGAACAAGGCGGCCTACGGGCGCCAGTGCCTCGTCGCCCGCCGGCTCATCGAGAGCGGCGTGCGCTTTGTGGAATTGAGTTGCCTGCCGCAGAAGCCCGGCGCCGGCCAGGCGCCGAACCCCTGGGACCAGCACGGGAAGCTCAAGGAAGGCCACTCCGACATGGCGGGACAGGTCGATCAAGGCATCGCCGCGCTGATCACCGATCTCGCGGCGCGCGGGCTCCTCGATGACACGCTCATCCTGTGGGCGGGCGAGTTTGGCCGCACGCCTTTCTCGCAAGGCAGCGACGGCCGCGATCACAATCCCACCGGGTTCAGCGTCTGGCTGGCGGGCGGCGGCATCCGCGGGGGCACGATCCATGGCGTGACGGACGAACTCGGATATTACGCAATTGAAAAGCAGGCGACCTTCTACGATCTCTACGCCACCATGCTGCACCTGCTGGGGATCGATCACGAAAAGCTCACCTATCGCTTCGGCGGCCGCGATTTCCGGCTTTCGGACGTCCACGGCCACGTGATCAAGGAAGTGCTCGCCTGAGGGAGGAATTGTGAATTTTGAATGCTGAATTTTGAATTATTTCTTTGTTCGCCAGGCTTTCACTTCTCGTAGCGGTTGTTGGTTGTTTGCCCCTTGATGGATGGGCGCAGGAGATTTCGATCGAGAAGGTGGAAGCTCAGGCGGGGTTCGCGATTGAGAATGCCGGGGTCACGGACCTCAGCGGCATCACGTGGACGGGCGGCGATACCTTTTACGCGGTCGCCGATCACCCCAATCTCCTCGTCGCCATTCACCTGGAAATCGATCGTGCGACCGGGTGCATCACTCGCGGGGAGATGGAGGCACCCATTTCGATTCAGGCGGCGGTGAGCGATTTCGAAGGCGTCGCGTATGTCGCTGCGACGAAGACGTTCTTCATCAGCGCGGAGACGGGTGATGCGGTGATCAGCTTCCAACTCGGGGGCGCCGCCCAGCTTCAACCGGTCCCACGGATCTACTCGCAGGCGCGCAAAAACCTGAGCCTCGAGTCCATGACGTGGAACGACACCGACGCCCATTTTTGGATTGCGAATGAAGAAGCGCTCGAGCCGGACGGCCCGGTGAGCGGGGCCGCGGGCACGCTCGTGCGGTTACAGCAACTGGACGCAAAATTTCGCCCGGTCGCCCAGTATGCCTGGCGCACCGAACCCGCGGCCTTCCGCTTTCGGAACTCCGGCAATGGCGTCTCCGATCTTTGCCTGCTTCCCGATGGCCGGCTCATCGTCCTGGAACGCGGCTTCGCGTTTGGCGGGTTGCACGTCCGGCTCTTTCTCGCCGATTTCAAGGGCGCGACGGATATTTCCAAGTTGCCTTCCCTCGCGGATGCGGATTTCGTGCCGGCGAAGAAGACGCTCCTTTTCGAGGAAATCACAGGTTTCATCAATTTCGAGGGCGTCACCCTCGGACCGATCCTCGAAGACGGTTCCCGGAGCTTGATCCTGATCGCCGACAGTAATGGCGGCCATACGCACGCGTTTCTGCCGCTCAGGCTTCGCATGGGAGAATAGGCTTCCCGCGAACGTCCGGGCTAAGCAACCTGCCTGGAAAGAATCATCCCCAGCACATGAAAGCCCTCCTTTCCCCGCGACTGATCGTATCGCTGCTCAGCTTTGTCATCTTACCGCTGGCCCTCCGCGCTGAGCCGCGCTGGATCTGGAGCCAGAAGGTCGGGACCGACAACGAAAACGAGGTCTTCCGCAAGACCTTCAGCATTTCGGGCGATGTAAAATCTGCCCTGCTCACGGTTACCTGCGACAACTCGGCGAAGGCCAGTCTCAATGGCGAACTGGTCCTGGAGAATCGCGACTGGAAAGCGCCCGAACGCGCCGACGTCGCGAAGAAGCTGAAATCCGGGATGAACGAACTGATCATCGAGGGTCACAACAACGAAGGCAGCGCGGCGCTGCTCGCCTCGTTGATGATCGAAACGGCTGACGGCGCGCTGCAAGTCATCGAGACGGGACCGGAATGGGAAGCGGCCAAACCGGGGAGCACGGAGTTCAAACCCGTGGTCGTCATCGCGAAATACGGCGACGGTCCCTGGGGCAAAGTCCTAACGGCTTCCGCGGGAAAGAAAGGGGATCCCGCCGGCAAAGGTTCAGCCCGGGCGGCCACTGCGGCCGCCGCAGTGGCCGTCGCCGATCCCGCCAGCTTGCAGACCCCGCCAGGATTCAAGGTCGAGTTGCTCTACACCGTGCCGAGGGAGCAACAAGGCTCGTGGGTCGGGCTCACGGTCGATTCCAAGGGACGTCTCATCACCTGCGATCAATACGGAGCGCTCTACCGCGTCACCCCTCCCGCGCTCGGGACGAGCGCGGGCGCGAAAGTCGAGGCCCTTCCCGCCGACATCCAGGGAGCACACGGCGTGCTGTTTGCCCAAGGCAGCCTCTACGTGATGGTGGATGAAGGCAAGGTGCCGAAGCCACGCGCGCAGGGCTTGTGGCGCCTGAAGTATCGTGAGAGCGACGATGCTTTCGAGGACCCGGTGCTCTTGCGCGAATTTCACGGGAGCGGCGAGCACGGCCCCCACAGCGTGGTGCTCGGGCCCGACGGCAAGTCGATCTATTTGTGCAACGGCAATCACACCCGCCTTCCCGACCTACTGGAAAAATCGCGGCCCGTCGCCTGGGACGAGGATCAACTCCTGCCGCGCCTGTGGGACGCCAACGGCCACGCCAAGGGCATCCTCGCGCCCGGCGGTTGCATTTACAAAACGGACCTGGAAGGCAAGGAATTCGAGCTCTTCACGATGGGTTTCCGCAATGAGTTCGACATCGCCTTCGACGCGAACGGCGAGCTTTTCACCTACGACGCCGACATGGAATGGGACATCGGCTCGCCTTGGTACCGCCCCACGCGGATCAACCATGCGACCAGCGCGGGCGATGCCGGTTGGCGGAGCGGCGCCGGCAAGTGGCCACCCTACTATCCCGACAGCCTGCCGGCGGCGGTGGATATCGGCCCGGGATCACCGACTGGCACCGTGTTCGGGACGGGGGCCAAGTTCCCCGCGAAATATCAGCAGGCGATGTTCGCGCTCGACTGGACCTACGGGACGATGTGGGCGATTCACTTCACTCCCGACGGAGCGAGTTTCAAGGCGGAGAAGGAGGAGTTCGTGACCGGCAAACCTTTGCCTGTGACTGACGTGATCATCCATCCGCAGGACGGCGCGCTGTATTTCACGATCGGCGGGCGCCGCACGCAGTCGGCGCTGTATCGCGTGACCTACACCGGCAGCGAGAGCACGGCGCCCGCCCCACCGGTCGCGGTCACGGCGGAGGCCAGGGAACGGCATGAATTGGAAAGGCTGCACCTCCCGGGAGTCGGGCCCGAGGCCATCGACAAAGCGTGGCCCCACCTCGCCAGCAAAGATCGTTTCGTCCGCTACGCGGCTCGCGTAGCGATCGAGCGCCAGCCGGCAGGCCAATGGGCCAGTCGCGCGCTGGCCGAGAAGGACCCGCAAGCCGCGCTCGAAGCGCTGGTCGCCCTAGCCCGCGTGGGCCGCAGCGCCGGTGCGGCGAATGCTTCCATTGCCGCCGCGCAGGGGAAATCCGGGATCTCCTCCAACGCTGTCGCCCCGACGCTGCCCGAGGACGAAACCCTCCAGAAACAGGTGCTCGAAGCCCTCGGCAGGTTGGATTTCAAGCAACTCGACGGCGCCCAGCGTCTCTCCCTGCTCCGGGCATACGAGCTCGCGTTCACACGGTTCGGCAAGCCGGCCCCGGAAGTGTGCGCCACAGTCGCCGGTAAACTTGACCCACTCTTTCCGCATACCGACCCTTATGTGAATCGGGAACTCGTCACCCTCCTGACCTTTCTCGACTCGAAGAGCATCGCGGCCAAGACCGTGCCCTTGCTCGACACCGCCCGCGATGAAGGCGGGGAACTGGCCAGCGACGCCGTCCTGGCGCGCAACGACGGCTACGCCCGCGCGGTCGAGAGCATGCGCGCGAGCCGTCCCAACCGGCAGGCCATCGCCTACGCGTACGCGCTGCGCAATGCCCACGCCGGCTGGACACCCGCGCTACGGGAGGCGTTTTTCGCCTGGTTCCCACGCACGCATAGCTGGAAGGGTGGGAACAGCTTCACGAAATTCCTCGAAAATATCCGCACCGAGGCGCTGGCCAATTTCGTGCCCGACGACGAGCGTGCCGCCCTCGACACGCTCTCGAAGAAGGCTCCCCCCGCGCCACCTTCGAATCTCGTCGTCCCCAAAGGCCCGGGCAGGAACTACAGTGTCGATGAAGCCGTGGCCCTGGCCAGGGATGGCCTGAAAGGGCGCAATTTCGACCAAGGCAAGGCGATGTTCAGTTCCACGCTCTGCATCAATTGCCACCACTTCAACGGCGAAGGAGGCAACGTCGGGCCGGATCTCACGGGCTCCGGCAGCCGCTACACACTGCATGACCTCCTGGAGAACATCATCGATCCTTCAAAAGTGATCAGCGATCAGTACCCGACCGAGCAAATCCAGACCAAGGATGGCGGCCTGATCATTGGCCGGGTGATCGTCCAGGAGAATGGGAAGCTCTTCGTCATGACCAGCGCGCTCGCTCCAGACGCACTGACTCCGGTGGACGAATCCACGGTGAAATCCCGGGCTCCGTATCCCGTGTCGATGATGCCGCCCGGCTTGATCAACGGCCTCAACCCCGACGAGCTAATGGACCTGCTGGCCTACATTCAGGCCGCGGGGAATCCGAAGGACAAGGCCTTCGCCAGGTAGAGGCAATTCAAAAGCCAAAACGCCGCACCGGCCTGAGGCTGGTGCGGCGCTGAAATGCTGGCTGCAGCTTCCGCCGCGAGCCGAAGCGATTACTTGACCTTTTTGGCAGGCGGGGCGCTGAACTCTTCGAGGGTCAGGGACTTATCGCCGTCCTTGTCCAACTTGTTGAACTGCTCCGTCGCCTTGGCGGCGTCCTTTTTGCCCATCGGGCTGGCCAGCCACTCTTCGAGGCTGACCTTGCCGTCGCCGTTCGCGTCGAGCTTCTTGAAAACGTCGGCGGGGTCACGCTTTGGTTTCTCGCCTTTCGGGGCGTCGGGTTTGGCCTCAGGCTTGGTCGCTGGGGCGCCGTCCTTGGCGGGAGCGACGGGAGCGGCGGGTTTTTCGTCAGCGGCAATGGCGAGGGTCGTGCCGAGCGCGAGAACCGCGAGGATCGAGGTAATGGATTTCATGTAGTTTCTGATTTGGTTTTGTTTTTTTTGAGGATCCGCAGCCGGCACATCTCTGGGGTGGCCACTAAAGCTGGGGATGTGTTAACGCCGGGTTTCGACGTGAGTTGCTGAAAACAATTCACAAAAGCCCGCTTAAGCAAATATCG
Source organism: Chthoniobacterales bacterium (assembly GCA_038228205.1). Taxonomy (GTDB): domain Bacteria; phylum Verrucomicrobiota; class Verrucomicrobiia; order Chthoniobacterales; family Chthoniobacteraceae; genus Chthoniobacter. The sequence continues at coordinate 40,856 of JBBRPL010000014.1, forward strand.
CTTTTGCCACCGTCCCGTGGACGTCTGTCAGGCGAAAATCCCTTCCGGCGTAACGATAGGTCAGTTTCTCGTGGTCGAGACCGAGGAGCGCCAGGATCGTGGCGTGCAGGTCGTGGGTATGGACGGTGTCCTCCACGGCCTTGGCCCCATAATCGTCGGTCCCACCGTAGCTCAAGCCCCCCCGGACCCCGCCGCCGGCCATCCACATGGTGTACCCCTTCGCATTGTGATCGCGTCCATCCGCCCGACGTCCATCAGGGGTGCGCCCGAATTCGCCGCCCCACAGGACCAGCGTATCGTCGAGCAACCCGCGCGCCTTGAGGTCGGTGAGCAACGCGGCGATCGGCTTGTCCGTGGCGCCGCAGTTCTGGGTCAGCTTGCTCTGCAAGTTCTGGTGCTGATCCCATCCCGCATGACAGACCTCGATGAAGCGTACTCCCGCCTCGGCAAACCGGCGTGCCATGAGACACTGCCGGCCGAATTCGTTCGTGGAGCCCGCACCAATTCCGTAGGCGGCGAGCGTCGCCGGGCTTTCCTTTGAGATGTCCATGACCTTGGGCACTTCACCCTGCATGCGGAAGGCCAGTTCGTAGGATTCGATAACCCCTTCGACCTCGGGATTGGCCGTGGTCGAAAAGAGATCGCGGTTCATCGATTGCACGAGGTCGATCTGCCTGCGCTGCGATTCCAGGGACAGATCGGGGTTGCGCAAATTGCTCATGCTGGCCGTCCCAACGTCTCCCTTCTGCGCGCCCATTCTGGTTCCTTGATAGACGGCGGGCAGGAACGCGCTGCCATAATTCTGCGCCCCAAATTGGATCGGCGGGCTGAGCGTCACGAAACCCGGCAGATTCTCGTTGGCGGTGCCGAGGCCGTAGAGCGCCCACGCCCCCATGCTGGGGCGAACGAATTGGGAGCTGCCCGTGTGCAACTGGATGAAGGCCTGCGGGTGATTCGGAATATCCGTGTGCATGCCGCGGAGGAGGCACAACTCGTCGGCGTGTTGCGCCACGTTTGGAAACAGCTCGGAAATCCACAGCCCGCTCTGGCCGCGTTCCTCGAACTTGAACGGCGAACCTTGCAGCTTGTTCCCGGCGCCCTTGCCGGTATTCGGTCCCGGCTTGCCATCGTCCTCGGTGAGCTTGGGCTTGTAGTCGAACGTATCCATGTGCGCCGGGCCGCCCTGCATGCACAGGAAGATGACGCGTTTCGCCCGCGCTGGGAAATGCGGCGCCTTCGGCGCCAGCGGACTCCGGCCTTCCGCAGCGGCGGCAGTCGTGGTCAGGCTTTTGAAGGCCAGCCAGCCAAAGCCGGCGGAAACGGTGCGGAGCAGATCACGTCGGGTGAGCACGGCGGGGGTCACGCCACGGCATTCGTAGGGTTGTTCGTTCATGGGATTAGCGGAGGTAACGGAACTCGGCACTCGCGAAGAGCGCCTGGCAGAAGGTGGACCATGCGAGCGAGGCGGCGCCCTCCGTCTTGCCAGCCTTCGCCGGCAACAGACCGCGGCCTTCATCGAGCAGATACTGCTCCGCCCGCGCCAATTCGGCCTCGGTAGGCGGACGGCTGAGGGCCGTTTGATAGGCCAGCGCAATGCGCTGCGGGTGCGTCAGCGGAGTAGCCAGAATGTGTTTGGCCATCGCAGCGGCCTGGGCGCGGACGAAGGCGTTGTTCAGCAAATAAAGCGCCTGGATCGGCACGTTGGTCACGTCGCGCGAGGCCACGACGAGGCTCGGCTCCGCGAAGTCGAAGATATCCAGCGCCTCGGGCACGAAATCGCGGACGATGGGCAGATAGACACTGCGATAGTTGGCCGTGACATCGGTAAAGATCTCCGGACGGACGCCTTTCCCGATGTAACCGTCTCCCGTCTTCGAGACCAGGGAGCCGTTCACGGGCGCCAGATCGAGATTTCCGCTCGCGGCGAGCATGGCATCGCGAATCGCTTCAGCATCCAGCCGCCGCGACGAAGCTCGCCAGACAAGACGGTTGCCCGGGTCGATCTGAGTGCCCTTGGCATCCGACGCGCTGTCGAGCTGATAGGCATGGCTGAGGATGAGCGAGCGGATGAGTTTCTTCACCGACCAGCCATCATGGATGAACTGCACGGCCAGGGCGTCGAGCAGCGCCGGATTGCTGGGCTCCTCGCCAGTCGCGCCGAAGTTATCAGAGGTCCGCACGAGCCCCTCGCCGAAAAGGTGCTGCCACACCCGGTTAACCATGACACGCGCCGTCAGTGGGTTCTCGGGCGCGGCGAGCCACTGGGCGAGTTCGAGACGCCCGCTGGAGTTGGCAGGCATCGTCGGGGGCGTTCCGGTGGTAAGCACGGAGATCACTCCGCGCGGCACGGTCTCCCCGCGATTGTCGACCTCGCCGCGAATGAGGATCGCCGCATTGGCCACATTCCCGTCCCCAACACCCATCGTTTTCGGACCATCGGCGGCGCCATCGGACGACTCGGCGCCTTGTCGCCGGCCATTCCCCTTGGCCACCTTGCCAGGCTTGCTCTTTTGCAGCCGCTCCATCAGTTCCGCTTTTCGCTCGGGCGGGAGACTGGCGAAACGCGCGGCCTTTGCGGGGTCGTTGGCCAAAAACGCCGGCAGCGGGGCCGAAGCATCCGCACTCGCAGGGGCCGGATTGGGCGCTACTGCTGCTGGTGGTGGCACGGGTGCCGCAGCCGGCGCAGCAGGTCCCACGGCACTCCCAAAGCGCGCCAGGAACGCCGCCCGCTTCCTCGGCGGGAGATTGGCGAATCGCTCCGATTTCGCCGGATCGTTGGCGATAAAGGCGGCAACCTCGCGCGGCGGGGCGGCCGCCGATGCGGTTTGCGCAGGGGACGGAGGAGCCGAGGCCACCTGTGGGACTGCCGGCGGCGTGCCGTCCGCGGGGGCCGGAGGGGTCAACGCAATCAGTGACGAAGGGTTTTTGTTCTGCGCGCCTCCGGTCCCGTAGTAGGTCGTGGTGCTGCGGAAAATGCCGGCCAGCGCGTAATAGTCACGAGTCGGAATGGGATCAAACTTGTGATCGTGGCAGCGGGCGCAGGCCACCGTGATCCCGAGCACAGCGCGCGAGGTCGTATCAATCTGATCGTCCACCACTTCCATACGGAAGATCTCACGATTCTTCTCGTTCAACCCTTTCGTGCCGACCGCGAGGAAGCCCGTGGCGACCATATTGCGATCGCGCTCGGCAGTATCCTTCGATGGGAGAAGATCCCCGGCGATTTGTTCGATGATGAATTGATCGTAGGGCTTATCGGCATTCACCGCGGCGATTACCCAGTCGCGATAGCGCCAGGCTTCCGGAAAGGTGAAATTACGCTCCTTGCCCGTCGATTCCGCGAACCGCGCCGCATCCAACCAGTGCCGTCCCCAGCGCTCGCCAAACTGGGGCGACGCCAGAAGAGCGTCCACCACTTTCGCCAGTGCCTTTGGCGACTTATCCTGGGCAAACGCCTCGATTTGCGCCGGGGTCGGCGGTAGCCCGATCAAGTCGAAATATACCCGCCGGAGCAGGGTGCGACGATCGGCGTCACCAACCGGGTGCAGCCCTTCGGCCTCTTGCGCGGCCAGAAGAAAGCGGTCAACGTCGGTGCGCGGCCAGGCCTTGTCCTTCACGGCAGGCACCGGTGCGGCCTTCGGCGTCTGGAAGGTCCACAGTTGCTTCGCCTTGGTCAGGTCCATCTCCTTTTTCACGACCTTCCCATCGCCGCCACGGGGATCGGGCGCCCCCATCTCGATCCACCTCTTGAAATCCGCAATCACGCTGTCCGGCAGTTTGCCACCCTCCTTTTCCGGGGGCATCCGCAGGTCTTTATCGTCCCAGTGCAGCGCCTTGATGAGCAGGCTCTCCTTCAAATTGCCCGGCACTACCGCGTGCCCGGTATCCCCTCCGCTACGGATTCCTTCCCTCGTATCGAGCAGCAGTCCTCCCTTGACCTTGGTCGCCTCGGCGGAATGGCATTTGTAGCATTTATCCACCAACACCGGCCGGATGCTTTTTTCAAAAAACTCGGTCTGGGCAGCATCCGGCACCTGGGAGGCGGGAGCCGCAGGATCGAGTGCCGCCCATATAGCCTGCAGGGGAGCCAGCAGGAAGGTGAGCGAAAGGAGGAGGCGGGTGGGTGGAGGGATCAGCAACATCGTTCGTGGCTTAACAGCACTAAACCCGGGGTTTAGGACATCGTTGCGTCCGAATATCAACGAATCTGAGCACCGGGCGTGAGTTGTCCAAATTTCCGGACTCCACGGGGCAAAGGCCTGCCCATCGAATCACTCGAATCAAACCACCTTTCATTCGCGCGCTTTGCGTCATTCGCTGGCTCAATCTCCCGGAGAAGTCTCCGGATACGAAGACGGTCGAGTTTTGATTCCTTAAGCGGCGCACATTTTCACCCTAGTCTGCACCATGCCACTCACGCTCGACCAACTTGCCGAAGAGGCGATGCATCTCCCTCCCGCGTCCCGAGCTGAACTCGCGGAAAAGCTCGTTGAGAGCCTGGACTTTTCCGAGCGTGGCGAGATTCAGAAACTCTGGGCAGCCGAGGCTATCCGCCGTCGCGACGAAGTGCGATCCGGTGAGGTGCAGCCCCTTCCAGGAGAGCAGGTTCTCGCCGAAGTGCGCCGGATGGTCGGTCGGTGAATTACGCATTTCATCCCGAGGCTCGCGTCGAATATCGAGACGCTGCCGCCTTTTATGAATCAGCCAGTCACGGCTTGGGCGTCGCGTTCACTTTGGAAATCGAGTCCGTCATCGCTCAGATCTGCGCGGCACCGGACCGCTGACAGTACAGGAAAAGCTGCGTGCGCAAGAGCAGGTGATTGATTCCTCCCATCGAACAACGCGGACCCGAACGGAGTCTCACCAACACATCGATTATCCCGTGCCGAAGGGGACCAAAGAACGCTTGGGATGCGATGCAGTTAATGGAGGTAAATATCAATGAATCGAACTATCCTACTCACCGCAGCGGCACTCGCCGCTGCTTTCATCCATCCGCTACAAGCCAGTGCGCGCGGAGGGAACTCCGGGGGAGGCGGGGGACATTCCGGAGGGGGCGGGCGTTCCGGCGGCGGAGCGTCAATGCACGTTCAACAAATGCCCCACGTCGCGTCGCATGTTCAGCAAATGCCACGCACGGCATTCCGTGCGCAACAAGCGCCCCGTGCCGCCACGCAGGCACAAGGCTTCGCTCTTCGAGACTCGGTCCAACCGATGCGAGCCCCTTCCCACGCCAATCCGCGTGCCGTCGTTACGAACCGCTCCTTCAACAACCGCCCTGCTGCACCGACCATTGCATTCGGTGGCAGCGCGCCTAACAACGTTGACCGCAACGCCAACATTCGAAGCAATGCAGCCGCGGGCACCCGAACATTCAACCGTTCGGACCTTCGCACCGCACCCGCCGAATTCTCGCGCAATTGGGATCGCCGGCAAACCCATAACTGGAATCACCACCGTTACCGGTGGTTTAATAACGCTTGGGTCATCTTCGACGGGGGTTATTACGGCGACCCGTACTTCTATGACTACGGTTATGCACCGGGTTACGCCGATGACTACGATTCGACACCATACGATAACTCCACTCCGGCGCTGCCATTTGAATACTCAACCAGCGACCGCCTCGCGAGTTCCGTCCAGGAAGAATTGGTGCGGAAAGGCTACAACCCAGGCGCCGTCGATGGCGTGATCGGGCCCCAAACCCGGAATGCGATTGCCCAGTTTCAGAGCGACCATCGTCTTCCCGTAACCGGGCGGATCGACCGTTCGCTCATAAGCGCAATGGGTTTGTAAACGGACAGGCAACTCAGGATGCAAAGCGGGTGGGGGCTCATGCCCTCCCGCTTTTCGTTTGTCCCCCTATCACCTCGACACTTCGTCGAGCACCACCTGCCTGTTTGGCCAATCCACGGTCACCGTGAAACGGGAGAGCACACCATTCCCGAGCAATCCCGCCTCGCCTTCGAAAAGGGCTCGCCCGTGCAGAGATGTCTTTACCTTATCCATCGCTCGCGAACCAAGGCTCACCGTCGTGAGAGTCGTATCGTTCGGACTCGTGACGAAACCGATGGACACACCGGCGCGTGCGGCACGCTCCTGCGGACGGGGAATAACCCAGTGCAGGGCATCATTACATCCCGTATCGAAGCGCGTCCAACGGGCCTGCGAATCGTTGACACCCATCGGCACGCACATGATGCCGTTTAGGAACTTCATCGGGAGACGCTCCCCTCCCGCAGGCGACGCCTCTGGACCCAGAATCCGCAGGCAATGGCGGGCGTAATCGATCTGAACGACGCGCCCCTTGAAGAAATCTACACCGATCAGGCCATCCACCGGGCGGCTGCAAAGTTCGTCAGCCATGCTCAGATCCACAGCCAGCGGAATGGCCGGAAGAGCCACGGAACCGGCGTTCGTGCGAAGGGGATCAATGTGGTAAGCGGATGCCTGCGAGCCGACGCCGCGCACATTCTCGGTAGCTCCCAACTTAATTTTCAATCGCCGGGCCGCCCGCAAACTCAGAACGGAAGCACCGGCGCCGGAATCGAGCAGCAGGTTTAACGGCTCCCCGCTCTGCGCCACCCGGGCCTCGAAGCAAATGAATCCGTCGCCGAAATGAAACGGGATCTCCGTCGCGCCGGTTTCCGGACCCGCAAACACGGTCACGGACGCGGCGATAAACATGAGTAAAACAAGAGCAGTTCTAGGCATTCGGGAAGGACTTAGTCGCACATCTTTTTGCCGCTGCAACTGCTGCATTTTCAGAGGCGCAGTGCGACCGCTGAATGCGAATAAGTATTTTGAACAGGGCGGCGTCATTTTCCGTCCAACAATCCAAAGCCAAATACATGCCATGAAGATATTCAAAACTCTCGTTATTGCAGCGGTGGCTCTCGGCGCCGCCGCCATCGCCACTCCAGCGCAAGCCCACGATCATCACCATCATTGGGATCACGGGCATCATTGGGAAGGTCGCAATTGGGGCCACCATTATTACGGCTACGGTGGGCCGCGATATTACTCCCCATATTATTACGATGACTACTACGCGCCTTCCTACAGCTATTACCGGCCAGCTCCATACTACTATAGCCCCGGTATCACGTTCGCGTTTGGCGGTCATCACGGCTATTACCAGCACCGCCACTGGCGGAGGTAAATCCGGCGGCGCGGCCCTGCACGGCGCGCCTTCGAAGAATGGGTGAAGCGACCCTCTCGTGGGATGTCCACGAGAGGAAGAGGGAGAGGGAGTACATGGGCGGCGGCGAGCGTCGCAACACGTCGCGGGCCTGTGATTCGGCGTTTGTCGACGCGCATTCCGCAGATACTCTGGCCCGCATGCCCTCCTTCGACATCGTCTCAGAAATCGACAATCAGGAAATCGATAACGCCATTAACCAGGCCACCAAGGAACTGGCGACGCGCTTCGATTTCAAAGGGAGCACCGCTTCGATCTCATGGCATGAGAAGGAATCGAAAATCGAACTCAAGGCCGAGGACGCGACGCGGCTGAAGGCCCTGCACGAGATCGTGGTCGGGAAACTGGCGAAACGGAATATCGACCTGCGCAACGTGGATCGAAAAGATCCGGTCATCTCTCCACTGGGTCATGCCACGCAGGATTTCGTGATCAAACAGGGTCTCGATGGCGACAAAGCAAAAGAGGTCGTCAAAGCCATCAAGGAGCAGTCCTTCAAGGTGCAGTGCGCCCTGCAGGAGCGACAGGTCCGCGTCACGGGCAAGAAGCGCGACGAATTGCAGGAGGTCATCGCATTCCTGCGCGGCAAAGACTTCGACGTCTCTCTCGGATTCAAAAACTTCCGGGACTGAGCCCCCGGATGAGCCGGCGGAATTGTCTGTCCAAAATCGGCGCGCGGAGACTTAACGGATACCCACTCCCCTGCTCCGTATGAAGCTCCCCCGCATCTTCCTTGTCCTCGCACTCCCCCTTGCCACCTTCGCCGCCGAGCCGGTGCAGATCAGCGGGATCTATCCCCATCTCGCGATGTACAACCAGGAGGGGGAATGTGGAACAGGCGCGGTCGTCCCGTGGGCGGATCGGCTCTGGGTCATCACCTATGGGCCACATCTTCCCTTCGGTTCGAGCGACAAGCTGTACGAAATCACTCCCGAATTGGAGCAGATCGTCCGGCCCGAAAGTGTCGGCGGGACGTCGGCTGACCGCCTGATTCACCGGGAATCGAATCAACTGGTGATCGGGCCGTATTTCATCGACGCCCAACGCAAGGTGCGCGTGGTCCCGCCCGCGCTGATGCCGGGCCGGCTCACAGCGAGCGCGCGGCATCTCTCCGATCCAGCCGGGAAAGTGTATTTTGCGACGATGGAGGAAGGGCTTTACGAAGTCGACGTGAAGACCCTCGAGGTGACGGGATTGATCAAGGACGGCAACAAGGCGCCGGCTGGGAAGACCAACGAGGCGCATCCGGCGACCATCAATTCGCAATTGCCGGGATACCATGGAAAAGGGCTCTACAGCGGGCAGGGCCGCCTCATTTACGCCACGAACGGCGAAGACCACGACCCGCGAGTCAGCACCGATCCCACCGTGCCAAGCGGCGCGCTCGCGGAATGGCGCAAGCCGGGTGACGACTGGCAACTCGTGCGGCGCAATCAATTCACCGAGGTCACTGGTCCCGGCGGCATTTCGGGCAGCGAACATCCGGAGACGGACCCGGTGTGGAGCATCGGCTGGGACGCCCGCTCGCTCATCCTCATGATGCTCGACGGCGGCCAATGGCAGTCGTATCGCCTGCCCAAGTCCAGCCATAGCTACGACGGCGCTCATGGCTGGAACACCGAATGGCCGCGCATCCGCGACATTGGGGAAGAATCCCTCCTCATGACAATGCACGGCGCGTTCTGGAAATTCCCGAAAACGTTCTCTGCAAAAAACTCCGCGGGCATCACGCCGCGCAGCAATTTTCTCAAAATCACCGGCGACTTCGCGCGCTGGCACGACCGCATCGTCATCGGCTGCGACGACACGGCGAAGAGCGAGTTTCTCAACAAGCGCAAGGCCAAAGGCGACGCCGCCGGACCGGGCCAATCGCAATCAAACCTTTGGTTTATCGAACCCGCAAGAATCGACCAGCTCGGGCCGGTGATCGGCAACGGCGCGGTGTGGCTGGATGAACCGGTCAAGGCCGGCGCGACGTCCGATGCCTATCTCTTTGCGGGCTACGTGAATCGCTTGTTGCGTGTGCGCCACGAGAGCGCGGAGCCGGTCACGTATGCCATCGAGGTGGATGCGAAAGGAAACGGCGAGTGGAGCCCGCTGCGCTCACTGGAAGTGCCAGCGCACGCTTCCGCGTGGACGCAATTCTCCGCAACGGAAAGCGGCGCCTGGGTGCGATTGAAACCGAACCGCGACGCGGAAAAGGTGACGGCCTCCTTCCACTACCGGAACGACGACCCGCGCGCCAACGAAGCCACCGCCATCGCCGCCGGTCTTGCCCCACCGGATGACGCCAAGGTCAATGGAGGACTCATCTACGCACGCGGCGCGGATATCAGGACGATGCGCTTCGTCGCAAACAGCCCCTCGGCAGAACTGGGGTGCTACGATCTCGATGGCGACCTCAAATTGCGACGCGTCGAAGACGTTCCCGGAATCGCCTATACCCGGAAGAACTACGCCATCCCGCAGAACGTGCTCATCATCGACGAAGCCTCAGTGCTCTATGTCGATGCCAAAGGCCGCTGGCGCCTGCCAAAGGGCAGCCCGGCGTTCGACAAGACCGGCCCGCTCGGGGACGAGCGTATCTGCCGCGAAGTTGTCACCGAGCGCGACATCTTCAACGCCGCCGGCACCTTCTTCGAGCTCCCGGCGGAAAACGCGGGCGGGTTCGTGAAAATTCGCCCGATCGCCACCCATAACCGGCGCATCAAGGACTATGGCTCGTATCGCGGTCTGCTCGTGCTGACCGGCCTGAACGACGATGCGAAAGGAGAACACGTCGTCCGCTCTGACGACGGAAAATGCGCGCTATGGGTGGGCGCCGTAGATGACCTCTGGCAATTTGGCAAACCGCGTGGCGAAGGCGGCCCGTGGAAAAACACCGCGGTCCAACCCGGTCAGCCAAGCGACCCCTTCCTCATGGCCGGCTACGACAAAAAGCGCGTGACGCTCAGCCACGACGCGAAAAGCCCCGTCGAATTCACCATCGAGATCGATTTTCTGGGCGACGGCACGTGGGACAAATACCAGACGCTATCGGTCGCCGCGGAACAAAAGCTCGATCACGTCTTTCCAAAAGGCTTCGAAGCCCGCTGGGTGCGTCTCAAGGCCGCTCAACCGTGCCAGGCCACCGCCACATTCACCTACGAATAGCACTCACAACTCCCGAACGTCGATCCATGTCTCCGCTGTCCGTCCCGTGATGGTATCGCGGGCCGTGATGACATGCCGGCCCGCCCTCAGCAACTGCACGCGCTGACGCTCTCCCGACAGCTCGCACGGCAGCGAATCACAACTCCACGCGATGCTGCCCGGGGCCACGGCCCGCAAGGCGACCCACTGCGCATCCGCGGGCAAATCTGGATCGAGAAAGTACGTCGCGCCCGGTAGTGGCTGAATGATGCGCAGTTCCGGCCCGGCATTGGCACAAGTCACCAGGTTCTCCAGCAAGTTCTGCGGCGACGCCAGCCATGGCGCATACTCGGCGGGCAACACCACCCGGCCCTGCGCATCGAAATCCACTGACCGCGCCGCGTCCGGTTTCCACAGGCATTTCTCCGTCAACGCAGCGCCATCCTCAGGCGCGGCCAACCGGCCCGTGAGCGGATGAATGCGATACTCCGTGATCCCCTCCGGGCGCGCAAACCATGAAGTCCCGCGCTGTTCGTGCAAATGCGTCATCACCTCATGCATCAATGGCGCGGCTCCCGTCACTCCCGTGATGCCACGCATCGGTGAACCGTCCATGTTCCCGACCCAGACGCCGACCGTGTATTCCGGGGTGCAGGCGAGCACCCAGTTATCGCGATAATTGGAACTGGTGCCCGTTTTGCAGGCCACGGGGAAATCGAAGGCGAGGTAGGAGTTCAACCCAAACGAGGCGGCGCGCGCTGCATTGTCGGACAGCATATCCGCTACGAGGTAGGCCGCGCGCGCGTCGCACACCTGGCGGCCGGGAACACCACCCGTCAATTCGCGTCTGAGCAGACGATACGGCCGGTAGAGGCCCAGCCGCCCGATCGTGGCGAAGGCGTTCGCCAATTCGAGCAGCCGCACTTCCCCGTTTCCCAGCGTGAGGCCGAGACCGTAATCCGCGACTTCGTGGTCCAGCGTGGTGATCCCCAGATCGAACAAGCGCCGGTGCAACACTTCGGGGCCACCGGCCAATTGCAGCGCCTGGATCGACGCGATGTTGAGCGAGTTGCCGAGCGCGAAACGCAAACTGACGGGACCATAAAACCGGTGATTGTAATTGTTCGGACTGTAGAGGCCCGTGTCCGTGGAAAAATCTGACGGCACGTCAGGCACGATCGTTCCGGGATTTGCACCGCGTTCCAACGCGAGCATGTAGGTGAACGGCTTGACCGCGGAACCGGGCGAGCGAATGGTCCATGCTCCATTCATCTGCCCCACGCCCGGCCGGAAATACTCCCCCGAACTCACCAGCGCCAGCACATCGCCGGTCGGATTATCGATCACGACCACCGCGCCGCTGCTGGCATGTTTGTCGGCAATGTGGGCGAGCTGACCGGCGAGCCTCGCCTCTACGAAATGATTGAGCGGAAGATCCAGGGTCGTGCGCACCGGGCCGCCTTGAGGCGGCAGGACACCGCGGCGTTGGAGCAGCAGGTCGACAAAGTGCGGCGCCTCGAATTCGCGGCGCGGGGGCGCGAGGAAAAGCTTCTGCGCGACCGCCCGGGCGCACGTCTCCGCGTCGAGGATTCCGTCGGCCCGCATCCTACCCAGCACCCAGCGCTGCCGCGCCTGCGCCGCGGAGAAATGATCATGCGGATCGAGGCGCGACGGCGATTGGGGCAGGCCGGCCAGGAAGGCCGCTTCCGCGGGGCTGAGATCCGAGGGCGGCTTCGCGAAATAGTAACGGCTCGCCGCGGCGATCCCGACCTGGAGGTTCCCGTAATCGAGCCGGTTGAGATATTCCTCGATGATGTGGTCCTTGCTCCACATCTGTTCGACCCGCAGCGCCAGCCACATCTCACGGAGCTTCCTGCTGACCGCGCGCGGGCCCGGATCGGCCAATTTCACGAGTTGCTGCGTGATCGTCGAAGCGCCCGACCGCGCGCCCCCGGCGTGCACCGCCGAGCCGATCGCCCGCGCCAGCGCGCGCGGGTCAATCCCACCATGGCTGCGAAAACGCCGGTCCTCCGCACTGATCGTCGCGGCGATCAACTGCAGGGAAACATCAGAAAGCGGGCATCGCTGCGCATAGCACCGCTCGTCCACGAGCATGATGCGGAGAGGCCGGCCATCCCGGTCGAGGAACTCCGTGCTGTCGATGCGGGCCGACAGGAGAGCGGCGGGCATCGGCGTGAAGCGCAGAGCGATTTCGACGGCAACGGCGCACGCCAGCAGGACTCCCGCTCCAAAAGCCAGTCGGTGGAGCAGTGAGCGCGCCCGCATTCCAAAGCAACCACATGTCCACTCCACGCATCGTCTGAAGAATCTTCGCTTCATCGCGACGCGCGTCTTACTTCTCTTCCGCTGACTTGCTGTTCAAGACCGTCGATTCCCCCAGCCCAAACCGCTCGGGCCGGTACATCTCTTCCACTTTCGTCGGCCCGGCCGTGGCGCTGCCCGCGGCGCGCACCCGCGCCAGGTAGCGGTAGACAAACGCTCCCGCCGACAGGTGATCGCAAAAATAGATCACGCGATCCGCGCGCACTTCGTGATAGTCGCTCGCACCTTCGGAGGCCGCCATCCCCTCCCCGCCCACCTCCTGGCTGCGGAACGACGGATTCACCGCTTCGAAGATCGCCGGCAGCGGATCGTCGATGGCCACGAAATGTCCGGGACGCGTCGTCTCCACACGCAGCGTCACGAGGATCCGATCGCCCACCTGCAAATCGGCGGGCTCGGCAAGCTTGCCATCGGCCCCGAGCTTGCGATAGCTGCGCGACACCGCGTAGCCACGATCCTGACGCGGCTGTGCCGCGGCCGACGGTCGCACCACCCAGCGGGTCTCGCCGAAGAGCGTGCCCTTGTCCGGATTGCCTACTGTCACCGGCTTCAGTGCTTCGGTCGGCGTAAAGACGATGGAGTCCGTCACCGATGGCTGTTCTTTCGTCACGTGGAACGGCTGCTCATTTCCCCGCCGCGCGAGCGTGCCTGCAACCGGTTTACCGCCGTCCTCCGCGACGGCGTAATACCGCGCCAGAGCGATCAGCGCCCAGGCGTTCTGCTGCGTGGTCCCCCAGTGCCCGTTCTTGCGGTAGCCCAGCAGTTCCCTGGTCAAGCGGCCCACCTCGGGCGACTTCGGCTTGTAAAGCGTCCAGGCCAGCAACTGCACCGCCCGCTCGCGCGCCTCCCCGCCGAAAAAGGAGAACGTCTCCGGCGCTTCCGTGCGGAAGCTCAGCAGATCATCCACCATCTTCGCCGAACCGTGCGCCTCCAGAACCGCAAGGGCCACCAGGGCGCGGGACTCGTAGGAGAGTTCCTTCCGGCGCCGGAAGAGTTCCTCATGATAGGCGGGTTCCGGGCGCCCGGCCGCCGCCAGCGCATAGACGGCCAGGGCACGATCGGCGAGTCCCGCTTCGTTGCGCACCCGGCCCGTCCCGCGCAATTCTTCGCTTAGGTAATCGAAAAGTTCGTTATCGCTCGGGATCGACTCGTATCCCGCCCGCCCCAGGAGCACGTAGGCCAGCGCCCCGTACGCGCTGGCGAAGAGCGAAGGGCGATCCGTACCCGGCCAGTAACTGAGCCCGCCGCTCGCAGTCCGCATCGTCGCCAATCGGGTGAGACCTTTCAGGACAGCCTCTTTGGCCTGCCCTTCGTTCTTCGCGAGATCCGGCATGACTCCACGCAATTCCGCAAGCAGCGCCCACGGGATCATCGTCGAGATCGTTTGCTCCGCGCACCCGTAGGGATATTCCAATAGTTGGTTGGCGCTCTCTCGCAACTCCGCGAGGCGCGTGTTAGCCACCGTCACCGTGACCGTGCCGGCGCCGTCGAGCAGTTGCGGATTCACTCCCGCCAGCAGGTCGCTCGAGGCCCCGCTCAGTTCCGTCTCGTAAGTCTCGTGGAGCAGGGGCGCCGACGAGCCGACCTTGAGCGAAGCGCGCACATGATCGTCATACGCCTTTCCCCCGGAATCCATGTGGGCGCTCCAGGTCCATTGCGCCTTGCCCATGGCCACCAGGCGCACCGGAAGATCGATCGCGCGAGACTCGCCATTCTTGACCCCGATGCTGACCACGTTGCCTCCGGCCTTCGCCGGCTCAGCGGTCTGGTCGAGTTCCAGCTTCACGTCCGCGGAGGCGTCGGCTCCCGTGTCGTTGCGCACGACGGCCCGGGCCATCACCGTGTCGCCGACGTTGGCAAATTGGCCGAGCGCGGAGAGCAGCATCAACGGCTTGCGAATCGAGAAGACGGACTCGCCCGAGCCGAATTTCTCCGCGGCATGGGCGACGGCGACAAGGCGATAGCGCGTCACTGCGTCCGGAGCCGGAAAACGCGCGCGCACCTTGCCCGCCGCGTCGGTCTTCAGCGCCGGAAACCAGCAGGCCGTGCCGGGAAAGTCTTCGCGCAGCTTGTAGCTGGCCCCCTTCCCAACGTCGTCCCCGCCTCCGATGAGGTAACCCTTGTTGGAGAATTGGAGATCAGCAGGATCTTCCGGCAGCAGGTCGTAGAGAGTGAGCCCGGTCCGGACCGCGAGCGGGAATGGCTCGTAGAAGATCTCGCCCGGATTGGGACGCTTGTAGCCGGTGATCTGCAGCACCCCGTCATCGGCGGCGAAGAATGTCACCTCGGCATCGGCGACCGGCGCGCCCGCTCCATCACGAACGATCACCTCGGCTTCCACCTCCTCCCCAGGTTCTACCGTGGCCCGGGTGGGAGTGACGGCGACTTGCAAGTGCTGCACGGTGTCGTCCACCCTCAACATCGTCACGCCGTATCGGAATTCGGCCATCTTGATCTTGCGCGTGCTCTGCTCACGCCCGCGGATGATCACGACCGAAGCAAAGACGTTCGGCCCGTCGTCCTTCGCGAGAGGGATTTCGATGGAAGGCGCGTTGCCTTCGAGCTTCACCCGCATCGTTCGAAGCACCCGCTCTTCACGCTCGACCGTCACCAGCGCCTCGCCGGAAATCGGCGTCTTGATGAGGAGCCGCGCCGTGTCGCCGGGATGGTATTCAGCTTTATCCGCGACCAGGTCGACCTGAGCCTGATTGCGATAGTCCCATGCCATCGACGCCGGCCCGCTCACATAGACCTGCATTTCGCTGGTCACGACCCGCCCCCCCGCATCCCGAGCCGTCACGCGCACGAGATATTCACCGGCCTTTTCCGCCTTGAATTTCACACTCGTACCTTCCGCCACTCTCCAGGCGCCGTCAGCGTCCCGCACCGGCTGCAGCGTTCGTCCCTCGGTTTTCGCGACGACCTCCTGCACCTTCTCGCTGCGAAACGTGACCGCCTTCCCGGCCCCCTGGACGCGCACCGTTTCAAAGCGGGTGCGAATCAATTCCGCACTCACTTCCACCGGTAGATCCGTGGGAGTTCCGTCCGGCTTGATGGCCACGGCGCGGGCCGCCACCTCGTCACCAGGGCTCAGCACCGCGCCCTCGGGCTCGGACAGGCCGAGATAAAAATCCGCGGCGTCTCGAGCGTAGGCAACTTTCTCGGAGACGGTTTGCTGATTGATATCCGTGACCTCCACGATCAAGGCCCCTACGTAGGGGTAATTCTTCGCCTCGGGCAGTTTCGGCTGGATCGTGAGACCGTCCGCACCACCCGTCAGTTTGCCCTCACCGCGGAGAGTCAGGGTCTTTTCGCGCGCTCCTCCCTCCAGCCCGAAATGCCAGTTCTCAAAGCCGTTCGGCGAAAACGATTCGCGCGAATAGTAGAGGGTCCATCGCACGTCCGCCGACGTGAGCGGCGCGCCGAAGAGATAGCCGGCCGCCAGCTTCGCCGTGAGCTCCGCGCCCGGCCCAACGCGCTCCGGCGCGGAAAGCTTCACTTCGAAAGCATTGGGCTGATATTCCGACACATGGAAGGCGCAAGGAAAAGTGTTTTGCGACCGTTCCTCATCGGTATTCCCAAATTCCGCGGATGCTGTGAAATCCCCGTACGACGACGCTTTGAGTGGGAGGTCCACATCGAAAGCGCCGCGCTCATCGGTGCGGATTTTCGTGGTGGTCGCTTCCTTGGCGTCCCCTCCTGCCAGTTTCAAAACGCCTTCGAGGCCGGCCCGCGCGACAAGGCCGCCGCCCGCCACATCGCGAATGTATCCCTTCACGTGGACGATTTCTCCCGGGCGATACAGCGGCCGGTCGGTGAAGATGAACCCGCGCAGCTTCGGCGCATTTTTTTGCCTCTGCGCCCATCCCCGGTAATCGATCCGGAACTTGAAGCCTGACATCGGAAGGTTGCCGAAGTCGTTGCCCACGCTGAACGCATAGACGTCGTCACCCTTCGTGACGACCATCCAGGCCAGACGCGAGGGCATGGCGATGGTACTGGCGCCTTCGGCATCGGTCTTCCCCTTTCCGCCCGCGGCGAAGCCCTCGTTGAGCAAGGACACGCTCGCGCCCTCGATCGGCTGGCCGGTGGACATCGAAAACACCGTCACGCGCAACCCCTCCTCCGCCTTCTTCCACAGCACACCGAGATCGGTGAGCTGGATCAGCGCCTGCGCACCGGGATGTTTGCCCGCCACACCCGGCAGGGGCACGCCTTCCAGGGTGAGGAAGACGACGCCCGCCTTCTGCTCGCCAAGAATCTCGTTCCAATCCAGGGCGGTGTGTTGCCGGGCATCGAGCGCCTCCGCAGGCAACTCGATGGTCCGCTCGAAGATCGTCTTGCCGCGGATCAGGCCTGCCGGCATCGGCTGGTAGATCTCTCCGCTCTCGTAGTCCGAGTTGGAATTGTACTTCTCAAACGCCTTCACGCTCGCGGCGGCATCTTCCGCCGCCACCACCTGCGCCTTCACCTTGATCGCCTTCAGGTTCGACGAGAGCGCTTCGAATTTTCGCAGTCCGCCGCGGATCTGATGGCCGGTAACCAGCGGCAGATAAAGGCGCGGCGCGACCGGTGCAAAGCGGAACGGAGTGCGGCGATTCCCCTGGAATGGCAGACCATCTTCCGAAACGACCGCGGGATCGACTTCCAGCCGGTATTCGCGACCGAGCTCGAATTCTCCCAGGACCGCGAGCGTGGAGTTCTCGTACTCGAAACGCAGGTTGGGCGGCGGCGGATCGACCCGGAAAAATTTGGCCGCCGACTCGCTGGTGATATCGGGCGCGAGCGGTTGCCCAAACTCGATGGTGAGGATGCGCCGCGAATTGATGTAATTCGTCGGCACGAACTTGTCGAAAACGAAGGGCCGCACCGCACCGAGCTTCACGACGAAAGGCTCGGGGATCTTCAGGCCGCTCCTCGACACGAGGCCACGCTTCATCTCCATCCGCCAGATTCCGCCCGGGGTCAGCGGGCCAGCCGGACTGACGACGAGCTTGTTCGGCTTGGGCGGCGCATCGTCGTCTGGCGAATCGTCCGTCACGACCTCGCCGTTCTCTTTCACCCCTTCCTTCGCGAGCTTCCACCGCTCCTCCCAATCGCGGTCTTCTTGACGGATGGAAAAGTAGTCACCGCCTTTGGCGTAGCGCACTTTGGCTGGAACCTTGTGACCGGCGGAATCGGCGAATTGGAAATAGGGCTCCGCCTTGGTAAGGTCGATGGCCGAATTGAAAGCCAGCATGATCTTCGGGACGGCTACCGTGGATTTTGCCTCCTCATCGCTATCAGAGCGGACCGCCGTGCGCGCGAAGGCGGGCGTACGCAATGTGGCTCGGAAAGATCCCGGCAGGGGCTTGCCGTCCACATCCTTGAGACCGGCGGGTAGCGTTACGGCAAATTGGCCTCCCAGCGGCCAGGCGGCGGACGATACGAAGACCCCGCTGCTCCGGCTCAGCCAGGTGAAAACACCCGGCTGCGCCGGCGCGATAACGATCGGCGGCAGTTTCGCCGCGAACCCGATCTCATCCCGGGAAATCATGGGCCGCGAAAAGCGAAACTCCAGGGTGCTCGAGGGTTGAAGAAAAGGAGCGTCCGCGATCATTTCCACCGGCGGCGGTTCCAGCGCCCTGGCTGGCTTCGCCGGAGCTCCCAGGCAGGTGAAGGGCAGAGCACACCACGTCGCGACCAGCAAAAAGAGGGGTTTCATAAGCGAATGCGTTGAGAGGGTATTCTTCGTATATACGGTGGCGAGCGCGTTATCTTTCATCATTCGCTCGACACATCGCGGGCGCCTGCTGCCTTATGCGCCAGCACGCATATTCTTTTCCATTTTCCATTTTCTATGCCAACTCCCTCCACCAAGGCCCGCTATATCATGATCGGCGGCTTTCTCGGCGCAGGCAAAACGACCGCCGTTGCCAAACTCGCCCAGCGCCTCACGCAGCGCGGCCTCAAGGTCGGCCTGATTACCAATGACCAGGGCCGCGAACTGGTGGACACGCAGATGCTGCGGTCCAAGGGCTTTGCGACTGAGGAAATCCCCGGCGGCTGCTTCTGCTGCCGCTTCAATTCCCTGGTGGATGCGGCCGACAAGCTCACGGCGGCCACCCAGCCGGATGTGTTCGTCGCCGAGCCGGTGGGAAGCTGCACCGATCTTGTGGCCACGGTCACTTATCCACTGCGCCGCATCTACGGAAACAGTTTTCTCATCGCCCCCGTCAGCGTGCTGGTGGATCCAGTGCGCGCCGCGCGGGTGCTCGGTCTCGAAAGCGGCGGCAACTTTTCCGAAAAGGTCGTCTACATCTACAAGAAGCAGCTCGAGGAAGCGGACATCATCGTCATCAACAAGGTGGACCTGCTCGCTCCATCGCGCGTCGAAGAGCTGCGCGCGGCGCTGGCAGAAAAATTTCCCCGCGCGGAAATCGTCGCGGTGTCCTCGCGCGACGAAACCAATCTCGACGCCTGGTTTGCCCGCCTCGAAAGCGGCGAACAGTCCAACGTCGGAACCATGGAAGTGGACTATGATATCTACGCGGATGGTGAGGCCTTGCTTGGCTGGTTCAATGCCACGGTGCGTCTCCAGGCGGCGACGGCGTTTGACGCCGAGAACGTCATCACCCGGTTGGCCCGGGCCATCCAGGAACACCTCAAGGTGCAACACGCCGAGGTCGCGCACCTGAAGATGACCTACAGTCCCGACGAAGCCCTCGCCGGCGAAATCGCCGCCGTGAATCTCGTGCGCAACGACTTCGTGCCCGAGCTATCCATCAAGCTCCAGGATCTCTCCAGAAGCGGGCAACTGATCATCAACCTGCGCGCGGAGAACGCCCCCGAAGCGCTCGCGACGATCGTCCGCGAATCCCTGTCCCTTCTGCAAAGGGACGTGCCGACATTGACTGCCCAACTCGATCATCTCGAACACTTCCGCCCCGGTCGCCCCACGCCGACGCACCGGGATGTGAGCGCGAGCTAAGCCGGACGATTGGGCTGCCTTCGGCACCTTTGGCGGCCGGAGCCACGCTTGCCCAACCCATCGGCACCGGGTAGGGAGAACATCTTGCGCGCCCCCTTTTTCCGAACCTTGACCGTGTCCCTGCGCGGCGCCTTCCCCACCGCCGCGTACGGCGCGTTTCTTCCTCTCCTCAGCATGGTCGCGCCCCAGGCCAGCGCTGCCGCGGGCGTCGTGCTCAACGAAATCTACTATCATCCCAAGGACCGGACTTCCTCCGCCGAATTCATCGAGCTCCTCAATCCCACGGCCGCCCCGGTCTCCCTGGCGGGATGGAAGCTCGACGATGGCGTGCGCTTCACTTTTCCGCCGGATGCCCAATTGGCGCCCGGCGGTTACGCGGTGGTGGCCCGCGACCCGGATCGCTTCAAGGCCGAGTTCCACCGCGACGCCCTCGGCCCGTGGCACGGCACACTCAAGCACACCGGCGAGACGGTGACACTCAAGGACGCCAAAGGCGCGCCCGTCGATTCGGTGAAATTTGCCGCGGGCTTTCCGTGGCCCACCGCCGCGGCGGGTGAAGGCTCTTCGCTCGAGCTGATCCATCCCGCGATGAATCGCCAGGAAGGCAGTTCGTGGCGCGCCTCGGGCTTCGTCCCGGGCCAGACCAAGCCCGGCCACCCGACGCCGGGCGAGCGCAATTCCGTGGCCATGGACACGCCGCCCCCGAGCATCAACGCGATCGGCCATGTCCCCGTCCAGCCGCGCGGCGGCGAACCCGTGCGCGTCGGCGCGCGCATCACCGCGGCGGGCGGCGTGAAGGACGCGACGCTGGCCTACCAGATCGTCGACCCAGGCAAATACATCCGCAAGACGGACGAAGCTTTCGAGAAGGAATGGACCGCCGTGCCAATGCACGACGATGGACGGGACGGCGACGCGCACGCCGGCGACAGCATTTTCACCGCCACCCTCCCAGCCGCACTCCAGCAGCATCGCCGGCTCATCCGCTACCGCATCTCCGCCGCCGACACCCAAGGCCACACCGTGCGCGTCCCCTACGCGGATGACGCCTGCCCGGACTTCGCCTATTTCTGCTACACCGCCGCCGCGGCATGGACGGGCTTTCCAGGCGAGCCGGGAAAAGGCACGCCGTGGACTTTCCCCAGCACGCTCTTCGCCACGCTGCCGGCAATAACCCTCCTGGCTGTGAAAGACGACGTGGAGCACAGCCAGTGGGACGGCGGCTGGAACAAACGCAAACTCTCCGGCACCCTCATCGCCGATGGCAAAGTCTACGACCACGTGACCTGGCACAATCGCGGCCAGGGCAGCACCTACGTGACCGGCAAGAACAAGTGGGGCTTCAAGTTCAACCGCACCCGCGACTTTCAGCCCGCGGAATTCGCCGGCCATCCCCTCACCCGTGGCATGGACAGCATCTCGATGAATGCCTGCGCCAGCCCCTGGGTGCAGACGAATCGCGGCATGGCCGGGCTCGACGAAGCCGTAAGTTTCCGCGCCTACGAACTCGCCGGCGTCCCGGCGTCCCGCTGCCAGCACGTGCAGTTCCGCGTCATCGACGCCGCGGAGGAGCAGACCGCGAATCAATATACCGGCGACCTATGGGGCCTCTATCTCCTCGTCGAAGACCCCGACGGCGGCTTCCTCGACGAGCGCGCCCTGCCCGATGGCAATGTCTATCGCATGGCCGGAGGCGGCGACAAAAAGCACCAGGGCGCCACCCTGCCAAAGGACAACGGCGACGTGGACGCCTTCATGAACAAGGTGCGCAGCAGCCCCGATGAGGCGTGGTGGCGGGCCCATGTGGACCTGCCCGCCTTCTATTCCTTCCACGCCATCTCCCGCCTCACCGGCAACGTCGATCTCCGCGAAAACGAGAACCACTACCTCTACCATCGACCCGACGGGAAGTGGGTCATCCTGCCGTGGGATCTCGACATGATGTTCATCCCCAAGTCCCACCAGAGTGGCCGGACCGATCTCGACCGCATCCTCGACATCCCCGCCCTCCGCGCTGAGTACCGTAACCGCTGCCGCGAACTCCTCGACCTGCTCTGCGACGATCCCAGCCCGCGCGGCGGACAGTTCGGGCAGATGGTCGATGAATTCGCCGTACGGCTGCATCCGCCCGGCCAGCCCTTCGCCTGGCCCGAGTTCGACCAGTGCCTGTGGAATTACCACCCGCACACCAGTGACAAAGGCGCCTTCTACCGCAACCCCGTCCGCGGCGGCCCCGATGGCAACTGGGATCGCAAGCTCACCACGCCCGACTTCGCCGGCTTCGTCAAATTCATCACCGACTTTGCCACCGCCGCGCGCCCTGTCGACCAGCCATGGAAGCACGACGACGGCGACCCGCGCGGCTACGGCTATGGTTGGCTCGTCGCCGATGCCTCCGACCCCGACATCCCCGAGCGACCGCGCATCACCTCCACCTGCGCCGCGGGTTTTTCCCGCCACGCCCTCACCTTCTCCACCACCCCCTTCGCCTCGCGGAAAGCCGACGCTCATTTTGCGACCATACAGTGGCGCCTTGGCGAGATCGCCGCCCCCGGTCTCCCCGGCTACCAACCCGGGCAACCGCGCCGCTACGAGCTCGAGACCGCCTGGACTTCCCTCGAGATCGCCCCCTTCACCGCCGACATCCGACTCCCCTCCGACATCGCCCGCCCCAGCGCCACCTACCGTGCCCGCGTCCGCATGAAAGACACCGCCGGCCGATGGAGCCGGTGGAGCGAGCCCGTGCAATTCACCACGGCCGAGCGCTGATCTTTCCATCAGGCGGCGCGGCGGCTGCAATAAGCGAGCCCGTGCTGCGCGTCCTCCCACTGCAAGACCGGTTCGTCGAATCCCGCGGCCACGAGAACCGCACGGCAGTCCTCGATGGAAACCTGCCAATTGTGCCACTCAAAAAGCAACCGGGTGGAACGCGCCAATAGACCCGGTGTGTTGCGGAAAAGCTCGAGTTCCATGCCTTCGATATCGACCTTCAGAAGATCGATCGGCACATCGCCGAAACGCCGCGTCCACTCCCGCTCGACATCGATGCACGGCACCGTCACCACCACACTGCGTCCCGCGCTGGGCACGTCGGGATTGAGCTTGCCCGTGGCCGTGGATGCAATGTGCGACGCGGGATTGACGAGAAATTCTGCTTCCAGCTTCTCCGCGGCGAAACCCGCGAGACCGAGGATGACATGGACTCCGGACAACCGATTGGCAGCGATGTGCTCGACGCTTTCATCGAGGACTGTTTGATTGCCGTCGATCAACAGACCCTGCAGGTCGCGCGAGCCGGTCAATTCCGCCAGCAGGATGGGAACATAGCCCACATTGCATCCCAGATCGACGAACCGCCGGATCCTCACACCCCGGAGCGATTGCTCATACATTCGCGTCCCGAAAATTTCATGCGCCGCGACCATGGAGGCCAGGGATCGCACGGAGTAGGAATAGCCTCCCGGCGTGCGCTTGGCGATCGGATGCAGACCCAGCATCCAATCGGCGACCCGATGCAAGCACAGGCGCTTGACGATCGTATTGATCACCGGATTGCGCTCAGGCGCAGGAATATCGATGATTTATCAGGGATACCAGACCTCTGGAGGTTCGATGGCTCGACCGTTTTCATGAGAGTGGGGGGAGGGTGAAATGCGCTGGGGCCAGTGTGAAAACGGTTCCCAGCCTGTTGATGACAGACCGAAGCGCTTTCGTAACCGAATGTTAAAAATGAGACATAGGGGTAATCACGTAGCCACTTTCGGTCCAGAAGGACGCCGGATACCACCGATTTCAATAGCATCCGCGGCCTTTCGCCCTCCAGCGCGCTCCCCTTTCCGACGCGCCGATCTGATGAGAAGAGAGTGTTGCCTATGTGCTGACAACGAACTGTTACCTATGTCCGGAAACGAACCACGGGCTTCGACCCCTGCCGGGGTCGACCCGTCTGTTCTGTTTTCCGGGGGTATTGCTCGTTCCTCGCTCAACCCCCGGCTAATGGCTGTGAACCCTTCGGGTTCGGAGCATCGAATCGGAGCTCACTCGGGCGCCCCGCATCGGAGCTCATTTTTCCACGGGCTTCGCTGAAGTGTTCTTGATGCGAGAGAGAACGGCGTCGAGCGACCGCCATGACGTCGTGCAGCATTAAGGCTACGCAGTTTTTGTGAATGCGGCAATCGCGTTTGCTGTCTCTGTCGGATGGGAGACGGGTAGGGAATGGCCCGCTTTTGGCACCGATACATCAGGGTTCGTGTAACGAATTGGGAAAGTAGTGTCCGTGGCGCCGTGGATTTGAAGCAAAGGACAGCCAACTGAATCGGAGACAGGTTGCCAGTCAAGAACTGCCGACGTCGCCCAACGATGCCAGTGGCCACCAGCACCATCAAGTTTCGTTGCCCGAATTGTTGACGCGGTCCGGACAGATTTTGGCACCAGTGCAGACGATCCACCGATCATTTGGAGCAATGTTGAGCTACGACGACCACCAAGTATGCGCCACGCACGAAACCATGGCGGCAGTTGCCTGGGATGGCGGATGCTTGAGATCAGAATGCAGCCTTTGGGGTGCACAAGACGCGAGATTTCAAGAGCCACGATCCCGCCAAAGGAAACACCAGCGATGAACGAGTCCGGGAAAAAATGTTCCGCCATCCGCGCCGCATAGCCAACGAGCGATTCATCCGGTTTGGGTGGAATGAATTCAGCCACGATCGCATTTGGCAACAATGGCGCAAGACGCTCGAAGATGGGATATCCAGCGGTCATTCCCGGGATCAAATAGATTGGCGAGACGTTAGATTTCACGACTACTTCCTGCTGAAAAACCAGTGATCATACCAGCCAAGGTTATCATGGCATCGCATGGATGGCATTCCCGTCATTGGGTGAAAAGGGAACCCATGTCGGACTGCTGTTTAGGCAGGATGTCTCCACGTCGCTTGGAAAGAAGGCGGCGCGCCATCTGAATTGCCTTGGAAAGGTTCGCGTCCTTACCCCACTCGGCAGCTTTATTGCAGACATCCTCCAGTCGGAAGATCGCGTCGAAATAATCGGGATCGATCGCCGCGGCGGTCTCCGTCCCCTTGAAGCAATTGTGCCGTAACCGCGAGCGCTCGATCGATACCGGAAGTACTACGATACTAAAATCGAGGATGCCGGGACTGGCTGCCAGCGCAGCCTCTACGAGATGAGGCACCGCCGAAAACGAAGCCGAACTGATGGTTTCCTGGTGGCACAGCAGATCCCACAATTCGGTCCAAACCTCGCCCTGAACGGAAAGTCGCTCGCAGGCGTAGGGATGGGCATAGATAGCCCCCAACAACTCAGGAACTCGCGTGGCCGGTCCGCGCGTGCACGAGATGTCGGACCATTTGGTGCTGTCCAGTGGAATCATCGTTGAAGCATGAGAATGCTCGATCGACCAATGGACTGCAATAAGTCCCCGTGCCTTGGAGGTGGGTCCTCTTCGGAGTGCGCGTGACGAGTCCCAACGCCGAGGAGGGTATCCGCCGCGGCGGCTATTTCGCCGGCGCTTTGGTGGCCTCTTCGATTTTTTGAGCGAAGGCCTTTTGGATTTCGCCTTGCGCCTGGGTCCACGTGAAGGCCGCGTCCTGCTCGTGCGCTTTCATGACCACGCGGATCGCTTCGAAGAGGAGATTGCTCTCCAATAGTTCCGGGGCGATTTTCTGCTCTTTGGCGAGGGCGTGGATGGCGTGATAACTCTGCAGGGAAACGGGGGCCATGGCGCCGATGTTGATTTGGGAGCTGACGGCGGCGGCGGTCGGCGATTCGCGCCATTTCTTTTCGAAGGCGGCGATCTGATCGGCAGTCATGCCGAAGGCCTCCAGGATGCCGGCGGCCATGACCATATTGCCATCGGGGTTCATATGCACGCCGTCCACGGTGAGAAGATTATCGTCACCGGTCCTGGCTTTCAGGGCTTTCCAGCAGAGAGCGTTGAGATCGGCCAGCGGGAGGTTCCGTTCCTTGGCGAGCTGGCGCAGGAAATCGTTGTAGGGCGCGAGGGCCTGGTTGTCGGGGTTGTCGACTTCCTTGATCATCGTGGCGGTCAGGATCACGACTTTGACCCCGGCGGCCTGGGCCTTGTCGACGATGGCGGTGATGTTGGCCTTGTACGGTTCCAGGTCCACGTGGGTGGCGTCGTGGTGCCACACGTCGTTGACCCCGCAGCTCAGGGTCATCCAGGCGGGCATTTGGATGAGCACCGATTTTTCCAGGCGGTCGAGCATGTTGCGCGAAGTATTGCCGCTCACGCCCGCGGGCACGACGGCGATCTTGACGCCCGCGGATTCCAGGGCGTCGGCGACGAGGTGCACGTAGCCACCGGGACGCGACCAGCCGAACTGGGTGATGGAATCTCCGAGGAAGGCGACCTTTTCGCCGGTCTGGACTTTGATCTGCGCGTGGCCGGTGTGGAGCAGGCCGAGGGAAAGGAATGCGAAGAGGAAGCGGGGTTTGAGCAGGGTCATGCGAATGTGGGTGAAAGGCGCAGCATTCACCGATCGGCGGCTGCTTTCAATGGTTTCCCGGCATGACGGGAAACTGCAAGAGGCGGAGGCGACGCCCAGGCCTCACAGGGTCCCGGCTTCGAGCTCTTCGAGGTAGATGAACTCCGGCGCCTTGACGCCGGCCTCGGCCCTGATTTTGACGAGTCTCGGCGACTCGAAGAAGGTCCTAGCAGCGTCCGTGGAAGTCCAGACGGAGAAATGCACAATCCGGTTCGGATCGACCTGATACTTGAGGACTTGGTAGGAGCGTTCGCCGGCTTCCCGCCGAATGCCAGCGGCGCCGTCGAAAACCTTCTTCCACGCAGGGTAATCCGCGACTTCGTGAATGATCAGGACGTGGGGCATCGTGGGCTAGTGATGGAGTGTCGGAATAATACGAAACAGCGCGATGCCGCCGGTCAGGAAGATCAACGGAAAGAAGAAGCCCATGATATTGCCGAAGCTGACTCCCGGCCGCAGCACGCATTTCGAAGGCTCTTTCGGGTGATAGCGCACGGTCACGGCGGCGCCCTTTTGGAATTCTTTCAAGAAGGCCGCGGCTTCGGCTGGGGAGCCAAGGGTGCGGTCGGACAATGTGATCCGGGTTCCAACATGGCTCGCGCCGCCGACTTGATACGCGTACTCGAGTTTCGGGGTGCGGACCGTGTAGTCCGATTCGCCTCCACCGCTGGACTCCTCGACATTGGCGCCCACGACATTACCTGAAGTCGCGGGCCATCCATAGCTTGCGATGGCCTGAAACAAGGAGGCAATGGCGCCGAGCGTCATCGATCCTCCCACGAGGATCAATACCGCGGGCATGAGATGTGTGAAGAAAAAGGGCAGTTCCGCAGCCAGCAGAATCTGGCAGGCATCGGTTCCGGGCAGGTGGCTCATCGTGAGGGGTGGTGGGATTTTCGATCTCGCGAGGACCACGGATGGACGACAGAATACGATGGATAGGGAACTGAGGCAGCACTCATGGGCGCGCGATCGGTAGAGGAGTGGACGGGCGCTGGCGAGCGTTTGTTGGAAAAGAACGCGGTTGGGAGCGCGGTCACCAGCCGGGGCCCGAAAAGGAAGCGCAGTGTGTCACAGCCCACTCCGATCCGCGGCCAAATGTGAGTAATGATCCGTCTGGCGTCTTGCAGCGCCCGACCGTTTTTTGTAGTGGAAAAGTCATGTCCGCCCCGAACCCCGTCCCATACCTCCTGGCTTTCAAGATTCTTGCGGAATGGTTTCCGGCGCCGCCCCTGGAGCCACCCTACGTGGACTCGCCGGAGAAGCTGAAGGAGCAAGGCAAAAAGTGGAACCGGATGAGTGGGATACTGTGCCTTTGTCTGATCGTCGGATGCTCGTTTTTGTTCGGTTTCGTGGCCCGCACGATTGCGGACAAACAGATGACAGCGCTGGGTCAGCCGCTGTTTCTGATCCGCGCCGAGCCTTGGGAATTGTGGTTCTGGTCCATCTTCCTCGCCAGCTTGCTGGGCCTGTGGCTGAGCATGGTGATCCTGCGTCTTGTTTTCGGCCGGGAACGCTACGGTGAATTTATCATGGTGGTCAGCAATTGCTCCCCGTACAAGATCCATTCCGGCAAGATGGCTGCCTTCCTGTTCTTCGTGGCCAGTCCGCCCTTGCTTGGCCTGCTCGTGCTGCGGGTCGATAGTTACACGGCGTTCACCCAGGATGCGATGGTCATCAATGCCACGTGGTCGCTGGGAAAAGTCGTCACGCATCCCTACCAGGACATTCGCGGGATTTACTCGGTCGCCGGTTTCCACGCGCGTTTTGAGGATGTGGCCAAGCCGCGCCATGCGCTGGTGTTTTCCGATGGCACCGTCTGGACCACAGACGAAGGGATGCGTGCCGCGCGTCCACAATCGGATCTGACGTTTATCCAACACGTCGCGGAAAAGAGCGGGCACCAGATCGTGGCGCTCAATTTCCTGGAGGACGCTCCAAGGTAGGCGGGTTCATGTGTGGATTTGGCTGATCGGCAGGCCGAGTTCCTGCCGGCCTCCCTCCCTCTTGCGGACGAATCCATCGCTGCTCTTCTTGAAACGAAATCCCGCCGCGCTGACGACCGGTGTGATCGCGGCGACGATCATACGCCGCACTTCGGTCTTGTTCCACGGCGTCATGGGGTCTCGGGAGCCGCCGTGCCAAGTCAGGCGTTCGGCGGATTGTCGCTGAGCAACTTCTTTTCCTTGCGGGCTTCCAGTTCGCGAATCTCCCGCATGAGGAGGTCGGGGAACGAGGCGTGATGCTGGCTTCGAAGTCTGTGCTGCGGCAAGCTCCGAGCTGACGTGTACGGCAGCGGGGCGTCGCGCCTGGCCCGCTCTGGCGGGAGACAACGCACCGCTCATTTGTGGCGACCGGCGGCGCCTATGCCACCGGATGCTCTTCATCGACTTTGAACTCGTGGAGCAATTCGTCGAGACGATCGAGCGCCTGTTCCGCGTCGGCTCCGATCGCTTCCAAATTCACTTTTGCGCCACACCGGAGGTTGGCGGTGAGCACCTCGAGAATGCTGCTGCCGGAGAAGCGTTCTTCTCCTCTCCAAATGGTGACTTCGGAGGTGAATCCCTCCACGCACCGCACAAACGCCGCGGCCGGCCGGGCATGCAATCCACCCGCGTTCAAAACTTGGGCTTCTCTCCGCATAAGCCAGGACCGTACGTGACCTTGCCGAGCCGGCAAGGGAATGCTTTGGAATTTGGCCGCCCGCGCGGGATCACCCCATCTTACTTGCTGATGCCAAGCGTCGCTGGGTCGCTCGTCATCTTCAGCGCGGGAATGGTGATCACGCCCTGCGCGTCCGCTTTAACCTCGCCTCTGACGGCGCCGAAGGTCCACTGCAAAACGTCACCGGGCTTGCAATGGAAATTCTGGACGCGCCGCAAAGTGACATCGGCGCTGGCCTCTTTCGGAATTTCAAAGGTGGTCTTCAAGTCCGCAGCCGAAACCAGGAAAAGCGACATCGCGAGCTTGTCGGCGGTGTCGCTGACGGTCTTCCAGCGGAAGAAGGCGTTCACCTGCCCCGGGGCCGCGTTTTTCAGATCTTCGGGCCACGGCAGCGTGGAGTTGTTCGAGGCGTTCGTGAACGCCACGTAGGGCTCGTTTCGTTTGACGCCCAGCCAGTCGAAGGAATCGATCAAGTCGTTCACTTTCATGATCTGGGACGAATTATTGGCATGGCCAAAAGGTCCCCAATAAAAATAGAGCGCATATTTCCGTTCGTTCATCGCCTGCACAAAGCGCTCGTGCCCGGCGGACCAGCCGTCGTTCTGCGCGGAATAGTCCACACATACGGGCGGCTCCGGCAGCTTCACGTTTTCCGGCACCGACTGCGGCGGAAAGTACATGCGGTTGGAAACGTGCTCGATCCCCGCTGGGACATTGGCCTTGATCGCGGCGAACACATCCCCATGCCGCAACCCGATCCCGAGCGTGCCGCTGCCGCCCATGGAGTTTCCGCACAGATAGACGCGATTCGGGTCGATCCCGTATTTCGCGATCACCCATTTCACCGTGTCGATCACGCGCTTTTCCACGGGCATCGTGTCGCCACCCGAGTTCTTCGCGGTCAGCCCGGCATCCTTCAGATGCATGCCGCCCCACCACCAGTCGCCCTTGTTCTTGCGGCAGTCCACATAGAGCGCGTAGTGATCGTCCGGCGAACGATAGATATCATGGTTGCCGACGGTCTTCGTGCAGTTCACGCACGAGAAGACATCGTGCCCAGCCGAATGCAGCACCACGTAGAGCGGCGCGTTCTGGCGGTCCGTCGTGGGATGCACGACGATGAACGTATCTTGCTGCGGCGCCGCGTAGCCCCACTCCGCCTTCACGCCGTGCTGAAAGGTCTCCATCGCCCGCCCGTTGACGCTCGTCTCCCTGGCCGAGTCGATGGTCGGAGTCCACTCCTCGCCGTACAGCGAAAAGGACACGAGGAGGAGGATGGCGAGGGAAGTGAATTTCATGGGGGTTTCGTAAATGGCGGTCCTTCGTGGGGCGGCAAGGAATGCGCGTGAGCCCCCAAGTATCGGCCATCGATGCCATCGCCAAGCACGAATCTGCGAGAATTCACGCCCCCCGATCGAGTGGGCCCGAACAGCCTTTTGCCCTTTGCGCAGGGCATGTCCAGAGTCTATGACTGCGAGCATTGCCAGCTTCACGTGCACAACTTATCCGCCATGTCCCGTCGCGAGCGCGATCACTTCGTGTCCGAGTCGGCGGGTCAAGCCTGTATCGCCTACCAGATTCGCCCCAACGGCACGATGGTGACTCCATCGTTTTGGCGCACATTCTTCCAGCCTCTCCAGAGGATTCAGTTTTCCGTGATTGCCGTCCTGGCGGCGCTGCCGCCGTTCCTGTTTTCCGCCTGCGCTACGCGGCGCACGCTGGGTCGCGCGACGCCACCCGGGCATGTCGACCAGAATGGCGGCCACGTCGAGAACAGTTGTGCCGTGACCCTCGGTGAGGCGATGCCGCCGGAATCGAGCCATACGAAAGGTTCCCGATGAACAAGGCGTATATGCCGTGGGCGCAGGACGCGTGACGCACATGTCTGAAAAATTCACAGAACGAGCCATTGCCTACCTCAAGGCCTCCGTGTCCGGAGATGATCCACAGGCCGTCAAATTGTCGCACGCGGACAGTCCGGTTTTGCGGCCGCTGGTAGACGGTCTTTACGTGGCCTACGTCGTGGACGACGGAAGTTCCTACCACTATGTGCAAAACCGTCACCTCGAACAGGGCGGCGTCTCCGAAGAGGAGTTGCACGAGATCGGTCTCCGCAATTTGCTGGCGGTGGTCGGCCAGCGCGATTTGCGGGTGCAACCGTATCAGAACATCCATGCCGTCCTGATGGGCGGAGACTTCGAGGCGAGTCTCATTTTACTCGATCAGATCTGGGAGCATCACTTTCAGCAGTTCGTTCCCGGCGCGTATGCCGTCGCCATTCCCGCGCGGGACATCCTGGCTTTTTGCGACACCACGAACGCCGCGGGACTCGCCGAATTGGGGGAACTCATCGAACGGATTTATACGACCGGCGATCACCCGGTTTCCAGTCGCATCTATGTGCGCCATCAGAGCCGATGGCAACCCCAGGTAGCCTGAACCCGCCTCGTGACATGCATCCCTGATCGTCGCATTCCAGCATGAAACCCCTTCTTTGCATCCTCCTGATCCTCATGGTCGCCCCCTCCCCGGCGTGGTGTCAGCCTGATTCATTATTCACCAGCGATGGTTATCTCGGATTACCGGACAACGAGCGGTATCCGCAATCCGCTCATCAGCCGAGCCAAGTGATTCCGAAACAGCGGTACTTCAGCATTTCCGCGATCACGACGACCGACGCCAAACATTTCAAAGAGACCGAAGCCAGCGGCGGGGCGCGTTACATCACGCAGAAGGACGGCTTCGTGTATTACGCGACCGAGGTCCGGGGTGACTTCGTTCACCTCCTCGCAGGCACGCGCGCGTGGGTGACGATTTTACTGCGATACAAATGCAAAGCACCGTGACGCCGCTTTTCCACAGCGGCCGCGTGGATCACGACACTTCCGTGAGACTCACCATCCGGCTTTTCTCCGACAGTGACTTGGCGGCGGCGTGGATGACGGCGGTGACTTCGAGAATCTCCTGATGCGGAATCGGTTCCTTGCCGGTCAGCGCCATCTCCCGGAAGGTCGCGGCCATGCGGAACATCTGATAGTGGTAGCCGAAATCGAAGCTGCCTTCGATGGAGGGCGTGAATGAATAGAGCTTCTTTTTGAAATACAGATCCGTGCGATCGTATTCGAATTTCTCGTAAGGCTGGCCAAACCACACATGGCACGGGTAGCGGTCGGGATAGGTGATCAAGGCATGGCAGGTGTCCTTGTATTCGTACATGCTCACCGCTTCGACGCCGGCGCCCATGAGCGTCATCACGGCCCAGACCGGATGCTGGCCGTAAATCATCCAGCCCTTCAGCGAGTAACGGCTGAAAAGGCGCGCCGAGACGTGTTCCAGTTGTCCGAATTCGCCACTGTCCCGCATCCGTTGCGCGGTCTCCATGCCCCATTCAAAGCGAAAACAACTGGACGACATGAGCGGAGCACCGTGCTGGCGGGCGAAATCGAGGATTTTCCGCGTCCCCTCCACGGTCCCGCCGATGGGCTTGTCGCAGAAAGTGGGGAGCCCTTTGGCGAGGCCAGGAGCAACCAGGTCGAAATGGTCTTCGCCGAGACCGGAGGCATCCCCCATCCAGATCGCGTCCACTTCCTCGACCATCTGCTCCACGTTGGTCGCGACCTTGACGCCGGGAAACACCTCGGTGAATGGGACGGCCACGGTCGGATCAGCGTCATAGTAGTGCGTGATGCGCGTATCGGGAAACGGAAGCTGATCGAAGTTGAATTTCGGGTTGCGCAGGAAGTTGCTGAACAGTTTATGCCCGGTGGGATAGTGCTTCTTCAGGGCGTCGAGATCGCAGACCGGGTGCAGGCCCTGGGCAAAGTGCCAGTTGTGACCATTGCGAGGCTGTGGGTGGCCCTGAATGGCAGCGGAGACCACACCGATGCGGAGCGACTTCTTTGCCGGTTCGGCTGCCGCGAGCGGAGTCGCTCCCGCCAGGGCCATCGCACCGACGGCGCCGGCGGATTTCAAAGCTTCACGCCGGGTGAGTAGTGGTGAGTTCGGCATACGGAGGGGATGAGTGCAGATTGCGTGAATGCGCCTGCCATCATCAGCGTCCATCAAGGATGAATCTTAGACTCGCCGTGGTGACATCCGTAATCGCCCTGGCGACTATCGTGTTGAGCCGAGCTCAGGCAGCTTCCGATTTTTCCGTGGAAATCGACTTGCAGGAGCAACGCGCCTACCTGCTCCACCATGGTCGCATGATCCTGGAGAGTCCGATCTCCACGGGGCGCGAGAAATACCGCACCCCGACCGGCCGCTTCGAGATCATGGAGAAGGACATGGATCATCACTCGTCGCTTTACGGAAAAATTGTCGATGCCGGGGGCCGGACAATCGTGGCGGACGCCGATGCGGATATGCCGGTGCCGGCGGGTGCGAAATTCGTGAACGCCCCGATGCACCATTTCATGCGTTTTACCGAGGGCATCGGGATGCACGCGGGCTATCTGCCGGGCTATGCGGCGTCCCACGGATGTGTCCGCATGCCGGCTCAATTCGCTGCCGCGTTCTACCAATCAGTGGAAGTGGGGAGCACGGTGACGGTGTTCGGAACCACAGGTAACGGAAGAGCTTCTCCTGCCGTCGCCCGTCTGCCGGCCAGCCAGCCACAGCCCACTCCCACCCGTTGGTTCCGCGGGCCATTTTGATCGTGTCGTTGACCACGCCACTGATGCCAGAGCTGGAGCTTGGACACGAGGCCCGACGGAATCGCCCATCGACGGGCAGGATCTCTTGGAACATGGTCGCGCCGATGAATTTCCTCGTTCGACTCCTCTTCACCGCCGTTTTCACCGCGTCCGCATTCGCGGCGAGCGACGACATTCCGCTCGTGCCCGCGCAGGAGGTGCACGTGCGCCAGGGATTACCAAATTTTTTCGCCAAGGCATCGACGCCCGGCAGTGCGCTGAAGGTCGCCTACTTCGGCGGATCCATCACCGCGCAACCCGGCTGGCGGGTGAAGTCGCTCGCATTACTCAAGCACGCGTTTCCCGAGGCGAAGTTCTCGGAGATCTACGCCGCTATCGGAGGCACGGGCTCGGATCTCGGGGTGTTTCGCCTCAAGCAGGATGTGCTCGATCAAAAGCCGGATTTGATCTTCGTCGAGTTTGCCGTGAACGACGGGCAGTCGGGTCCGCCGCAGATCCTCCGGTGCATGGAAGGAATCGTCCGGCAAACGTGGCGCGCCCTGCCGGAGTGCGACATTTGCTTTGTTTACACGATCAACCAGGAACTCGCGCCGCCACTCTTGGAGGGGAATTTTCCCCGCGCCGCGAGCGCCATGGAACGGGTGGCCGATCACTACAGCATCCCGAGCATCCACATGGCCATGGAAGTCGCGCGGCTCGCCAGGGAAGGCAAGCTGCTCTGGCGCTCCCCACTGCCAAAGACCGATGAAGAGAAGTAGTGAAGTAGTCAGCCAATCACTTGGCGGGTGCACCGCCCGCCGCGTCTGGCGGAAATCCGACGCGCGCCTTCTTCAACACATCGACGAGGGCATCGCGGTTTGTTTTCGACGGATCGATCCACACGACAAGGTGGCTGGGCTCGGTGATGAAATTGACCTGTTCGACGCCGTCGAGTTTCGCGATGGCGTAGTAGGTGCCAAGGCGGCAGCCCCTGCAATCGGGGAGCATGATTTTAATCTCGAGGCGCTGGAGTTGATCCCGCGACAAGGTGCCCAGCGGCTTGAGGCTGAAACCGCCGAGCGAGGCCTGGCGCACCCTTTCGTCGAGGCGCTGGTTGATCGCATCCGCGGTCGGCGGCTTCTTGGGATTGGAACCGGGAAAAAGGGTCACGACATCGTAGCGCACGGTGACTTCCGCCTTGTCGAAATCGAGTTTGGTGATTTGCACCTCGGTTACCTTCTCCATGATTTCGCGGAGCACGTCCTGGCGGTCCGGTGTGCCGAGCCCGAGAATGCGGAACGTTCCGGATTCTTCCCCGGCATGCAGCGGCGCCGCCATATGACCCAGGCAGAGAATGACCGCGCAGATAAACAGGAGCGGGGATTTCATCGGGTTTGAAAGAGGCTGTTCTTGACGAGTTCGTGGAGCAGCGTGCGAATCCCCCCGCCCTGTTGCTCGGTGCGGGTGAGGATGTCGCCCAGAGCCTGCCGGTCGCGGAAGGCGATCTCGCGGCCCGTGGCGTAGATGGTGAGTTGTTGGGCAAGGTTGTTCAGGAGCGCGTGGGGATCGGCGGCCAGCATCGACTCCAGTTCGACGACATCGGCAAACTTGCGCTCGTCGGGCAACTGGCCGCTGGCATCCACGGGCTTGCCGAGCTTGAAAGCGATGCCGATAAACGGATCGATGCTGCCTCGCTCGGGAGCGTCGCCGTCCTCGATGGTGCGATAGCGCGACCGAAAGCCGCCGATGACGTCGAAGGCTTCCAGCGCGAATCCAGCGGGATCGATTTTCGCGTGGCACGAGGCGCAGGTAGCATCGGAGCGATGCTTGTCGAGTTGCTCGCGAATGGTCGTGGCGCCGCGCACGTCGGGCTCGACCGCGGGAATATTTGGTGGCGGCGGCTCGGGCGGCTTGCCAAGCAGCCGCGCCATGACGAAGGCGCCGCGAGGCACGGGCGAGGTGGTCGTCCCGTTGGCGGTGATCTTCAGGATCGCGGCCTGCGTGAGGAATCCGCCGCGCGGGCAGCCGGGAGGGAGTTGCACCTTCCGAATGGCGGGTCCGCTCACGCCCGGGATGCCGTAGTGGGTGGCGAGCTTCTCGTTGAGCATCGCGAAATCGGACTTCACGAGATAGCTGGCGTTGAGGTTCCGATCGATCAATTCGCGGAAGTAGGCACGCGTCTCGGCGACCATGGAGTCCTGCAAATACCCGTTAAATTCGGGGTAAAGTTTTTTGTCCGGATCGTTCGCGGCGATGGAGCGGAGCTTGAGCCACTGGCCGAGGAAATCTTCGACGAAGCGCTGGGATTTCTTGTCGGCCAGCAAGCGCTCGACCTGTTCGTCGAGCACCTTGGGGTCATGCAGTTTTCCGGCGGCGGCAAGCTTGATGAGCGTGTCATCCGGCATCGAGTTCCAGAAGAAATACGAGAGGCGGCCCGCCAGCGCATACTCGTCGAGCTTTCCCGCGAACTCGACATGGTAGAGAAAGTCCGGCGAGCACAAGGCGTAGCGATACGCAGAACGCATGGCGGTCTCGAAACAATCGCCGGCTTTTAGTCGAGCCTCGACCTGGGCGACGTACTCCTTGCGGATGCCGTCATCCACCGGTCGCCGGAAGGCTTTCGGCAGGAAGCTGGCGAGCAATCGGTCCGCATCCACCAGGGGCTGGTCGCTCTGGACAGTCCAGAGGCCGGTCGGGGGATCGGGGCGGTTTGGCGCCTGCGTTTCCTGCCGCACGAGCTTGCGGATCGGCTTGTGGACATCTTTTTGCTCGGCGGGCTTGAACTCGGTAATCGGAAGATCACCGAACAGAAGCTGGTGACTGCGCGGCGGCCACACGTCATTGATCGGACCTTCAATGTCCAGCCAGTCACTCGCTATGCCAGGGCCGGTGAAGGCCATGGCGTGGCCTTGCCGCATATAGTTCACCACCGGCGCCAGCGAGGCAGTATTAAAGCCGATGGTGTCCTTGGGGTTCAGCCACGTTTCGAACTCATGGACCTTGGGCGCCAGCGACGGAGCATCGTAGTAACCCAGAACGTAGCTGGGATGCCCTCCCCCGCGCCCGTTCTCCTGCAACTGCACGACATCGAGCCGCGCCGCCTCGGTCCCGCGGGACGGCAATACTTTGCCCTTGTCCCACTGAAAGCTCCAGAACGAGGCCCGCAAGCGATAGCGCCCCGAATAGATCGCGGCGAAATCGTAAAAATACGGTTTGAAGGACTCATCCTCGTGGCGAAAAACTCCGACGCTTCCCCCGTTCTTGACGCTCTCGCGCGCCAGGTCGCCATGCTGACCCGGTCCCACATGATTGAGGTCGCCGGTCGGCGGAAAGATGCTATCGGGCTTCTGGTCCTTGAGCATCACCGCGTCGCCATTCATGAGAATGAGATACACGTGCCGGGCCAGGGAGATGTGGTACTGCTGGACGGCGGGCGGCTGCGGTTGCGTGACGATGGCTGCATCCAGAGTCTGATCCGCCGCCTCGACGTACTTCGCCATGTTGACGTGCGAGATGTCGAGGGCATCGCTGTTCTTGTCAAAGCCGTGGGCGGCGCCATCCGCCGGCAGGCCGTTGAGCAAGGGTATGCCATTCAGTTCGAAAAGATCGCGCACGGTGTTTTCGTACTCGGCACGGGTGAGACGGCGCACTCCGGTGCGGCTCTCGGCATCCAGACGAGCAGTCTCTGCCTTGACGAGCGCCTCGGCCAGCCACCCGTTCACCGTCTTGATTTCATCCGCCGCCGGGCGCGGTTTCTTTTTTGGCGGCATCTCCCCCGACTCGATGCGGTCATGGACCTTCACCCATCGGGCAAAGGTCTCCGCATTCGAGAAGTCCGGCGGCAGCGCCGTGAGATCGAGTCCCCCCTTCTTCTTGTCGCCATCGTGGCAATCGAAGCACCGATTCTCCAATACCGTGTGGACTGCGGGCGGGAGTTCGGCCCGGACGGAACCGCCCACCGAGAGAGCGATTGCGACCCACAGAAGAAATCTACGCGAGACATCGCGCACGGGAAGCATGCGATTCATTGTGCTCACGGGCATCGGTTTCCGCCGGGAAAGTCGGGCAGGTTCCCATGCGGGGCCAGAATCGCTTCCATTCAAATTTGGGGTTTGGGACATGCACCACTAAATTCCACGAACGCAGGGGAAAGTTAGGTTTTCTTTTTGCCGGATACGTTGCTGTCCCGCCAAGGCTGAACATAGTCAAGGCAGCCTCTCTCTGAGCAGGAGCCAAGCTCCACATCTCGCCCAAAGCGTCTCCCACGGACAGTCCGTCAAGCGTTTCGCGGGCGTGCGCCATGCGGGTTTGATGATCCAGACTCATGCTGCCGTATGATTTTCCTGTCGAATACCGTCCGCCGAGAACGATACAGTCATCTTCCGCGCGAACCGCGAACAACCTCAATGAATTTTCGCACCCTGTCTCTGGTCATCGCCGTGGCGATCGTGGGCCTGCCCGGATGCCAGCGCAAGCCGGTCGCGACCGACGAAGTCCCGCCCACGCCACTCGCCGACCCGATGACGAAAACCAGGACGCGGGATGGGGCGCGCCTGCGCGCCGCCGTGGATGATTACGCGGTGGCGCAAAACCCGGAGAATGACGCCGCCGTGCGGCAGGCGATGGCCGACGTGGACACCGAGATGGCCGGGCTCGAAGACCTCGTTGCCAAACGGCACGGCCGGGATCGGCAAAAAGTGGCCGCGAAATTGCGACACCTCGAGGTCTACCGGTCGGAACAGACGACGCGCTTTGCGGAGATTCAGGCCGGCACTGCGCTTGGGGCGCCCAATCCCCGCGAAGGACCAACGGGTAAAGTCGAACTCACTCCAAAACCCGCCGGAAGCGCCAGCGAGGGCGAGGCGAGGAATGCCGGTGACGCGGTAAAGAACGCCGGCCGGTAAGAGGTTCCGAGGACACTTTGGACCGCGACGGGCCTCTTGGTCCCCCGCGAAGGCGCCGGCCTTCGCAAGGCGCGAACAAAAAAAATCAGACCGAACAACAATTAGGAAACGATATATAGACGATGAAAAAAACCGATACCGAAGTCACTCGCGAACAGCTTGTCGTATTACTGAACGAGGATCTCGCTCGGGAATACCAGGCCATCATTGCGTATACCGTCTATAGCCAAACCATCAAAGGGGCGGCCTATACCGACATCGCGCGGGAATTGGCGACGCATGCCGCCGAGGAGCTGAGCCACGCCCTGCTGATCGCCAAGCAAATCGATTACCTCAATGGGGAGCCCGTCACGGTTCCCAAGGAGGTCAAGCGTTCGAAAGACGCCGCAGAAATGCTCCGCTTCGATCTCGAAAACGAGCGGCAAACCATTCTCAATTATCGCCAACGGATTCGCCAGGCGGAGAACCTCGGAGAGTTCGCGCTGAGCGAGGTCTTGAGAAAAATCATCGCCCAGGAACAGGAGCACCTCACGGATCTGGCCGACGCCTTGGGGATCGATAATCCGACGATCGAAGGCTGACGCGTTCACGCGCGCTTTCGCGAGGCCTTGGGATAAGTCCACACGAGCACCAACGCACCCATGATCCCGCAGACGAACTGCATGGGCTCGAGGATGAAATCCAAAAATGCGAGGGTCCGCCAAACCGCGCCGGAAAAAAATTCGGTCCCTATTTCCTGCCGCAGATGGGAGCCGAGGAGGAAGGTGGAAACGACAGTCGCGCTAAAGCCACCGAAGCTCCAGATGAGAAACGCGAATTGCGTCCGATGGCGGCAATAGGCGTAGAG
The DNA here is from genome assembly GCA_038228205.1 of Chthoniobacterales bacterium. Lineage (GTDB taxonomy): Bacteria > Verrucomicrobiota > Verrucomicrobiia > Chthoniobacterales > Chthoniobacteraceae > Chthoniobacter. The sequence continues at coordinate 80,078 of JBBRPL010000014.1, forward strand.
AAACCATACGCACAAAAACGCGTTCGCGAGGGGAACGGCCCAATGGACGTGCAAATGCTGCGACTTAAAGAGAGAGGCGAAATTCATGCGGTTTCAATTCCGGCACGCAGCGGCTGGCCAGTTACAGGCCCAGATCGGAAAGGCTCGGATGATCGTCCGGGCGGCGCCCCAGTGGCCAGTGATACTTGCGGTCACCTTGCCGGATGAGGAGATCGTTGATGCTGGCGATGCGCCGCTGCATGAAGCCATGCTCGTCGAACTCCCAGTTTTCATTCCCATAAGACCGGAACCATTGACCGGAATCGTCGCGCCATTCGTAGGCGAAGCGCACCGCAATTCGATTTCCGTGAAATGCCCAGAGTTCCTTAATGAGACGGTAATCCAGCTCCTTGTTCCACTTGCGCGTCAAAAATTGGACGATGGCTTCGCGGCCCGAAAGGAATTCGGAGCGGTTGCGCCACACGCTATCGGGCGTGTAGGCGAGTGAGACGCGCTGCGGGTCGCGTGTATTCCACGCGTCTTCAGCGACACGGACCTTTTGGGCCGCGCTCTGCGCGTCGAACGGAGGAAACGGTGGGCGTGGATTTTCAGGAACGCTCATGGAAATGTATGAGAAGACCATTACGAGTCAGGGCGCACCCAAGGGAAGCCTCTAAAGACGAGGTGAACGCTTTCAACAAAGCGTTGTCAGAGTGCGCCCATGGACGCATCTCAAGGCAGCTTTCCTCCGACTTTCCCAGTCACCGCTCTGGATTCGAATCACCACGCTGTGGCCACCGGACGGGCCCGACTGCTCAGCGCCTTCGTGTTGCCCACTTTTTGGCCTCAATCCAAGCTGCCCGACGGCATCCAGTTGGGGAACATCACGACCCTCCGAAACGACGACGGGCAGAGCTACCCAGTTTCCGGATTTCGTCCCTGCCGTTGCCTGACGGGCGAAGAACACTTTCACTTTTTCACGAAGAGCACATAAGGGGGCATTGCCCCTTGCCGCAGGAAGTGGTGATCTCCGCGCCGTATTTCGGCAGGTAACGTGCATCCAGTTTCGCGACCACGCCAAGGACACTCAAAGGCTTCCAATCCTATTTCTGTTTTTAGTCCTCCTCCGAAAGCGACCGCGCGACTCTACTGAACCGTCAGCTTGCGAAAGAAGACCTCCACCTTGCCAACAGTCGCCTGCGGGTAGCAACCGGCCTTGAAATAGTTCGCGAATTTCCAGAACGACACGTCGCGGCTCAACTTCTTCTGGCCGTCGACGGTCACGCTCAGATTCCCCTGCTTGACGATGATGGCGACGCTCACATAGCCCGCATCGACCTTGCGCTTGAGCAGGACCGACTCGGTCTTCGTCCCGGCGCTGTCTGTCTTCACCGCGGCATAAAGATCGCCGTCATGCAGGGCGATGCGCAGCAGCGGTGGCGCGTTGTCTCCTTCGGCGGTGGCGCCGTGGATCTGCAGGACGGTGACTTTGGAAGGTTGGAGGGCGGAGACGACACGCACCTCCCCGGCGAGTGTGTGGGTGCCGTCCACCGTCCAATCCTCGAGATGCCGAAGCTCGGAGCGAACGTATTTCGTGTTGGGCGTGGCACCTTTCTCCGAGGCATCGAGCGAGAAGCACATCTCCCGGGACCCGTTAAGGAAGAAATAACCCGAGGAATAGGCCCCAAGTTCTTTGACTTCCAGCGGGCCGGGGATCTGGAGCTTCCAGCCACTCAATTCGAACGCCTGGCCGGGCGCGGCGGCCGGACTGGCCGCAATCCCATGGCTGACGCCGTGACACAGCAGCATGCAGATGGCCGCGAGATGGCTCTTCACGGGCAATCTCAAGCGCGTGGCCGCCGCTTCCATATCAGGACGGGCGATCCCAGCGTCGCGGCTACTTCCCGAAATCCGGCCCGCTGCCGATATCTTCCGGCGACGGCATGGTGATCTCGCGAATCCAGATGTTGCGGTAACGCATCGGGTTGCCGTGATCCTGAAGCTTGATGGGCCCTTTTTCCGGATGCACGGTGTAGGTGCCGACTTTGCCGTGCGGCGTCCCGCCGATGAGGACGGTGTGGTTTTGCGTGATCACGCCATTGTGCAGGACGGTGGCGATGGCCGGCTTTTCAAGCTTGCCATCCTTGAAGCGTGGGCCTTCGAAAATGATGTCGTAGGTCTGCCACTTGCCGGGAGGCAACGAGGCATTCACGAGCGGCGGGCGATAGCCGTAGATTGCCGTCGCCTGGCCGTCGGGATAGGTCGGATTGTTGTAGCTATCCAGCACCTGGATCTCGTAAATCCCGAAGAGGAAGACGCCGCTGTTGCCGCGGCCCTGGCCGTCGCCGACGGGCGGAGGCGTGGCGAACTCGACATGCAATTGGACGTCGGGGCCGAAGGAATCGCGGGTCACCAGGTAGCCGGTGCGCGGCACAACTTCCACGTAACCGTTCTCGACCTTCCAGGCGGCGTCGGCATCGCCCTTTTCCATTTTCCATTTGGCGAGATCCTTGCCGTCAAAAAGCACGACGGCGTCGCTCGGCGCGGTGCCGACTTTTTCCTGCGTGCTGGGTTCGCCGGGCGTGACGATCGTGGGCTGAGGTCGCTCGCCGTCGTGCACATGCCATTTCGTGCCCGGGATGAGCGGGGTATCCTGGTGACCGAGCTTCTTTTCGTCGGCGGAAAATGCGGGTGCGGAAAGGAGAGCAGCGGCGATACAGGTAGCGAGTGGGAATTTCATGGTGGTGTTTGGGGTTCGGGAGCTTTGTTAAATGCCCGGTGGGGCGGGCGGTCGCAATGCAATAATGGATTACAGCCTGGGGGCGCCGGGCTTCACGGGCGCGGCAAAACTCGGAGCGGCTTTCGGTTTCACCTTGCGCTTGAACACGCGATCACCCGCGGTGACGAAGAGAGTATCGAGGTCCGGGCCGCCGAAGGTCACATTGCTCGCCTTGCCGTTCGGCGTGGGGATGATGCAGTTCACGCGCCCTGCTTGATCGCAGACTTGCAGGCCCATCTTCGTGGCGACGTAGAGCCGGCCAGCGTTATCCGCTCTCATGCCGTCGGCGCCGGACTCATCGGCTGTATCCGGCATGTGCAAATGGTAATAGCGCTGCTTGTCCTTCAGCGTGCCATCGGGCTGGATCTGGTAGCTGTAGACCCAGTGGCTGCGGGAATCATCGACGTAGAGCAGCGACTGATCGGGCGAGGCGGCGACGCCGTTGGAAAACTTGAGTCCGGTATCGACGATCTGCTTCGAGCCATCGGGCTTGATCAGCCAGACGTTGCTCGGCCTGGCGCCATCGCCGGGTTCGGTGACGTAAGTGTTGCCATTGTGCAGCACCACGAGGTCGTTCCCGCTGATCCCCTCGGCGTAGACCTTCCCCTGCCCCTGCTCATCGTAGGTCATGATCTTCTGCTCTTTGTCGACCACCGCGAAGAGCCGTCCGTCGGGGCCAAACGCCTGACCGTTGGCCTTTTTGGAGTCGGCGATGAATTCGGTAACTTTCCCGTCGAGGGCGATCTTGTAGGTTTTGGCGTTCGGAATGTCGTTGAAGAAGACTTCCCCCCTGGCGTTGTGCGCGGGCCCCTCGGTAAATTTTCCGCCTTCCCACACGAGTTGCCAGTCTTCGCCGGGAATGAGGATTTCCTTGAGTTGGGGCGAACCCTGCCCCGCCTTCACAGGCGCCGGCCAGCCTTTCCACAGGTAGCGCATCGCATCCGGAAATACGGCGGTGCCTTGCTTTCCATTGTGCCCGCCCTCGCCCCACACGTGATCGTGCTCGTAACCAGCAAAGGTCAGCGCACGCTCCAGTTCCTGATTCGCCATCCACCAGTCTCCGGCGTAGATATTGTTGTCGTTGCTGCCGTCCTGTTGAAAAATGCGGATCGGCTTGGGCTCATACTTGCGCACCAGCGTGGGATAGACGTTGGCGCCGCGCAGCCCCACCATCGTGCAGACCACGGTGAAAACGCGCGAAAAGGCGTCGGGCCGTTCCCACGCCGCGATGAAAGCGCAGATGGCGCCGCTCGACGAACCACCAATGGCCCGATCGTTTCCATTCTTACTGAGGACGATCTTGCGCCCATCGGCCGTCGACTTCTGCTCCACCACGGGTAGCACTTCTTCGAGGATGAAGCGGGCGTAGTTCGGTCCCATGCCGTCGTACTCCAGGCTGCGGTTGAAGCGGTCGAGCGCGGCGTTCCCGTCGAGCGCCTTCACCACGCCGGGCGTGACGAAAACGCCAATCGTCACCGGCATGTCGCCCTTGGCGATGAGGTTGTCGAAGACGACAGGCGCATTCCATTGCACGCCGTCCTGGTTCACGTAGACGCAGGCTGGTTTCGACCCGTCATATTGTTTCGGCACGTAGACCGTGACCTTGCGGGCGGTGCCCGGAAAGATCTTCGACTCGGCAAAAACTAACTCGATTTTTTCGCCCTTCGGCACTTCGTCGTGCGGCTTGGAATCCTCGCTGACCGGGTAGTCCGGTTCGGCAGCGTGCGGGAGCGGGGCGGCCAGCAAAAGGGCGACGGAAAACGCGAACGGGAGGAATACTTTCATGGAAAGGGCGTGACCAATGACGGAATCACCAACACCGCGCGAGCTTAGATTGAATCGACGGGTGGGCCTTCGCGTCGGAGAAACATCGGCGTAATAGGCCGTGACTTTGCCTCTGGAAAAGGCCACCACCTGCCCCACATCCGATTCCTCCCTACAGCCCTCCCTATGAAATCACTACTCCTCATCCCCATCGTCGCTCTCCCCATTCTCCTCACCGGCTGCGAAACGAGAGTCGTCGAGCGCTATCCGCGGCGAACCGCCTACGTCGAACGCGACGAGGTCGAGGTGGACCGTCACCGCCACCACGGACCCGACGTCGTGGTGGTGAACGAGCCTCGCCACAGGCGCGATGTCGTGGTGGTGGACGAACCCCGCCGCAGACACGACGTCGTGGTCGTCGAAACCCGTCCTTTCTATGGCCCGCGGGCCGACGTCCGCTACTACACCGACAAGCGGGGCCGCTACTACATCAAGGGTGGCCACCGTATTTACGTGAACCCCTAAGAGCCGCCGGACCACTCTTTGGTGGCTTCACGCACCGGCGAGCGTTGCCGCTGGGGTCCGCTCTCGCCACCGCGCTCGCGCGAGAGGGTTGATGCGGAGACAAAGCTGTCGGCCCTTCGGTTCCTGGTTGCGCTCAAAGCTTGCCCAATCGGGTAGGCTGCTCCCGCCGTGCGCGCCCTTCTTCTGCTCTGCCTGCCTCCCGTGCTCTGCGCAATCGCGCTCGCGCAGGAGCCCGTGCTCCCGACTCTCACCGCGGCGCGCGAGTTGCGAGCGCTGCCTGCCACCGAGGCGGCCCGGCACTATCCCGTTCACCTTGAGGCGGTGACCACGCTGGTTGAGGCTCCGCGCACCATCTTTCTACGCGACGAGACGGGCGCAAGCTTTGTCCGCTGGAGCAAGGAGATTCCGGACTTGCACGCCGGGCAGCGTATCGCCGTCGATGGCGAGACCTATCCAGGTCTATACTTGACGGGCATATCCGCGAAAAAAGTCACTGTGCTCGGCGAAGGTGCGCCGCCCCCGCCCCTCGCCGTCAATTACGAGCAACTCACCTCCGGCCAATTCCACTACGAACGGGTGGAACTGGGCGGAATCATCCGAGCCGTGACGTCGGTTCCCGAATGCCTGGTGGTGAAGCTCGCTGCCGGCGACGGAACTCTGGATCTTTATGTCCTCCACGGGGAACGCGCCCAGGCCGAGGCGCTCATTGACGCAACAGTCCGGGTCACGGGCCTGGCGGCTGGCTTCATCAACGAGCGGCGCCAACTCGTCGCGCCGCAATTGCGGGTCCAAACCCTTGAGGACATCACCATTATTGAGCCCTCCCCGGAGCCGTTCACCATCCCAGTCACGCGGGCGGCGGAACTGCTGCGCTTTGCCCCCGGCGGACGCGCCGGACATCGGGTCAGGGTGCACGGGGCCGTCATGCATCAGGAACCTGGCGTCGCGGTATGGTTGCGCGACGAGGCCCAGGGGCTGCGTGTCCGGACCGCCTCCGCCGAGGCGCTGGCTCCCGGCGAGGTCGTCGCAGCCCTCGGCTTTCCCGCGATGGGCAAGCTCAGCGCCGAACTTGACGACGCAACCGTCCAACGGACCGGAGAAAACTCCCCGGTATCTCCCGTGGTGGTGACCGCAAACGATCTGCTCACCGGCCGGCATGATGCGGATCTCGTCCAGATTGACGCTGACGTGCGCGATGCCATCCGCGACGCCGATCGTCTCACTCTTACCTTGCAATCGAACGGGACCATCTTCCCCGCGTTCCTGCGGCCCTACTCGTCGGGCACTCCCGTTCCCGCCCCCGGATCCCGCGTGCGCCTCACTGGCATCTGTCGCATTGCCGAGACGACCCAGACGGGACGCGGGTTCTCGGCGAAAGCCCGCAGCTTCGATCTCCTGCTGCGTTCCGCGGGCCACGACATCGTCGTCCTTCGCCATCCACCGTGGTGGACGACCCGCCGCCTCGCCGTCGCCGCGGGAACCTTGCTCGCGCTGACGCTCCTCGCTTTCGCCTGGGCCGCTGCCTTGCGACGCCGCGTGGCGATGCAGACGGCGATCATTCGCGACAAGGTGACGGCGGAGGCGGCCGCCGGGGAGCGGGAGCGCATCGCGCGCGAGTTTCACGACACGCTCGAACAGGAACTCGTGGGCCTGGCGCTCCGGCTCGATGCCGCCACGGTCAAGGTCGCCGAACCAAAACCCCGCGAACTGCTCGTAGCCGCGCGTCGCCTCGTCCAGAACATCCAGGCGGAAGTCCACGGGATCGTGCGGAACCTGCGCGCCCGCGTGCTCGATGATGCGCCGCTGCCCGCGGCCATAGCCAGCGCGGTGGCCGCCCTCGCCCATGAACGGACCATCGAAGTCCGCACCGAGGGCGAACCGCGCCGCCTGCCCGGCCTCACCGAACACGAACTGCTGCGGATTGCGCAGGAGGCCACGACCAATGCCGTGAAACACGGCCAGGCGCATCGCATCGAAATCGCACTCGCCTTCGCGCCGGCCGAAGTGCGACTGCGCGTGACCGACGATGGTCACGGCTTCGACGTCGAGCGCGACGGGACCAAACCGGGACATTTCGGATTGATCGGCATCCGCGAACGCGTGCAGAAGTTGGGCGGTCGCTTCGAATTGCGCAGCCAGCCCGGCGCGGGCGCCACGCTCGAAGCCACCGTTCCTCTCCCCCCATCGTGAGCAAAGGCAAAATCACCCGCATCCTCGTTGTCGACGATCATCATGTCGTTCGCAGCGGCCTGGTGGCGTCGCTCGGCATGGAGGAGGATCTGGCGGTCGTCGGCGAGGCGGAAAGCGGTGCACAGGCCCTCGCGCTCTACGGGAAATGCGCGCCCGATGTCGTCCTGATGGACTTGAGGATGCGCGGCGGGAACGGCATCGAAACCACCACCACCCTCCGCGCCCAGGCACCGGAAGCTCGCGTCCTCATCTACACCACGTTCGATGGCGAGGAGGATGTATACCGTGCCGTGCAGGCCGGAGCCCGCGGCTACCTTCTGAAGTCGGCGCCGCGCGAAGAACTCCTGGCGGCCCTGCGCGCGGTGGCGGCCGGCGAACGCTACCTGCCGCCCGAGCTGGCCCGGCGCCTCGCCGAGCGGGTCGCCGGCCCGGACATCAGCGAACGCGAAATCGAAGTGTTGCAACTGATCAGCGCAGGCAAGAGCAACAAGGAAATCGGCTCCGCCCTGCACATCGCCGAAGACACCGTCAAGCGGCACGTGAGCAACATCCTGACGAAGCTCGGCGTGAGCGACCGCGCCCAAGCCGCCACCGAAGCATTCCGCCGCGGGTTCCTCCATTTGGACTAAACGCCAGGGCGCGGAGAGGAGAATCCCCCACTCACCCGAAAGTGTTATCGCAAAATCCCCCACCTGCCGGCGTGCATTACGGGTTATACTAAGGCACTCTCCCTCCCCGTGAACCGCCTCAGTCTTCTCCCCCTCCTGTTTGCCCTCGCCACTCCGGTCCTCAGCGCACCGTACGACGACCTCATCGCCCGGGACGAACCTGTGGGCCATTGGAGCGCCAACCCCACTTCCACCGAACCGCTGCTCCAGGGAGGCGCGCAATTGGGGGAAGGACCCCGTCCACCTCAGTTCCCCGCCTTCGGCGAGGGCAATCACGCCATCGTCCTCAGCCAACCCGGAGCGAGCCTGCGCATCCCCGATCCCGGCACGGACAGCAAATTCGTCTTCAAGAAGGGCGACACCATCACGCTCGAGGCCTGGGTGCAATGCGACGGACTTGGCCGCGGGCAAAACGCCTACATTATCGGCAAAGGCCGCACCGGGCGCGCCGGCATGCCGGCCCATAATCAGAACTGGGGCCTCCGCTTGCGCGAGGAGGACGGCACGGCGCGCGTCAGCTTCGTGTTCCGCGATGAGCGCGACGCCACTTCGAAAGGCGACGAATTCTGGCATCGCTGGACCACGAGCACCGGCTTCCTGCCCGGCCAGAGCTGGCATCACGTCGCGGTCAGTTACACGTTCGGCCAGCCCGACACCATCCGCGGCTACCTGGATGGCGCCACGGCTGACGGCGCATGGGACATGGGCGGCGCGACGGAACTCGGCCCATGGGTCGACAACGACGAAGTGTGGATCGGGACAGCGCAAGGCGGCGCGGCGTCTTCCAGCCTGCGCGGACGGCTCGATGAAGTGGCCATCTACCGCACCGCGCTCAAGCCCGAGGCGATCCGGGAGCGCAGCAGCGGCGCTTTGCCGAAGCCGATCGTCAACGTCGCCCCGGCCATCAAAATCGAAGATCTTCCCAAGGGTCTCGTCCGCGTCGAAGTCCTCGAGCACGGTGTGAACGAGGCCGACAAGCCCGTCGGCGCCTGGACGGTCAACGACTCCGACCCCGCCAAAGGCGGCGTCGGGGCAGATCCCTCGTGGGGCAACGTCCCGGCCACCCGAACGGATTCGTGGGAGCAACCCGCCTTCGGTCTGGTCGACATCATTTCGAAATACTCTCCAGCCGGCGTGCGGCGCGATCGCTCGTTTCCCTTTCTGCTCCGCTTCTCCGCGGCGATCACCCTACCGCCGGGCGAGCATCACCTGCTGATCCGCACCATGCGCGGCGGGCGACTTTTCATCGACCAAGCCGCCGTCGCCGTCACCCCATTCTTCCCGAAGCCGGCCGGGCCCACCCTCGCCTCCGACGCCGAAGCGATACCCGACCAGCTCGAACTTCAACTCGTGAAGGAGATGACGTTGCTCCGCCCGGGCCACTGTGAGGCGATTGGTCAGTTCACCAGTGACGGCAAGCCCCACGTCTTTTGTTTTGAGATGTTCCTCGGAGGCAAGGGCCTGCGCCCCGATCCAGGCCAGCCCTTCGTTGCCGTCTCGACCGGGAACGCACCTTTCCGGCTGCTGACCCCAGGCCAGGACATCATCGATCTGACCGAGGACGGTTGGAAACACTACGCCTACGAGCAAAAGGCCCTCATCGCCCAGCTCGCCAGCGAGCACCGGGTCTCCGCCGAGGAGAGCGCCTATTGGAAGATGCGCCACGATCTCGCCCGCGCCGAAGCGGCGCAAATGCCCGCGCTCTCGATCCCCGACCTGCGATCCACGAACTCCGATCTCCGATCCCCCATCGACCGCTTCATCGGCGCGAAGCTGGAAAAGGCCGGGGTCGAACCCGCCGCACTCGTGGACGACGCCGCCTTCCTGCGCCGCGCGACGCTCGACACGATCGGCCTCCTCCCGACACCAGCCGAACTTACCGCCTTGCTCGCCGACTCCGGCAAAGACAAGCGCGCCCGGGCCATCGATCGCCTGCTCGCCGACCCGCGCTGGGCGGACCAATGGGTGCCGTACTGGCAGGACGTGCTCGCGGAAAACCCCGGGCTCCTCAAAGCCACGCTCAACAACACCGGCCCCTTCCGCTTTTTCCTCTACGATGCGCTGCGCGACAACTGGTCCATGGACCGTTTCGTCACCGCGCTCGTCGGCATGGAAGGCAGCGGACGCGGCGGCGGCACGGCCGGCTTCGGGCTGGCTTCGCAAAACGATCTCCCCATGGCCAACAAGGCGCAGATCCTCTCCTCCGCTTTTCTCGGCATGGAGATGAAATGCGCGCGCTGTCACGACGCGCCGAATCACCCGTTCAATCAGGAAGATCTCTTTGCCATTTCGGCCATGCTCGGGCGGGCGCCGGTGAAAGTGCCCATCTCCAGTCTCACCCAGGGGCTCAATCCCAACAGCCACGTCGTCGTCTCGCTCAAACCGGGACAAAACATCGACGCGCATTGGCCCTTCGCCAGCCTCAAGTCCGATCCGCTGCCCGGCGTCCTGCGCAATCCCGAGGACTCGCGCGAACATCTCGCCGCCATCCTCACCGACCCGCGCAACGAACGCTTCCCGCAGGTCGTCGCCAACCGCCTGTGGAAACGCCTCTTCGGCTTCGGTCTCGTCGATCCCGTTGACGATTGGCAGGACGCGCATCCCTCCCATCCGGAATTGCTCACCTGGCTCGGGCGGGAACTCATCGCCCACGATTACGATCTGAAGCACGCGGCCCGGCTGATCATGAATTCCGAGGCCTACCAACGCATCGTCACGGACGTCGGTTCACACGCCGCCAAGCCCGACGCCCGTCTCTTCCAGGCGCAGGCCCGCCGCCGGCTCACCGCCGAACAGCTCGTCGATTCGCTCTTCCAGATCGCCGGCAAGGACTTCGAATGCGAGGAACTCAACTTCGACCTCGATGGCCACCGCCCTTACCGGGACTTCCTGAATCTCGGCACGCCCCGGCGCGCGTGGGAGTTCGTCGGCCTCAGCAACGAGCGCGATCGTCCTTCACTCGGCAAACCGACGGCCCAGCCCTTCACCGATGTGCTCACCAATTTCGGCTGGCGCGACTCGCGCGCGGAGCCGAAGACCATCCGCGACGAGGCGCCCAACGTGATCCAGCCCGCCCTTCTCGCCAATGGCATCCTCGGCGAACGCATCACCCGGCTGAGCGATGACAGCGCCTTCACCGCCATGTCTCTCCGCGAGCAGTCGCTCGAGGACCTCATCACCCAGCTCTACCAGCGCGTCCTCACCCGCACGCCGAGCGCGAAAGAACGCGCCGCTTTCACCGCCGCTCTCACGCCGGGTTACGCAGATCGCCTCCTCGCCGTGCCGAGCGGCCTGACGGCGAAGAAGCCGCGCGTCACAAAGTTCGCCATGTGGAGCAATCACCTCAACGCTGCCTCTACACCGATTGTTTACGAGCGCGAGCGACTCGTTCGAGCCGGCGACCCGCCCACGCCCCGCCTCGCCGCCGCGTGGCGCGAACGCATGGAAGACGCCGTCTGGGCCCTCATGCTCACGCCTGAATACACCTACGTCCCATAGCCCTTTTTCGATCTCCGATCTCCCATCTCCGATGAATCCAAACCTCACTCGTCGCGACTTCCTCACCCGCGCGTCACTCGCCGCCGGCGCCCTCACCCTTCCGCGCTTCGCGAGCGCGAACGCCATCACCCCCGCCTTCCCCATGGGCAAGGCCGAGCATTGCATCTTCATCTGGCTCGGCGGCGGCATGTCACAGATCGACACCTTCGACGCCAAGCCCACGAAGGGTGACGGTAAGAAAGTCGCGGGCTGCTACTACGACATCATCGATACCGCCATTCCCGACGCGAAATTTTGCGAACATCTCCCGCGTCTCGCCAAAATGGCCGAGCACCTCGTGCCCGTCCGCACGGTCAATCACAACGTCATCGACGAGCACGCCGCGGCGACCAATCGCATGCACACCGGCCGGCCGCCCAGCGGCAGCGTCGTCTATCCCTCGATCGGATCGATCATCGCCCACGAGCGCAAGGCCACGGCGGAAGGCGTCCCCGCGTATATCGTCATGGGCTACCCCAGCGCCACGCGCGGCCCGGGCTTTCTCGGCCCCAAGGCGGGTTACGTCTATCTCACCGATACCACCTCCGGTCCCGCCGGCCTGTCGCTCCCGCCCGATGTCTCTCCCGAACGCGCGGCCCGCCGCGAGAGCCTCCTCGCCACGGTCCGCCAGGAATTCCGTGAACGGGTCACCGACACCGCTCCGCGTGATTACGATGCCGCCATCGACGAAGGTTTCCGCCTGCAAGGCGGCGACTTCATGAAGGCCTTCGACCTCGCCAAGGAACCCGCCCCTCTGCGCGCCGCCTATGGCGATGAGTTCGGACAGCGCTGCCTCCTCGCGCGGCGTCTCGTCCAACGTGGGGTCCGCTTCCTCGAAGTCGGCTTCAACATGAACTTCGTCAACGGCGCCGGGTGGGACAGCCACAACGCCGCACAGAAACAGCTCCATCAGCTCATTCGCGGCCTCGACACCAGCGTTTCCACATTGATCACCGATCTAAAAGACAACGCCCTCCTCGACAAGACCCTCATCGTCATCGCGGGTGAATTTGGCCGTCCGGCGCACTTCGACAGCGGCGGCGGCCGCGGGCACCATGGCAAGTCCTTTAGCGTCGTCCTCGCGGGCGGCGGACTGCGCACCGGGCAATGCGCCGGCACCACCGACGAACTCGCGATGAATATCGTCGACGAACCGTGCGGCGTGCCCGACCTCTTCGCCACAATCTGCGCCGCCATGGGCGTAAACCCGAGCAAGAACCTCATGGACGGCGAACGCCCGGTGCCCATCACCGACAAAGGCACGCCGATCGCGAAGCTTTTCGTGTAAGCGCCCCCCGCCGCGTCGCGCAGATGCGTCACCTTCAGCGGGCATTGCATCTTTGGAGGTCTTCGCAGTGGCTCCGCGCGAGAACCCACAGAGATTGGAGGCTTCGACTCCCCCCATGCTTCCCCCTAGACGAGCGACGCGTGGAATCCTAAGAGTTCACCCCGTCACCAACGCGACCGCAAGGCCGTCATGCCCCTTGCTGCCCACCGTCTGGATGGCCGTCGCCGTGACTCGACGCTCCGTGGCCACCAAATCATAGAACCGGCGCACGCCCTGCACATTGGGATCGCTGCTCGTCGCGTCCACCACCGCCCCCTGCCGCACGACGTTATCCGCAATGATCAGACTCCCGGGGTGCGCGAGCTTGAGACCCCACTGAAAGTATTCCGCGGTTGGGAGTGACGTTGATTTCAGGCAATCCGGCCGCAGTGCTGGCGGCCAGTGCGGCATCGAGTGCGGAATCGGGCACGAGCAAATGGTCGCAAATATAACGGTCCACGGCGCACCAGGCATTTTCATTCATCCTCCGAGACTGTATGCAAAGCGCCCGCGAATCACGCAAAACACACGGATCCGACCATTCTTCATTCGTGTGATTCGCGGGCCCGATCCTGATTTCGCAGCGACTTAAAGAAATTCAGCGGCTGGGCTTCGTGCTGTGATTGTGGGGATAGAAAGTCTTGTGGAGTTCAAGGAGCCGGCCGAGTTCGACGATCGGCGTGGGATGATCCTCGACCCGCAAATCGATGTAGCGGTCGTTATCCCTTCCCGGGCCTCCATTGGCACGAACGACCAGCATGGCCGCGCTTTGCTGCCCGCGTTTATCGCCACCCTCGGCCTGGGCCGCCTGAAGCGCCGCGAGGAGCCAGTCGGCCAGTTCAGAACCTTCCACTTTTTGCGCGCGCTCGTAAGCCTCGGCCATCGCGGGAACCACGGTCTCCCCCGCGAGCAGATTGCCCTGCACCGTGAAGTGCGGACCCGTACGATGCCCCGCCCAAGCCATGCACTCGGCTCCGGTGTGCGCGGCGGGCCGGCCCTGGGCATCGACCATCCCGATCTGCCGCACCTCGCGGCTCGGATCAGCCGCGAGCACCGCATCGAGCGCTTCGCGCGCCGATTTACCCCCTTCCATCAGTCGCAATCCTTCCGGCCCAAAGCCCACCTTGACCTGCGCCTGGGTGGCCACCGCCCCGACACCCGCCTTGGCCCACGGCACCACGCTCCCGACGCCAAAATATTTGCTCTCGACCGCGACACCGAGATCACCGGTGGCCGGGTCAAAGGCTACAATCGAGAACGTATGCACCTCGGGATCGGCGGCAAGAAGGCGCAGGCCAAGGGCGAAGAAGGGGACGAAAAAGTGGAGGCGGGACATGCGAATGATTATGTAGCGGAACGCGGGAGAAAGCGCACGGCCCTTCACGGCCAACCATCACATTACCGAATGACACCAGGGAGGATGGTTGAGGTGCGATTTCCGATCCCCTCTCCCTGCGCCTCTGCGCTTAAATTGCTTCCATGCGATTTGCAGCGACCGCCGCCCGGTGCTAAACAAACCCTCCCTATGTTGACTTTTACCAAGATGAACGGCGCCGGAAATGACTTCGTGATGCTCGACAATCGCGACGGAAAGCTGGCCCTGGACAAGAGCCAGATCGCCCGGCTTTGCGACCGCCATCGCGGCGTGGGCGCCGATGGCGTCCTGGTCGTCGAGCCCGCCCAAAACGGCGCGAACTTTCGCATGCGCTACTACAACGCCGACGGCGGAGAAGCCGAGATGTGCGGCAATGGCGCGCGCTGCTTCGGGCGCTTCGCCCAACGCGTGACCGGCCAGACAGGCGAGATCACTTTCGAGACGCAGGCCGGCGTCATCACCGCGCAGTTCCTCGGGCAAAACGTGCGCATCCAGATGAGCGAACCCCATTCCCTGAAGCTCAACGAAGTGCTCGACGTGGCCGGCGAAAAGCTGACCGTCCATTCGCTCAATACCGGCGTCCCGCATGCCGTCGTGTTCGCGGAACATCTCGAAGCGGTGGACGTCCGGAAACTCGGAGCGGGCCTGCGCTATCACTCCCACTTCGCCCCCAAGGGGACGAATGCGAATTTCGTCCAGAAGGTCGGTCCCCAAACGATCGCCATTCGCACCTACGAACGCGGGGTCGAAGACGAAACGCTGGCCTGTGGAACCGGCATGGTGGCATGCGCGATCCTATTTCATGAATTGAGCGGCGCCTCTTCCCCTGTCGCGGTCAAAGTGCGCGGCGGCGACACTCTCGAGATCGGCTTCCGCCAGGACGGCGCGATCTACCGCGACGTCACCCTCACGGGTCCGGCGGATTTCGTGTTCGACGGCCAGGTCGCGATCTGATGGCCCCGGCGAGAGCGGGACGGGTTTTTCGCCTCTTCGCTGTTTTAAGTGGGTGAAAGGGCCGGCAGGTGAAGTTGGAGGCGGCCAGCTTTGAGCAGGGCCATGAGGCGGAAGTTGCGGAAGGAACGAAAGCCGCGAGCCATACGCTTGGCCAGTTGCAGCAGGCC